>VXMH01000028.1 GCA_009841235.1 Caldilineaceae bacterium SB0661_bin_32 | reverse complement strand
CCGGAACTGCCTCCCACTGAAACGCCAACGCCAACCGAGACGCCGGAGCCGCCTCCTGCTGAACCGCCGACGCCAACCGAGACGCCGAATGGGGACTCCCCCCCGCCGGCCGAATTGCCGGAAGATCCGACGGCAACACCGACGCCGGGCCAATAGTCCGGATAGCGACGGAGAGCCACGCCATGGCACAAAAGTACTCGGTTATCCTGGTCACGCTGGCAGGCGACGGAGGTAACGTCTGGGAGAGGCCGCGAGAGGTACTGGAGACGGTGGCCGACGCTGGCTACGATGGCGTCGATCTGGATGCGGAGCCGGACCGGATAGACCCGCGGTTGTTCAATGAAGTGGCGTCAATGGCGGCCTCCCTGGGTTTGAAGATACCGGCGCTCATCTGCGCCTGGGGCGGCTGGCACGCCGGTGAAGTCCGCGATCTCGCATCGAGCGATGAGTCGGTGCGCGACTACGCTGTGCAGTATACACAGAAATGCGTTGACTTGGCGGCCAGTCTCGACGAGCCGCCTCTCATCGAAATTGCCGCCGTCCCACCCCAAAGTGAATACCCCGTCACGAGCGTGCCGCGACCCGTCCTGCGGCGCAACTTTGTAAAGTCAACGCGTGAAATCGGCGCCTACGCTGCGCCGCGCGGTGTCAGAGTGGCAATCGAGCCGATCAACCGCTTTGAGGGTTATGCCGGTTTCCTCAACAGCGTTGTGGAGGCGAAGAGCATCGCAGACGAGATCGGGGCGGACAACGTAGGCGTGCTTGCCGACTTCTTTCACGTCAATATCGAGGATGGCGCCCTGACCGATACATTGCGGCTGGCCGGTGACAGCCTCATGAGTATTCATCTCGCCGACAACAACCGCCAGGCGCCAGGAACCGGGCATATCGATTTTCTGCAGGTCGTCAGGACTCTGAATACGATGGGGTATAGTGGCTATCTGTCGCTCGATGCCGTGCCGGCCAGGCCGGACTGGAAGACCCTGGTGAAGAGCTCGATCCACTTTATGAAACAGATGGAACAGACGGCCGCGCTGCAGGAACGCATCGCCGGCGCCGAGCGCGGGGACGGTGAATAGCAACACCTTCTGAAGAGCAAAAACATAACGGCGTTCACTCCTGGCTGACGTGGCTCACGTCAGCCAGTCCTTTTCTCCGATCCCGTGACGTCTCCGTTGACAGGTTGATACCGTGCAAGTATGGTTTTTCGAGTTTTCTGTGCGACAGCGGTCAGCGCGCTTGGCGGCAGGCCGCGCGTGCGGCCATGAAAGGAAGCTCGCTTATGGAAGGATGCGGGCCGTACAGGGAAGCGAGCGTATCGATCGTCGCCTTTGTCTTGATGGCGACGGACACGGGCGCCAGCGCATCAGCAGCCTGATAGCCCACGGCCAGTCCCCCGACCACCTGCCTGTTCCGATTCCACGCCAACCTCAGGAAGCCTTCCTTGTGTCCTGAGATATGCGTCTTGAGTGCAGACTGCATTGGCACTTCCACGCTCTGGATCGAATCGCCGGCGGCGGCCAGTACACCTACTTGCGCCACCTGAGGATTGGAGAGAAATGGAATCACCATACAGGGATCGTCGTAGGGATCCGTCTCCTGCCCGGTGGCATGAAGTGCAGCAACACGGGCGTGCGCCATGGACACACTACCCGCTCTGACCTGTCGCGCGTCGCCTGCCGCATAGATTCCCTCAATATTCGTTTGCCCATAGCCATCAGTGCGCACAGATCCGCGGGCGTCGACCTGCACGCCTGCCGCTTCCAGATTCAGTCGCGAAACATTGGGGCGATTCCCGATGGTCACAAAGGCCATCTCCGCCTCAGAGCGTGAGCCGTCCGGCTTTACGGCTGCGACGTGATCCTCAAAGCGTTGCAGCTCTGCAACCGGCTCCCCCGGCCGGATCTGAACACCTCTCCGCAGGAGCATATCAACCAGGAATGCGTCGGTATCCGGAGCGATGGCACAGCTTGGACCTCCCGGCAATACAAGCCAGGTCATGTCGATGTTGAGTGCGCTGAAGATGTGGACGAATTCGAATCCAGTCGGACCGTCCCCGATCACCATCATGGATTCTGGCAGATGCGGCATTTCGTGGGCTGTAGCGGGCGAAAAGACCCGTCTGCCGTCCGGGGCAAGGGGAGGCGGCACGAATGGCGTTGACCCTGTGGCCATAATAAACGCATCGGCCTCTAATGTCATGACGTCATCAGAGTTGCTCGCTATCAGTAGCTGGCTTGGCGACTGAAATGAGGCTTTGCCCTCGACGATACGTACACCAAGATCATTCAGCATTTGCGCCTGCTGAGCGCTCCACCGCCTGGCGATTCTGTCTACATGAGCATGCGCCTCGGCTAGTGTGAACCGGCTTATGTCTGGGAACCCGCTTGTCGAGGACGCGAATGGGCCAAGCGTGGCATATAGGTTGTCTACAGCAGTTAGCCATACCCGGCTGGGCAGGAGTTGATGCCAGGCGCCAACGGGTCGATCCGACACGATGGTGACGGTTCCGGCGTACGGGGCGGCCGTACTGGCCGCTTCAACGCCGGCGGGCCCACCCCCAATGACGACGATTCGTTTATTCATCGGTTATCCAGTCCTGTTTGCCTGTTGTAAACCCTCTGGACCGCTAGACTTTCGAATTGAACGGGGTCTGCTCCCGCAAGAGATGCCGCCAAACTGCTGTGGCTGCATAGGCCCGTAAAGATTATACTACAATGGCGGGGCCCATGTTTCACGTGAAACAGTGGGCCGAAAGGGCGCCTTGCGCTCCCTGTTTGCCTGCTGCGGAACAGTTTTCGTCTCTTGCAGGCCATTGTCTTGATAGCGGAAGGAGATAAGCGATGCCTTCATATGAGCTTGCGAACCAGGTTGCCATTGTCAGCGGCGCCGGCCAGGGGATGGGGCGCGCCATTGCGCTACGCCTGACGCGTGAGGGCGCGGCGGTGGCCGTGGCAGATATCGATAACGAGTCCGCCATGCGGGTGGCGGCAGAGATCGAAGCGCAGGACGGCGCGGCCCTGGCCCTGCAGGTCGATGTCACCAGCCGGGCCGATACCGAGCGGATGGTGACCGAGTGCGCCGACCGGTTCGGACGCCTCGACATCATGGTCAACAACGCCGGCGTGCTGGCCGTCACACCTGTGCTGGAGTTGGACGACAGCGCATGGGACTGGCAGATGAACGTCAATGCCAAGGGCGTGTTGTACTGTTCACAGGCTGCGGCCCGCCAGATGATCGCCCAGGGCGAGGGCGGCCGGATCATCACCATCGCCTCCACTGCCGGTAAGATCCCCTCCGGCAAAGACGTTCCGATTGCCGGGTACGTCGCCAGCAAACACGCAGCGGTCGGACTGACCAAACAGATGGCGCTGGAGCTGGCCCGCTACGATATCCTGGTGAACTGTGTGTTTCCCGGTATCGTTGAATCAGAAATGCTGCAGGTCGTCCATGGAGCGATTGCCAGGCTGGAGGGCGTACCGGAAGAGGAGATACGGGCGCGCGCGCTGGCTACGGTCCCGTTGAGCTATTTCCAGTCGCCGCAGAAGGTGGCCAATATGGTGGCCTTCCTCTGTTCGACCGATGCGGACTATTCGGTTGGCTCGGTCTTTGATGTGACGGGCGGAGCGTTTCCTTACTATTGAGCCTGTTTGCGGTACGGCTGTGCCCCCTGGGGCGCGAAAAAGGCAGTTGCAGATTCCCCTGGCAGCGCGGTATGATACGCAAGGCCGCGCACTTATATAGCATTACGACAGCACACGAAACAGTCCTTCAGCTTGTTACAATCAGGCGATCCTTCTCCTCCAGTTCTTCAACTTTCCATGAGGGGCCCCCCCTCACCACAGATGGAGCGCTGAAATCCCCAATGGCAAACCGGGATCTGTTCGACCTCACAGGGCGGAATGCTCTCGTCACGGGCGGAGGGCGCGGGCTGGGCAAGGCGATGGCCACCGGACTGGCGCAGTATGGAGCCAACATCGCCATCGTCGACATCGACCTGGAAACGGCACAGAGCACAGCCGAAGAGATCAGGGCGCTGGGCGTGCAGGCGCTGGCCTTGTATGGAGATGTGCGGAGCGAGGAGGATGCGCGCCGGACTGTACACGAGGTCTGCGAGAGTTTGGGCAGTCTCGATATTTTGCTCAACAACGCCGGCGTCGCGACGGTAGAAGCGGCTGAGACACTCAGCTTGGACGACTTCAAGCGCGTCTACGATATCGACGTTACCGGCGTGTTTATCTTCTCCAAAGCCGCCTACGGCCCGATGGCGCGGCAAGGGCGCGGCAACATCATCAACATCGCCAGCATGGCCGGTATCAGCGCGCTGGACCCGCAGAAGCACATGCACTACAACTCGGCCAAGGCCGCGGTCATTATGATCACCAAATCGCTGGCCGCAGAATGGGCGAGCGCCGGTATCCGCGTCAATGCACTGGCGCCGGGCTACATGATCACCCCCCCGGTGATCGAGATGCGGGCCGAAGATCCCGCGCGGTGGGAGCACTGGATGTCTAGGGTGCCGATGGGCCGCGCCGGCGAACCGCCTGAGTTACAGGGCGCTGTCATCTACCTGGCATCTGACGCTTCCAGTTACATGACCGGAAACATAATGGTCATCGACGGCGGCTATACTTGCTTGTGAGCTGTTTGATGCGCTACCGCTCCGCTGGTTGAGCGCGTTGAAGAAAGGGGGTTTACAACATCAGACTGTCCGCTTGTTCGTAGCGTGGTGGGCGCCCTTTGGGTCGCTCATCAGCGTAACAGTTTTGGTTCTGTAAAGGTTGCGCTCTGTCGAGATCAGTAGCACGAGACTCCATGCGTCTGTTCGTCCGATTGGCGATTTCCACTGGCTTTTCATTGGTAAAGTAATCGTGCAACACGCACAAGATCCAGGAGGATCAGAGCAATGACTCAGACCAAAGGACGGTATCTTGTATGCATGATCGTGGCATTCGCGGTTCTGTTGGGCGCCTGCCAGCCTGTCGCTACGCCCGCCACGGACGCGGAAATGCCTGCCGAGAAGAAGACGCTCGTCTACGCCGCCATCAGAGAGTGGCGCAGCCTGGAAGCGTTTCAGGCCTATGACGAAGTGCAGGCGCCCGGCCTGCGCAATGTGATCGAGGTCTTGTTGGATCGCGATCCTGTTTCGAACGAGCTGATCCCCGAGCTTGCCACCTCCTTCGAGCCGATCGATGAATTGACGTGGCGGTTCACGATTCGCGAAGGGGTGACCTTCCACGACGGCTCGCCTCTGAACGCTGAAGCCGTTGCCTACGCCGTCAACCATCAGTGGAGCGAAGGGAACGCCTTTCCGGTGCGCGGCTTCATGGGGCCGCAGATAACGGCCGAGGCCGTGGACGAGTATACCGTCCACGTGATGACGGCCACGCCGGACCCGATACTGCCCAACCGCATGCACATCCAGGGCGTCTCTTCAATGCGACAGCTTCTTGAGGAGCCGGACCAATATCCTCTCGTGCCGATCGGCACCGGCCCGTACAAGTTCAAAGAGTTCAGAGCGGGTGACGCGCTCATACTCGAAGCCAACCATGACTGGTGGGGCCTCGACCCCGCCCAGGGCGCGCGCGGCGCGATCAACTTTGATGAACTGATCTTTCTCTATCGCGCCGAGGATGCCGTTCGGCTGGCGCAGGTGAAGACGGGAGAAGCTCACATCGCCCAGTGGATTTCGGCCGAGAGCTGCCAGGAGGCCGAAGCCACTGACGGAATCGGCTGCCGCAGCCAGGTCAGTGTCGAGACCCTTTGGATGCGAATGGACCTGGAACCCCCGCGTGAAGGCACGGCCTTTGGCGATCAGCGGGTCAGGCTGGCATTCCAATTGGCCGTCGACTACGACACCATCCTCGACACCATTCTGGGCGGCCAGGCCACGATCGCCCGCCAGATGGTTGGCCCTTCCGCGACCGGTTACAACGAGAATCTGGAGCCTTACGGCTATGACCCGGAGAGAGCCAAACAGCTTCTGGACGAAGCGGCAGCCGATGGCGTGCCCGTCTATGAAACCGAATTCGTGAACGCCAGTCTCAGCGGCTGGTTCGCGCGCAGCGAGGAGCTGCACCAGGCCGTGAACGGCTACCTGCAGGAACTCGGCCTCAACGTCGTACTGGAGGTGTCGGAGCTTGATCCCTTCCTCGAGAAAGTCGGCGTTCGCCCCCCGCCCGGACGCGGCAGATATTTTTACGTCGGACCGCACGGAAATGAACTTTACGACTTTGCCCTTTCACTTGGAGGCCATCTCTCCTGTGGAAGCCCCTTCGCCGCCGGCTGTTTCCCTGAACTCGATGAGCTGGCCGCAGCTGCCGGCCCGCTGACGGGCGCAGAGCGCGATCAGGCCCTGCAGGAGATTGCCCAGCTCGTCCATGATGAGGTCTATGCCGGCGCCGTCGCGCATCTGGACCTCTCCTATGCCGTCAGTGACTGCCTCAGCTGGGATGTTCCGCTGGGGCATCGGGCGCTGGCCAAGGATATGGACAATACGTGTGATTGAGCGCGGCTTCGGCAATCTGCCCCTCGCTCCCCATTGCAAACCGTCGAGAGCGCCGGTGGATAGCGGCTGAATCAGCCGCTATCCACCCCTCACTTCAGTTGCCGCCGACGCCATCTTCCGGCTCTTGGCGGCAGTCGAACCGGGTCAGGACAACGCTCAGGAGACGTATGAGGAACTTGCATGCGCGAGTAACTCTTCCTTGCCCGCAAAAGGAGTGTCCGCATGGCCCGCTACGTGGCTCGACGACTTATCCAGTCGCTCCTCGTCCTCGCGGTTGTCCTGACCCTTGTCTTCTTCGCAGGCCGCGTCATCGGCAATCCGGCAGCCCTTATCCTGGGGCCTGAGGCGCGTGCGGAGGATGTGAAAACACTTGAGGAACGGTTCGGCTACGATAAGCCGGCGCTTGTGCAGTTCGGGCGCTATGCACGCGGCGTTGTTTCCGGAGATTTCGGCAACTCATGGTGGCAGAGAAGACCGGCGCTGCCCATGGCGCTGGAACGGATTCCCGCCACGCTGAAGCTCGCCGCGGTTACCATGTTGTTTGCGTTGCCGCTGGCAATGATCCTGGGGTCGCTGGCGGCCTGGAAACCCGGTTCTCCGATAGATAAAGGGGTCAACGTGATCTCGCTGACCGGCGCGTCGGCGGTCGACTTCTGGATCGGGTTGATGCTGATTCTCTTCTTCGCCGTTCAGTTGAGGTTGCTGCCAACGTCAGGCTCCGGTTCGTTGAAGTTCATCATCTTGCCAGCCCTGACGTTGTCGCTGAGGCCGCTGGGCCGGGTCGCGCAGGTAACGCGCAGCGCCATGCTGGATCAACTGAGCAGACCTTACATCAAGACCGCACGCGCAAAGGGATACAGAGAAAGTAGAATCGTATTGGGCCAGGCGCTCAAGAACGCCTTCATCCCGATTATCACGCTGTCAGGCGACGAGGCAATCTCCACACTCAACGGCGCAGTGGTCGTTGAGACCGTCTTCGCTTGGCCCGGCATAGGGCTTCTGATCGTCTCGGCTGTGACAAACCGGGATCTGCCGCTCATCGAGGCATTGGTCTTTGTCGTGGCGATTATGATTATCGTCACAAATCTCCTGGTTGACCTCACCTATTCCTATCTGGATCCGAGGGTGCGCTACGGCTGAAAAAGGAGACGTGTGTCCGCTCCACTTCAGATGACCGCCGGCGACGGGCCGGCGGCGCGAGATTCAGGCGAGCCTGCGGGCAACGTAACCGTCCGCAAGCTGCTGCGCGCGCTTTGGCGGGACAAGCTGATGCTCTTCCCGCTGTTATTTCTTGTTGCGCTGAGCGTGGCAGCAGTGGGAGCCGAACTCCTCGCGCCGCACGACCCGTTCGACCAGAACTTGCGCTCGCGCAATGCTCCGCCTATGGCCTCGCACGCGTCCGAGACATCGAGCTTCCCCTATCTGCTCGGCGCTGACCCTCTGGGACGCGACCTGTTCAGCCGCCTGATTTACGGCGCGCGCGTCTCGCTCGCCGTCGGTCTGGCGAGCGTACTGGCTTCCGGCACGCTTGGAATCCTCTTGGGATTGATGTCGGGCTACCATCGCGGCTGGCTGGACGACGTCGTCATGCGCGGTGTGGACGTACTGATGGGCATACCGGGTCTGCTGCTGGCGCTTTTCATCCTCTTCCTGGTCGGTACCGGCTTCTGGAACCTGGTTATCGTATTCGCACTGACGCGCTGGATGATCTATGCGCGCGTGACGCGTGGACTGACACTCTCGTTTCGCGAGCAGCCGTTTGTGGAAGGCGCGCAAACGATCGGCTGTAGTGACAGCCGCATCATCTTTCGACATATCCTGCCTAATCTGGCGTCGCCAATTCTGGTGCTGGCGACGCTTGAGATCGCTATCGTGATCCTCGCCGAGGCCGGTTTGAGTTTTCTGGGTATGGGGATCCAGCCGCCTGCGCCCACGTGGGGCCGCATGGTCGCCGAAGGCCGCGATTACATCACAAGTGCATGGTGGCTGATCACCTTTCCCGGCCTCGCGATCCTGCTTACGGCGTTGTCTCTTAATCTCACGGCGGCGTGGCTGCGCATGGTCAGCGATCCTGTGCAGCGCTGGCGGTGGTTTATGGGACGATCTGAGTCGCGCCATGAAGGGGACGGTGAGACCGCCTTAGCGTATAGCGAGCCGCGGAGCAGCCGCACAAACATGGAGAACTCCGAACCGGCGCAGGGGCGGGCGGCCAACGGAGATCATTTGCTCGAAGTTATCGACCTGCGGGTCAACTTCCGCACGCCCGACGGCCTTCTCAATGCCGTGAACGGGATCAGTTACACACTGAACCGGGGCCAAACACTGGCCATTCTGGGCGAGTCAGGCTCAGGCAAGACGGTGAGCGCCGAAGCTGTTATGGGCATTCTCGATAGCCCGCCCGCGTTCGTGACCGGTGGAGCGGCTCTCTTCGATGGCATCGATCTGCTGCAAATCAGCCCGTCGCGGCGGCGGCGGCTCTGCGGCGAGCGGATCGCAATGATTTTCCAGGATCCTTTGACCGCTCTGAACCCAGCCTACACTGTCGGCTCCCAGATCGCCGGGATGTTTCAGGAGCATCGCGGGACATCGAAACGTGAAGCCACGGCCAAAGCAGTTGAACTGATGGACCGGGTGCGAATTCCATCTGCCCGCGAACGAGTGCATGACTATCCGCACCAGTTTTCAGGCGGTATGCGGCAACGGGTGATGATCGCCGCGGCGATTGCATTGGATCCCGATCTGCTCATCGCCGATGAGCCTACGACCGCTCTTGATGTCACGGTGCAGGCGCAGATCATGGAGTTGCTGGCCGAGCTCCAGTTGGAGACGGGCATGGGCTTGATCCTCATCACGCATGATTTGGGCGTGGTGGCGGACGTTGCCGACAACGTGGCTGTGATGTATGCTGGCAAAATTGTGGAAACCGGTCCGATCAAGGACATCTACAGCAGTCCGGCGCATCCGTACACCAAAGGGCTTTTGGAATCAGCGCCGCGGGTGGACCGGAAGATGGATTCGCTGCAACAGATCAGCGGAGCGCCGCCCAACCTTCGCTTCATTCCGTCGGGCTGCCCTTTCCATCCGCGCTGCACGTACGTGATTGATCACTGCTCGGTCGAACCCCCGCCGCTTTATGAGGTCCGGCATGACCGCAGCGCCTCATGCCATCGTTTTGAGGATGTCATGCATGTCAATTGACAGCAGTTGCCGCCGAGCCGACAACCGCAGAACAGAGAAAGAACGGGGAGGGGGCGAAACAGGGACGCACTCCGGGCCTGTCGGGGAGGCGGCGGAGCCTCTGCTCAGGGTCAAAGATCTCGTAAAGTATTATCCGACGGAGCGAAAGGGATTTTTGGGCGCTCGGCGCGGAGAGATCAAGGCGGTTGACGGTGTAAGTTTCGACTTGCACCGGGGCGAGACGCTCGGGCTGGTTGGTGAAACGGGTTGTGGGAAATCCACAATTGCCAGAACGTTAATGCGTCTGGAGGAACCGACCAGCGGCGCGGCCTATTTCAAAGGGCGTGATCTCTTTACCCTGTCGAAAGCGTCGGTACAGGCCCTGCGACGCGAGATACAGATGGTTTTCCAGGACCCCTTCGCGTCGCTGAACCCGCGCATGGAGGTGGGCCGGATCATCGCCGAGCCATGGGTCGTACACCCAGGCATCGTGCCGAAGGAAGAGCAGAGAGGGCGAGTCAACGCCCTGCTTGAGCGTGTCGGGTTGCCGGCAACGGATGCCAACCGCTATCCACATGAGTTTTCGGGTGGACAGCGGCAGCGGATCGGGATCGCCCGGGCCTTGGCCTTACAACCGGATCTGATAATCTGCGATGAACCAGTCTCCGCGCTTGACGCGTCGGTGCAGGCGCAGGTTATCAACCTGTTGGTGGAACTCCAAACCGAACTGGGGCTGTCCTACATCTTCATTGCCCACGATCTGGCGGTTGTGCGCCAGATCTCTGATCGCGTCGCGGTCATGCATTTGGGCCGGATTGTAGAGGTCGGCGGCGAGGATGAGATCTACGCGCGGCCAACCCATCCCTACACGCAGGCCCTGCTCTCGGCGGCGCCGGCGCCGGATCCGGTAGGCCGCAAAGAAAGGAAGCGCATTGTGCTGGAGGGGGAGTTGCCAAGTCCTGTGAATCCTCCTTCGGGTTGCACGTTTCGAACCCGTTGCTGGAAGGCCGAGTCGATCTGCAGCCAGGACCGTCCACAGCTCATCGATCGATTTGATCACGGCCATCCGAGCGCCTGCCACTTCGCCGAGTTGCAGATTCTGCCGGCAGCGGGTATGGCCTGACATAAACGCCAGTGGTCAGTGGTGTGGCTATCCATTGTTCACTATTAAGAGGACGGGATTTGGACATGACGACTGCATGACGGAGTTTCCTTGCGCCAGTTCCAAACCCGGCTTGGACTCGGGAAGAAAAAAGCAGCGGACTACCCTACACAAGAACCATGAAAGGAGAAAACCCACCATGGCAGACGGAATGAGGTACATATTCAAAGTGAGCGATGTTCCCCTGATCCAGTCCCCTGACGGCACGATGCAGGACAGCGTCATGATCACCGAGGACACGTGCGGCTCGGACCAGTACACGGCCGGCCTGTTCTGGGTGCGCCCGGGCACGCACGGCCACTCCGACGTGCATCCGGGGCAGGATGAGGTCTACTACATTATTTCAGGGCGCGGCATCCTGCACCTGGAAGGGGTGGAACATCGAATGGAGGCGGGGGATGTCGTCTTCGTGCCGAAGGGCCACGAACACTCTGTCTCCAACGACGGCGATGAGGTGCTCAGCCTCTTCTGGGCGATTGGCGAAGGTTGGAGCAAGCTGCCGGAGATCCGGGACGAACTGAGCACGTGGCCTGAGATCCCGGCGGACCAGCATTGGTAAGCGGCGGCTGGTAATCGGCAGTGGGCAGGTCTTACACCGGCAAATGACGACTGGGGTTTGAAGATGGTCCGATTCTGCATCTTCGGCGCCGGCCAGATGGGAAAGCGCCATGCACGCACACTGGCGGAAAATCCCAAGGCGGAGATACACAGCGTCTACGATCTCTTGCCGGACGCTGCGGCCGACCTGGCGGGACGCCACGGCGCCATAGCCGTATCCGACCGGGAGACCGCGCTGGCCGACCCGGCGGTGGATGCGGTCGTCATCACCACACCGGCGAGCTCCCATGCGGAACTGGTGGTCGCGGCGGCGCGCGCCGGCAAGGCGATCTTCTGCGAGAAGCCGCTGGCGGAAGATATCCCCACCGCGCGCGCTGCGGTCGAAGAGGTCAGAAAGGCGGGCGTGTCGAGTTTCATGGGCTTCATGAAACGGTTCGAGCCAAGCCACCTGGCCCTGATCCAGGCGGTGAAGGCCGGTGAGATCGGTGACGTCGAGCTGGTGCTGTTGACCAACCGCGATCCGAAAGTGACGCTGCTCGACCTCAGCCGGCAAACACATCGGACAGCGCCCTACACCTTGCTGCGTGAATCGACCGTGCATGACTTCGACCTGGCGCGCGCTCTGCTGGACGATGAACCGGTGGAGGTCTACGTGGCGGCCTCGAGCCTGGTGGAACCGGAACTTGGCAGATTGGGCGAGGTCGACGCCGCCATGACGACGCTCAAGACCGGCCGCGGCGCCCTCTGCCACATCAACAACATCTGGCGCACGACCTACGGCTATGACCAGCGGCTGGAAGTGCACGGCGTTAAGGGAATGCTGCGGGCAGAGAACCGGCCGGAAACCGGCCTGGTGCGCTACACGGCCGCCGGGGCGCTGCACGACAGGCTGCACTCCGGTCCCCCCGACGGTTCACAGTTCTACCTGCACAAGTATGCGGCAGCCTATCCGGCCGAGATGAACCACTTCGTCGAGTCGCTGGAGGAGGGCAGGCGGCCCATGGTCAGCGTGGAAGACGGCTATCGTTCACAACTCCTGGTCGAGGCCGCAGTGGAATCTTTGAAGACGAACCGTCCCGTGCAGGTCGCGGAACGGTAGCCCACTGGCCAACCATATATCAGAAGGTCAATCAAGGAGGAGTCGGACAAATGTATTCCAATAAGCCCAAACTGTTTATCTTTGCAGTCGCCATTTTCGCGATCCTGCTAGCCGCGTGTCAGCCGGTTGCGACGGAGCCGATGATGGCGGATTCGGGAAGCATGCTGCCGCTGGAGAAGGTGCGCTTCGGTCTGCCGGGCGCGCTGACACACTTCGACCCGGCGCTGCCCGGCGAGACGTCGGAAGGTTCGACGATCAAGCTGATCAGCGGGCAGCTGCTCCGACTTGATCAGTACGGTGTGCCGCAGCCGGACTTGGCCGAATCGATGGATGTTTCGGAGGATGGCCTGGTCTATACCTTCACGCTGCGCGAGAACCTGATGTACTCGGATGGCACCCCGGTTACGGTCGGGGATATCGTCTTCACCTGGGAGCGGATCAAGGACGCGCCGCCGACCGATAAAGGCCCGATTGCCAATGTCGTCAGCGTGGAGGCAACCGATGACAGGACCGTAGTGTGGACGTTGAGCATAGCCGAACCTTCGCTCCCGTTCTGGTTTGGACGCACCGGCTTCTCGGTCCATCCGCAGGCACAGGTAGAGGCCGACCCGGACGGCTACTTCCGCAGCCCGGTCAGCGCCGGCCCCTACTACGTTGCCGCGGGCGAGCCCGGCGATCCGGTGGTGACGCTGAAGGAGAATCCCAACTACCAGCTCGGCCCGATGGCGGTGAAGGAGCTTGAGCTGCACTGGGTGCCCGACCCCACTTCGCGCTCGCTGCTGCTGGCCACCGGCCAGCTGGATTACGTCTATGAGCTGCCGCCGCAGGCGCGTGACACCTTCCCGCCCGAGGTTGAGACCTTCGTCGTGGCGCTGGGCGGTGTTTTTCACCTGAGCATCAATCAGCAGATCTCCGAAGATCACTGTCTGTCCAATCGCGACGTGCGCGAGGCCATTTCGCTGGCCATCGACCGCTCCGAGATCAACGAGCGGGCGCTGTTGGGCATCTCGCCGCCGGTCATCGGGTACTTCTACACCGGCCAGCCGCTGGATGTCGGCATTCTGCCGAACGGGGGCGCGCAGGACCTGGAGGCGGCTAAGGCGCTGATGGCGAACACACCGTGGGCGGACGGCGGCTGCTCCTTCACTGTGACAACCTACGGCCCGCGGCCGGGCTATGTCGAAGGCATCCTGGTATTCGCCGAGCAGCTCAAGGCGCTCAACATGGAGGTGACGCCGGACGGCCAGGAGGTTGGCGTGGCGCTGGACATCATGGCCAATTCGCCTGACTATCACGCCGGCTGGGCCGTCACCGGCAACAACGGCGGGCCGCCGGAGAGCTACCTGCGCAACCAGTTCCTGGACGGCTTCTGGGCGCAGCGGTCGCGCATCGATGATCCTGAAATGAAGCGCCTGTTTGATGAGCTGGGCCAGACGGTTGACCGGGCTGCCCGCGAGGATCTCATCCGCCAGATCCAGTACCGGGGCTACGAAGTGCAGTCGATCATCCCCTGCTGTGAACGCTCGGTGATGGGCGGCAGCCGCGTCGGTCAGAATGCGGTCAGGACCGTAACCGGCGCCTCGCACTTCATCGTCGTGCCTCTGGCGGACGTGGAAGAGTAATCGAAAGTCCGCGGCTCGCGGTCGATGCAGGCCGCGAGTCGCCCGCAGCCCAATGTGAGGGGTGAGCGAGATGGCCAGACAGACAGAACCCGCTCCGGGTCGTCGCCGAGCAGTTGTCCTCGCTCTCCTCTCTCCACCTTCCTCACGCCTGCGATGACGTCATCACCTGGCGGTATTGGCGCAAGGACGCTGCCCCTGCTCAGGCATCCTGTACTGCGGCGGCTGGCGCAGGCGTTTTTCGTCGCCTTCTTGCTGATGGTCTTCGCCTTCCTACTGATCCGGTTGATTCCCGGCGATCCGGCCATGATCCTGCTGGGGGATGAGGCAACGGAGGAGGATGTGATCGCCTACCGTAAGCTGCTGGGGATCGACGGTTCGATTCCCAGTCAGTTCGGGCGCTACGTCTCCAATCTGGTGCGCGGCGACTTCGGTGTTTCGATCCGTTCGCGCGAGCCGGTGCTCTCCATTGTGGGCAAACGGCTGCCGGTCTCTCTGTGGTTGACGGTTACGACCATTGTGATGACCATTGGGCTGGCACTGCCATTGGGCGTCGCGGCTGCGCTCTACCGCCGCACGTGGTTTGGGCACGCCTTTCAGATCGGCGCGTCGGTCCTGGTGGCGACGCCTGTCTTCTTTTCGGGGCTGCTTCTGATCCTCCTATTTGCGGTACAGGTCAACCTGGCGCCTATCGCCGGCTATCATGCCGGATTTCCGGCCAACCTCTACTATCTTTGGCTGCCGGCGCTCACGATCAACTTTGTCCTGGTGCCGGTCCTCGCCCGCATTCTCCAATCTTCGATTGTCGAGACCAGCGCCGAAGAATTTGTGGAGGCCGCGATCATTCGCGGCACGCAGGGCTGGCGCTTCTACTGGCGCTATCTGCTGCGCCCGTCGCTGGCGCCGACGATCGCCGCGCTGGGTTACTTTGCCGCGACCGTCGTCAGCTATGCCGTTATCATTGAAATCATCTTCAATCTGCCGGGACTTGGTATGACACTGGTCGACGCGGTGCGCAATCGCGATTACCCGCTGGTGCAGGGGATCGTCTTCCTGAGCGGTCTGCTGGTGGTCGGGCTGACGTTCATGGCCGATCTGGTCAACGGCTGGCTGGATCCGCGGGCGCAGATACGATGACAGCCGGAAACCCAAGTATCTCGCCTGCTGGCCGTCTGCGCCGGGTCGAATTGCGGCGCTACTGGCGCCAGCTCAACGCTGAAAGCCGCTGGGGCGTCGTCATTCTGGCGCTTATCCTCGTGCTCAGCGTCTCTGTTCCTCTTCTGAGTCCCAATGACCCCTACGGTTTCGTCGATCAGCCCCTGCAGCCGCCCAGCGCGGCGTTCCTTTTTGGCACCGATCACCTGGGGCGTGATCTGCTTGTACGGGTGTTTGCGGCCGCGCGGCTTGACATTGCGCTGGCGATACTGGGTGTCAGTGTTCCCATCGTGATCGGCACTTTCATCGGCACGCTGGCGGGCACAACGCGCAACCGCATCGCCGAAACCATCTGGGACGGGCTTGTCAACGCGCTGACGGCATTCCCGGAGATTATCCTGGTGCTGGGGATCGTGGCGATGGTGGGGGCGGACATCCGCGGCCTGCTGATCGCCATCTGGATATCGCGCTGGGCCCAGTACGCCCGCATCGCGCGCGCCAAATCACTGGCGCTGCGGGACGCCGAGTTCGTACAGGCCGCGCAGGTGCTGGGCTATTCGCAGCTGCGTATCCTCGTCCGCCATATCATGCCCAACGTCTTTTCCGAGGCGCTCGCCTATGCGCTCAGCGACTTCATCTTCATCATCGTCATCATCGGCGGCCTCTCCTTTCTCGGGCTGGGCGTAACGCCGCCCACGCCTGAGTGGGGCGCGATGCTGGCCGAGGGGCGGCTCTACCTGCGGACCGAGCCGTGGCTGATCCTGTTTCCCGGCTTTTTCCTTTCGCTGACGGCGATCGGCGTGGCCCTGCTGGCGCGGGGATTGGAGCGGATCAGCAAGGGGGAGGATGAGTGAAATAGAACCTCTGCTGGAAGTCAAGGACCTCTGCATCAGTTTTCGCAAGGGCGGCGGCAGAAAGCTCCCTGTGGTCGACGCTGCCAACCTCAGCCTGTACCAGCGGCAGGCGGTCGGCATCGTCGGCGAATCCGGCTCCGGCAAGACGATGTTGTGCCGGGCGCTGATCGGCACGCTCCCGCGTCACGGCGCCGGGATCGTTTCGGGCACAGTTCGCTTTGACGGGCAGGAGCTGGCCGGCGCGCCGGAGCGCGTCTGGCGCGGCATTCGCGGCCGCGAGATCGGCTACATTCCGCAGAGCTCGCTGGCTGGCCTCAACCCTGTTCTGACCGTCGAGACACAGCTGGTCGAGTCGATCACGGCGGCGGGGTCGATCAGTCGTCAGCAGGCCAGGCAGGAGGCGGTTGCGCTGCTTGAACAGGTGCAGATCCCCAGGGCGCAACAGGTGCTCAAAGCCCGGTCGCACCAGCTTTCCGGGGGTATGCGCCAGCGCGTCATGATCGCCGCGGCCATCGCCCAGGGGCCCAAACTCCTGATCGCGGACGAGCCCACCACCGCCCTCGACGTAACCATCCAGCGCGAGATTCTGAGCCTGATCACCCAGCTGCGCCGGGATCTGAACATGGCGCTGATCCTGGTCTCCCATGATCTGGCGGTGATCGAGGAGGTCTGCGACGACGTGATGGTCATGTACGCGGGCGCGTCGGTCGAGGCCGGCCCGGTGGCGGCGCTGTCGAAGGCGCCCCGCCACCCCTACACAAGGGCCCTGCGCGTCTCCCGCGTCGACCGGGCGGTGCCGGGGCAGGACCTTGAGGCGATCCCCGGTGATGCCGCGTCGGTTGGCTCGTGGCCGGCGGGATGCCGCTTCTGGCCGCGCTGTGCGCTGGCCGACGAGGCGTGCCGGCGCGATTCCCAGCCGGCGCTTATGCCGACTGCGCAACAGCTCTCCGCCTGCATTCACGCCGAACGCATGGCGGAATTGGAACAGTAGGCGATCGGATATGACTGTCGTTACCGCTCACGCCGGGGAGAAGCTGCAACAGAAGGCTACGGCCGGTCCGTTATTGGAAGGGAAGGATATTTCAGTAACGTTCGGACGCGGCGCGGAGGCGTTCGACGCGGTGCGCGCGGCCAGCGTCACCGTACATAGCGGCGAAGCGGTGGGCATTGTGGGCGAGAGCGGGAGCGGGAAGACGACGCTGGCGCGGGCGCTGGTGGGCCTGCAGAGGCCGAGCGCGGGTGAAGTACGGCTGGAGGGGCGGTCAATCTTCAGCGCGGGGATCGAGCAGCGCATGCCAAGAAGCGAGCGCTGGAAGACGCAGATGATCTTCCAGGACCCCTACTCATCGCTCAACCCGCGCATGAGGGTCTGGCAGGCGGTGGCGGAAGCGGTGCAGGTCTGGAAGAGGCTGCCGGGCGCGGAGGCCAGGGTGCAGGCTCTGCGGCTGCTGAACGCGATGGGCATCAGCGACGACCAGGCGCGGCAGTTCCCCAAATCGCTGTCGGGCGGGCAGCGGCAGCGGGTGAGTGTGGCGCGGGCGCTCGCGCCCGACCCCAAGGTTCTGATCGCAGACGAGCCGACGTCGTCCATCGACCAGTCCGCGCAGGCGCAGCTGTTGAATCTGCTGCGCCTGCTGCAATCGGAGCGGGGGCTGGCGATCATTTTTATCTCACACGACCTGGGGCTGGTGCGCTATCTGACCTCACGCGTCTACGTAATGCAGAAGGGCGACGTCGTGGAGGCGGGAAAGACCCAGGATGTCCTGGAGCGGCCGCAACATTCCTATACGCGTCTGCTCATCGACTCGATTCCGGGACGTTGAGCCGTGTCGCGGCCAGCCGCCGGGACGGAAAAAGGGAGTTATGGCTATCAACAGCAGTTCCTCAATTGATCAACTCCTGGTCTCGCAGGCTATGTACAGCGATCCGTATCCCATCTACCATCAGTTGCGCGCAGAGGATCCGGTCCACTGGAGCGATGTCTGGGGATGTTGGGTGTTGACGCGCTACGCCGACGTAGTTGCGGTACTGCGCGACTATCGCCGTTTCACCAACGTGGGGCGCATCGCCGCGTTTCTGGACCAGCTGCCGGAGAGCGTGCGCGCGCAGATTCGCCCGCTCTACGACAACTTCACGGTCGGCATGCCGAACACCGACCCGCCGGAGCATACCCGCGTGCGCGGGCTGGTGAACACGGCATTTAGCGCACGCGTCGTAGAGGGAATGCGGCCGCGAGTGCAGGAGATCGTAGACAGACTGCTTGATCAGGCTGAAAGCGGCGGCGCCATGGAGGTGATCGGCAGTTTCGCCTACCCGCTGCCGGCGATCGTGATCGCTGAAACGCTGGGCGTACCGGCGGAGGACCGTGACCAGTTCAAGGCGTGGTCGGACGACATCGTCGCCTTTCATGGCACCGGGCGCCCTCATATCGAGACGATCATGAAGAGCACGGCCGCGCTGCTTGAAACCAAGGCATGGCTCCTGCAGCTGATCGAGGCGCGGCGGAAACAGCCCGAGGATGACCTGATCAGCGCGCTGGTGGCTGCGGAGGAACGGGGCGATATGCTGAGCGAGACCGAGCTGGTCGCCACCTGCATCACGCTGCTGACAGCCGGCCACGAGACGACCACCGGACTGATCGGGAACGGGTTGCTGGCGCTGCTGCGCCATCCGGAACAGTTGCGCATGTTGCGGGAGAATCCGGACCTGATAGGAACGGCGGTGGAGGAGTTTCTGCGCTACGACACCTCGTTCCTGCGCGCGTGGCGCTTAACCGCCGAAGATGTCGAGATCGGTGGTAAGCGGATTCCCAAGGGGCAGACCCTTTCGCTGATGCTGGGGGCGGCAAACAGGGACCCGGCCCAATTCGAACATCCCGACCGGCTGGATATCACCCGCGATCCGAACCTGCACACATCTTTCGGCTGGGGCATCCACTTTTGCGCCGGCGCGCCGCTCGCCCGCCGCGAGGCCGAGATCGCGTTCACCACCCTGCTGCGCCGGTTTCCACATATGAAACTGGACGAGGAGGGTGTCGAATGGCAGCTGAATAACACATTTCACAATCTGAAGAACTTGCCGGTCATTTTGCAGTAGCTTTTGCGGCGATCAACAAACGAGTGTCCTTAAGGAGGAAACAGTGTTCAAAATCATAGACAACCATGTTTCAGTGGATGTCGCTGATCTGGAGGCAACACGAAGCTACCTGGAAGAACATTGCGGTCTGAACAAACTCAGAGAGGTCAACCGGCCGGGGCTTACAATTGCCTGGTATCCCGGCCTGGAGCTGTGGCAGGCGACCGGTGACGCCGCGCCCGGCATCGTAAAGCATGTCGCCTGGCAGGTTGACGACATCGACGCCGCGGTCGCCGATCTGAAGGCAACGGGGGTCACTTTTGAAACGGAGGAGATCCAGCAGATCGACGTAGACGTGGTGGACACCGGCGAGACTGTGCGCTACATATTCTTCTCAACGCCGGTCGGATTGCAAGGTGAGCTGTATGAAGTCAAGCCGCCGTCCGACTGAGCCTCAACGGCCGCTAACCGGCGGCCGTAAACTCACTACTGGCCGCTGGCCGCAAAGGAAATGACATGATAACAAAAACCGCGGATGAACTTCATTCCCTGGTCAAACGGATCCTGCTGGCCGCCGGCGCGGATGAGCAGAACGCCGAGGAGGTGGCCCACCACCTGGTGCTGTCCAATCTCAGCGGTGTGGACACGCACGGCATCTGGCCCGTGCCGATCTACGTGGCCGGCATACAGGCCGACGAGATCTTTCCCGCGGCCAAGCCGGCGGTCCTGCAGGAGACCGCCACCAGCGCACTGGTGACCGGCAACTGGACTTTCGGCCACGTAGGCGCCAAGTACGCGATGGAGCTGGCGATCAGCAAGGCCAGTACGCAGAACGTGGCGGTGGTCGGCATGGTGCAGCTGCACCACATCGGCCGGTTGGGCCACTACGTGGAGATGGCGGCCGCCGAGAATATGGTCGGCATGGTGTGGGCCGGGGGATACGGTGAAGTCACGCCCGCCACCGTCCCCTACGGCGGCAGGAGGCGCGTACTGCACACCAATCCGATCTCGGTCGGGCTGCCGGCCGGCGAAGAGTCGACCATGATGTTCGACTGGGCCACGACTGCCCTCTCCGGCGTCAAAGTCGACAACGCCTACCACCGCGGCGAACAGCTCCCCCCGAACAGCATCGTTGACAAGGACGGCGTCCCGACCACCAATCCGGACGACTTTTTCGCGGGCGGCGGGCACCTGCCGTTCGGCGCGCACAAAGGCTATACCCTGATGATGGCCGCCGAATACCTGGGGCGGATCTTCACCGGCGCCGACAGCTACGTGGAAGCGGGGCGGGCCGGCGCCATCATGCTCCACCAGGGCGTCACGATGATGGCGATCAAGGCGGACCTGTTCCAACCCTTCGCCGAATATGCCGAACGGGCCGACGAGATGGAACGGCGCGTGCGCGCGGTGCCGCCGGCGCCGGGCTTCGATGAGGTGCTGGCGCCGGGCGATTTGGAGGCGCGCACGCGGGAGCAGAGACGGCGTGAGGGCATTCCAATCGCCGATGACATCTGGCAGTCCTTCACCGAGGCAGCCGCATCGGTCGGTGTGGATATCACATAGATTCAGATGGCCGCAACCCAGCCGACAGCATACAGATCAAGGAGAACACAATGACGAACCCGCAAATCTCTGCCGAAACCATCGAGGCGCTGCGCCGGATCGACAGCGCCACGATCGCCAATGCCATCGAACATTTCGAGGTGCGCGATCCGGTCACCGGCTATGCCTCACTGGAGCTGCGCTGTCAGTTCCCCGAGAATGAGCCGATGGTCGGCTTCGCGGTGACCGCGACGCAGGACACCACCAGCGCCGGCGACGACAGGCCCAATCGCCTGCACGACGTCCTGGACATGGTCGCCGCCGCGCCCAAGCCGGTGGTCCTGGCCGTCCAGTACACGGGCGGGGACCGCATGCGCAGCTGTCTGGCCGGCGACATGTTCTGCTCGGCGCTGCAGAAGCTGGGCGGGGTCGGCATTGTGACCGATCTGGGGAGCCGGGACTTTCAGGGCATAGCACAGCGCGCGCCGGGCTTCCAGCTCTTCTGCCCCGGTGCTGTCGTCTCGCACGGATACGGCGCCTATACCAATACGGGCACAACGATTTCGATCTACGGGCTGACAATCCAGCCCGGCGACCTGTTGCACGGGGACGCCAACGGTGTCGTCTCAATCCCTCTCTCTATCGCCGAAGAGGTCGTCGAGCAGGCGCAACGCGTCCTGGAAGTGGAGCGCTCCTACTTCGACTTCCTTGCCAGCGACGAGTACAGCTACGCCGGGTTGAAAAAGCGCATGGGGCGCGACGAGTAGCGGCCCTGCCGCCCGCATCTCCGCTTATATTTGAGCAGGACCCAGAGGAGAGTCCAGATGACGGCGAATCAGACGCCGGCCGCACGCGTGGAATCGGCGCGCGCCCGCGTCCGGGAACTGATGGCGCACCGCGAGTCCGGCGTATTCCTGGCCCTGGTGGTCTTCTTTGTGGTCATGTACACGGTTTCGCCGATATTTCGGAGGCCCTTCAACCTGACCACGATTCTCAGGCAGATTTCGGTCACGTCGATCGTGGCGATGGGCCAGACATTGGTGATCGTATCGGGCGCCTTCGATCTGTCGCAGGGGTCGATAGCCGGCTTGGCCGCGATGGTCACGGCCAAACTGTGGAAAAACGCAGGTCTTGATCCGCCCATCGCCATTATCGGGGGGTTGGGGGTCGGTGTGCTGTGCGGCTTTCTCAACGGTGTTTTGGCGGCGCGCTTTCGCCTTCATCCGATTGTGATGACGCTTGCCACCGGCGCGGTCTTTCTGGGCGTCAATTTCTATATCACCCGCGGCGAGTCGATCATCGGCCTGCCCGACGGCCTGACCTGGCTGGGCAGAGGGCTTATCGGTCCGGTGCCGGCCCTGATCGTCCTGATGTTTGTCGTCGCCTTTCTCATGCACATTTTGTTGACGCGGACACTCTTCGGGCTGCGCGTGCGCATGATAGGCGGCAACTTGAAGGCCAGTCAGGATGTGGGCATGAATGTCGAACGCATCCGCGTCGGCATCTTCACCCTCAGCGGCTTTCTGTCGGCGTTGGGCGGGATCGTCCTGCTGGGCCGGGTGGGCAATGCGCTGCCCCAGATCGGCCAGGGGCTGCTCTTCCCGGTGGTCACGGCTGCGATCGTGGGCGGCACGCTGTTGACCGGTGGCGTTGGCTCGATGGCCGGCACGTTGATCGGCGCCGCCATCATGGGGATTGCCCGCAACTCTCTCGTCGTCTTGCAGCTGAACATCTATCTGCAGGATATCGTGCAGGGCATGTTGGTGGTGGTGGCCCTGTTGATCGACCAGTTCCGTCGGGGAGAGTTGAACTGGCGCATCATTTTGGGCCGCGATCGTTGAACCGGGCCAGGCCTGGTGTCCGGTTTCCGGTGGATGACGCTCTCTCCGAACACCGTCCACCGGTCACTGGCGTAAGGAGGTGGCGATAGAAAAAGACCGTCATGCGTACCGAGTCGCACCGCAGGACTGGACAAATGTCTTTCAGACGAAGGAGGAAAGAGTCATGAAACGATTGTTATTCGGTATGGCGTTGATCGTGCTGCTGGCTGTCGGGTTGGCTGCCTGCACCATGCCGGAAACGGTGGTTGTTGAGAGGGAGCCCGATTGCGGTGACACCGAGCGCTACATCGTCAGCGCGCCGCTGGTGCATCCTTACATTACAGCCTGGCAGGGCGGCGCCGAGGCCGCTGCGGAGGAGCTTGGCGTGGAGATCGTCTTCCTGGCGCCGGCTGAATACAGCCCTGAGAAACAGTTGGATATGACGGAGTCCGCTCTCTCTCTGCCCTGCATCGCCGGCCTCAGCGTGATGACGGGCGTGCCGGATATCATGGAAGGTATCCTGGCCCAGGCCAAAGAGAGAGGACTTGGTACCACCCAGAATGCCTCCTGCTCCGAGGCGGTCAATGCCGACGTCTGCATGGCGACCGACTTCTACACGGCCGGCGCGACGGTAGCCGAACGGCTGGTTGAGTTGATGGGCGGCGAAGGCAATGTGGTGGTTGCCTTTGGCGAGCCTGGCAATGTGGTCGATAAGGACCGCCAGGCCGGGCTTGAGGACTACTTCGCCGAACATGCGCCCGACATCAAGGTAATCGGCGTGCTGATCGACTGCGACAACCCGGAGGGCACGGTCCGCTGTGCGGAAGAGGCCCTGGTCACCTATCCTGAAATGGATGCCTACTACTCGCTCGGCAACCTGAATTCGGTCGGCGCGACGGTGGCCTTCCCCGACGCTGGCCGCGACGACGTTATCGTCACGGGCGTGGACGACGCGCCGGAGATCGTCGAAGGCATCCGCAATGGGACCGTCTCCTTCACCTACGTTCAGCAGCCTTACGGTCAGGGGTACCTGGCGGTCTACATTCCGTGGATGATAAAGCACCAGGGCGTGCAGGCTACATCCCAGTATCTTGACACCCGCATCACGCTTGTCGACCAGTCCAACATCGACAGCTACCAGGATACGATGAAGCAGAACTTCCTGGAGATCAAGGAGATCGTCGAAACGGAGGTCATGCAGTAGGAGAAACGGAGAATCTCGAGGAGTGGGAAGGGAAATCTTCCCACTCCTCAAAGCGATTGTGAGTATGCCCATGAGCCTTGAGCACGCGGTTGAGATGCGAGGGATCTCGAAGAGATTTGGCAACGTCCAGGCGCTCAACGGCGTCGATTTGGAGCTGCGGCGCGGGGAGCTGTTGGGCCTGGTGGGCGACAATGCGGCTGGAAAGTCTACGCTGATGAAGACGCTATATGGGTCGGTGATTCCGGACGCAGGCGAAATTTTCGTTGAAGGGCAGAAGGCCGCGCTGCGCAATCCACGCGACGCCCAGGCGCTGGGCTTGGCGATGATATATCAGGACCTGGCCGTCTTCAACAACCTGGACGTTGCCGCCAATGTCTTCACCGGGCGGGAGTACACCAGGCGGGTCCTTGGCATCACTTTTCTCGACAAGAAGAGGATGTACAACGAGTCGGAAGCGCTGCTGTCGCGGCTGCGCATCAACATCAGTTCGCCCAAGCTGCTGGTCGAGAGGATGTCCGGGGGTCAGCGCCAGATGGTGGCCGTTGCGCGGGCCATCGGTTTCGATGCCACGATCCTGATCATGGATGAGCCGACAGCCGCTTTGGGCGTGAAGGAGGCCAACACGTTGCTGGACCTTATGGCTGAACTGCGCGATCAAGGAATTTCGATCATCCTGATCACGCATCGCATTACCGATGTGCTGTCAATCGGGGATCGGGTGATGGTGCTGAAGGGCGGGGAAAGGCAAGGGATCCTCAACGTTGAGGATTCGACGTTGGAGGATGTGGAGTACCTGATCGTGCGGGGGCGGTCTGACGGCAGCGGCTAGTGTTTGCGCAGAGCCCCCCCAATTTTCCCCCAATCTCTCGTATTCTCTCGCCCTCTCTCGCACAACGTCCGCAAGACGTCCGATTCCAACCTGAAATCGTTTCAACTGTCCGCAGTGACCTGATACAGCGGCTCCAGCCCCTTGGAGACCCGCTCCACGTTGTCGGCTGCGGCCTGGCCGCGGCGCTGCGCCGTCTCCCGGGTTACGCCGGCGATGTGCGGCGTGCAGTACATGTTGTCCATCTGCAGCAGCGGGTGGGAGCTCGGAAGCGGCTCGGTCACGAACGCGTCCATGCCGGCGGCCCGGATCTGTCCGCTCTGCAATGCCTCGACCAACGCATCCTCATCCACCAACAGCCCGCGCGCCACGTTGATCAGCACCGCGGTCGGCTTCATCAACTCGAACTGCCGCGCCCCGATCATGTGCCGGGTCTGCGCCGTGCTGGGCGTATGCAGCGACAGATAGTCGACCTCGGAGATCAGTTGATCCATGTCGCTGGGATCCCCGAAGAAGGAGACATGACACTCGTCGCGCACCGACTGCGGGATATCGGCGATGTCGATCGCCATGATCTCCATGCCCATTGCGTGGCCGCGCTTGGCCAGTTCACGCCCGCTCGCGCCCAGCCCGATCAGGCCGAGCTTCTTGCCCGCCAGTTCGTCGTTCAGCGGCAGGCTGAACAGTTCTGCGCGCATGTTCGCCTGCGCGGCGCGATGGTTCTTGGCGATCAAGAGCATCAGGGTAAGTGCGTGCTCGGCCAGGGCGATGGCGCTGAAGGGGCCGGGTGTATGGGCGAACGGCATCTCCTTTCTGAAAAAATAGGGCATGTCCCAATGGTCGACACCGACTGAGAGCACCTGCCACAGTTTGACGCCGGCCTCCACGGAGGCATCGACCATCTCGTGCGTGCAGCCCGCGCACGCCACCACCACGTCGATGCCCTCGAACTGCGGGGCCACCGGCTTGTCGGGATCGTACATCTTGATTGGATAACGCCCGCCGACCGCTTCGACAAAGCCATCGTACCAGTACTGCATGACGGGGTTGAAGGGAAGAAAGAGAACTTGCATTGTCTGAACCTCTTAAGGGCAGTGGTTAGTGGTCAGTGAACGGCTCACGGATTGCTCCCTATGATGCCATGTAAGCACTGGGGCATCAAACCGGATCGGGGCGGCGCGGGTCAGGCTGCAATCTCGACGCCGAGGCTGTCTGCGGTCTCGATCATCTCCTGCCAGATGCTGTCTTCAACCGGGATGCCGTGCGCGCCGCGCTGCTGCGCGGTCCGGTACTCCGGTTCGCCGGGGAAGAGGACCTCGCTGACGCCCGGTTGCGGGCGCGCCGACTTTACCCAGGCGATCTGCTCCTGGACGGTCTCGATGAACTCGTCGTATGGCAGAAGGGCCTCGATGTTAATGGCCTGGAAGTAGATGCCGTTGCCCGTCTGCTCCCTCTCTTTGCCGGTGACGCCGGCGCCGGAAAGCGCGCCGGCCAGCAGCTCGGCCACGATGCCCAGCGCAAAGCCTTTGTGGCCCACGATTCCGCCCAGGGGCAGGAGGGCGCCGGGCGGGGGGCCGTAGAAGGCGGCCGGGTCGGTGGTGGGGTTGCCGTCGGCGTCGACGATTACGCCTTCAGGCAGCTGTTTGCCGGCGTATTGGCTAACCCGGACCTTGCCCTCGGGAAATACCGACGTCGTGATGTCGACCATGACGGGCCAGGGCCCGCCGCTCGGCATGGCAAAGGCGATGGGGTTGGGGGAGAGCCGCCGTTCGGCGCCGCCATACGGGGCGACCGAGCCGGTGGTGCCGTAGGAGTTGACGACCGCCATGCCGATCATGCGCTCCTCGGCCGCCATGGTGGGGTATTCGCCCACGCGCCCCACGTGCTGGCTGCCGCGCACGACGACGGTGCCGATGGCAACCTCGCGCGCCTTCTCGATCGCCAGCTGCATCGCCTGCCGCGCGATCACCATGCCCCAGCCCTGGTGCGCCTGGATGACGGCGGCGGCCGCTGTCTCGCGTTCGATCTCGATGGGCGTTCCCGGCCTGATCGCGCCGCTGCGAATCTGGCCGACGTATTGCGGTATCCGCATCACGCCGTGCGAGTCGTGTCCCAGCAGGTTGGCGCGTACAAGCACCTCGCAGACGGCTTCCGACTCGGCGTGAGGGGAGCCGGCCGCGTCCAGGATCCGGGTGCCGATCTCTTGCAGTTGGTCTGCGGTCAGGTATTTCATGTAGATCGCTCCAGGTGAGTGTGCCGCGGAATCCAGTGGGCGCGGTTCAGGCCAGCGCCTTCACGGAGCTGTCGTCGAGAGGGCTAAGCGGCGTGAAGTCGCGGTTGTTCTGATACCACGGGCGCTCGGTGCCGGTGCAGGCGTTGCTGACGGCGTTGTAGATCAGGTACATGATCGCCCGGCGCCAGGGGGAGACGTTGTTCGCTGAACCGTGCAGCACGTTGCAGTGGATGAAAGCGACCGATCCCGCCGGCCCGACCAGGGCTTCGATCCCGTTCTCCGCTGCCAGCCTTTCAAAGGTGGCGTGATCGATGTGGTGCAGCGCGTACCCTCTGCCTGCCGCGTCCTTGTGAAGACGGGCGTCCAGGAGCCCATGGCGCTGCGAGCCGGGCACGATCAGGAGAGGAGACGTGACCGCGGTGCAGTCGTCGATGAAGACCGATACCATGATGCAGTTGGGTTCCGGCATGCCGTCGATCGAATGCCAGGGCGGGTAGTCCTGGTGCCAGTCCCAGGAGGCGCCGCCGCCGAAGCCCTGTTTTGGGTTCAGACGGCTCTGATGGAGATAGACGTCGTCCCGCAGCAGCTGGCGGACCGGGTCCAACAGACGGGGGAGTTGAGTGAGGTAGCGGAACGGCTCGGAATAGGTATGCGCGCCAAAGGCCAGCCTGACCGCAGACGGGTCCTCCTTTTCGGAGATGATCTCCGGCCCTGGACGGCTGAGGATCTCCGGCAGCGCCTCCTGCAAGACCGCGACTTCATCGCTGTCGAGCAGGTTGGGGAAAAACAGGTAGCCCTGCTCGTCATACTGTGCAACCTGCGTACTGCTGAGTTTCATCGTTCGACCTCCCTGACCAAACCAGGGCTCGTTAACGTCTGTCTGAATAACGACTTTCGGGGGCATTCATTATCAGATGTTCCTTCGCGGCTCATCCTCAGCTGACGACTACCGGTATTTCAAGGTCGGGGATCTCCTCGTCAAGAGGGAAGAAGGGCCGCTGCATGCGCTCAAAGCTGAGGTTGCGCACGTGGGCCGGGGTCGGGCCGGGCGTGTCGACGATATAGGCCGCCTTCATAAGGTCGCTGTAGGCGTGACGGTAGTTCATTGGATTCTTGACCCCGATGAACTTTGCCTGGCGCACATCCATGCCCACGCTGCGAAACTGCTCGTCGCCCCAGTCATAGGTCGGCTGCGACATGACCAGAAGCTGAATGCTGCCGATCTGCAGCACCGCGGAGAGACCCATCGAAGCCCAGGTGCCGCCAAAGAGGCCGCCGTCGTAGCGGAAACCGCCGTCGCTGAGACGGCGCACGCTGCCGCTGACGGCGACGGGTTCGCCCCAGGCCGGGTCAAGGCTGTAGCCGACCTGCAAACTGACCGTCTGACCAATGCCGGCGTGCGCGCAGGCCCGGGCCGCGGCCGGATCGACCACCATCAGTAGGGTGGGCTCCTCCAGTCCCAGCGCCAAAAGCTCGCTCAGCAGGGCGACGCTGTCGCCGGGCGCGCCGCCGCCCGCACAGTCGGCGGTGTCCACCAGCAGCACGGGGCCTCCTTCCACGCGACGGCCGCGGTCAACCGCCTCCGCGACCGGCAGATGTTCTACCTCGAAGGCCCGGCGCCGCGCCCAGAACGCCGCGGCCAGCGCGTGCGCCTCCTGCGCCGCCAGCGCGGGGTCATTGTCGGTCACCACGACGCCGCCGCAGCCCATGCCGGGCAGATCGTTGTAGGGATGGACCTGAAAGCAGGATACGGAGAGGATGCCCGGCTCCTTTTCCAGGCGCCGCGCGCGCCGGGTCAGGTGGGCCATGGGCCCGTCGCCGGAGGTCTGGCCGTTGCAGGCGCCGCAGATAATCGGGACCTTGGCCAGGGCCGTCACCGGTCTGACTTCGCGCCGCACTGTCCGCAACAGCAGGCTGGCGCCGCGTTCGCCGGTGGAATAGGTGTCGTCGTGGGGATAATGGGTGAACGACACCAGGGCCGTGGCCTGCTTGACCATGCGCGGGGTGACGTGCGCGTGCAGGTCGAGCGTCATGACGACTGGTAGGTCCGGCCCCAGGATCTGGCGCACGGCGTCGAGAATGTCGCCCTCCGGGTCCGCTTGCGAGGCCGTGACCATGGAGCCGTGCATGGCGAGGATGACGCCGTCAAGCGGGAGCGCGGCGCGCAGCCGCGCCAGCAGCGTTTCCTTCAGCTCGGTGTAGCAGGCATCGGTCAGGACGCCGCCCGAGACGCTGCGCGCCGCCAGCAGCGGGAGCGGCTGCGCGCCCTCCTCTTCACAGACGGCGAGGATGCCGGCAACTTCGCAGTCGGTGCCCGCCAGTTGGAGCAGGGCATCGCCCTCGTGGACATAGGAGTTGCGAAACAGGGCCAGGTCGGTCTGTGTGCCCGCGAACTGGTTGCTCTCCTGGAAGATCGAGCCGATGCCGATGCGCATGGCTGTCATTGGATTGCCTTTTCGGGCCCCGTTTCGCGCAGGGGGCGCATCGAACAAACGCTGTGGGGAAGGGTTCAGATGTTACCGATGGGCGCGTTTCAACAGATGGACAGAAAGATTATACCCACGTATCGGGGGAAGGCCAATGTTGGTTCAAATAGAGGCATGAAAGTAAACTGAAGTGGATAACTTAAACTGGCTTAATCAAAATGGAGACAAGCATGTTACGTTCCGCCTCACTATCTGCCGTTCTCGTACTCGCGTTCCTCATGGCCGGTTGCGTTGCCATCCCCACCAAGAACGAACCGGCGGCCTACACCCAGGCGCTCGTGCAGGATGCCGTCCGCCTTTACACCCAGGAAGGCCCCCAGGCAGCCATCGACCACTACAGTTCCCCCGAAAACATAGACGGGCAGTGGTACGTCTTCATAATCGGCGGAGATGGATACACGGTCGCGCACCACAACCCCGAAATGATCGGGCGGGACCCGGCGCTGCGCGTCGACGTTACCGGCTATTTCTATGGCGACGACATTCTGAGCGCTACCGAGGCAGGCAAATGGGTCAGCTACGTCTTCAACAACCCGGATACCGGCGAGGAGACGCGCAAGAACGCGTGGATCGTACGCCATGACGGGCTGTTCTTCGGGTCGGGCTGGTACGAAGAGAACTGATCTGGCCGCGCAAATGGAAGTACACAATTGTAGATAATCCAAGACATTCAAAATGGAGACTTACGTGTATCGTTCTGCTGCCCTATCTTCTGTCTTTACGCTTGCGCTCCTCGTCGCCGGTTGCGTTGCCATCCCAACCAGGAATGAACCGGCAGCCTACACCCGGTCGCTCGTGCAGGATGCCGTCCGCCTCTACAACCAGGAAGGCCGCCAGGCAGCCATCGACCACTACAGTTCAGCCCAGAACGTGGACGGGCAGTGGTATGTCTTCATTATCGGCGAAGACGGGTACACCATCGCTCACTACAGACCCGAAAGTATAGGGCGGGACCCTGCGCTGCGGATAGATGCCAGCGGCTACTTCTACGGTGACGACATTTTGAGCGCTACCCAAGTGGGCAAATGGGTCAGCTATGTCCACGACCAGCCGGATACCGGCGAGGTGACGCGCAAGCACACGTGGGTGGTGCGCCATGACGGGCTGTACTTCGGGTCAGGCTGGTACGAAAAGGAGTGAGTTGACTGGGGGGACGCGGAGTGGGATGCGCGCCCTGGGTCCAACAGACAGGAGGATGTCTTGAAAATCGGACTATTCACAGATAGCCTGCCAACTTCCTTCACCGAGGCGCTTGATTGGGTTGTCGAGCACGGGATCGAAGCTGTGGAGATCGGAACGGGCAATTTCTCGCCGGCATTGCATTGCAACCTGGATGAACTTCTGGAAAGCGAGGGGGCGCGCACAGCCTTTCAGTCCGCCATAGAAAGTCGCGGCCTGGTGCTGAGCGCGCTCAACTGCAATGGCAACCTGCTCGATCCCCACCCCGCGCGCGGCCCGGCATCGCAGGATATCTTCTTTAAAACAGTAGAGCTCGCTCATAGACTCGGCCTGGATACCGTCGTGACGATGAGCGGCTGCCCCGGCGACCCGAGTGGGACGCCCTACCCAAACTGGCCCACCCACCCGCAACAGCCGGAATACGCCGACCTGGAGCGCTGGCAGTGGGATGAAGTCATCACCCCTTTCTGGGAAAAGGCCGGCCGGTTCGCTGCCGATCGCGGCGTCAGGGTGGCGATCGAGCTACACCCCGGCCAGTCCGCGTACAATACCCGCACCATGCTGCGCCTGCGTGCGATCGCCGGGCCGGGCGTGGGCGTTAACCTCGATCCCAGCCACTTCTTCTACCAGGGCATGGATCCGCTCATCGTCATCCCCGCGCTGGGAGAGGGGTTCATTTTCCACGTCCACGCCAAGGACACGCGCATCAACCCTTCTGAAATGGCTCTCAACGGCGGCCTCGATATGCGGCCGATGGACCTGGTTGCCGAGCGCTCGTGGGCCTACCGCACGCTCGGTTACGGCCATGGGGAGGCATGGTGGCGCGACTTCGTCAGCGCGCTGCGTGTGGCCGGCTACGACGGAGCGCTGAGCATCGAACACGAAGACCCGGTGATGAGCGCATCCGAAGGCATCATCAAGAGCGTGCAATTCCTTGAGCCGCTGATATTGAGGACGATGCCGGAATAGTCTGCTTGGCGTAAGAGGGTTGCCTGCTTGTGAGGAAGCAAAAAGGTCTGTGAAAGTGAACGGGACGCAGCCTGCAATGGACCGACCCGGCGACGACACTATGGGGACTACTGAGGTGGGCAGATGGGGGCTTATATACCTAAGCCAAGGGGGCGACGTTGAATGAAGTCGCCAAGCAACGCGACGGGATGGCATTAGAAACTCCGGAGGCGATTGGCCATGAAGCCTTAGAGGTTGAGCGCGCGTAAATATCTGGACGAGATAGTTAGGCTTGGAAACGAGACGGCCATGAAGTCACGGGTTGCGGCGAATTGTCGTGATATTAGGCGGTCGTGAAAGCATCAGCTGTAAGCTGTGCGCCTTGGTTCGGTGTTGAAGATTTTGGGTCGACCCTGGCTGAGCGCTTGGCGTAAGGCATCGAGACAGAAGAGGTGGGGTGAGTTCCAATCTTTGGACCACAGGACGGGGGAGATAAGGTGCATCCAAACGGATGCGGCCAGTGGTCGGCTCGGGCGAGCACAAGTCACCACTCATCACCCCTTGTCGTCATAGATCAGTCCGAGTTCCCGCAGCGGCTCGAACACACCATTCTCCAGCTTCGCCTTGTCGTAGTCAACTGGGCATGTCGCCCTGGCGTTGATCGAAACTTCCCCAGTCACGTCTGCGAGATTGGCGAGGGCATTCCAAGCCTCGTATAGGTTAGCTTCGTTAGCGGTGAAAGAAAGGGCGATCTCGCGGCTATCGGCAAGATCAGGCTGGGTTGAAACGGTCTTGAATTCATCAGCCGTTTCATCATCCTGTCGCTCGTGCGTGTCATCTTCCGGCGGCTTGCCGGATGGTGGGTCGTCGTTTGTCGGTGGCTCTTCCGGCAATGCTGTAGGCACGATCAGGAAACCCGAATCGAGGTCAATCTCGTCGTCGGCGACACTACGCTCGAACGCGACGCGGCTGCGGCCGATCTGGTATCGGCCGTCGTCACCAAGCGTAGGTCGGCCGATGACATAGCCGAACAGTCCGGTTTCCACGCCACGGACGATGGCCTTGCGCACAGCATCCGACGAGAGCAGGCGCGGGAAGCCGAGGAATTCGTAGAAACCCGTCAGCACTGTGTGGGTGGCGATGCCGGACTGACTGATTTCACTCTCATCGAGCTCAAACAACTCAAGAATTTTGCCTGGGGCTACCGTTCCGAACACGCGGCGTTGGACAGTTGTCAGCAATTCCATCAGACGTTGGTGAATGAGGGCACGCTTCTTTTCATCGAGCGTAGTCTGAAGCGGCCGGCCACCCATACTGACGGTGTCGAGCGCGAGTCCATTCGGGCCTGACCCTAGCAGCCACACTTCACCGTAGAGTTTGAGCAGGGCAGATTCAATCGTTGTCTTTTCAGTCGCGCCGCGTTCCCTGAGCTGACTTTTCTGGACACCTGTCAGGTTGTACTCACGCCAGTTCCCCTGAACACGCTCTACCGCAAGGAGATAACGTACTGCGCGGCGCAGCCCCTCAACCTCGTCGGCCGCTGGCACAGCAAGCCCCAATCCGTTGCGAAACACTCGTTGTTGGTTTCCGCAGTTTTCGAGAATCTGGAGCGCCTTGCGCCGCTGTTCCCCGGCCGGTTGGGCCGCGAACTCAAGTGGCAAGTAGGCGACGAGGAATTGTGTCTCCCGATCAGGCACGTCGCCGGACTTCGTGGGCCAGACGATGGCACGCTGTCCGGCTAGACGTTCCTCTATCATCTGACTGATGCGGGCCTGAACGCGACTCTCGTCGTGAGCGATAGCCTCGGCTTCCTGCTCGACCAACAACGTGACGTTAGGATCCTTTTTGAAGCAATAGCGTACACCGTCAAAGTGCAGATACAGGCACTGCTCGTTCAGTTCCTTCAGGCACGCTTGGATGGTAGTGCTGTCTAGGTCTGGCCCGATGCACGCGCCGAGCAGGTCCGCCTCGCCAATCCCGGGTGGGAGCAGGTCACTTGTGTCGCTACCCCCGCGGCGCAGGCCGCCGAATGAATATAGCAGTATGGTGGTAGCCAGGCGGGTAGCCGGCAGCCTGCCCGCCTCTGTCGTCACTTCTAAGGCGCGCCGGTTGTCGATGAGTCGGGAACGGGCGTTTGCACCGACGAAGTCGTGCTCTAAGCAGGCTTGGAAGTCCTCCCGCTGGCCGACTTCCTTGAGAAAGGCCAGGCGTACCTCGGCATCGTGAATGGGAACGTCGCCGGAACCCAGGAGCAGGCGCGAGTTGCCCGCGCTATGGGCAGCACGCAAGCAGGAGGCGAGAAAACGCAAAGCGCCGCGCGTGCGCTGAAATTCGGGAATGGCGGCCCAGCGCTCACGCATCAGATCGATCAGCGCGGGGTGGAAAGGATAGGATGCCTTGATTCGGTCGCGCAGCACCACACCCTCCTCCGCGGCCTGTTGGCGTTCCGACTCGCCGTGGGCATAGGCACGTCGCATTTGCGTGTAAACCTGGCCGTAGACGTCCGCCGCGGCTGTGGCTGTGGATACATCCGGTGTTCGTGCAAGAAGGCGACGCTGGATGACGTGGAGGATTTCGTTATCCGCCACCGGCTCGCGCCTTTGATCTTTGCGCGCGGCTAAATGCTCAAGAGTATGAAGCAAGCCCGTGTATTCAAGCGACTCGCGGTTGCTGGACTGCAGGGAGTACACCAACACAGCGTTGTCCACGTTCCCGACAGCTACTGTCAGCCGCTTGAGAAAGGAAAGCGTCTCATCGCGTAAGGTCGTTTGCACTACACTTATACCGCCTGCGCTGATGAGATACTCAAGAATCTCGTCGAGCAGGATCAGGCTCGGTCCCCCCTTAAGTAATTCGACGAGCGCGTCGCCCCCGGGCGCCACCCGCGCCTCGTCCTGCGCTTGCACCAACTCGTAGCCCTCCCGACCGCCCAGGGCCCACGCGATCCAACCCCAGATAGTCCTGGCGACGACATCTCCCCCCGGCGCACGTTTGCCACTGGTCGCGTCGAAAAATTGCCCATCTACCACGGCGACGCGCACAGCATCAGGGCGCGGCAATCCGCCCGCTTCCGGCAACGCGTCGAGTGCAGCGCGCGACCGGGCGGCGTGAAGCAATGCTGCCAGGGTATGCGATTTGCCACCACCGAATGGTGTGAGTAGCTTGAGCACCCGGTTTCCCTCCGAGCCGGAGAGCCGGCCGAGCACATCTTCGAGTAGGGACTTGAGGCCGCTCGTGATGTAGGACGCGGCAAAAAAGCTTTCTGCATCGCGATACACGGCCGGTACGCGCGGCAGCTCGGCTGCTGGTTGCCCGAGGTCCTGTCCAATCAGATAGTCGGACAGACCACCGAGGTCGAGAGCGAAGACATCCTCGGAAAAGTCGTCGGAAAGCACGTCGGAGTGCAACTCGACGCACTGGAGCCAGGGTTGTGGCGTGTTATTCATTTGGAATCGTCTCCGCGAAACAGGCCTAATTGCCCAGTTACCAGCGATTCAACTTCATTCGCATACGCGGCCCCCTCGACGATGCTGCGCCAGTTCGCATTCAGTCGCGAAAGAGCGCCGCGCTCTGCGGTCGAACCTGCATTTGAGGCCTCTGCGCGCCCGAGGACCGGGGCAGAGAGAGCTTGGGTCACCAAACGAAGTTGCTCATGATTCGGGTTTGCGATCTCCAGATACCTTTGAACATCCGCTGGCCGTTCATCAAGCAGATAAAGCAACCGGTGCAGTACGTCGATAAGCGGTGCCGCCCCATTGTTTGTAGCGAGGCCGAGCGCCTCATCATCGCCGCGCTCGGTATAAGTCCGCACGCGGAACTTGCTGCCGGACTTCTCAACGAGCTTCGGAGCTTTGCCGGTCAACCCATCGGGTCCGTCGATCTCAACTCCCTGCGGGTAGCAGAACACGTAGGCTTCACCTGCCTCGATTTTCGCCTCACGGTAGGTGAAGCGCCACAGGATGTAAAACCGTGTGATCGAGTCCACGTTGGCTACCGCCGAGCCACGCAGACCGAATATTTCGTCGAGTATCACGTCGAGCACCACGCCTTCGACATCACGCAAGTACGATTCCGCCGACACTTCCTCGCCATTTGCGTAATCGACCCGAGCGAATCGGGTATAAGCCCGAAGTCCGGCGCCGACCGCCGCCATCAGCAGGTCCGCCCCGCCGATCCCTTTTCCGCCATTCCATAAGGTCCTGACTCTCTCGCGGGCAATTTCGTGCAACTGTGGTTGTACGTCGGTTTCATACTGGCCTGTTCCGGTCTGCTCGCGCCGGCGAGCGACGAAGAAGATACTGTCTGAGAGCGCGGCGGCTCCGAGCGCATTTGTCCTGGTAGGCGACTCGGTCTGTACCGGCCAAGCCTCGGTAACTGTCATGCCCGCCCCGACGAGCGCGCGAATCAGAGTTGCCCAACCTTCGGTAGTGCGGTGTGCGTAGACGCACACCAGCGGCGCGCCCGGTTTCAAGACGCGGCGCGCCTCGGCCAGCGAGTTGCGCATCAAACGCTCGTAGTGCTCCTTCGCCTTGCCCGCGTCCCCGTCATGCTCGCTGGGCTGGGCGACGGCCTCGCGCCGCTTCGGCGGGGACGAAAGGGCGAAGTGCTCCGGGTAAAGATCGCCGACGATCCGCTTCAGCCAGACGTAGAAAAACGCAGAAAGGTCGGCGTAGTAGATGCTACTATAGTATGGCGGGTCGGTGATGACTGCATCAAACGTCTCGTCGTCGTAAAAGAGCTTCTCAGCGTTGCCGCGGGTCACGACTGACGGTCGTCCGACCTTCGCAAGCTCCCTTATGCAAAATGCTTCGCGATCAAGAGCAAAAGCTAGGCATCCCTGCGTCTCGGCTAGAGGATTTAGCTCAGAGAAGTCGTAGACCATCTTTAACGCTTGACGGTCACCAATGGCTCCCATAGTTCGCTGTACGCGAGGCTCCCACCGAGTAAACATGTTGAACGAATTGACAACGCGACCGAAGGCCATCCCGAAGAAGGTTGCCAACGCTCTCGCTCGGTCCTCGGGCATGCCTTCGGCGAGCATCTCGGTATGCGCACGGCGAATTTGCTTTATGAAGGTAAAGAGGACAAGAAGTTGTCGAGGTGTGAAAAGATGCTGCCAGTGCGAAATGCCATAGCCGCGTCCAGCCACGGTAGTCGAATCAGCCGTGTTCATCCGTTCGAGTAAAGGAGCGAGTTTCGTATCAGCGAGCAGTTTCTCTAGTCGACGACGGTACGCACTGTCATCAAGCAGATGTATTGAATTTGGTCCTAGATAAATCTTTTGTCGTCTATTTCCGTGAGGCTGTTTCGGCGGCAGTGCAGCTACGACCGCCGCTAGCGATTCTCCCATCCGTCCCCCGACCGCCATTTCCTTGACGTAATCGGAGGGGGCAGGGGTGTTGCAGGACACGCATACCGCTTGCCCTGAGCCGGTTTGCTCTGTCTGTTGCGAAACTGCTTCGGGAGAGCTGCCTGAAACAATATTCCACACCAAGCGCTTTCCGTCTGCGATCCTAGGTACTGCGGCAATGGCACCGTTTTTTTTGCGTAGCCAAGCCTGTCGTACCAACGGCACAGGTGCGTGGCAGCCGGGGCGCCGGCATGGGACAGTGCGTGCCCAGATGTACGCCACAGGGGCGGCTTGACGTGAGGAAGTCAGACTGTCTAAACCAAAGAGATCAGCCTGGTGTAACACGTCATCAGCCTGCGGAAGATCGATGGAAGGATACAGATCCCCTATCTCGTCTTTCATCCGGTCGAGAATCAGGTCGCTCCATCGTTCGAAATCGTCTGCCAAGCCCAAGCCAAAGGTCTGTGGGTAGACCAGCGTACATAGCTCGATCAAGTGCGCGACCGGGTTGTAGTCGACGGCATGACTTTCGCACCCAAGCCGGGCAGCTTCTAGCGGAATCGCGCCACCTCCTGCAAACAAGTCCAGCACTTTGGGTGCTTGCCCACTGTGCAGCATCTTGATTCCTTCACACGCTTCAGAGACCTTTTCGGGATGGACTTTGTAGGCGGCCAGTTCGGCAACGAAGGCTGCGGCATCTTCGCGTTCATTTTCGGTGCGTGGCGCTGGTACGAGCGCGGAATAGATGGCCGCCCGGCAGGCGGTAATCGGACGGCGCGCGGGCCAGTAGTGAACCAGTTCCACGTATCGTCGAGGATGCAGCTTTTCCTTCGACGCGATGGCGTTGAGCTTGTCAAGTGGCAGGTAGTCCTCGATTAATCGGTGGTCGTTTTCGGTCACGCCATATCCTCCCTCTGGCCAAGCGCTGCCTGTTCGACCGCGTTCGCGGGAACATCGTAGTAACGGGCGACGACGACCTCTTTCTTTGCGTAATCCAGGCACCTGGCAGGGTTCCGGATCATGATCGGGGTAGCGTCCGGGTTGTCGAGAGGGTCCCACACTACGTAGAGCCAGTAGGTGTCGCCCAGTTGTTGCGCCGTGTACCATTCGTTCTTGGTCAACCTTATGGGCTGTCCCTGTTTCCGACCTTTAACCTCAATGCGTCGCACGCCGTCCACCTCGTCGCGATAGCCTGTCTGCGGGTCCGGGTGTGCCAAGCTTCGGATGTCAAAGCCGATTTTTTCGTGACCGACGCGTTGGCATTCGCGATTCCTTGATTCTTCATAGGCGACGACGATGTCCTCTGCAGCAAGCTCAACACGGCGCTTCAACCCCACGTCCTGCTCTTCGGCTAGTTCCGGAAACTGATCGATGGCCGTGTCGGGGGGCAGTACTAGACAACTTGCAACGTGGTTCACTGGACCATGGCGGGCCAATCGAAGCCGTTTTATACCGGAGAGACGTTCCCGCTGTGTGCGTTCAAGATCGGTCAGGTCCTGTTCCGCCCGCTGGAGAGCCAGGGCCACCCCTGACTCCTTTTGCTTTCGAGCTCGCAACCGCATCACGCGGTCCTGCGCTGCCCGAACCCGGGCGTGGAATGACTGCTGGAGATAGTCGCGCGCCACGTCCGCGTAGCGACTGCGCTCGGACTGCGCATCGCGTCGGCGATCCATCTGTAAGGTTGTCTTGACGTAGTCGCTAACGGGGCCGTAGTCAAATTCGGAAAGTGTTTCGGGGGGATGCGGGTGGGCTGGGAGGTCGATCAGAATATCTGCGGGAACCAGCTCAAACCGTTCAGCTTCGGCCACGTGTTTGCCTAATTCCTCCCGGACGGCTGTAAGTTCGGCATGAATGGTCGAAGGTTCGTCCTTGGTCGTCCTGCCTCGTACCGAGATTTCGTAAAAGTGAAGGCGGTATGGCGCAGAGGTCATCGAGTCCACGTATACGGCAGCCTTTCCCACAATATCAACCAAGAGTTCATTCAGTTTCTCATCGACCGCTGCGTAGAGGGGATGGCCGGGCCCAAGCAGAACGGCATCGAGGTGTTGATCCTGCTCGAGGTGCTCCTTGTAGAACGTCAGTTTCCGATAACCCGCGGCCGGTGCGCCCAGGCGCCGGACCGCGGAGAGGCGCTCGGAGCGGAGGTCGGAGAGCACGTGCTCTACCCGCCAAAGCCCGTCAGCTCTTTCCTCCACGCGGAGACCCACAGCCTTTGCGGCACTCAGGAAGTGGGATTGAACATAGCGCGGCATGAGCCGCCGCTCTTCGGCCTCAAGGTTGGCCTGAGCGAAAGCCGAGAAGTCCACGTGCCCACGCGCCAGCGCGATTCCCGTTGCTTCCTCGTAGCGGCCGAGGAGATCGGGGTCAATGCGGTCGATCATGTCAAGGTAATCGTCCAGACGTTTCGGCTCGTAAGCCACCTCGCGGAGCATGTCAGGGAGGTTGATCTTGTTCAGCGAGAGCACTTCGCCGACCACGTCAAACACGCGGTCGCCGAGCGCGTCACGCATTCGTTCCAACTTGCTCAGCAGCCGTTCGAGGATGCGGCCCTCGATGACCGGCTGGCCATCCTCCGACGACGTCGCCACGAAGTTGAACGCGTAGACGTCGCGTGTCTGTCCGATCCGATGGATCCGGCCCAGGCGCTGTTCGAGGCGGGTCGGATTCCAAGGCAGATCGTAATTGATCATCAGGCGACAGAATTGAAGGTTGATACCTTCCCCAGCTGCCTCAGTGGCCACGCAGATCTGGCTGCTTGTCCGGAAGTCCTCTTGGGCCCGCTTTCGCTCCCGCGGGTTCATTCCACCATGAATCTGGCACGTCGAATAGCCCCACGCCTCGAAGTGTTCGCGCAGGTAATCGAGCGTGTCTCGGTGTTCGGTGAAGACGAGGAGTTTGCCTCGTCCGTCCTTCAATTCGTCGAACTCCGACCTCTGCACGCATTCGCGCAAGGCAACCAGCTTCGAATCGCGTCCGTTTTCCCTGACACGTCCCACTCTTGCTACCAACTCGGCAAGCTCGGCAAGCTCGACTCGTAGCTGGTCCAACTCGGCCGCCGTCGTCGCCTCGTCGATGAGTCCATCCCTCGCTGTTTCATCCAGATCGTCTTCATCCTGCTCGGTGTCCGTTAGTCGGCCTTGCAATTGCGCGAGCCTCCGCGACCGCTGAGACGGTGAAAGACTTTCGAGTTCGCGGAGCAGATCCTTTAGTTTTTTCTGCCGCCGTCGCAGCGATTCGTAGATCGCATGGGTCGAACTCGCAAGGCGGCGCTGGAAAACCGTGCGTGCAAGAGCAACGCTATTCTTGCGACGCCCCGTCGCCTGAGGCAGGTATTCGTTGATGTAGGCGGTTACAGCTTTGTAGATTGTGTATTCCTCCGGCCCAAGGTTAAAGCTGACCGTTTGAACATGCCGGTCTGGAAACAGGCGGCGGCCGCTCATATCCTTCAGATCTTCCTTCAGGCGCCGGAGCGACCAAGGGCTGTCGTACCCGAGTTGCAATACCTCACGACGGACTCGACCAGCGGCCTCGCTAAACCGGTGCGGCTCCGGAAACAAGTCGCGGTCGAGCAGGCGGATGAAGTGGGCGAACCGGTCGTCGTCCCCGTGGTGGGGCGTCGCGGTCAGGAGAAGCAGGTTATCGCACTGTTCTGAGAGCCGTTCCGCCAGTTGATATCGTTTGGTACGGTCGACTTCGTCATCTCGCCCGGCCGAGCTCTTGGTATAGGCGCTGCACTTGTGGGCTTCGTCAATAATGACGAGATCCCACCGCTGCTGCCACACACGCTCGCGGACATCGTCCCGCTTGGCGTAATCGATGGACGAAATGACGAGCGACTCCCGCTCCCAAAGGTTCAGTAACTGTTGCTGGTCGTTCGCTGAATGGACGATTTGAAACGGCTCGTTGAAGAATCGCAGTAACTCATCCTGCCACTGAATCGTCAGGGGTGCCGGAACAAGAATGAGGCACCGGTCGATGGCTTCTCGCAGCTTGAGCTCCTTGATCAGCAGGCCCGCCATAATTGTCTTGCCAGCGCCGGGATCGTCGGCAAGCAGAAATCGCAGCCGCGGCTGCGGCAGCATCTTCATGTAGACGGCTTCGATCTGATGAGGCAGAGTGCGAATGCCGGACAAACTGACCGCAAACTGCCGGTCGTAGGCGTAAGCGAGACGGATTCGGGCGGATTCCACCAAGAGACGCAGGCGTTCTGCATCTGCAGGCCGCGACACCTCCATCTCTCCCGGACCGAGAATCGCGGCTACCTCATCTGGAGAGATGACCGCCTCCTCGAGCGTACCGTCAGGCAAACGAACACGGCACTCGTACCCTGCGGCCCCATTAGCGCCCAGGGGACGCACATCTTCCAATATGACGGACACGTCGAAGTGTCCCGTCAGAGTAATCCGATTGCCTTCTTGTGCTGCCAGGGGATGTTCAGCCATTTTTTTGGTCATTTTCCTTGCCACTGGCCGTCCTACTTGACGGATTACCAACGGGCCAGTTGCTGCTGTTCTTGATCTATTCGTTCACTTGCGGGGCCTGAACCTGAACAGGCGCCCGCCGCGGTGGGCAGACAATTTTGAGCGTTTCGATCCAATGTTAGTCGTTATCCTTGGCTACCTACAAGTGGGCAGCCAATTCTATGATGAGGATCCTGATTTTTCCGAAGACTATTTTACTGACCTCGCTACATAGAAAGATCAGCTGAATTCACATACAAATATACGAATCCAAGCGTACTAAGTCAAAGACCAGGATAGGCGCATCTAATTGTTATAGCATTTTGAGGATGTAGTCTATCCTCAAAGAACGAAATTCCGAGGTAGTGTATGGTTGGCCCCAATGACTAGACCACGAAACGGGAAAAATAAGGTGCATCCAGACGGATGCGTTGTGCACTGATCGCAAAGCGAGCGGTCTGCCGTCATCAGTAGGTACCACCGGCCTATCTATCCCCAGATAAGAAGCTAGTCTTTGACAGAGACTGCCCTGGGCGTCCAGGCCTGCCAACTCAGCATGCACCAAGACGTCAGAGACGTCTACGGTGGAACTATTTCCCGGGCAGCGTTTAGATCGCGGGCAGACATGTAATTCTTCAACTGAGTAAGATACATAACCATGTCGATGAGATCTCCAAGCGAGTCTATCTGAATAGAATCAGGAACAGGAACGCCCAATTTTTCAAGCTTCAAGAACAACCGCCCCAACCGACTCCTCAACTCTGCGTACCTTACATAAGAGTCAAATGGAGGCGCAGTCACCCCGTCGCTTCTGCCTAGGGTAGCGGCTTCAAATTCGTAATCCTTCTCTAAGACATCCAAACACGACTTCACTTCGGGAAGCAAACTATAAAATCTGCGAGGCTTTGAACCGACAAGCGCTGGACGAAAAAGCCAGTCGGCCACCCTTACAAGAGCAGGAACAACCACAAATACAACGACTCCGGTTATTCCACATGCTGCCGCTGCAAACAGCAAGAATCGCAGTGTCGCCGAATTCAATGGCCCCACTTCAAAAAGTGAGGAAAAAATAGACAACACAAACCGCTCTATGACAGGTTCCAAGATAACACCCGATACCATAGAAATAATCCATTTCCAATTAGTTTGGAAAAATTCTTTCAACCTCGACCAACTCATATCAGCTACCCCCTTGCTGCATTTCGCGGCCATCAGGAGCGCCCACACCACCGGCGGATTCACACAGAACCCTAATTTACAAACACCTTTGTCTGCCACTATATTGACAACTCCACGCCCGCTAACGCGGCCGGTTCACTTAAAGAGCGCTAAACACTGGCGGTGTGGGCGCTCTTTTTCTTTGGTGCCCAGTCTACTTAATGACACCTGCCCGTGTAAAATTAAAAGGGATTTTCAGCCGCACCGGGCACCGTCAGGAGAGCTACCTGCACGCCCGTCCCGCTCTCTCTCCCCGCGTTTAGGTTTCGACCACGCCGACAGTCTTCCAGCGCCCTTGTGCCATGATCTCATGCGTAGGCGCACCGGCCAGCGGCCATGTGCCTTGCCATCCCCACCCGCCTGCTGTGACCAGAGTAACTCGACCTCAGAGCGGCGACGGCCGCCGCCTTGATGCGTCGTGAAACCGCAGAGGGAGAAAGCCCGAAGATCGACGCCGACCTCTTGACCTCGACTGGCCGGATCGTGATCAACGACCGCACAGCCGGCGGCGTTAGATAGACGGTCTGGGAGCCCGTATCCGTTCTTGATCGGAGCACGGTCAGCCGGCAGAGCGCAACATCGATAAAACCGCGCTTGCGCGCAGCTGCGCGTGTTTCCTCGAAAGCGCAACGACGAGAGGCCGACGCCATTGCCGGCGCGTTCGAGAAGATAGGCTTGGAACGCGCCTAGAGGCGCGGTGAGCGCGCCGACGTTGTGGACCGCCACTCATAGGGCCTACGACTGGAGTGCGACAGGACCACCGCCAACAGCGCGCCAAAAAAATTGTAAGGTATCAGAACGCCTGAAGCATCGAAAACGGTTCTTAGAACGCCTCCAGTGCGGTTGGACTTTCGGAAAACGGGTTGAAAACGCAGAAATTCGCCTAATCTGGGCAAAAATGTAGATCGGGCAAAACGCACCAGCTTCAGCCGGATCAGGAAATTTCGACTGCTCTCACAGTGTTCTAAGGCTCTAAAACGGGTAAGGGGTACCCTATAGGCATTATGCATGCGCAGCGCTTGACGTGCTTGTACTGCGTTTGAATGGGAACGAATGAAGCAACGGTCTGGTTACGTGAACGAACTGATAATCGGCCAGGGGCTGGGAGTGGGCCAAAACCTGAAGCTTTTCCCGCGCTCCCGCATCCAGATCAATGTAGACTACAGATCTGTTCAGTCCTCAAGCACGGCCGCGGAGGGTGCATCAGCCGCTACCGGCCCTCCCTGACCCTCGAACAGTCTAAGCTGTCCAGCGGCTGCAGGCACATCGGATAAGTGTCCGATCTTGCCGAAGCAGAGCCCTTGAAACGACGACGGAACCCCGATGCTTTAGGGGCCAAGTGTCGCCCACTGTCGGGAGTCCTGATGCTCTATCGTTATCGTACTGTCTCATACGCGGTTCCTCAGTTCGGAATCAGGTACGAAGGGCTATACCCTCTGGTGGAACCGAGGTCCTCGTAGAGCTGTGTGTCTGGCATACGGTCCCACAGGTGGCCTAGTAGGAGTATCGCTCCACGCGGCCCCGCCAAGAAGAGATGAATTCGGCTGGGTCTATATTCCTGAACGAGACGTCGAATCAAGTCCCGTACCGCATAAGCCCATTGTCTAGCCTCAGCGGCGTTGCGGATTGCCTGGTTATTTGCACCGCCTGCAGGACGGAGACATACATATCTACCGACATTGATTTGTTGTTCGTGAAGGTATGCCAGCACATCTGTCGAGAGGTCAAATGCCAACGCAATCCCTATGGCGAGATCTTCGCCATTTCCCAGGCCTGTATCGATGCGCTCGATAGCGATGGCAGATAACGCTCCTTTTGATGACCAAGGTGCCTGATCCTGAAAGGACGTAACCTGAAAGTCAGCAGTTTTGCCCAACTCGACTCCTGTAGCAAACCATGTAGGTAACCGCATGTACCCCCGGACGAGAACATTGTTGTGTCCCAGGGCTCTTAAATCCTTCGCTGCTTTTTGGAGTTCTGGCCGGAAACGGTCGTTCCACAGCGATTGGTCCGATGGCTGACGGCGAACTCTTGGCTCACTGCCTGGGAACAGACTGGCCCAGTCAAGAGCAATCGTAGCGGCCTCCGGCATGGGGTCCCGGTCAATGGCCTGAACAAGAAGCGAAGCTGCCGGAAGTTCGCTAGAGCGATTTAGTGGCTCTACCGTTTGACGCAATTCGGCGGTGGTGAGCCTCCTCACGCCTTCGGTTACCCAGCCTCGCACGATTCCTATACCTTGAGAAATCGCATCTTCATCATGGCGGAGACCTACTGCGAACATATATGGTATCGCCATCTCTATCCAGTCGTTATGGGTCTTACCGAGTTTAAAACAAAGGTTCTCAAGAAAGAATAGCACCTCTTTCTCACAAACCTGGAGATGTTCAGCGAGTGTCTTGCGCGCAATGCCAGCGTTTGACTTAGGGCGTGCGCGTTTCAAGGAACGTACGACAGTACCATCGCGCCCGTCTCTCATTTTCAAGATCGGATCTCCATCTGTGGCGAGGCGGTTAGTGACCAGGAATAACTTTGGTTTACATTGCTTCGGGCCATCCGCCCACAGTCTGTGGAACCCCTGGACTACGCTTGGCCCACCTGCTCTGCTCGGCTTCATGAGCCATTCTAATCCGATGGTCTCTCGTGCATCGACTGAAGACTTTACTTGATAGTATTCGTGTTTTTGGTCCTCCGTGTAGACAGTAACGTCATCTGCATTGCCTGCTTCGGGATCTTCTATTCCGATTTCGGTGATGCCACTCTCTACCTGAATTGCCCTGATCACCTGAAGCCATGCGAACAGATGCTGATAGTCGTCGCCTCTGATGCGGGCACCGCTTGCGCTTAGTCGTTTTGTCATAATTTCCGTACACCATCTGTGATGCCAAACGGCTGGGTGGGCTCTACTTGTTCAAGTACTGATAGGGCGAGTTCAAAGGTCACTTCTTTATCTGGGAATGCGTCGCGGACAATGCTAGGTATGAAGCGCTGGGTCACATCAGAAAAGGTATAGCCGTAATCTCTTCCATTTGACCCGGTCAGTCTTGCCAATTCACGGTATTGGCTGTCGCTGAAGACATTCACGAAAGCCTCGCGTAAGAGCGATTCCCTCTGCTCTTTGCTTGGCCGCTTGAATTCATAATGTACTGCCGCCCGACGCAGGACTGCCGGATCAAGCGATTCGGGACGATTTGTGCAAAGTACCACCAGGGCAGGCAAACGCTCCTGTGTGAGCTGATCTATGCCCCTGATAAGGGCATTGACTCCCGCTCGATCCTCGTGGTGCATTTGTTCAGTGGCCCGCGTCTCTGCGAGCGCGTCAGCCTCATCTATCACGAATACGACCGCGGAAGAGGGATTACCGTTGGCGTTGACCCCCTTCCGAGCCAATGCACCCACTTCATCGAATGCTTGCGAAATTAAACGGGTCATCTCGCCGACAGCTCCTCTGCCACGAGTGATGAGGCTCAGACGAAGAACTGTAACCTTTGCTATGTCTCCCCCTCGTGCAATAGGATCACCGAAACTGTTAGCAAGGGTTGTCTTTCCAGTGCCCACATCTCCAGAAAACACTAACAGCGGCGGTCTCCGATTGAAGTCCTCTACACATGGCAACACACTGCCGTGCCTATCCATACTCCATTGTTCGAGAAGTCCTGGAACGAGCAGGAGGCGTACCTCCTTCAGCAGGAGTTCTTTCAAACGATCTAGTCCAACCAGCCGGGCAAACTGTTGAGCCGCATCCGTGTCAGGCAGCTCCTTTACGTCGTCAAACAGGTCCAATGAGGTCATAGGGAATCACCTAGTAGGGACGGAAAGTACGGCGCTGTGTACCTACACCTTGTGAGGAGTAACTCCGGTCTGTAACCCAGTAGCCGCTGCCGTCTTGGGGTGCCTGGCCATAACTACGTTGGATTGGAAGGTTCGCTTTGATCTCCTGTTGAGCCCCGGAAGACAGGGAATTCCACTTCCTGCTGTACTCTAGGAAGGAGAACCACGTAGTTCCCGATATGTCCGCCCTCGCGAAAACACCTCCAGACTTCCCATCAGCGAGCGAACCGTCCGTTCGAATCTCGTAGGACAGCGTAACGACTCTCTGCCCATTTCGCTTGAAGCCATATTCCACACTTGCCACATAGCCGTCAGAGAGGAGTTCGGCCAACTCTTCATAGTAGTCCCATATCAGGGATTCATCCGGCCGATAATAGTAGGCCTTCATGCCTCGGAGATCCGACACCACCTTCGAAGCAAGATGTTCCGCATTTGTCCTAGTGAAAGTGGTGCTGGTAGTGAACGTGTTCGTCATATTTGGTTATCCTCTGAAAGATGGTCCAAGAACGACCTGCCATAATTCCACTGCACGCCCCTTGGTTGTGGCGTAGAAAGCTTCTCGAATGGCGTCGGCCGCCTCTTCCGCGACTTTGACAAGCGCCTCACGATCAGACAATGTGTATTTGTCGGTCACGTTGTTTTCAGCGTTGACTGGATCGAAGACTTCGATTGCGGCCCCGGTAGGATCTGGCAGACGACTAGGCGAATAATAGTCGGTGAACGATACACGCTCTTCAAGGCCGGTCTTCACTATGTAGCTGAAGAAGGCCTCAAGAGCTTGGGGGTAATCCTTCAGGCCGGTGCCTTCATCCGCTAGATAAGCAATCAAAAGCTCCAAAAGGAACGACTTGCACTTGAATGCAGAGTTCTCCGCTTTGCGTTGACTAGCCCACCACTTGACTAAACGCACTACTTGGGCAAAGTGTGTCTGGTTGGCAGCTTTCCGCTTGCGAATAAATTCAAGATGGAGAGGGACGCTGGTCAGAAGCCTTTCGCCTGTATATTTGTCTACAAGGTATCCATAGTCGTTCTCATCTCCCTCGTAGAGGACAGGGACGACATCGACATCCAAGCCAGTTCCCCTGAAGTGAATAGTCACACAATGCGGTGAGTCCGTACTGAAATCGCTCGGATCTTTTTGAGGGTATGCTTCGCGGAGGCAGTCCGCCACCCAAGGCACCAACTCTCTCTCGTCAACAGGGGATTGGTCCTTCTGTACGTATACGGCGGCGTCAAGATCGTTGATAGTACGAAGAGCAGTACCCTTAGCAACACTTCCGGCATGAAGCATTTTGACCAGCGCGAAACCAGGGTTGTCCGCGATGTGTTTTGCGAGACTCTCTCGCAAGCGATTTACTTGTTCCCGATACCGGCGTGCAGAAGCCGATGGAAGATTCACGCGTGCCTCGGCGAAAGAACGGATATCGGCGTGAACTATGAACGGGTCTTTCATTTAGATTTCCCCTCCCGCGCCTGTGCCAGTTCCTCCTGCATTCATTTCAAATTTCCTTTGCTACGACTGGTACGCCGTATGCGAATTTCGGTCTGCTATGCGCAGGTCCCGCGATAGAACCCCGATGCAGCTAGGTTGGAGTGAGTCCACCAGCCTGTCCCTGATCTACTAAACTCCTTGCAATTGCTGAAATTGGGCAGTAGTATAGGACCCAGGATGGCATACCCGAACGTTCGATATATAAGTATAATTCCTGTATACGGGTATGTCAAATCTAAAAACGAGAGATTTCGGATATGCCGCAGCTGGACACTGTGGGCCAGAGGGTCAACTACATACGTACCCATTTAGGCCTAACATTAGAAGCACTGGCAGACCGTGCAGGTCTGTCGAAGAGTTTCCTATGGGAAGTAGAGCAGGACCGCTCTGACATCAGTGGCCGGCGGCTACTCCAATTGGCCGATGCTCTGAATGCGTCGGTGGAATTTCTCCTCAGGGGAGGGGCAGCACCAACGGAATACGGGCCGCCGTCGATTGAGGTCCCTCGGAGTCTTGGTGACTTTGCCGAGGAAATAGGATTGACATACCAACAGATGATGACCCTTCTCGAAATCGAACACTCAATTGTCGCTAGGCGCAGCGGCGGACCCCGCGACAAAAAGGGAAAAGAAGACTGGCGGAACCTCTATCTGGCGGTCAAACCGTTCTTGGAGGAGCCGAAGTGAATAGGCATTGGAACGGTCTCTATGAGTTAGAGATCAATCGCGTAGCCAAGGAATTGGGCCTGGGTCGAACCGACAATGTCGAAGGCATGATCATTGAACATTGTCTTGCACTCCTTCGAGGCTGGGTGGCTGTGCATGGCACGCCTGAGACCCTAACCGAGCTGGCGAAGGAATTTGCCGCGTCGCTGGACCTGCGGATCACTGAGGTACACACTGAAGCCGACATTGATGCCGTTCTAGAAGAGGTAACACCCGTCCAGAAGGCCGTCATCGGCGAACTGAAGACCGAATTCGGCGGGGACACGGATGCCATTATCGTGCGCCGCCTAGACCCCAAGCCTTGGGACCGTGAGTATTGGGCTATCATTAACTGCCAAGAATGGCATGCGTACCGACGGTACTTCACCACGTGGCATGAGATCGTCCATCTTCTGCTCGAAGGCCAACAATTGGACTTCGCCTTCCGCCACACAAGAGAAAAGCGGTCCGAACCCGCGGAAGTCTTAGTGGATCGAGTGGCGGCTGCTTTAGCGTTCTACCCTGATATGTTCGAGCCCGTCGTGAGAGAAGAGTACACAAGAGAGGGACGACTCACATTTGATGCAATTGACAGGGTGCGCGAACGAATCGCACCAGACGCTAGCCGCGAAGCCACAACAAGCGCTTGCCTGCGACATATTCCCTCTCCCGTTTGGTTTTTGCAGTGTGGCATGGGACTGAGGGCCTCTGAAACGCGGAGACTGAATAGTCCCCAGCTCTCCTTCTTTCCCGAAGAAACCCCTGAAGCTAAGCTGAGAGTGCTAAAGGGCTGGATGAGCCCTTTAGCAAAAGACCTGGCGATAAGGTTCCACCCGAACATGCGGGTCCCAGAATCCAGTATTGTGAATCTTGGGTTCCATGACGTATGGGGGGAGGCCAAACAAGGAACAGAGGTCCTTGACGCCTGGGAGACGAGTTCAGGAGGGTCTATCGGCTCTGGAGAGATCTATGTTGAGGCAAGGAGGCGCGGTGACGCTGAGGTTTGGGCGATTGCCTCACTTAATGCAGATGGCTAACCAATCCCAGCCAAAAGGCAGGACACAAAGAAGAGCGGTGGCGTTAAAGTTATGTTCCCACAGTGTGACCGAGCCAACGAGGCCGGCTTATCCGTAGAACCAATAAGGTAGACCAGGAGTTTCTCTTCCAGGACTGGTTTCAAGAGCGGCTTTCATGCCAAAGCGTGAAATACAACCGACCGCACCAGAGCCGCCCTTAGCGCTTTTTCAGACATCAGGATACCCCTGGATATCCCACCGTTTCATAGCTGTTGGCATATCCCCTGAATTCCGGGAGTTATCTGTTTAGAGCTCGTTGACGTCTGTTAGAAAAGCAGTTCGCGGGAGCAAACTGCCTATCCGCGCAAGGCCGCGCAGCTGCGCACAGAAAATCCGATACGCCTTTGCTGTTCTCCGCGTCCTCCGCGGACAAAAAGGTGTTCTTCGCGACCCTTCGCGTGACTTCGCGGATCAATTGGTTCTGTTTATCACAACATTCAGGCGAGAAGAATCCCTATCAGACCTGCCGGCTTTCCGTTCTTGCTGAATTCTGAGCGGCCTTCCCGAAATATCAACGGAACCTAATGATCATATTCCCTCTCGATCACGTACTGCCATCCCCCGGCGACCCAGCGCTCGCGCTGCCGTTGGAGCCCTGTCAGGAGAACGTGTCGCGACTCCGCGCTATCTACCAGGTTGCTCTTCTCAAAGTACTGCACAAGCCGGTCCAATTGACGCAAACAGTCCTTGTGCCCGCGCCGGCCGGCCCGTTCAATCTCGGCTTCGGAACCAACCGTCCGCCGAAGGGTCTCGATCTGTTGGCGGTAGGGTGCTGCCCAGGCTTCGGGAACGCATTCGTCGTTGACAATCGACTCTGCGGCGCGCACGTTGGCTTCGACTCCCTGGCTGAAACGAACGACCAACCGGCGCACCAACGTGATCATCAAGTACACAAACAGCCCCACACCGGCAAGCCACAGCGCTGTCCAGAAGAGAAGCGCGTCCATACGTTCACTCCACTTCCCGGATCAGCGCCACAGCCGCTCTCCCATCGCCTGTGCGCCTGTCTCGACACCTGCGCAGAAGTTGGAACCAACAGGAGGATTCACAACCGGCTACCCTCTTCCGGATCTCCCACACCGTGCAGCGTCAACTCCTGGGCGAAGTGGCAGGCGGCGAAATGATCGGGGCTGACTTCCAGGAGCGGTGGTATTTCCTCTTGACAGAGCTGCTGGGCGTACTGGCAACGGGGGTGAAAGTAGCAGCCGGGAGGTGGGTTGGCCGGACTGGGCACTTCACCCTCAAGCGTGATTTCATCCAGCAGGGCGTCCGGATCAGGTTGCGGGATTGCGGACAGGAGCGCTTCCGTATAGGGGTGCTTGGGGTTCAGGAAGAGCTCCTCCGTCTGCGCCTGCTCCACAATCTTGCCGACATACATGACGGCTACCTGGTCGGAGATATGCTGAATGACACTGAGATCGTGGGCGATGAACAGATAGGTGAGGCTGAATTCCGCCTGCAGGTCCTGCAGCAGATTGAGAATCTGAGCCTGGACCGAAACGTCCAGGGCGGAAACGGGCTCGTCACAGACGATCAGGCTGGGATGCAGGCTCAAGGCGCGGGCGATGCCGATGCGCTGGCGCTGACCGCCGCTGAAGGCATGGGGATAGCGTTTGAGGTACTTGACGTCCAGGCCGACCAGATCGACCAGTTGACGCACGCGCTGCTCCAGCTCCTCGCCCCTGGCCAGCTTGTTTACGCGCAGGGGCTCGCCCACGATGTCCAGAATGGTCTTGCGCGGATCGAGGCTGGCATAGGGGTCCTGAAAGACCATCTGCATATGGCGGCGGGTGGCGCGCAGATCCTTGGCATCGAGACCGGTTATATCGGCCTGTCGGTCGTCAATGCGCAACAGCACCTGTCCTTCCGTCGGTTCAATCGCGCGGATAACGCAGCGGCCCAGCGTCGTTTTGCCGCACCCTGACTCGCCGACCAGCCCCAAGGTCTGCCCGGCGGCGATGCTCAGGCTCACGTCATCGACGGCGCGCACCTGCCCAACCACCCGGCGCAGCAGACCCTTTTCGATGGGGAAATACTTTTTGAGATTATGTACTTCGAGCAGGTTGTTCGATTCCATAGCTGTCATTCATAGAGAATACAACGTACCGAATGCCCCGCCTCTGTTTCCAGAAAATCAGGCACCTTCTCGTCACAGCGGCCGGGGATGAACTGCGTGCAACGTTCGGAAAATGGACAGATATCGGGCGGATCGAGGGGGACGGGGACAATGCCCTCGATCGTGTCCAGGCGGACCCGCGCCCTGTGCCCTGTCCTGGGGATCGAGCGCAACAGGGCTTGGGTATAGGGATGTTGGGGTGAGCGGAAAATCTGCCTTACACTGCCGAATTCGACCACCCGTCCCAGGTACATCACCGCGACTTCATCGGCCATATTCGCAATCACGCCCAGATCATGGGTAATGAACATGATCGACATGCCCATCTCGGCCTGAAGCGTCTTCATCAGACGTAGAATCTGGGCCTGAATGGTCACGTCCAGCGCTGTCGTCGGTTCATCGGCGATGAGCAGCTTGGGCTTGAGCGCCAGTGCCATGGCGATCATCGCCCGTTGACGCATCCCGCCCGATAACTGATGCGGATAGGCGTCTACACGTTCTTCAGGCATGGGAATGCCGACCAGGCTGAGAAGTTCAACGGCCCGGCTGCGCGCCTCCTCCCGGGCCGCGTCTTCATGGACCAGAATGGCCTCCATGATCTGATCGCCGACCGTGTGCACAGGTGAGAAAGCTGTCATCGGCTCCTGAAAGATCATCGAGATATCGCGGCCGCGAATATCGCGGATCTCTTTCCCAGACGGGGCGAGGGCAGCCAGATCGGTGATATGACCGTTCTGGTGCAGCAGAATCTCCCCGGTCATATGCGCAAACTCAGGCACGATGCGCAGGATCGACTGCGCGGTAACGCTCTTGCCGCAGCCCGATTCGCCCACAACACCGAGTGTGCGGTTCTTGTGAATGGTGAGCGATACACCGTTCACCGCTTTCAGCAACCCCTCTTCCAAGGGGAAGTAGGTGTGCAGATCTCTGAGTTCCAGGACCGGCTCTTGCTGTTCCATTGCCGCTACTTGTAGGGATCGGCGGCGTCACGCAGCCCATCGCCGATAAAGTTGAACAGGAGCACTGTCACGATCACAAGCAGGCCGGGGATAAGCATCCAGGGCTGCACGGCCACGCTGCGGACATTCTGAGCATCCTTCAACAGGGTGCCCCAACTGACCGCCGGTGCCCGAATGCCCAGCCCCAGGAAGCTGAGCGCCGTCTCGCCCAGGATCATGTTGGGGATGGCCAGGGTGAGATGGACGATGAGATAGCTCATAAACCCCGGCAACAGATGCTCAACGATGATCTGCATATCGGTGGAACCGGCGACTTTGGCCGCGATCACGAAGTCCGACTCGCGCATTTCAAGCAGTTTGCCGCGCACAACCCGGGCCAAGCCCGCCCAACCGATAATGGAAAGAATGATGGTAATGGAGAAGTAGATTTTGACCGGCGACCATCCCGCGGGCACCGCCGCGCTCAGCGCCATCCACAGCGGTATCGTGGGGACGATGATCACGAACTCGATAATGCGCTGGATCAGCATGTCGGTCGCCCCGCCGAAGTAGCCGGAGATGCCGCCAAGAAGGCAGCCCAATACAAAGCTGATCATGACACCGACCAGCCCAACGGAAAGGCTGACCTGGGCGCCCGCCAGCGTCCGCGAAAAGAGATCGCGGCCCAGCGAATCGGTGCCGAACAGAAAGATTACGCCTCCTTCCTCCGGAAGAAAGAAATGGATGTCCATTGGAAAGAGACCCCAGAACCGGTAGGATTCTCCCTTTTGGAAAAAGCGAATGCGGTAGATCTGTGAGGTATCTTCCGTATAGACGCGGGTGAAAGTATCAAAGTCGATTTCTCCGTCCAGCTTATATACGAATGGACCTCGGAATCGACCTTCACTGTCGAAGAGATGAATGCGAGAGGGAGAGGCGCTTAAGTAATCCTCATGTTTCATCAACCGGCCGTAGGGGACCCAGAACTGATATGTGATCGCCAGTACATAGAGAATTCCCAGCAAGGAAACAGAGACTACAGCCAAACGATGTCTTTTGAACTTGCGCCACATCAATTGCCACTGTGAGGCCAGGAAGTAGCGCTCTTCGGCCGTGATCCCGGCCTCCCGCATCCCGACTCCGCTTGAAACACCGGTTGTTACGTCGGTTGTCATCTCAAGTCTTTCCTTCAAAACGGATGCGTGGGTCTACAACGATCAGTAGAATGTCGGACAGAAAAGTACCGATCAACGTCAGAATACCCAGAAACATCACAATACTTCCTGCCAGGAACATGTCCTGGTTGATAAGCGCCATGAAAAGGAGAGGGCCGGTGGTCGGCAGGCTCAGAACGATGGCGACGATCGTCTCGCCGGAGACGATGCCCGGCAGCTGCCAGCCAACCGTACTGACGATCGGATTGATCGCCAGGCGTACCGGGTATCTGAACAGCAGTTTTCCTTCGCCAACGCCTTTGGCGCGGGCGGTGATGACATACTGTTTGCCCAATTCATCGAGCAGGGTGCCGCGCATGACCCGAATGATTCCTGCCGTACCTGCCGTGCCGATAACGATGATAGGAACCCAGAGATGGGTGAAGAGATCCCATATTTTGCCCAGAGACCACGGGGCGAGGGCATACTCCGAGGAAAAAAGGCCGCCCACGCTGATGCCGAAGTATTTGAAAAAGAGGAACATAAGGATGAGAGCGAGCATGAAGTTGGGCGTCGCCAGCCCGGCAAAACCCAGCACGGAAAACAGATAGTCGCTGAAGCCGTACTGGCGGGTGGCAACGTAAATCCCGATCGGCACGGCGACTACATAGGTGAAAAAGAGGGTGATCAACGAGAGCAGTATCGTGTAAGGCAGACGTTCCCTCAGCAGCCTGCCCACGGGCTGGTTCCATTCGAAAGAGCGGCCCATTTCCCCCTGCAGAAAGCGTCCAAACCAGCGAACGTACTTCTCTACCGGGGTGGCATCAAGACCGTATTCGCGCTTGAGAGCTTCGATTTCGGCCTCATCGATGATGTCTCCCTCCTGTTCCAGACGCGCGACGTAGCTGGTCAGGAAATCCCCCGGCGGCAGCTGAATGATGACAAACACAACGATGCTCAGAAACCAGAATGTAACCACCGCATAGATCAGTCTTTGTACGATATAGCCGATCATTTCTTCGCCCCGTACGGAGATTGCAGCAGGGAGATCCTCTTGCCTTCGTCTATCGACTGCTGGGCTTTGAGGGCAATCTCTGTCATCCGAAAGAGCTCTTCAACGCCGGCGAAAGAGCCGTCCTGAACTGAGCTGACAAAGGCCGTGTACCAGTTGGGCGTGTCGGGAATCTCGAGGTTGCATACCCCGGCCTGTTCGCTGATCAGCTTTGCGGTCTCCTCGTTGGCGATACTCTCCACAACGCCCTCTGTACCTGAGATCATCATCCGTTCATCGCCATGGCTGGGCGCGGTCGCCGGGCGCAGAAAGTCCAGCATCACGGTCGCGACGCCTCCGTTTCGCATCCGTAACAGAAAGGCGGCCTGGCTTGCACAGCCCGGAAAGTCCGGGTGGGCGGCCGTCGTCTCCCAGCCGGTAACTTCGGTGAACACATCGCCCAGCGACCAGACGAGCCAGTCGATGACGTGTACGCCGACAAAGGGCGCAATGCCGGGAAAGGTCTCGCGTGAGCGAAAATGGTCCGGCCGCCTGGCTCCCCACCGGTAGGAGATCTGGCTGTAGCTGCCCAGGGGCTCTCCGATCAGACCAGCGCGTACGGCATCGCGAGCGGCCTCAAACCATTTCATTCTGCGGTAGCCGTGCAACGCGGCCAGCGGGGTCCCGGCCTCACTGGCCGCGGCGTACAGCTGTGAAAGAGTCGCCAGATCCGTCGCCAGCGGTTTCTCCGTCATGACGGCGATGCCGCGTTTCAGACATATTTCGGTCAATCCCGGAACCTGCTGCGGAGGGACGCAGATCTGCACCAGGTCCGGAGATTCCTTGTCCAGCATCTCCTCATACTCGGTATATCTGTTTGTCTCCGGCGTTACGCCCGGGGCGCTGGCGAAAGAGTCCAGCGACTCGCCCGGCAGCGCCAGGGCTACGGCTACCACCGCGACCTCGGGTAGATCCTGGAGCATCTGCTCGTAGTAATCCAGGTGTCCTGAGTGACCGAGTAGGGCGAATTTCATTGCAGCTTCCTCTTTACCTTGTAGGACCGTTTTACGGCGCCTGAACCGGCTTCTATAACAGCCTTTCGCTTCCGGCCTCCTTGGGAGCCCACAGCTCATCGTACGTATAGTTCTGCGGGGCGGCAAGGGTTCCCTCGGGCAGCTCCCAGTCGGGCCGAAAACTCCGAATCAGCGTCACGGCGTTCTGGGAGGCGATACGATCGCGGGTTGCCTCGTCAATGTCTGCGGACTCCAGCTGGGCCTGCAGGATGCGAAAGTCGTAGTAGGGCAGGTCGCTGCCAAAGAGAATCCGCTCACTGCCGAGCTCGTTGACCAGCTGCGGCAGGTCCCAATCGGACCGTGAGCCTATGGGGCGCTGTACAATCTCAAACCAGACGTTCTCCAACTGCTGACAGGGCTCCATTTCCTCTTTGGTCCCGGCATGGAGGATGAAGGTAAGGTTGGGGAAGCGCCGTGCATAGGCCGCGGTCCGCTCCGGACTCTCATGCAGCAGGCAGAGCCCGCCCTTGAGTGACGCGACTTCGAGAAAGGGATAGAGCTGTCTTTCGAAGGTCATGCCGGCGGGATGCCACATTATGCCCTGGAGTCCGCCTTCGATCAGGGTCTCTTCAAGGGCGTCGGCCCCGACTTGGCCGTGGCGCAGTTCAATCAAAGCCAGGCCGATGGGAAACCGATCGGGAAACTGCTGACAGGCGCGGACGATGATCCCGTTCTGGTCCCTGGTGTCCAGTATGCCCCGGATCTGCGACGAGCCGACTGCCGTCGGCCCTATAACCGCCGCGACAACGCCGGCGGAGGCCATGCGTGCCAGGCAGCGGCCGGTAGTCTGGCCCACAGCCGGGTCGTAGGTGATGGTCGTCCCGATATGACAGTGTACGTCCACATAGCGTCGCATCTTCACTCTACTCCTATCGCGCGCCGTTCGCCGGTTGCCTGGCGCGCCGCTTCGATTATGGCCAGATTGTGTCGCGCCTTTTCGCCGTCCACCGGCATCTCCGAGCCGCTGGCGAGCGCCTCAAATGTGGCGGCGTAGCAGCCGAAGTGACCGCCAACGCCGGGGTTCTCTTTCACTACCGGTTCGGGTATTTCCAGTGAGCTCCAACCTTCTTCCTCGCCGCCGTAACGCCAGAACGGCTCCTCGTCGCGATGAAACACCCGGATCGATCCATCGGTCGTATGCACTTCGCACCAGCGCCCCCGTTCAGCTGTCATTGCCGGCGAACACCACGATGCCGATATCGTGGACACGGCGCCGTCCTCGTGTTCAAACAGCAGGATGGCGAGATCGTCGACGTCGATATCGAAACGCATCGTTTTCACCCTGGCTTCGACGTAGCGTACGGGAGAACCCATCAGCGCTTCGACCGAGTAAATCTCGTGATAGGCGGTATCAATGATGCAGCCGCCGCCCACCGCCTTCTGGGCGCGCCAGGCCATGGCGGGATTAGCGTGATCGCCGCCGAAGTCGGCCGGTTTCATCCCCATGCATTGACCGCGACCCAAAATCGGCTTCCCCAACTTCCCGGTGCGCAGTTGACTCAGCGCTTCCTGCATAGGCAAGGTAAAGAGCAGGTTGTGCATGATGGCATAGGGGACACCGTTGCGGTTGACCGCTTCCAGTATCGCGTCGGCCTCCTCCAGCGAAGTCGCCATCGGTTTCTCTGAGATGACCGCGACACCGGCCTCGGCTGCCTGAATGGCGTGTTCAGCGTGCAGGGCATGCGGTGTGGCGATCGAAACCGCGTCAAGTTCGGCCTTGGCCAGCATGTCGCGATAGTCGGCATATCTCTGCGCCGGCGGCACCTCTAGCGTATTGCCGGCATATTCGAGGTTATCGGGCACCGGATCGGCGACCGCAACCACGTCTACTGAGTCCGGCAGGGCGAGATATACGGAAATATGGTTGATGCGCACGATACCGCCGCATCCAATCAGACCCAAGCGTACCGGTTTTGTTACCTTCCTCTTCAGTTGCGTCATCTTGACATCGGCGCGGGCGAAACCCAAGGCGTTCCCGGCCTCTCCTTTCTTTGCCTTCTATTTGGATTGAAACGGCGCAATACGCTGACCATGAAGGAGCGCTATCGGGTACGGCTGTCTGCTGGAAGAGGCGGTGACGCGCATCGAACCGGAGCAGGTACGCCTTATCCATCCGTGCGACGGGCCTTCACCGTCGCAGACGAATCAATTTGTGGCGGCTCTCTAGCCGTTTTCCTGGCTGGACTTGAATACTAACGAAGAGTGGCAGATTTGAAAAGGGCCGTTTCCCACCCCGTTGCAAGTTCGATTCCTCCGTTCGTCTACCGCAACAGAGCAAACACCCTGTCCCCGCCAAGGACGAAAACAGGGTGTTGCACAGTCTTCTTCGCTATGCCCTACTCCTCAATGAACCACTGTGAAGGCATGAACGGGGCATAGAAGTTGTTGTCCGAGATCCAGGCGGCGCCCTCCAACGGTACGTTGTGAAGGCGATTGCTGATAATGACCGGCCGCGGCGTAAAGCCGATGGTGCCGATCATCGGGATTTCGCTGGTGAAGTACTCATAGTACTCGGCGCCAAGTCTGTCGAAATCTTCGGTGCCGACCGCCGTCAGTTTGTACTGATCAAAGATCTCTCGCTGCCGCTTGATCTCCTCCGGCGGCTCCACGCCCTCCTCGCCATTGGTCCGGAACCAGTCCTTCCACGTCCCGGTCCAGAAGGAGGTCTGGTCAACAGCGTAGTTGCTGCCCAGGGAGCGGCCGAACAGAGCGTTTCTGTCCAGATGCCAGGTCGGTATCTGCAGATCATTAGTGGCCAGTCGTTGTGAGAACAGTCCGCCCTGCTCACCCAGGTTTTCGACAATAGCTTCCAGCCCGACCTCGGCCCAGTCATCCCGGACCAGTTCGGCCATGGCGATCTTGGGGCCTTCCGATACGCCGACGTGGATCAGCATGCTCAGCCGGCCTTCGCCGTCAGGCCGCAGCCGGTATCCGTCGCTGTCCCGCTCGGTCAGGCCGACAGAGTCGAGTAGCGCGTTGGCGCGTTCCGGGTCATACTCGGCGTGGGTCGTGGCCCATTCCTCCTTGAAGAAACTCAGCCCCGGATTGACGGTGGCCGGGAACGGCCTGCCCAGACCGAAGAAGAGGGTGTCGTTCATGCTCTCGCGGTCGATGCTGATCGACAAGGCAATGCGGAAGTCCTTGTTGTTGAAGAGCTCCCTCAAAACCGGGTCCTTAACGGTGCGATTGGGCATCAGGCCCAGTTCGGCGGAGAAGAGGTTCTGGGCGAATTCGACGCGATAGTTCCCCTGTTCGGCGCCCTGCTGGAAGACCGACATGTCCTTCATGTCGATATAGTAGGTCTCGAAGTCGAACTCGCCGGCGCTGGCTTTGAGGGTCTGTACCTCCTTGTCACCGGTGATCACGGCCTCGATGCGATCGATATAGGGCAGCTGGTTGCCGGCGGTGTCCACCTGGTGGAAGTACGGATTGCGCACGACGATGGCGCGGTCGCTGGTGAGCGTTTCGTTCTTCCAGGCCCAGAGGGTCGGACCGTCGATCCGGAAGTTGTTCGGAGGCCTGTTGTGGAAGTTGAAGGCCTGCATCCACGTCTCAAAACCCTCTTCCTCAGCCAGCTTCTGCGCATCGGGGTTGTAGTCGATGTGCCACTGCTTCAGCCAGTGTTTGGGCATGATGACGTTGTTGTCGGTGGCCACGCCCGTCCGACCCAGGTAGTTCATGATGATCGGGTAGGGCACACTGAAGCTGATTTCAACCACCGTGTCACTGATCTTGGTGAAGACTGCCGGCTCGCCTCCGGCGCGCCAGATCGACCGCGGCCCGGCCGGGGAAAGGTCTTCGTTCATCGCGACATCTTCCCATGCGAACATGATATCGTCCGTCGTGAAAGGCTCTCCATCCGACCACTTATGGCCCTCACGCAGTTCGATGGTCAGGGTTGTGAAGTCGTCGGAGAAGTAGTAGTCCTTGGCGATATCCATGAAGACCTGGGTGTTGGAGAAGTCATAACGGAAAAGCCCGTTCATGCGCAGCGTGGCGAAGCTCCAGAGATTGATTGGGTTGACCTCGCCGAAGCGCAGAGTGCCCCCGTAGGTGCCGATCCGGTCCTCCGGTTCAACTACCTGCGGCTCTGCCGGGAGCCGTTCATCCACCGGCGGCAACTCGCCGTTGGCGACCATCTCCGCCAGCATGGGGGCTTCACTATAGGCTGAAGATGTCTCCGCCTCCGTACTCTCGGCCGCGGTTTCCGGCTCAGCCGCCTCGGCGGCTGCTTCTTCCATTGCTGGTTCTGCACCGCCGCAGGCCGCGACCATGGGAAGCAGAAGGATGAAGATGGCCGCAAGTGCCCAAATACGCAGTTGTGGTTTCACTTTTACTCTCCTTTGGGGTTGTAAACACGGAACCAGACCTGCCCGAAGTTAAAACATATATAATCGTAGTTTCTTCTCTCTGTGTTGTCAAGGAGATAAAATTTCCTGGGATTCTCTCTGATCTTTCGGATGCACCCGCTTTCCGAACATTGACAAAACCTGTTCAAATCCTTCAGCGCATTCACCGGCGAGCCGTTGAGAAAAAAGGGGGGGGGTCCCCCCCAAAAACATGACAAAACCTGCCAAAACGCGCTAAATCTGCCAAATTCCTTCAGAGCATTAACTGTTGAGCCGTTGAATCGAACGGGAGAATCCCTCCCAAAAACCTGACAAAACCTGTAAAAATCCTTCAACGCTCCCCACGCCACTCACGCCTCTCCACTCTCTCCTCGCCTTTGGGATGCACCCCATCAGAACCGCCCGCTTTTCCGGAAGAGAACTCCCTGTGCTATACTTCGTCTGATTTTTTTCAGTCACTGCCCAGGATCTGCACAATGGCCCGGTGGCGAGCCTGCCACACACCTGCAACCGTTTCTGAGGCGCTCTCGCTGCTGCACCAGCACCAAGACAAGGCCCGCATTATCGCCGGCGGCGCCGACCTGATCCTTGATATGGAGGCCGAACACGCGTCGGCGCCCGAGGTGCTGGTGGATGTGACCAAAATCGGCGGCATCGACCGCGTCGCGCCGGAGGACGCCTGGCCAAGGCGGTGGTCGAACGTCTGGCCGCTATTGTTGCACGTTGCAGTGAGGCGGGAGCGCGTGGGCTATGATCCACCTCACCTCGATTGAGAAACGCCCCTCTTTCCCCCGGGAAGGGATATTCCCATACAATGTGCCGGTCATCGCCCGGCTGGAGAAGGTCCGTTTCGAGAGCTCGGTGACCTTTCTCGTGGGCGAAAACGGCAGCGGCAAATCCACATTTCTGGAAGCCCTGGCCACCGCTGTGCGCCTGCCCACCGTGGGCGCAGAGGAGGCCGACAGCGATCCTTCTCTGGCCGCAGTGCGGCAGCTGTCCAGACACCTGCGCTTGGCCTGGACCAAACGGACGGGGCGGGGATTCTACCTCCGGGCCGAGGACTTTTTCGGCTTTGCCAAACGCGTCGCCCGGATGCAGGCGGAACTGCAGACGGAAATGGCCAATGTGGACGCGGAGTATGAGGGCCGCTCCGACTTCGCCAAAGGACTGGCGAAGATGGCCTACGCCGGCCAGCTGGCCGCCATTGAGGAGAGCTACGGGGGCGGGCTCGACGCACGCTCGCACGGAGAAGCGTTCCTGGCCCTGTTTCAGGCCCGCTTCGTGCCCAATGGTCTCTATCTGCTGGATGAACCGGAGGCGCCGCTCTCGCCACTGCGGCAGGTGGGGCTGCTCGCCCTGCTCAAGGAGATGGTCGCCCGCGACGCCCAGTTTATCATCGCCACCCACTCGCCAATCCTGATGGCCTATCCCGGCGCCACCCTCCTGAACTTCGACCAGTCACCCCCCCGGCCCGTGCCCTGGGAATCATTGGAGCACGTGAGCGTGACGCGAGGGTTCCTAAACGATCCACAACTGTATCTGAACCATCTGTGACTACAGTTTGCAGTGGCCGGCAACGCCACTGACACCCGCCAACCTTGGTTTTCCATGCAACTCCACCATGCTCTGCGCCTTCCGCCCGCTGAGCTCTCCGTCGTCACGCTGGTCGGCGCCGGCGGCAAGACGAGCGCGCTCTTCCGCCTGGCGGGCGAGGCCGTTGCCGGCGGCCGCCGCGTCGTCACCACCACGACCACCCACATTTTCGCCGCCCAGGCCGAGCAGACGCCGGCCCGTCTCGAAGTGACGCCGGACAGCACTGGCGCTATTGATTGGGCAGCGCTGGAGGCGCAACTGGCGCAGCACGGGCACTGCCTGATCTGGGTGCCGCCCAATGCCCGGGCCACTAGTGCAGGCGGCCCAACAGACCCTTCTCTTACAGGTTCCAAGCGCCAGGGCCTGCCTCCGCGAGTTGTGGACGCGCTGGCCGCGCGGGCCGGTGATCTCGGTATCAGCCTGATCGCGATCGAAGGCGACGGCAGCCGCCGCCGGCCGGTCAAGGCGCCCGCGCCGCATGAGCCGGTCATCCCTTCCTGCACGACCCATCTGGTCCCGGTCGCCGGTCTCGATGGGCTGGGGCTGCCCCTGGACGCACCTTACGTGCACCGGCCCGAACAGGTGCGCGCCCTCCTGCAAGAAGATAACGCGTCGACGCGCCTGACGCCGCGCATGCTGGGACGGCTTCTGGTTGAACCCTACGGGCAAGGAGTGAGGAGTAAGGAGAGAGGAAAGAGAACACCTTTCAGCAGCGCGTCCCGCCCTCGGGGCGCGAGATTAGCGCCGCTGCTGAACAAGGCGGACAGCGCCCCCAGGCTGGCGGCCGCCCGGCTGATTGCGCAGTGGTTGGCGCAGCAGAATCAGCCGGCGCTTATCGGCGCGGTGGGGCCGGAGAGCCGGACAGCCGTTCGCGAGCGCTGGGGCGCGACGACGGCAGTTGTGCTGGCCGCAGGAGAGAGCCGCAGGATGGGGCAGCCGAAACAGCTGCTGCGCTGGCGGGGCGAGCCGCTCGCGACGCGAGCCGCCCGTATCGCGCTCGACAGCGGCGCGTCGGAAACGATCGTGGTTACCGGTGCGGTCGGTGAGCAGGTGGAGGCCGCGCTGGCCCCCTTGCGCGAGGCGGGGCGCGGACGTCTGCGCGTCGTTTTCAACCCTGCGTGGCAGGACGGGCAGGCGGGATCGGTGCGCGCCGCGGTTGCCGCGCTGCCGGCCGCGTGCGAGGCCGTCCTGTTTCTGCCCGTGGACCAGCCCCGTCTGCCGGCGGCGCTCCTGCGGCGGCTGTGGCAGGCGTGGCGCGGCGGCAGCGATCTGGCGGCCGTCGCGGTGGACGGAGCGGTACGCGGCGCGCCGGCGGTTTTTGACCGCCGTTACTTTGGGCTTTTGCAGAGGGTTGAGGGCGACCGGGGCGGCGGCGCGCTACTGCGACAACATGCGGCGGAGGTGGAAGCGATCGAAACGCCGGGAAACTGGCTGGCCGATGTGGACACGCCGGAGGACTGGCAGAGCGCGGTGGCCGGCGGTTAATCGGCCAGAATTAGCGCGGCCAGGACTCACGAGCTGCCGGTGCGGGACGCTTCGTCGGCGCGCCACGCTTCGCTGATCAGGCGAAAGATGTCGGTCTCGGTGACGATGCCGATTGGCACGAGTTTCCCCCAGGTGTCGTCTGCCGCCTGAACCACGGGGATGCCGCCGATCTTGGTCTCCATCATCTTCTCCACCAGCTGGCCGATCGATGCTTCCGGCCCGACTGCTACGACGTCGGCGGTCATTACATCCCGCACCGTCAGCCACTCCTTGTCGACATCCGGATCGTAGCGGCTGGCCACGCTCTCGGCGGTCTCCGCCTCCAGCACGTCGGCGTCGGTGACGATCCCGCACATATAGCCGTCCTGATCGGTCACAATGACGCGGCGCACATTGTTTCCTTCCATCAACGCCGCGGCATCGACGGCCAGGGCGTCGGGATCAATCGTGATTACCGGCGCGCTCATGATTTCGCTTACCAGAATGCGGTGCATTGATGACTCCCTTGTGCGGGTACTGGCAGATCTGGCAGCGGGCCAGAGGCGGCGCTAGGTAGACTGCTCGACAATAAACCGCAAGACGTCGGTCGTGGTGAAGATGCCGACGACCTTGCGTTCCACGACCACGGGCAGCCCGCCGATGCTGTAGTCCAGCATCAGGCGGCAGGCGATGTCGATCGAACTGTCCGGCGCAACGGTCACCGGATCGGCGGTCATGGCATCGCTGACAGGCAGCTTTGCCCAGAAATAGTTGATCTCGAACAGGCTCAGCGTGGTGACACTGGACGGGGCCGCCTGGCGCAGATCACCGAAACTGACGATGCCGGTCAGATGGCCGTTGTCATCCACGACCGGCAGCCGGCGGCAGCGGTGCTCCGCCATGAGGTCCCGGGCGTCCGCCAGGGAATCCTCTTTGTGGCAGGTATGCGGATCTTGCGTCATCCAGTGCTTTACCTGGCTGCTGTCGGACCCCATCTGCGCCTCCGCACCATGAATTCGCATTCAGCTGCTGAACTCTCGCTGGACAGGGGCCGCCTCGGTCTGCAGCGCCGACAGCAAGGCTCGGCTGTGGGGGCCGGTCGCACAGAAGCGCAACGTCCGCTCGGAACTGCCGTTTTCGGCTCGCAACCGGTCGCTGGCTGCATCACAGGCAAGCCGCGTTGGGTCGGTGACGGCCGGAGTTGGCCCGTCCGCGCTGCTGTCGAAATGGACCATAATGCGGTCGGCCGGCAGCAGCTCGCCAAGGCGGTCGGCCCATTCGATAACGACGACGTGGCGTATGGCGGCAGGGTCCGGCGAGCGCTCCCAGTCGTCGAACGGCTCCTCTTCGACGACATCAAGAATCTCATCCATGCCCAACCCGTATATCTCGCCGGCAAGGGTCTCTCCATCGGCAGCCAGCCGGTAACTGTCCGCGTGAAACAGGCGCACATCTTCTGTCGAAGACGTATATTCGTTGATCAGGGTAAATGTAGGGCTGGTGATGCGCGCCTGCACGCCCAATCCCCTGGCCAGGCCCTGCGCAAAAGTCGTCTTGCCCGCGCCCAGATCGCCCACAAGACCGATCACCGCGCCAGTGGGCCGCGGACGACGGATCGTCCGCCCCAGCAGTTCGCCGAGTTTATGCGTTTCCAGTGGGGAGGAGGATAGAATCGGGAAGCGGAAGTGATCGTTCACCCAATTGATCTCTGACAAGTCCGCCGCCCGTCACGGGACTGGGATGTCCGGCGGCCCGAAGTTGAGAGGCACATCGGAACTGATACCCTCACCTTTGCGATTGTACCCCCCACCTTGCCGCAAAGCCAAATGCAGGAAATATCACGTACCTGTTACAATAGTGGGAGAAGTTTATAAAAAGCGCACGCATTCGAACACCAACGAGCATTCATCAGCCTCTGTAGTCATGCTGCCAAGATCGCCTTTACGCCGCCTCCTTCTGGTCGGCATCCTCATCGCGTCATTCGGTGTATTCTTCGACGTTATCGGCCCGCGTTTGGCGCCCTGGCTGACGCTTGCCCCGCAGAACGTTGACAGTGACAGGCTGCCGGGCGATATAAGACTCTCCGGTGGCCCCACCTCCCGGACGTTGACCATAGACGGGCAGGTTGTGTTGGAACGCGCCGGTTCCCATTTCGGCAGACCCCGCATCAGCCCTGACGGCGCCCTGATGGCGATAACGGTAGTGCCCACGGGAACGGAGACGATCGGCCTGGCCGAGATCTATGTGATCGAGCGCGCCACCGGACGCGTGCGCGAACGCATCCCCGGCCACAACCCGCGCTGGCAGACGGGGCGCAGCAACCGGCTGCGCTTCGACCAGCTCGAGGCCAGCGGGATTCGCTCCGCCCTTTACGACGCCGCCAACAGATCGATCATACGCGAAGAGAACCTGCAGCCGGACGACAATCCCGCCGAATTGGAAGCTGCAGAGGTGGAAACCGCGGCGCTGACCTACCCGGCGACGATCCGGGTGGCCCACCATCCGGAAAACAACTGCCGCAACGTTCCCGACTGGCAGGTGGACGTGATCCCATTCGAGGAGTATGTGGCCCGCTCCGTCCCCGCGGAAGTCCCCATCTCCTGGTCACCGGAAGCGCTGGCCGCCCAAGCCATCGCCACCCGCACCTATGCCTGGTACCAGATCCGGCGCAACCGGCGCTACTATGATGTCACCGACTGGGCCAATTTCCAGATGATGTGCAACAATCGCTTCGCTTCCACAGACGCGGCGGTCGCCAGGACGGCAGGCCAGTACCTGGCCCATGCGGGCGACAGCACGAGCGCGCCGATTATTGCCATGTACAGCGCCAAGAACAGCCATCCGACACTCACCAACCCGGCGGTCGCGTATCTGCAGGCGGTGCCGGACGAGACCGGCCTCGGTGAAGTTCGCTGGGGGCACGGCTACGGGCTCAGCCAGTGGGGCGCAGCCCGGCGGGGCAAGGCCGGTCAGACCTATCGCCAGATTCTCGGCCACTACTACACGGACGTCACCTTGCAGAATGCCAGCCAGCCGGCGCAGGCGATCGGCGGCCTGATCGGCCTCTCCCTGAAAGGCTATTTCCCGGCCGGCGGTCTGCGCTGGGGCGCGCTCGTGCCCGCAGAGTCTCTGCCCGGCTCAGTCGACCTTGACCCGGGCCCGGACTCTCTGCCCATCAGCGGCGTCTGGCTGCGCAGCTCCGATATCACGAGCGGCAGTACGATCACCGCTTCTCTGACGCTCAGCAACGAACTGCAAGAGCAGAAAGCGCTGGAAGTCGACTGGAATGCGCCTTCTGCACCGACATTCGAGGCGCCGTCGCTGGTGGAGGTGCAAAGGGCCACGCTTACACTCGCCGTCCCGGAAACGGGCGCGCTCATCGGCCTCAGCAACAACTGGGTCTGGCAGGGGGAAAACCTCTACAGCACCACCGGGGAGGCTGTCGACGATGCCGCAGCCGATGGCAATCGCGCCCGGGAAGCGCGCGCCGATGACCATGAGCTGGGCTGGTGGTACGGCCCTTACGCAACCGACATCCCCCACAATGCCACCTACCGCGCACTCTTTCGCCTGCGCCGGGGTGAACCTGACGACGACAATGACGACAATGTGCTGCCGGACCGGCCCATCGCCCATCTGGATGTGACCGACAAAGGTGGCACTCTGCGCTTGGGCTTGCGCGACATCTGGCCGAGCAGTTTCCCCAACGCGGACGAATACGTCGAGATCCCCGTCGATTTCCATCTGTTTAACCCGGTTGAGGGGATCGAGTTCCGTGTGAAATGGTTCGGAGAGGTGGACCTGGCCCTGGACCGGGTACAGCTGTGGCAACTGCAGAACATATCTTCAAGAACGAGGATCGATTGGGCGCTCCCCCACAGCGGCATATCAACGGTTTCCGCGATCGCGTTCGATAGCGCCGGAAATGCCAGCCCGGTCGTCACAAAACAGATCGAATATGGCAGCGAACAGCCGCCGGTGTTCGGCGATTTGGAGCACGTGGAGGGCTGGTGGACAAGACTGCCTGTCCTGATTTCAGTCCCTGTGCAGGACTTCAACAGCGGATTGGACGCAAGCAGCGGACGGGTGCTGCTGGGCGGCGAGGAGAAGACCGCCGTCTTCAGCCAGCCCAACGATCCCCTGGCCGCACAGAAGCTGTCAGCATCCCTGACCGGCCTGAACGACGGCACGTACACTGTGCGCTTCCGGGCCAAAGATCGATCCGGGCTGCAGGGGGAAAGCGAATCCGGCCAGCTGCGGGTCGACCGGACGCCGCCTACAGTCGAGGCGCAGGCCGTGCAGGTGCCGTCTGACGGTTCGAACGGAGAGGACGGGGGCGGCGACAGCTCGACCGGTCAGAGCCCTACCCCTACACCCACCGCCGCCGCGCGCGGGTTGTTCAGCGGGCCGGTCCAGGTCACCATCGAAGCCGAAGACGCCACCAGCGGCGTCTGGGGTATCGCCTATGTCCTCAACGACGGGGCGGTCGAGCTGTACAGCGGACCGTTCACGATTTCCGAGGATGGCGTTCACAATGTCCGCTACTGGGCAAAGGACAATGCCGGCAACTATTCGAGCAGCCACCGGCTGCGGGCCTGGATCCGCAGCGGCAATTCATCCGGCGACGGTTCATCCAGCGGCGCTCCCCTCAGCGGCAGTGCGCCCGCCGACCGTGTACCCAGTGACAATGCGCCCAGTGACAATGCACCGGTAGACAGCCACTTGTATAGGGTGTTCATCCCGGGGCTGAAACAGAACGAGTAGGGCGCGCGCCTCCCGCTCCCGCTGCAATTGGGTCTGGCGTCTCAGCGGTCACTGGCCACAATCCACTGCATGAGCTGATCACCGTGCTCCTTGACCAGGGCGGTGGCCCGTTCCGAGTCGGCGGCTTCGGCCCGTATTTCGAAGAGGGGCTGCTCGGGATTGGGCCCGATGTGGACCCATTCTTCGGTGCCGAAGTGGATCTTCAGACCATCGATCGTGACGACGCCATCCCCCTGATAACTCTGATTCAGCAGGCGCATAACCGTCCCTTTTGCTTCCCACGGGCAATCCACGCGATGGTGCGCCATGAAGAAATGCGGCAGGTCGGCGACGATTTCACTGACCGCCGCCTGACGCAGGCCAAGATATTCGAGCAGCCGCACCGTCGCCAGCAGCCCGTCGGAAACCGGCTGCAGATCGGGGAAAATGAAATGGCCTGCCCCATCGGTGGCGAACAGCACATCCCCGTCCGCCGCCCGCATCAGGTCCCGCAGTTCGCTCTGAGTAAAAACGATCTGACCGTCGTACCGGTCTACGACGGTTTCGAAGGCACGCGGCAACACCGCCGGCAGGGCGACCTTGGCGCCGGGATTGGCGTACATCGCCAGCTCCAACAGGAGTAACGCCGCCGTCAGATCGTCCAGCACGACGCCCCTCTCATCGATAAGGAAGACCCTTTCCCCGTCTACATCGAGCTTGACGCCGACGCCCGCATCGAGGACGCCCATGATCTTGGCCATATGCTGGAGCTGGTGGCGGAACTGGTCGCGCAGGGCGCCCAGCTTCGGTCCATTCAGAGGCAGATAGTCGACTTCGAGGAGGTTGAGAACTGTCGCCATGGTTTCCCCGCCGAGGCCGTGGGAGGTATCGACGACGAGCTGGGGATGAACATGGGGGGCTGTGGCGCGGATGCGGTCCCGGTTAACACCGGCGACAAAGCTCTCGATATAGCCTGCCGTGGGGTCGGCAGGATAGTCGATCTGGCCGACCTCGTCGAGGAAGGCGCGACGGAAATCTTCGCGAGAGAAGCTGCGTTCGACGGAGCGTTCGGCAATCCGGCTCTGATCGAGGCCCTGGCTGTCCATGAAGCGGATGTCGACGACACGCTGGTCGAGGGGGCTGAGGCGAACATGCACGCCGGCCGCGGCAGAGGGGTTGGTACGGACGAAATGACGGGCGACGGGCACGGGCACCTCGCCGAGGTCCCAGACGTCGACGCCGGCGCTGGACAGGCCGCTCATCAGGGCGCGTATCAGCATGCGAGAGCTGCGGTGTGAGTCCCGATTGATGACGACGTAGCTGCCGCGCGGGAGGTTGGCGCCGAGGCTGCTGCCGAGCTTGGCCGCGAATTCGGGCGTGAAATCGACATTGACAACGCCGCTGACACCGGCTCTGCCGAAGAGAGAGCGGCGGCCGCGGCTGCCCCAAATGATGCTCTCCCGTACTACGGCGCCCGGCTCGATGCGCTTATTTGGCCACAGCTTCACGTCGGGATGGACAACACAGTTCTCATCCAGCACACAGTTGTCGCCGATGACGACGTCCTCATAGGCGATCGTGCCGCTCTTGAGACTGCACTGGCGGCAGACGATCGCCCCCAATAGCTCGCAGGTCTCCCCTATGTAGGTATTCCGCCAGACAACGCAGTGCTCCAGGCGGCTGTACCGATCCACGATTGTGTAGTCGCGGACCACACACGGCCCCTGGATCGTCACACCCTCCTTGATTTTGACCGCGTTGCCGAGATAGACCGGCCCGTCAATGCGTGCGTCCGCGGCAATCTCCACGTCTGCGCCCAGGATCAGATCCCTTCGGGTCGGGGAACTGCGGGGGAACGGCAGGGAAAACCCTGGGGTTCCCCCGGTATTTCCCTGCCGTTCCCCCGGTATTTCCCTGGACGGTTCAACGGCCTCGGCCGCCGCTGTTGCCCCGAGCGGCTGGGGCAGCCAGACTTTCCCGCTGATGAGGTCGGCGCTGGCGCGCATGTACTCGCTGATCGTGCCGACGTCACACCAGTAGCCCTCGGCCACGTAGGCTTGCAGCCGCTCCCCCCGTTGCAGGAGATCGGGGAAAAGTTCGGTGGAAAAGTCGTAGGCGACGTCGTCGGGGATATAGTCCAGAACCGCCGGTTCGAGCACATAGATGCCGGTGTTCACCCGGTCGGAGCGAACGGCGCTCCAGTCCGGTTTTTCGAGGAACTGGGTGATGTTGCCATTTTCGTCGCTGACAACTGCGCCGTATTCAAGAGGGTTGGGAACGGGATAGACGGCGAGCGTGGCAAGAGCGCCGGCTGTAATGTGATGCTGGACGGCGGCCTGGAGGTTGAAGTCGGTCAGGGCGTCGCCGCTGATAACGAGAAAGGTGTCGTTGAGATGGGCGGCGGCGTTCTTGACGCCGCCCGCGGTGCCGAGAGGCATCTCTTCGACGACATAGGTGATGTTGAGACCGAGGGCGCTGCCGTCACCGTAGAAGTCCTGGATCACGGAAGGCAGATACTGGAGGGTTATGACGACCTCGGTAATGCCGTGATATTTGAGCAGCTCAAGAATATGGCCGAGGACCGGCTTGTCGACAAGGGGGACCATCGGCTTGGGACGCCCAATCGTCAGGGGACGCAGGCGGGAGCCTTCACCGCCGGCCATGACTACGGCTTTCATAGCTTGTGTCCAGTGACCGTTGGTCAACGGCAAGAAAAGAGCGGAGAGAAGAGAGAACGGCAACCGCGCGCCCCTCTCACGCCTCTTTCCTCAATCCTCACTCCTCGCACAGGGTAGCTGGCCGCTACCGCTAGATGGGCGGCCAGGGATAGTTCCGCTGGTGAACGGGCGGCGATGGATATTGGCGGGAACTGAGCAGCTCGCTGATGCGGCGGCGCAGGGCATCCAGCTCAGGAGCGCTGAGCAGCAGGCCGAGCGTACTGTGCACCGGACCGGTGTCGACGAGACCCTTAAGCGACTCCAGATCGGCGAGCAGCCCTTCTTCGATGGTTTCTCCGGCAAACTCCCAGATAACGGTACGCAGCTTATACTGATGGTGGAAGCAGATGCCGTGGTCGATGGCCCACATATGCGCGCGGCGGGGAGTGAGAGGCGAGTTTGCCGTTCTCTCTTCCCTCTCTTCTCTCCCCTCTTTTCTCGCCGTTTCATAAAGACAGTGGCCGGCCTTGCGGTCAGCGTTGTTGATCAGATAGTCGAAGAGTGTGAGGCGGCGCAAGGCGGGGGCGTAGCGGGCGTCCTCGCGCATATTGAAGTAGTGTATGTCCGGATCGCACTCGATGAAAAACTGAATGCTGCCCGGCCCGCGCGGCCCGTCGCGCAGGACGGTGGGCGGCACAAGGCGCCAGCCGAGCGCTTCGCTGACGACAAAGGCCGCGGTCTCGCGCTGGCATAGCGTGCCCGCCGGGAAATCCCACAGCGGATTTTCGCCGCGGCGCGGTTTGTAGACGGCCGGAATTTCGTGCTGATGGTAATGGACCGTTGCCAAAAAGGTGTAATTGGAACTGTATGGCAGCAGCCCCTTCTCTTCGATAGTACCTTCTGTCAGGGCGCTCAATATCTCGCCGTCCGCTGTCGCGGCCGGGCCGCCGCCATCCACGACGCGGCTGTCCTCTTTATTGCGCATCCGTTGTTCAAGGTTGTCCATGATCGCGGCAAGCCGGATGCTAACGCCGGGGGAACCCCAGGGTTTTCCCAGCCGTTCCCCCTGTCGTTGGCAAATTACACAGACAGCGGAAATGCGTGGCCGTTCGTGCGCGGGCAGAAGTGACCGTCCGGCTCGATAACGCGCCCGCACAGGGGACAGTCCGGCCGGCCGGCGGCCACGACCTGCAGGGCATGTTCGCTCAGGGAGCGCATCTGCGCCCGCGTAGCATAGAAACGGGCCTTCTGGTCGTTGCCCTCGTCATTAACCATTTCGGGGCTGGGTGGACCGGCAGCCAGGTTCTGCTCTTCTCCGCCGGCGTCCGGGATCGCCTGTGCGATCAGGACCATCAGGTCCTGCCGTTCATCGTATCCCAGCCCAAGTTGTCCGACGCGAAAGGCCGGCTCCAGCGGTTCGCGCAGACTGGGAACGCCGGTCTCTTCCTCGACAGCCGGCAGATCGGCGCGTTCCTTTTCCAACTCCTCCAACAGTTGCAGAATCGAGGTTGCGAGAGCGGCCACCTGCTCTTTCTCCATGATCAGTGTGGCCATGTCCCCGCCCTGGCGGGCCTGCAGGAAAAAGGTGCGCTGACCGGGGCGCCCGACCGCATCGGCAACGATTGCGCTAACTGGATTGAAGTCGAAGGTAAACTGTGATTCCATATGCCTGTGGCAGGTGATCGAACTCAGGTATCTCTTTCCAACTTTATCACAGGAAATCCACCGCTGTCATTCATGGCCAGGATGCTTGGTCCAAAACGATGAAAGGCGACGAGGCTGATCGATGCGGTGCTGATCTGGATGCGCTGGAAGAGATCGAGCGGCGTGCCCAGATAGTAGGCCAGGCTGGTGCGCAGGACATCGCCGTGGGCAAAGACGGCGACGACCTCGCCCGTATGCTCTGTGCGGATGCACTCCAGGGTTGTAATGACGCGATTCTGCACCTCTCGCAGCGTTTCTCCCCCAGGGAAGCGGAAGCCGCCCGGGAAAACCTGCACCAGTCTCCACTCCGGCCGTTTGCTCAGCTCCTTCAACTCGCCCCCGCGCCATTCGCCGTAATCGACCTCTAGGATGCCCGGCTCAACCGAGACGGACAGGTCCAGCGCCGCGGCCAGCGGTTGGGCCGTCTCCAGACAGCGCAGGAGCGGGCTGGAGTAGACGGCGCTGATGGGCTGATCCTTGAGACGCTCGGCAATCTGTTGGGCCTGCTCCTTCCCCTTTTCGTTCAGAGGGACACTGGGTGTGCGTCCGGCCAGCGCGCCCCGTTCGGTCCATTCGTTTTCACCGTGGCGAATCAGAAAGAGATAGGTAGGACGCGGAGGTGCTTTTTCGTCGCGTTCGTCATCGGCCTGGCCTTCCGCATTGTCTTCCACCTCATCTTCCGCTGCGCCTGGATCCTCTGTTGTTGCGCTCTTGTCCTCGATCAATCCTGTCTCTCTCCCCAAGGGATCGGTTTCCGCTTGTGCGGGTCAATTGCATTTCCATTGTAACCGTGATCCGGCGCTGTGTAAATGCGGGTTGAGGAGCGAGAACGGCGGACAAGGCGGTACGCGTCGTCGCATTGACCTGCCCCCCCGTCCGGCCCGCTGTGCTGCGTCTGTTTGGGCGCGTTCTGGTCCAACAGCTTCTCCTCTCTATCCACCTTTTCCTCAGACTCTTTGCTCATATCTGTTACATTCCCATTTTTGCATTTTTCGGTGTAGCTTTTCACCTTTACCTCAGTGAGAAGCCGCATAATAAACGTGCAGCACATTTGTATAAATCGACGTCCATCGCCTAAAGGCGAGGAGTGCGAGAGGGCAGGCACGAGACCTGACCCTACCGTAGTTTGGGGCGGAGGCGGCGCTTCCCCTGCCTCAGAGTTGATTACGGGCGGGCCGTGGTTTGATCGCTGCCAGAAGAATAAAACGGTTGACCTCCATTTTGGGGTGCACTCGCATGTGATATCCGTATTTGTCGCTGGACGCATTCGTGGTATAATGCAGCGATTGAAGCAGCATGATCAACATCGCCAATGCGCTCCGCATACTGTGAGCTAAGGAGCTTAGCAAATGATAGGAATTACACCGCCGTTCTTTCTGCTGGGTCCGACTCTGGGTCCAACTGAGTTGATCCTGATCCTGGTCATTGTCATTATTTTCTTTGGCGTCGGGCGGCTGCCGGAGGTGTTCGGCGGCCTGGGCCGCGGTATCCGCGAATTTCGCAAGGCTGCCAAGGACGAGGGGGAAGAGGAAGATTCAGAGACAACGGACGTCGCCCCCGCTGTGGAGGGCGCTGAGCCTGCGGTGACTTCTGAGGCGAATCCACCTGAGAAGGCCTGACGACCGCTTCAGTTGCCGCTTACACCAGGGCTTTGGCAAGCAGCAACGGACAGCCCGGCAATCGACGAGAAGGCCGAGCCAGCCTTCTCGTTTCTGTCAGCACATTGCATTTGAAAGTTCCTGCGTAGTTGCCCAGCACTTGTCAGATTGTCGTTGACTACCGTTGTTCAGGCAGACAGACAATCCGACAGCAAGGTGTTTGGGTGTTTTTGTCTATGCGCGGATAGCGCAACACGTCAAACTTCCGAGGTGACCGATGGATGTTTTCTTTATGATCGCGACGGTTATCATCGCCCTCACCTTGATCGGCATCGTCCTGTTACAAGGTCAGGGCAGTGGCCTGGGCACCGCCTTTGGGGGCGATGCCGGCATCCAGCGCACCCGGCGCGGCGTGGAGAAAACCATGTTCAATCTGACGCTTACTTTGGCGTCTCTGTTTCTCCTGCTCAGTCTCGTTACAGTCGCCCTTCGCTAGAATAGCAGTGGCCGCTGCTCACGGGCCGCTGCAGTTTTTCCCATGTCGGAACAACAGCCATTCGGGAGGCCGGCCAATCGGGGGGGCCAGGGAACGCCCCAGGCGCCTCGTTTGCATACGCCCCCACCTGCCGGCCATCTGCCGGGACCGGTTGCACCGCCCGCGACGCCGGCGCCTCTGGGCCGGTATATCCGCTGGCAGATGCTGCTGGCCGTCCTGGGCATCATTCTTCTGACGCTTCTGATGGGCGTCACGGCATACAATGTCTCCACGGTCCTGGTCCCGGAGCGGGGGGGCGTCTTTCGTGAAGGCGTTGCCGGCAACCCCCAATACATCAACCCACTGTTGTGCCACACGCACGAAATCGATCGCGATCTGTGCAGCCTGCTCTTTCGCGGCCTGACCCGCCTCGATCAACAGGGCCGGGTGGTGCCGGACTTGGCCGAGCGCTGGACGGCCCCGGATGGGCTTGTCTATACCTTTACCCTGCGTGAGAACCAGTTCTGGCACGACGGCAAACCGGTAACCATCGATGACGTGCTGTTCACGATCGAGATGATGCAAAACCCGGATTCGCCGATCCTGCCCGACCTGGCGGAGTTGTGGCGCTCAGTCACGGTGGAACCGGTCGACGAGTACACGGTGCGCCTGCTTCTGGATGAACCCTTTGCACCGTTCCTCGACTTTACAACGGTGGGACTGCTGCCAAAACATATCTGGCAGGACGTGCCCCCGTCTGAACTGCTGACCAGCCCTCTCAATGCACGCCCGGTCGGCAATGGCCCGATGCAGGCAACCTTGACATCGGCGCAGTTCATACGCCTGGAACGCAATCCTTTTTCCAATGAAGACATTCCGATGGTTTCAGCGCTCGAGTTCCATTTCTATCCCGACTTTCCTTCGATTTACGCAGCCTACACAGAAGGCGAATTGGACGGCGTGAGCCAGGTAATGCAGTCGGACATCGCTTTGGCAAAAGCCCGTACGGACCTGCAGCTCTTTTCCGCGCCGCTATCAACCTATGTCGGTGTTATCTTCAACCTGCAGAACCCGGATGTCCCCTTTTTACAGGATGCAAACGTGCGCCGTGCGCTCTATCACGCCCTTGACCGCGAGCGGCTTCTCAGTGATGTGGTCGGCGGGCACGGTGTGCTCGCCTCATCTCCCATTCCTTCGAATAACTGGGGGCACGCGCCGGATACCCGCACCTACGAGTATAGTCCGAATGAAGCGCAACGGCTTCTGAACGAGAGCGGCTGGGTCGACACCGACGGAGACGGCGTGCGCGACAAAGACGGGCTGCCCATGCAGCTCATTCTCCTCACAAACGACGGGCCAACCCGCATTGCGCTGATCGAACAGATCGCGGCGGACTGGCAGGCTGTCGGCGTCAAGGTCGTGGTGGAGAGCGTCAGCTTCGGCGGCTTCGTTACCAATTTCCTGACGCCGCGGCGCTTCGAAGCCGCGCTCCTCAGCTGGGACATTACCGGCGACCCCGATCCCTTCCCCCTCTATCACAGCAGCCAGGTCGAAACAGGCCAAAACTTCGGTGGATGGTCCAATGAGGACGCGGATACCCTGATGATCGAGGCCAGAAGCACGGTGGACCCGGAGAAGCGGAAGTTGCTTTATGCACTGTTTCAGCACATCTTTGCCGACGACGTACCGGCCATCCCTCTCTATTACCCTGTGTATACCTACGGCGTCAGCGAGCGCGTCAAGTCAGTCCAGATTGGGCCGTTGAACACGCCGGCCGACCGATTCGCTACATTCCCCGATTGGTATATCCTCACCCGCCGTGTCCCCGCGAATCAGCAGTTGAGCGGGAATTAGGCCCTTCTCTCGTCAACTGATCACCTATTTTCGGCCAACTCTTTCTTTCGCAAAGGCGATGAAACGGCAACGCAGACAGTGCTTGACTGGAAAACGATTTGACAGGAAATATACCTGCATGTTATAAATCAAGCTTACCGAGCCGCAGTGGCGGAATAGGAAGACGCGCTACGTTCAGGGCGTAGTGGGCATTAGCTCGTGGGGGTTCAAATCCCTCCTGCGGCATTTAAGAGGGACCCAGATTAACCGTCCGGGTTCCTTTTGTTCTTATCCTGTCGTGTTCAGGGTTCCCTCGGGCCGCGTCCCATTCCAGCAGGGGCGCAGTCAATCTTCACGCGACGCCGTCCGCCGAGAAAACCCGATGGGTCTTGTTCGAGTCCCGATCAATCCAAGTCCGCAAGATGTACGACGGCAGCGCCACCCGGCCTATCCGGCCCTGTTATTGCTTGCGGTTGTCGTCGGCCTGTATTTTGTGTTCCAGCACGTCGAGCAGCTGCGGGAGCTGAGCGCGGTGCAGGCGCAGGTCGCGGAGATGCGGCAGAACATTGCGCTCGGCCAGCAGAGCTCGCTGGACCTGGAAGCACAGCTGCGCTATGCGACAAGCGACGAGTATGTGGTGCAGATGGCGCGCGGCGAATTGGGCTACATTCAGGAGGGAGATGAAGTCTACATTCTGCTGGACCAGCCGGCCGCGCGGGTGGGGAGCCCGCCTGCGGCACCGACCTCGGCCGTAGAAGAGGATTCATTCCGGCCCCTGGATTGGAGTTGGTGGCAGTCCCTGATTCGACAGTTCCAGGAATAGATTAGGTGCGCCCGTGACCGCACGGGGCACTTTGTCGAAACTCTGTCGAACCGCGAAACGCTGAATTTTGACGCCGCGCGGTTGGTGTGGTATACTGTGCTTTACTGTTGCGGGGTGGAGCAGTGGCAGCTCGTCGGGCTCATAACCCGAAGGTCGCAGGTTCGAATCCTGCCCCCGCTACCTCAGTTTCATAAAGCCGCCGAACCGAAATCGGTCGGCGGCTCATTTTTGACTTTGGGTTGTACAGTTCACACGAACTGCAGATTGTTCGGCCCCGGCGACGTAGCTCAGGCGGTTAGAGCGAGGGCTTCATAATCCCTAGGTCGGTGGTTCAAGTCCACCCGTCGCCACTCTCCGTATTGCGCCAAATTTCGACAGGTTATGTGCATGGCCGCCGCCGCGGCCGTGCTTATTGGTTTACGGCCCCCAACCGTGCGCCAAACCGAAACTGTCTCCGCATTCAGTCCGGTATTCGATATGAACTGGCCTGGATGCAGGTAACGCCCTCGCCGTCCTGACCATAGTAAGCGGTGCAGATCGAGCCGTCGGCCCGCTGAACCGAGGTAGGATAGCCCAGATCCCCGTTGGGGAAGTCGTCCCTGAGAATCAGCTCGTTCTCAATATCCCAGCTCGCGCCCCCGTCGTTGCTCAGACAGGCGCGAATCCCGAAAGGCGCCCAGCGACAGCCGTAGACGCACAGCAGGCGGCCATCCTGCAGGCGCAGCATGTGGGGCGGCAGGCCGCGCATCGGCGTCGGCTGCGGGCTGCTCCAGGCGCTACCGCCGTCGTCCGAATGACACTGGTAGAGATGATAGTTGCCCTCTTCATGCGTGCGCAGCATCGCCAGCACGCGTCCGCCCGGCAGCGCAAGCAGGGCAGGTTCGAAGAAGCCGATCCTGTCATCGACCGCGATCAGGCGTGCGCCGCGCCAGGTGCGGCCCTGATCGTAGGAGGGCACGACAAATGAGGGGCACGGGACCTGGCTCTCATCGTAACAGGGCAGCAGAAGGCTTCCGTCTTCCAGTTCGGCGATCGACCGCAGCGTATATCCGGAGACATAAGGAGAGACATCGACGCGGGCGCTCCCGTCCCACGTGCGCCCGCCATCTTCGGAGCGATGGACATAGGTGCCCTCCGCCACCGGGAAGGAGCCGGCCCAGGCAAATTCCACATCCCGTCTGAAACGCGCGTAGGCCGGGTCGCTGCCGGCTGCGTCCAGCGAGACAAAGCGGTTGCGCGCCGTATTGACCAGCAGGAGACCGCTGGAAAGCTGCACCATGCCGGGATCGTCCATACCGGCGAAATCGTAACCGGCGATCACCTGCGGCCCGTGCCAGCTCTGTCCGCCGTCCTCGGAGCGCAGCAGCATGTTGAGCAGACTCGGGTCGAGATGCGTGAGGACGGGGCGGCGCATCGCTTCGCAGAAGGCCAGCACCCAGTCGCCGTTCTGCAGGATCTTGATATCCGGCCAAGCGCAGTAGGCGTGGGGGTTCCTGTAGATCAGCTGGTGCGTCAAATCGGGTGGGCGCATGGGCATCTCTTCCTTATATCAGGCCTCTTTCGAGCATATCTATGAATGGATTGTCCCGTATCTCCAGCGGGAAGTCGACGCGAGCCAGGCCCCGGCGCTGCGATTCGTAGACGGCCATGATCATCTCGAGCGCGGCGCGGCCCTGCCTGCCGCTGGAGACGCTCTCCCGGTCCTGGTCGATGCAGTCAACCAGGTCGCTCACCGCGTTGATCCAGGCGTGTTGCCGCTGCGTCGCCACCGGCTCCCAATCGACCGGTTCGGTACTCATCTGCCAGCGGTGCAGATAGGGTTCCCAGCCGTAGCCGCCGGACCGCTCCAGGCTGTTGCCGGCGCCGTGCTGGATCGCCAGCCGCCCTTCATCCCCTTCGATCAGGATTTCGAAGGTGCCATAGCGCCGCCGTCCGCCCGACTCGAAGAAGAAGAGGCAACCGCTGTCCATGCGGAACAGCCCGGCGCCGACGTCCTCGATTGTGACCGTCTTGTTGCCCCGTTCCACCGTGGCGAAAACCCACTCCGGATCACCGGCGTAGAAACGGATAAGATCGAAGAGATGCGTGCAGTCGTGCATCAGATTACCGCCGCCCGCCGTCTGGTAATGCGAATGCCAGCTGGCGGGATCGCGCCGTTCGGGCGTGAGCAGGTGGCCCCGGATCGTGCGCAGATTACCGATCTCCCCCTGCTCGATCATCTTCTTTATGTTGATATAGTTCGCCTCAAAGCGCATCGAATGGTTGACGATCAGTTTGGCGCCGGCGCGGTCGCAGGCCGCGATCATCCGGTCCGCCTCTTCGAGGTGGAAGGCCATCGGCTTCTCGCAGAGGATGCCGCGTGCGCCGGCCCCGGCTGCGGCAATCGTCACCGGGCCCTTGAGATTGTCCATCGTACAGACGCTGACGATATCGACGTTGGCCTGCGCCAGCATCTCCTCGTAGCTGCCGTAACGCTGCGGGATGGACCAGCGTTCGCAGAAGTGGTCCAGCTTGCCGGCGTCGACGTCGGCCGCGGCCACCAGCTGCGTGCCGGGGACATCCGTGTACGCCGCCGCGTGCAGCGCGGCCACTCTGCCGCAGCCGACGATGCCCACCGTGTAACGTTTGTCGTCGCTCATTTGGGCGCTCCTGCCAGGGCGGCGCCCGCGAGGGAGAGCGTCATCGGGACGATGATGATCGCCGGCGGGCGCATGGGGATTCCAGCGCTATATCCGACCTCTTTCGAGCATATCTCCGAACGGATTGTCCCGGATCTCGAGCGGGAAGTCGACGCGCGCCAAGCCCCGCCGCTGCGATTCGTAGACGGCCATGATCATTTCCAGCGCGGCGCGGCCCTGCCGCCCGCTCGAGATGCTCTCGCGGTCATTTTCGATGCAGTCGACCAGATCGGTGACCGCGTTGATGGTGGCGTTGTCCCGCTGCGTGGGGACAGGTTCCCACTCGACCGGCTCGGTACGCCCGCGCCAGCGGTGCAGATAGGGATCCCCGGGCCCCCCCCCCCCAAGCCCCCCGCGTGGTGGCGGGCCCGGCCGGCGGGCCCGGGCGCCCCAGGCCCACCCGCCCATAGCCCCCATGCTGTTGCGCGCGCCGTGCTGGATCGCGAGGCGGCCTTCGTCCCCTTCGATCAGGATTTCGAAGGTGCCGTAGCGGCGCCGTCCGCCCGACTCGAAGAAGAAGAGGCAGCCGCTGTCCATGCGGAACAGGCCGGCGCCGAGGTCCTCGATTGTGACGGCCTTGTTGCCCCGCTCCACCGTTGCGAAGACCCACTCCGGATCGCCGGCGTAGAAGCGGATCAGATCGGTCAGGTGCGTGCCGTTGTGCATCAGCTCGCCGCCGCCCGCGGTCACGTACTGCGAATGCCAGCTGTTGGGATCGCGCTGATCGGTGGAGAGCATGTTGGCGCGGATGGTGCGCAGATTGCCGATTTCGCCGCGCTGGATCATCGCCTTCACCTCGATGAAGTTCTTCTCAAAGCGCATTGAGTGGTCGACAACAAGCTTGGCGCCGGCGCGGTCGCAGGCCGCGATCATCCGGTCCGCCTCTTCGAGGTCGAAGGCCATCGGCTTTTCGCAGAAGACGCCGCGGGCGCCGGCCTCGGCTGCGGCGATGGTCGCGGGGCCGTGCAGATTGTCCAAGGTGACGACGCTGACGATATCCAGATCGGCCTGGGCCAGCATCTCCTCATAGCTGCGGTAGCGCTGGGGGACCGACCAGCGTTCGCAGAAGAGATCGAGCTTGTCGGGGTCGATATCGGCGGCGGCCACCACCTGCGTATCGGGCACAAGCGTGTAGGCCTCTGCGTGCAGATTCGCCATCCTGCCGCAGCCGATGATCCCGGCCGTATATTTCCTGCCTCCGCTCATTTGAATGCTCCTACCAGGGCGGCGCCCGCGAAGGTGCGCATCATGAGGATTATGATAATCGCGGTCGGGACCGACGCGATCACGTAACCGGCCATCAGGGGCCCGAACATTACCTGGCTGTTGCCGGTGAACTTGGCCAACCCCAACATCAGCGTAAACTTTTCTGGCGAGCGCAGCACCAGCAGCGGCCACACGTAGTCCCCCCAGGTTGACAGGAAGGTCAGCAGGCCGACGATCGCCATGATCGGTCGCGAAAGCGGGAGCGCGATCAGCCGGTACATTTGCAACTCGGTGCCACCGTCCATGCGCGCCGCCTCGAACAGCTCTTCCGGCAGATCGGAGAAGAAACCGGTGAGCAGAAAGACGGCAAAGGCGAGCCCGCCGGCGATATAGGGCAGGATCAGCCCCCAGAGCGAGTTCATCAGCCCAAACTGGACGATGAGCAGGTAGCGGCCGATCAGGGTGAGGACGCCGGGGATCATCAGCAACGACAGCACCAGGTAGTAGGCCCAGTCGCGCCAGGCGAAGTCGATGCGCGCAAATGCGTACGAGGCCAGCGACGCGCACAGCAGCACGCCCGCAACCGCACCGAGGCTGACGAGGCTGCTGTTGATGATGGAGCGATAGATCTCGTTCCATGCCATCACATAGTTGTGCAGCTGCAGCGGAAAGGCCGGCAGCCAGAAATTCACCAGCAGCTGCTGAAAGCTCTTGAGCGAGGTGAGGATAGCGATGAAAAAGGGGAAGAAGGTCAGAAGGAGGAGAAACAGCAGAAACGCATGATGCAGCGCGCTTTTTAACCGGGCGCCAAGCTCCACCTGCGCGGCGTCCGGCGATGATGTGAAGGGCCGGTCGACTGTTTGCCCGGTCATCAGGTCTCCCTTGTGCGTCGCGTGCGGGCGAACGGCGACGTTGTGTAGCGGAAGCTCAGCAGGGTCAGAATGAAGATGGCGATGAACATCGTCACCCCGATCGTTGCGCCGTAGCCCATCTGGTCCCCGCGGAAGGCGGCCATAAAGAGCAGCAGACCGGGCACCAGCGAGGCCTTGGCCGGCCCGCCGGCCGTCATGATCAGCACAAAGGCGAATTCCTGGATGATGCCGATCATCGTCTGAATCGCCACCAGCTGAATCGAAGTGACCACCAGAGGAATGTCGATCCGCACCATCCGCTGCCAGACATTGCAGCCGTCCATTACCGACGCATCCAGCACCTCGCTGGGGATCTGCTGCAGGCCGGCGTAGAAGATCATGAACGGCCAGCCCGAAATCCAGGGGAAGCTGACGAACAGCAGCGCCAGAATCACCAGGCTCGGCTCGGACAGCCAGGCCGTCTGCCACTGCTCCAGGCCGAAGCTCCCCAACATGCGATTGAGCACGCCAGTCGTGGGCAGCGGGTTGTAGATGAACTTCCAGATCATGATGGTGACCAGAAAGGGCACCACCATCGGCAACACGAAGAGCGTGCGGTACCAGTATTTGGAACGTTCCCGCTTGAGGTTGAAGACCAGCTCCGCCACCAGGAAGGGGGAGATGCGCTGCAACATCCAGCCGAGGAAGAACCAGCCGAGATTGCGCGAGGCGATGTGCATGTTGGGGTCGTTCACCATCGTTATGAAGTTCTTGAACCCAACGTACCGCTCCACCGTAAAGCCGTCCCAGCGAAAGAGGGTATGATAGATGACATTGACTGTCGGCTGGTACATGAAGATGGCCAGAAAGAGGAAGGTGGGGAGCAGAAAGAGGAACGCGGTCAGGTTGCGGCGCAGCGCACGGCGGCGCCCGCTCCACAGTTTACTGTCGAGACCCGCGTCGGCAGTCTGTACTGACATGGGGTTCACAAGGGCCGGCGGCCAGTGATCTGCTGATCACCGGCCACCGGCCACTATCAACTGCAGGTAGCGGTCAGGCGTTGAACGGCATCACGAACGGTTCGTTGGGGACGGTGTAATCGCCCCACGGCGGCGGGGTGTAGTCGGCCTGCATCTTCTCCCACTCCGCGGCCTCTGCGTGCAGCTCCTTGTCGACGAGGAAATTTTCGATGAAGGTGGGCAGCACGTCGATCTGAATCTGGATCATCTCTTCCAGTGTCATATCGTCGGCGAAGTAGGCCTGAATCGCGGAGAACCACTCGTACCAGAAGTGCCAGTCGCCGATGCGGTCGGAGGAGAATCCGGGTTTGGCGGTATCTGCTTCATAGTCGCTGACCAACCCCTTGACATCGTCGTCGACCTCGAGATCTTCGAGGCCCTTGATCGTGGGCAGCACCAGGTTCGTGCCAAGCCGCTCGTGGATCAGCCGCGCGGTGTTCGCCGGCGTGGTCATGAATTTGAGGAAATCGACGGCCAGGTCGACGTGTCCTCGTTCGCGTGCGGTCTTGGTGACAGTCTTGCTCTCGGTCCCGCGCGCGATCAGCCAGGTCGGGTCCTCTTCGCCCCAGGGGGTCAGCTTATTGGTCAGGCGCGGCAGATTGAAGACGCCGAACTTGTCGGTGCCTCCCAACTCCATCAACTGCGGCCAGATGCGGTTCGCGTTCCATACCATCGACGTCTGCCCGGTCATGAAGACCTCGCCGTAGCCGATGGCGGAGGTGGTCTGCGCCATCTGCAGGTAGCCCGGCTGGTAGTAGTTCGTCGCTTCCTTCCAGATGCGGGTCGGCTCGACCCAGTAAGGTGAGTCCAAGCGCACGATGCCGGCGACGGCGGCGCGGGTTTGTTCCACGTCGTCGCAGAAGCCGTCGCCGTTGATGTCGATCAGCTCGAACAGCCCCATGGCCCGAACCAGATAGTCGACCATGCGGTCCCATTCCCAGCTGAGCAGGGTGCTCTCCACGGGAATCGTGCCCGTATCGAGGATCTGCTGGCAGGCCTGGTAGTAGTCGTAATAGGTCTTTTCGGGAGGACCGGAGAGGCCGGCCTCAGCGAATATCTCCTTGTTGTATGCGATCACCAGTCCCGGACCGCCCCAACCGACGGGAATGTCGTAGTTGTTGCCGTCGGCCAGCACGATTGGATGTACATCCTCGAACCACTGGTCGAGCCAGCGGCTGCTGCCCGGCTGGCCCGCGGGAATATACTGGTTCGGCTGATTCAGGTACTCGGTCGTCGGGACAATCGTGTCCTTGTCGTAGATGAAGGTGAGGCCGTAGGTGAAGGTGATATCCGGCAGCGTACCTGCGGCCGCGCCGGCCCTGAAGTAGGTGGGCTGGGTCATCGCCTCGGTGGCCTTGAACGGCTCCTCAAAGATGACCTCGACGCCGGGGTGCATATCCTCGTACTCCGAGGCGATGTGCAGGATTTCGTGGAGCGCCACCGGCGTATCCGCGGTTACCTTGCCGGGAACGTACTGCATGTCGATCGTCAGTTCACCGGTCATCCCTGAGCCTTCGGCTGCATCGTCTTCCATAGGCGCCGCCGGCATCGCACAAGCGGCGATAAGCCCGGCAGCGGCGAGGCCACCGGTCCCGATCAGGAATTGGCGGCGAGACAGTGCTCTGTTCATTTCAGCCTCCTGTTGATTAGGTCTTGCCGGTCGCGATGGTCGAAATGGGCACGATAAAGGAGCGGTTGAAAGAGGACTATACGCCCGAATGTAACATCTCCTGCGGATTCGGGCAAACCGGCTTTTCGGGTCATACAGCAGGCGAGATATTTTGGGGGACATTATAACCAATCCCCGAGTATGTAAGCTCCAAAGATCACAAGCCCAGCAATCAGCCCGCCGACCCCGCTTGTCAGAACGGCGGCTGAAGCTACATCTTTGGCGGCTTTCGCGACTGGATGATATTCGGGAGACACCAGGTCAACTACAGCTTCTATAGCGGTGTTGACCAGTTCAAGCCCAACGACAAAGGAAATCGAAATAATCACGATAACCCACTCCAGCCTGCTGATGTCCAAAGCAAATCCAATCAAGACAATAAATCCTGCAATAATGCTTTCGATTCGAAGGCTGCGTTGACTTCTAAAGGCATAGCGCAACCCTTCGAAAGCAAAGCCCATGCTTCGCCAAATACTGTGAGACGGCATCTTAATAATCCTCACAAGGGCGGGGGTCGCTCTGACCCATTATAGACCCTAACTGATCCCTAAACCAATGCTGCAACGGATGTTCGGGTGTATCCCATAACAAGAGCAGGGCTCTGACTGACTCTGGTCAGCTACATCAATACGCAGGCGAGATGCGTAGCTCCCAGGGATTATTTCCCCCAGGCCCGAGATTCATCTTCGTTTTGTCTGGGCTGCCCGGGGCCCTCTATCCCTTCAGGCCGGAGAGGCTGATGCCGCCGATGATGTATTCCTGCGCGAGGACGAAGAGGATGACGATGGGGAAGGAGACGATCGTGGAGCCGGCGAATACGGCCGGCCAGTTGATCTGGTTGACGTCGCGGAAGAGAGCGATGCCGACGGTGACCGGGTACTTTTTCCAGTCGGAGAGGATGATGAGGGGCCAGACGAAGGAGCTCCACTCGTTGAGGAAGATAAAGACGCCGAGCGTCACCATGGCCGGTTTGGCGAGGGGCAGCATGATGCGCCAGTAGGTGCCGAAGAAGCCGGAGCCGTCGATGCGGGCGGCGTCCTCCAGCTCGCGCGGGATATTGAGGAAAAACTGGCGCAAGAGGAATATACCGAACGCGCCGGCAAAGCCCGGCAGCACCACCCCCGTGAATGAATTCGTCAGACCCAACCCGTGCGCGATGAGGAAGGTCGGGATCAGCGTAACCGAGCCGGGCAGCATCAGCGTCGCCAGCACGGCCAGGAAGAGGGTCTCGCGGCCGGGGAAATCGACGCGCGCGAACGAATAGGCCGCCAGCGAGTCGATGAGTAGCTGGACAATTAACACCGCGGCCGCATACAGAATGCTGTTACCCAGGTATACTCCCATCCGCCCGATCGTCAGAGCATCATAGTATGTGCTCAGCGTGGGCGGCATCGGAATGACCGAATAGGGATTGGTGAAAAAGTCGGTCCGGCTCTTGAAGGAGTTGGCGAGCATCCAGAGGTAGGGAAAGATCATGCTGAAGGCGAGGGCGATCAGCAGCGCATAGACGATGATGGTAAAGCTGCGCTTGGTTGCAACCAGAAGCAGCCTGTTCTGTTCTCTCGCCCCGCCGCCGGGGTCGGACAGTGTACGCGCCATGACTCAGTACAGCTCCCGCGAGATGAACAGCTTCAGCTGCAGCGCGGAGAAGAAGAAGATTACGCCGAACAGCAGCCAGGATATGGCCGACGCATAGCCCATTTCAAATCGTTGAAATGCGTAGTGGTAGACGACCATTTGAACCGTCTGTGTCGAGTTCATGGGGCCGCCCTGCGTCATGATGAAGACCTGAGTGAAGACCTGAAAGGCCGCGATCGTCAAGGTAACGAAGGCGAAGATGAGCGAATTGCGCAACAGGGGAATAGTGATGCTCCAGAAGGTGTGCCAGCGGCCGGCGCCGTCCACCTTGGCCGCTTCGTAGAAGACCTCCGGGATCTCGGCCAGGCCGGCGAGGAAGATGATCATGTAGTAGCCGACCGCGCCCCAGATGGTCATGATCATGATAGCCGGCAGCGCGGTCGCTGGATTGAAGAGCCAGTTGGGGCCCTCAATGTTTATCATCTCAAGCAGCCTGTTGATCCCGCCGGTGGGTTCGTAGAGCCACACCCACAGCATCGAAGTCACCACGATAGGCGTAATTGTGGGGATGAAGAAGACGGTGCGAAAGAGCGCCCGCCCCCGCCGGACCTGATTGCCCAGAACCGCCAGCAGCAATGAGATAATCGTTATCGACGGAACGATTACAATGACATAGATAAACGTGTTGCGGAAACTGATCCGTACCAGCTTATCGCTCAACGCGCGCGTGTAGTTCTCCAGCCCCTCGAAAGGCCGCGCCTCTGAGATGATGTCATATTGGTGAAAGCTGATGTAGAGAGAGAAGATGATCGCGATGTAGGAAAAGACCGTGATCAGCAGGCCCGCCGGGCTGATGAACAGATAGCCCGGCCAGGTTTTCCTGAAACGTCTCCACAGTTCTCTCTGTCTGCTTGCACGCGACTGAACCGGCTGGGAAGGTTGTGCCAGAGTCGTCATTTGTCACTGCGCTCTGAAATACACCGGCGCGCGGCCGGTCAGCAGCCACCGACCGCGCGCCATATGTGGATCAAGAGTAACCGGCGTTTACCATAACCTCAGTGCACTCATCGACCAACTGCTCGATCGCTGCTTCCGGCTCCAACTCCTGCAGAATTGCCGCTTCCAGGATCGGCTTGATTACCGCATCCAAGGCGCTCTGCTGGATGTAGACCAACGGCGTGCCCGCCGCTGACGCCAGTGGGACCATGTTCAGGACCGGAAGCTCCTGCAGCGCGGCCTGGTATTCGGGTGTCTCGTAGAAGTCCTTACGCGGCGCCAACCAGCTGCCGATCGCGAACCGCTCCAGCATCCAACCCAGCCCGCACCAGAACTCCAGGAAAGCCCAGCCGGCATCTTTGTTGGGTGACTTGGTCGGCACAACCAGCATGTTGTTCCAGTGGGCCGAGCCTTGTTTCCCGCCGTCCACCGGCGCCGCGGGCCACAACATCGTGAACCAGTTCAGATCCGGCAGATCATTGGTCAGGGGCCCATATTTCCAAGGACCGGACGCCGCCATCGCAGTCTTTCCCTGCTGGAACTGCGCCCAGTCCTGTCGTTCAGGGGCTATCGGCTGGGAGACCTGGTGCACATGCAACATGTCCAGGAACCAGTTCAGCCCGTTTACCGCTGCGTTCTTTTCGTTGAAGCCGATACCATTCTCAATGCCGGCATCGTTCTTCGAATAGAAGCCGACATCGTGGCAACTGGCCCACACACTCAGCGTTTGGGCGGTCGGTGTGGCGATCAGGAAACCCGACTGAACGACTTCGTCGCCGTCACGCTTGGTCAGTTCCTTGGCCGCGTCGGTGAAGTCCGCCCAGCCCCAGGTTGCTATCTCGTCGGGGTCGGTCGTGACGCCCGCCTCATCGAACAGATCGGTGTTGAAGAAGATCTGGTTGCTGTCCGGTCCCTCGCCCAGTACGCCGTACTGCGCAGGGCCCTTTGTCGCCTGAAGCAACGCGCCGTCGAGGAAGTTCTCCGGCGCCAGGTCCGGCGTTATTTCGATGTTGGGTGTCAGGTCTAGGAGGGCACCCCTGTCGAAGAAGTCACGGGCCCAGTATACCGAGCTGTGCATGACATCAGGCGTGTCGTCCGCCGCATGCGCCGCCAGGAATTTTACGAAATATTCACCGAAGGGAACGTTCTGATAGTTCAACTCCAGCTCAGGGTTCGACTCTCCCAGGGCAACCGGCAACCGGTCGAACAGCGCTTTGCTGGTCGCATTGGCGGCTGGGCCCCACCAATCCCAATAGGTGATCGTCTGTTGGGCCATGGCGGGCTCATCCGCTGCCATGTCGCCGGATGCCCCTTGCCCAGGCGCCGGCGCGCAGGCCGCCAGCGCGGTTGCGCCGATTCCCGAGAGGGCTGTAACCGCAGACAGCCGCAGAAAATCGCGACGACTTACTCTTTCCTTCGAGACTTTCATACCTTCCTCCTTTGGATAGGAAAACCAGGAATTTCCCGATGCAGGGGAACAGATACCGAATTTCGCTGCATTATGTTGTGGGCGAAAGTACCGATCAAGCTGACAACGTTTCTACAAGTAGAAACGTGGAGCCGATTCGGTCGATTCGTTGAAACAGTTCGCCACTTTGGAAGCATCTGCATTGAAGTTGGGCGCACTCTATCAGAGTTGTTTTTTATTGTCAAAAGAACCATCTCGATATCTTTTTAATTTTGAGAGGACTTTGCATAGCGCGTGCGTTAGCTCTGCCGTCCCCTTACGGGCTTCGAATGCGTCAATGCCGCTGGAAAATCCCGTAAGACATTGACACCCAATCTGTTCTATATTACATTCACAGATGTCGGTCGCGGGCTCGTGACCGGAAACTAATCACCACGAAGGCGAGGAACGATGAGCGCAGCAAGAGTGGCAAACGGTATCGAAATGCAAGTCACGTCCGCCGGCCCCCGCAATGAAGAGGAGCTCGACCTGCTGCTCTCGGAACCCTCGCCCGCTGCTCTGGCCGCGCTTGAAAAGCTGGACTCTGACCTGGTCGTGCTGGGCGTCAGCGGCAAGATGGGCCCCTCGCTGGCGCGGATGGCGGTGCGCGCCCTTGATGAACTCAACTCGCCCCACCGCGTCTACGGCGTCGCCCGTTTCAGCCAGCCCGGCACGCGCGATCAGCTGGAGGCGTGGGGCGTGCAGACGATCACGTGCGACCTGCTGGACCGGTCGCAGCTGGCTTCCCTGCCCGACAGCAACAGCGTGATCTACATGGCCGGTCAGAAGTTCGGCACGACCGGCAACCAGCACATGACCTGGGGCATCAACACCTACCTGCCGGCGCTGATCTGCGAGCGTTATCTGAACGCCCGCATCGTCGCCTTCTCCACCGGCAACGTCTATCCGCTGGTGCCGGTGGTCGCCGGCGGCCCCCTGGAGAGCGACCCCCTGGACCCGGTCGGCGAATACGCGATGTCCTGCCTGGGGCGCGAGCGTATCTTCGACTATTTTTCGCGGCGGCACGGCCTGCTCTGCGCCATCGTCCGCCTGAACTATGCGGTGGAGATGCGCTACGGCGTTCTGGTGGATATTGCCCGCCAGGTGCACGCGGAGGAGCCCGTTACGCTCGACATGGGCGCGGCCAATGTGATCTGGCAGGGGGACGCCAACGCCCAGGCCATCGCCCTGCTCGACCACTGCGCCGCGCCGCCCTTTGTGCTGAACGTCACCGGGCCCGAGACCGTTTCGGTGCGCCGCGTGGCCCAAGCGCTGGGCGGCATGCTCGGCAAGGAGGTCCGTTTCAGCGGCGAGGAGGCGCCGACCGCGCTGCTCAACAACGCGGCCAAGGCCGCGCAGCTTTTCGGCTACCCGCGCGTCTCGCTGCACCAGATGCTGCAGTGGATCGCCGACTGGGTACAGAACGACGGCGCATCGCTGGATAAACCGACCCACTTTGAGACGCGCGACGGGAGCTTCTGATGGCCCAGACTTTACCTGAACTGCGACAACATCTGGCCAACGGGCAGGTGATCCCGGCCCACCCACTCGCCCTCACCGCCGACCTCAAGCTGGATGAGCGGCGCCAGCGCGCGCTGACCCGCTACTACTGCGCGGCCGGCGCCGGCGGCGTGGCCGTGGGGGTGCATACGACCCAGTTCGAGTTGCATCAGCCGGCATACGGTCTGCTGGAGCCGGTGCTGGCGCTGGCGTCGGAGACGGTGGACGAGCATTTGCAACAGAACCCCCGCCCCTTTGTCAAGGTGGCGGGCATCCTGGGCGACACGCGGCAGGCAGTGCATGAGGCCGAGACTGCCCTGGAGCACGGTTACGATGCGGGGCTGCTGAGCCTGCAGGCGCTGGCAGAGGCGTCGCCAACGGAGCTCATCGAACACTGCCGTCGCGTGGCGGAGGTGATCCCGGTATTCGGCTTCTATTTGCAGACCGCGGTGGGCGGACAGGTGCTGCCCTACCGCTTCTGGCGCGAGTTCGTGGAGATTAAGAACGTCGTCGCGATCAAGGTCGCGCCGTTCGACCGCTACAAGACGCTGGACGTGGTGCGGGCGGTAGCCGAGTCATGCCGGAGCGGAGAGATCGCGCTCTACACCGGCAATGACGACAACATCGTCGCGGACCTGCTCACCGAGTTCAGCTTTGGCGGACAGGAGACGGATGCGCCGCCGCTGCGCATCGTTGGCGGGCTGCTCGGGCAGTGGGCCGTGTGGACGCGGGAAGCGGTCGCCATGCTGCGCGCCATCCACGACCAGGGCGCAGCCGGCAGGCTCGACTATCGGCACTGGCTCACCTACAACGCCCAGATGACGGACGCGAACGCGGCGGTGTTCGACAGCGCACACGACTTCCACGGTTGTATCTCGGGCGTCCACGAGGTGCTGCGCCGGCAGGGGCTGATGCAGGGGATCTGGTGCTTCAACCCGGTGGAGAGCCTCTCCCCCGGCCAGTGCGAAGAGTTGGACCGCGTCTGCCGCGCCTATCCTCACCTGACCGACGACGACTTCGTGGCCGAACACCTCGACGAATGGCTGCGTTGACCGCCCCAGCGCTCAGCCTTCAATCACTCCATTCCATTCCGAAACCGGCCCGCCACCGATAACTGGAAACCGACCCATGCTAAAAATCGGAATCGCCGCCCTCGATACCTCGCACCCGGGCCGCTGGGTGCCGATTCTGCAGGAGTGGGACAGTGTCGCGGTGGTCGCCTGCTGGGACGGCGGCAGCGTGCGGCCGCCGGGGTATGCCAAGCAGTTCGCGGCTGAGCACAACATCCCGGAAGTCGTGCCTGTGCTGACGGACTTGATCCCGCTGGTCGATGTGGTCTTTGTCCAGGGCTGCAACTGGGACCTGCACGTGGAACGGGTCAAGCCGTTCGTCGAGGCCGGCAAGGGTGTCTATATCGACAAGCCGCTGGCCGGGAACGTCGCCGATCTGCAGCAACTGAAGGCGTGGGCGGCGCAGGGCGCGGACATTATCGGCGGCTCATCGCTGCGCTGCTGTGAGGAGGTCAAGCGGATCCATGCGCAGACCCAGGGGAGCGACCTCCACACCATCTTTGCCAGCGGGCCGAACGATTTCTTCAACTACGGCATCCACGTCATCGAGATGGTCCAGGGCGTTATCGGCAGGGAACGCAGCAGCCCCGCGGTCGCGGTCACGCATCTCGGCAGCCACGGTTCGGAGCGGCTTCTGGTCGACTACGCGAGCGGACTGCAGGTGGTGCTGGAACTGCAAGCGGCCGGCGGCTTCTTTCTCTCCATCAGCGCCGCCAGTGGCCACTGGTCGGCGACCGTCGAAAGCAGTTTCTACCGCGCGCTCCTGCAGGACGTTGTCGCCCACTTCCAGGGAAAGCGTCCTTTCCCCGCCGACATCGACCTGATGTGCGAGGCGGTGATGGTGCTGCTGGCCGGTCGTGAGAGTATGAGCCGCGGCCGCCTCACGCGCGTCCGCATCGACGAGCTTCCCGCGGACGCGCCCGGCTTCGACGGCCACAGCTTTACCGAGGAGTACCGCGCCAGTGGCCAGTTGTAGACAGCTGCCATTGGCCACAGTTTAACCTACAACACGCGCGAGGCCAGAGCCGAAGGGAAAAAGAGTAAGGACTTGCGAGAATGAAGGGCCGATGAGATAATGAACCCTCAAAGAGGAGTCCTATGCACCAGCACGATGTCGAGCATTTGGAAAGGTACGGAATCAAGTACCTTTACCACATGACCCACATTGATAATCTCGGTAGTATTGCTAAGTCAGGACTGACATCGCACAATCTGGCCCATGTAAGACACCATCCCCGCGACATCTCGGATCCTGACGTACAAAGGAGACGACGATGGCGACGTGACCCCATCAACGAGAGAGCTTTACACGATTACGTTGCGTTGTACTTCCGAGCAAGGAACCCAATGCTGTCCCGACGTAGGGCCGAACAAGATACCTTGGCTGTATTATACATCTCTAACAGGGTAATGTTTTCCCCAGGAACAATCTTTACCGACGGTAACGCGGCGGCAACAGATACGAAGTTCTACGATAACATCGCTGAATTAAACAAACTTGATTGGGATTGTCTACAAGCGCAGTATTGGAACGATTTTGAGGATGGAGCACGTAAGCGGTGCGCGGAGGTTCTTGTGCCAGAATCAATCGCTACCGAGTTGATTGAGAACATTGTGGTTTACAGCCAACATGCGCACGATGTAGTTCAGGTTGCAATGCCACAGGTTGAAATACAGGTGCGCCCAGAGTGGTTTTTCTAACATGTTACGTATAATCAAGGGCAACATATTCAATAGCCAGTGCCAGACTCTGGTTAACACGGTCAATTGTGTTGGGGTCATGGGGGCTGGCATTGCTTTGGAGTTCAAGCTGCGATTTCCAAAAATGTTTGAGCGGTATGAAGAACATTGCCGAAAAGGTGTAATGGATATTGGAAAACTGTGGCTGTACGATAAAGAGAGCCCTTGGGTATTGAACTTCCCGACGAAGAAGCACTGGAAAGATCCCTCTAGAAAATCGTACCTCCATGAAGGACTCAAGCGATTTGTCGAAACGTACAAGCAACGCGGGATCGAATCTATTGCCTTTCCTGCTCTAGGTACGCTGAATGGGAAGTTACCAGAGGATGAAGCCATTGCAATTATGGCCAAGCATCTGTATGTGTGTGATATTGACATTGACATATACATTTACGACCGCAATGTGGAAGATGACTGGTATCGAAAAATCAAACAAAAATTTGAACGTGAAACGATCGAGAATCTTGCAACAGAGACCGGTCTGTCTGTCCACCGTATTTCAGCGCTCCATGAAGCATTTGGCCGATCAGATATCCATACCATTAGTCAACTCACCGCGCACAAGGGCATTGGTGTCAAAACTCTGGAGGTGCTGTTTCGTAACCGTGGCACGGAATCTACGCCAACGAGAGCTGTGGAAAATCCAAATCAGTCGTCGGACTCTGTGCAGGGCGCTCTTTTGTAATATGTAGAGATTTGCGTGGTTGAGCGCACTTTAATATATTACTGCTCATTCAACTCAGCGGTTGCCATCTGTGGGATGAACAAACTACGCTCAACAAAAATCAGGACGATACTTTTCCTCCCTCCGCTCCGGCACAGCGTTGCAACCAGTCCCATCGCGCACTGAGCGCAAGCAATAGAAAGACAGCCCACCACCCGCTCCTCTCACAGTACAGCGTACAGTACCATTCTGCTGAAATGGAATTTTCTTCGCCATATCCTGATTCCCTTTCCACTCAACGAAGGAGACAAACACAATGACCAAGCAACTGAGTCGCCGCGAGTTCATGCGCAACGCGGGCCTGGCCGGCACGGGGCTGGCACTTGCCGCCTGCGCGCCGGTCGCCCAGGACGGCGCCATGGACGATGGCTCCATGATGGCGGAGAAGCAGACCGCCTACATCTTCGACTACGACCCCACCGGCACCGATGCCTGGGTCGAAGCCGACCAGCTGTTCATCGAATATTTCACCGAGAAATACCCGGACTACGAGATCATTCGTGAACAGGCACCCTGGGCCGGCTTCACCGAAAAGCTGCTCACCTCGATCGCCGGCGGTTCCGAGTACGACGTTATCTACGGCTACTGGCAGTGGCTGCCCCTCTTCATCGAGAACAACGTCATCGGCCCGCTGGACGACCTGATCGACGCCGATACCGAGATCTCGGCCGACGACTTCTTTGACTACGCCAAGGAGACCATCGAAGGCGAAACCTACGGCCTCGCCTGGTTCATCAGCGGCTGGCTGCACTGGTACAATCTCTCGGCGGTCAACGAGGCCGGCGCCACCACGCCCAAGGAGATGAACGTAAACGGTGACTGGGACTACGACGCCTGGTACCAGTTCGCGAAAGAGTTCACCAGCGAACAGGACGGCGTTCCCATCTACGGCTACGAGATGGGCAGCGGCCGCAGCGTCTCCGTCTACGTAATGCTCGCCTGGGCGTGGGGCACAGAGCAGTGGAACGACGACTTCTCCGCCAGCATCATGGACAACGAGGAGAACGTCGCCCTGTGGAAGTGGATCCAGCAGTTCTATCTTGAAGGATTGACACCCCTGCCCGGCTCCAGCACCACCGAGCAGCCGATCAGCTATACCAACGGCCGCTCCATGGCCACCATGGCCGGGCAGTGGTACACCCGCACCATCGTCCAGGACGGCGCGCCCGATCTCTTCGACATCGGCATGGTTCCCTTCCCCACGGGGCCGAGCGGGCAGTACTCCGTCGCCGCGCTGAATTCCTTCTACTTCTCCAGCAGCCCCGGCAACGTGGACCCGGCCTGGGCCTGGTACAAGGAGCGCTCCTTCTCCGAAGCCGCGGCCAGCATTTATGCCTCGATCGGCGGCGGTCGCTTCCCGTCCATTAAGCGCGTTGCGCCGGCCACCGTCTACGAATGGGAGGATACCGAGGTCTACGAGGCCATCCGCCCGATCCTGCGCACCTATCGCACCAGTCCCAAAGAGTCCGAATGGATCAACACCTACTGGAACGTGGCCTGGGATGAGATGGTCCTGGGAACACGCCCCGTCGAGGAGATCCTCGGCCAGCTCGCCGAAGAGTCGACCGCCCTCGTCAACTCGTAACCGCAAGAACCAGCGGCCAGCCGTTACACCTGCGGCTGGCCGCTGACTGTCAACCATTGACGGCTCACCACCTGCTGCCGGCCACCAACTACTGACCACTGACCTCTGAAGTAATGGCGCTCCAAACCAAGCACAGGCCGGGTCCTCTGGCCCGCAAAGAAGCGTGGGAAGGCCGGCTCTATATTCTGCCCTGGCTCGCCGGCTTCCTGATCTTCACCATTGGGCCGATGGCGGCCTCGATCTACTTCTCGTTCACCAAGTATTCGGTGCTCTCCGGCGCCGACTGGCTGGGGCTGGACAACTACACCAAGCTCTTCGGCGCGGACCGCCTTTTCGGCCTCACTCTCTATAACACCTTCTACTTCGTCATCCTCTCCGTTCCGCTGAACCTGTTCGCGGCCTTCCTGGTGGCCCTGCTGCTGAGTGTGCAGGTGCGCGGCATCAATCTCTATCGGACGCTATATTACCTGCCGGTCATAACGCCGGCGGTAGCCAGCGCTCTGACTTGGGGGATGCTCTTTTCCGGTGATTTCGGCCTGGTCAACGCCGTCCTGCAGGCCCTGGGTCTGCCCACCTTCAACTGGCTCTTCAATCCGAAAATCACCAAGCTTGTATTCGTGATCATGGGGCTCTGGGGCATCGGCGGCAGCGCCATCATCTTTCTCGCCGGTCTGCAGAACGTGCCCCGCGTCCTCTATGAAGCCGCCGGCATTGACGGCGCCAATCTGTGGCACCGTTTCCGCCACATCACCGTACCGATGATGACGCCGCTGATCTTTTTCAACCTGGTGCTCGGCATCATCGGCACTTTTCAGGTCTTCACCGGCGCCTACATCATAACTGCCGGCGGCCCCGCCAACTCGACCCTGTTCTACGTCCTGTATCTCTATAACAACGCCTTCCGCTTTTTCAAGATGGGCTACGCATCGGCGCTGGCGTGGGTACTCTTTGTTATCATTCTCGTCTTTACCGTCATCCAGTTGCGGATGGCCCGGCTCTGGGTCTTTTACGAAGCGGAACGTTGAGAACTCAAAACCAGAATTTGCCAATGACTCAGACAAGAGCAGAAGTTCCTCTCACAATAACAGGCGGGCGCAAGAGAAGCGTCGCGGGGCTCTCGATGAGCGGGTTGTTGACGCGCCTTGCACTCTATCTTTTCCTCAGTTTCGTCTGCCTTGTGCTGCTCTTCCCCAACATCTGGATGATCAGCACTTCGCTCAAGGATTCGCCGCAGATCTTCGCCTACCCGCCGGAGCTGATACCGGCCCCCTTCCTCTGGTCGAACTACCTGGTTGCCATTCAGAAGTTCCCCTTCTTCCTCTATCTGCGCAACACGCTGATCGTCACAGGTCTGGCAACATTCGGCACGGTTCTCTCGGCCAGCTTGGTCGCCTTCGGCTTCGCCCGCCGCCGTTTTCCTGAGCGGGAGGTCCTTTTTGCTGTGCTGCTTTCTACGATGATGCTGCCCAGCATCGTCACCCTGATCCCCACCTTTGTCCTCTTCACCCGCCTGGGCTGGGTCAATACTTTCCTGCCCCTGACCGTGCCCGCCTTTTTCGGCGGGGGCGCCTTCTATATTTTTCTACTTCGCCAGTTCTACCTCACCCTGCCCTACGACTACGACGAGGCGGCCTATATTGACGGCGCATCTAGCCTGCGCGTCTGGTGGGAGATCATTCTGCCCTTTTCCAAGGCGCCGCTGGCAGTCATCACCGTCTTTACCGTTCTCTCCAACTGGAACGACTTCATGGGGCCGCTCATCTATATGAACAAACCCCATATGCGCACGCTGGCCCTGGGCCTGCAGTTCTTCCGCGATCAGCGCTACACCCAGTGGAACTACCTCATGGCCGCTTCCACGCTGACGCTGATCCCGGTACTGATTCTCTTCTTCGCGGCCCAGCGCTATTTCATGGAAGGGATCCTGCTGACGGGGCTGTCAGGACGATGAGAACTGCAGTGGTCAGTTGCTGACCGCTTTTTGTTGGTAGGCTGGCCCGGCTACCGAGGGCAGGAAACAGAGAACTGGAAACTTCTACAATGACGACTGCATCGAGAGTACGCGCGACCTACGGCGCGGCAAGCCTCAACGGGGAAGAGGCCGCGCTGCCATCGCCCTTCCCCCGCACGATGGGGCCGAACTGCACGGCCTATCTGCAAGAGGTCGTGGAAAGCGGCCTTACGGTCGATATGATCGGGCGCTTCGAGAAGAACTTTGCCGCGGAGCTGGGCGTCCGCCACTGCATTGCCACGCCAGGCTGCACACCGGCGCTCGGCGTTCTGGCCGCGGCCTTCCCCTTTGAACCGGGCGACGAGATCATCGTCAGCCCGATCACCGACTTCGGCACCATCCAGGGCCTCTGCCTGGAAAACTACATTCCCGTCTTCGCCGATACCGAGCCGGGCAGCGTCAACGTGAGCGCCGACACGATCGAGGCCTGTATCAGCGAGCGGACGCGCGCTGTTCTCGTCGTGCATAAGACGGGCATCATCTGCGACATGGACCCGATCAACGAGCTGGCCGCCAGACACGATCTCTTCGTCTATGAAGACGTCTGCCAGGCGGTCTTTGGACGCTACAAGGGGCGCTTCGCGGGCACGCTCGCCCAAGCCGCGGGCTTCTCCTTCGACTCCGAAAAGACGCTCGGCTCCGACGTCGGCGGCTGTGTCGTCACCGATGACGACGAACTGGCCGAAGCCCTGCGCTTTATCGGCCACAGCCGCGGGGGCGAGATGGCGCCGGCCGGTTTCGGCAGGGTCCACTCCGCGCTCGGGTACGCCTACCGCATGCCGCAGGCCACCGCGGCCATCACGCTCGGCCAGCTCGAGATCATCCACCCACAGGTAGCGCAGCGCGATCGCATGATACGGCTGTTGAGCGAGTTGCTGGCCGGAATACCCGGCATTACACCCCTGGCTATTCCCGATTACATGGACGTCTACTCCTGCTGGATGGCCGGTTTCAGTATCGACCCGACCGCCTTCGGCTGCACGCCGGCGGAGTTCGCCCAGCAGGTTGCTGACGCGGGCATTCCGGGCGCGGGGCAGGGCCGCTACTACCTGATGCCGCAGGCCTGCACCTTCCTGCATGAACGCGCCGGCAACCGGACCCACCAGTTCGCGATGCCGCCGGCCTCCCGCACGTATAACTATAGCGCGGATAGCTGCCCCAACGCCCACGGTTTCCTGCGCAACTTTGTGCGCTGGTCCTCATTCTGTGAGAAGTACCAGCCGCAGGACTGCGAACTGGCGACGTCGATCGTGCGTGCCGTGGCCGAACGCAATCGCGTCTCCTGACGGTCTGCGAAAGACGGGAACACCGATAAACAAGAAACAGGAACTGACATGAGCATCCCTATTACCCCAACCACCTTCAAGCATGGCAAAGAGTGGGCCTACACGGTCACCTACGACGAGGCGCTCACCGAGCTGTTCGATCACGTCGTTCCCCTGCACGAGGAGCTGGGCCTGCCGGGCCACGTGGAGGTCGTGGTCGGGCAGATGGGCGAAGTGCGCCGCGTGGGCAACTCCAGCTACAACGGCTACCATCATATGGGCGGGGACAAACTGCGCGAGCTGATCGACATGGGCTGGGGCGTCGGCAACCACTCGTGGACGCATGGTATCGTCGAGGATAACATCGACCTCGAAGTGCGCCAGGCCAAGGAGGTGCTGGAGGACGCGATCGGCCATCGCGTAACCGTCTACACCGCGCCGGGCAGCAACGCCAACATCACCCCGAAGATCACCGCGGCCCTGCAGGAGCACGGCTACCTGTGCGCGCTCTCGGTCACCGACGACATCAACCGGCCCGACGCCGATCTCTGGTTCCTCGGCCGCGTCGCCAACCTGCACCAGGCGTGGACGCCGCTCTTCGCGGCCTTCGACTCCCACCACCGGCTGACGCAGGCGCAGCGGGAGTCGGGCTGGGTGATCGACTACTGCCACTGTCCGGCGCCGACCATCCCCCACGAGAACAAGGACCTCTACATCGACGAGCACCGCGCCCGGCTGAACGCCGTGATCGAAAGCGGCGACAAGGTGTGGACCGCCACCGCCGAGGAGATCCTCGACTACATCGTCTGCCGGCGTCATCTGCAGATCGAAACCGTCTCCACGGCCGCGGGGGAGGAGAGCTACCGCCTGCAGCTGAAGGACCTGCCGGCCCCGGTTGCCAGCCGCCAAGTCACCGTTGACATCCAGGTACCGCCCAACCTGCGCCGCAACCCCGTCATCATCCTCAACGGCCAGCCCCAGCCCGGGCTGCTCGTCAAGCTCGACACGCTGCGCGTCACCCTGGATCTGACGCAGCCCATCACCCTGTCCGTGGGAGGTTCCAGCCAATGAGACCCGCCCGTTTGGCCACCGCCAGCATCCTGCACGACGACCCGCCCAGCTATCCCAGCCGCTGCATCGAGCGCTGCCTGGAGATGATCGACCGCGCCGGCGATGCCCGCGCCGACATCGTGCTCCTGCCCGAAGAGCCGGACGTGGTCGGCTGCGACCCCGAACACATTCCCCAGCTGCCTGAACCGATACCCGGCGGCGACACGCTGGCGCTGTTCGCCCAGCGCGCCAGCGACAACAACCTTTATGTCGCTTACAGCCAGCGCGAACAGGATGGCGAAAGCGTCTACAACACCGGCGTCTTCCTGGACCGCAAGGGCGACCTGATGGGCAAATACCGCAAGATGCACCTGGCGCCCGGCGAAGAGGACGAGGTGCTGCCCGGCGACCTCGGCTACCCGGTCTTCGAGTGTGATTTCGGCCGCGTGGGCATGGGCATCTGCATGGACATTCACTACCCCGAGATGTGGCGTATCCTGGCGCTGAAGGGCGCGCATCTGCTGCTCTTCCCCACCATGTGCATCGACTACACGGGCGACCACATCGAGTCGATCGTGAACGCCCGCGCCATCGACAACCAGGTCTACCTGGCCTCCTCCCATTTCGTGATGCAGCCCTTCCTGGCGGGCCGCTCGATGGGCCATTCGCGCATCGTAGACCCCTACGGCCGGACCCTGGCGAACACGTCACACCGGCCCGGCCTCACTTTCGCCGACGTCGACCTCGATGCCGGCTACGAGACGTGGTACACGGGCGAGCAAAAGGAACGCTACCCCACGCTCAAGGATTGCTACCTGGGGATGCGGCGTCCGGAGACGTATCACGAGCTGCTCGAACTGCAGCCCGAAAGCCCCGCCTGGCAAACTGCGCCTGACCTCGCCCATGCAGCGCGCGACAGTTGAGAAGATCCGCGCCGATATCCCCGCGCTGGCGCAGTATGTCTGGTTTCAGAACGGCGGCGTGAGCGTGACCCCGCGCGCCATCGCCGCCGAACATACGCGCCTGATGGAAGAGTTGGTGGTGCGGGGGCCGATGCACATCGTCTACCCGGACGAGGAGTATCCGCGGCGCGCACGTTCCAAGGCTGTGCTGGCGCGCTTTTTCGGCGTCGCGCCGGACACGCTGGCCCTCATGCGCGGGGTGAGTGAGGCCTATCAGACCGTCCTGCGGGGACTCGATTGGCGGCGCGGGGACCAGTTACTGATCACGGAGGAGGAGGAGGCCGCTCTCCATTTGCCCTCTCTGCATTTGCGGGACCGGCACGGTGTCGAGGTGGTCAAGGTTCCGCTGCTGGCCGACGCCGAGGAGCAGTTGGACGCCTTCGCCGCGCGCATCAGCGAACGCACACGCCTGCTGGCGGTCAGCCACGTCACCACCGAGACCGGTTTCCGGCTGCCCGTCGAGCAGCTCTGCGGGCTGGCCAGGGAACGCGGCGTCCTCACCTTCGTCGACGCGGCCCATTCGGCCGGCCTCTTTCCCATCGATCTGGCGGGAATGGGCTGCGACTTTGCCGGCATCCTCTCCTACAAGTGGATGTACGCACCCTATGCAGCCGGCGCGCTCTACGTGCATCCTGAGCGACTTGAAGCCTTGCAGGTCACCTACGCAGGCGGACGCGCCGAAGCCTGGCTGCGCTACGATACCGATGACTATGCGCTGAAGGAAGGGGCGGAGCGGTTCGAATTCGGCCCCTGGTCATGGCCGCTGGTGCATACCTGGGCCTTTGCCGCCGGCTACCTGACGGAGATCGGGCTGGAGAGCATCTGGGCGCGCACCGCGCAGCTCACCGACCGCCTCAAACAGGCGCTGGGCGCCATCCCCGGCGTCACGCTCTACACGCCGCTTGAAGTCAACCGTTCGGCTGCCCTGGCCGCCTTTTCCGTAGCCGGATGGGACGGCGAGGCGTTGACCCGCGCACTACGTGAATGCCAGCCGAAGCCGATCATCGTCCGACCGCTGACCATCGCCCACAACGGCGTGCGGGCCAGCGTCCCATTCTTTTTGCTGGAAGAGGAGATCGACCTGCTGGCGGAGGCGGTGCGCTGCCTGGCCAAGAGCGGGCGTTAAGCTGACATCGACTCGTTCCAAGATGCAATACAGAAGGGAACTGTCTACAAGGCCTTGCGCCGATCACGGCGCCGATACATTGTATTGTATGTTTCCGCATGTGCAGGCGTAGTTTGAATGCCTACCCTGATAGTGCCCTTTCGTGTCCCCTGATTTCACGGAGAAAACAGATGAGACAGAACCAGGAGCAGTGGACAGCCCTGAAAGACGCGGTCGATGGCGAGTGGATCGCCCGGCAGGCGCAGGCGCTGGTGGAGATCCCCAGCGTGACCATGCAGGAGGCGGATGTCTGCCAGTACTACGCTGCCGAGCTGGGCGAGCTCGGCTTTGACGTCGATCAGCGCCGGGTGAGCGACGGCCGTTACAACATCTACGCGCGGCTGCCGGGGACAGGCGACGGCCCCAGCCTGATGCTGAACGGGCACCTGGACACGATCCCGATCGGCGACTGCGTGCCCTGCCGCCGCGAGGGAGACCGTCTCTACGGGCGCGGCGCCACCGACATGAAAGGGGCGATGGCCGCCAAGCTGGGCGCGCTGCGGGCGCTCAAGACTGCCGACGTCACCCTGGCCGGCGACCTCTGGCTCACCGCTATCGTCGGCCACGAGGAGCCGGAGGCCCAAAAGGACGGTCCGCTGGCCCTGATCGAGGACATCAAGAGCGGGCGGATCGGCGGCGACAGGATCCTGATCGGCGAAGGCTGGAACGAACTGTGGGTCATGAGCATGGGCTCAATGGTCTTCATCATCGAGCTCACGTCCCCACGCGGCGGCACGCACACCACCTACATCCCCTTCGGCGAGAACCCGATTCGCTTCCTCGGCGACCTGATCCAGCGCATCACCGCCTACCAGGAGGAGCTGGATATGGGCGCGCTGCACCCCCTGGCGGGGGCGGAGCGCATCGATATTGGAACGGTGGAGGCGGGCGATTATTTCAACCGCACGCCGGCGCTTTGCCGGCTGACCGGTACGCTGCGCTGGGGGCCGCGCGCCAGCGCGGAGGAGGTTTTGGCGGAGCTGCGGGAGCTGGCCGCGCCCATCGCCGAGGCGGGCCAGCTGGAACTGGAAGTCAGCATGATCCACGAACGGGAGCCGTTCGAGACGTCCGGCGACGATGACGCGGTGCAGGCGGCAGCGCAGGCTCATCGTTTCGTGCACGGCGACCAGGTCGTCGTCGCGGGCAAACGCATCGTCGGCGACGCCAACCTGTTCGTCAATCTCGGCGGCGTGCCCTCCTTCTACTACGGCCCATCCAATGAGACGGCCCACTCAGACGTGGAGTGGGTATCGCTCTCGCGCCTGACGCAGGCCGCGCAGGTCTACGCCCTCACCGCTGCCGAGTATTGCGGACTGAACGGCAATGGCCAATGATCCGTCGTCAAGGAAGCTGGAACGGTTCCTGATTCCTAAGCGGTAACCACCGGCATTTTATTCAGGATTCACGGCCGCGCGGTGCTTGCCGGCGATCATCTCTTCCAGGTAGCGGCGGGTGGCGTTCACGGCTGCGTCGACCAGTTTTTGCCCCTGTTCCGCGCTGGCATCCAGCGGGCTTTTGTCCTCCTGGTCGTGCATCGCCTCCACCCGCACGTTGTGCGGGCAGACGGCCAGCGCCATCGCGGTCTCGTACTCCTGGGCGTGGCCCGGCACCCCTCCCTTGCACAGCTTTTCGGCTTCAGGCCGGCTCAGATCCCAGTAGGAGTGAAACTGAACACTGGCCTCCGGCGCCTCGGCCGCGAAATAGAGATGCCACTGGCCGATGATGCCACCCATGGGCGCTTCGTTGCCGCCATGACCGTTGAGGATCAGAACATTCTTGACGCCGTGGCGCACCAGGCTCTCCACCGCGTCGAACACAACGCTCAGCCACGGACCGGGCTTGGCTGAGACGGTGCCCTGGTGCCGCATGTGATGTTCCGAGATGCCGGCGCGAATCGGCAGCGTGACGATAACCTGGGGATAGAGCTGGCGGGCCGCCTGTTCGGCGACATGCACGGCCATGCGGATGTCATGCTCCATCGCCAGATGCTCGAGGTGCTGCTCGATGCTGCCGGTGGGAATGATCGCCGTCTGAAATTTGCCCTCCGCCAGCGCTTCGCGAAACTCACGCCGGGTAAGGTCGCCCATAAAGACATGTTGATTTTGCATCGTTCAGTTCTCCAGACATGAGCTTCTGATTTGGATTCCGTTTGGTTCCAGGATTTCCTTCCGAACAGTAACGACACCCACAACGATGGCGTTACCGAAGACTATCGTTATCCCAACCGCTCCTCGACCCGGCGCAGCGCGGCCTGCATCTTCTCCTGGCGCATCGCCGTCGTCAGGTCGCCGCGGGTGCGTTCCAGAACGCCCCGCAGGACATCGGTCTGCCGGCGCAGACCCCCGGTGACCGCGTCCGGGAAATCGACCGTCACCAGCAGCGAATAGATCTCGTCCATCATCGCCAGGTAGGGGTCGGCCTCCTCGACGCGGTCCTGCCGCATCAGATCGAGGGCAAAGCGGCGCATCTCGGTCGCGGCCTCGGTCAGGCCCTTCAGGTAGGTCGCGCCGGGTACCGCCAGTTCGGCCGGCGTCGCCAGCGGCCCGCCGGTGATAAAGGCGTAGAGAAGATGGGCCTCCACCAACTCCTTCAGCGCGTCCTGCGTATAACCCACATGGTACAGCTCCGGATGGCCGGCCAGGGGTTCCACCATCGCCTGCGCGTCGCGGCGCGCGGCGGCCAGCATCTCCTCCGCCTTCGCCAGCTCATGCCGGTGCATGGCGCGGATGCTGTGCGCGCAGTCCCGGATCAGGCGGCGGCTGCGGCTGAGCGTGCCGTCCCGCAACTGGCTGATCTCCTCCATCCGCTGCGTGATCTCTTCAACAATCCCGTCAAGGGTCTCTCCGGATCGATTGGGCATAAGAACTGTCCTCACGTCTGTGGCGAATGCGACCGCTGAGCACTACTCACTGAGCACCGGTCTCGCTCTGGCCGCTGAGCGCGGCGCGGCTGCTATAGGTATTTACAGGCACGTAGTTGGGCGGCGGCGATAGGGTCAGCGGCGGCGGCGCTTCTATCCCCTCGGTCATCGACTTAAAGGCAAAGAAGTTCCAGGCGATGCGGCTGATCTCCTTCATGGTGCGGTTACTGGTCGGCCAGTCCATCCAGCCGGGGCGCCACAGATAGACGGCGATGACATAGGGCCCGCTCGGCCCCCAGATCAGCGCCAGATCACTGTGCGCCTCGTTGACGAAGCCGTGCTTGTGGATGATCCAGCTCTGCTCGGGGCGCGGCAGCCCACCCCACACCATCTCGGTAAATTCGTCATGGCTGACGTAGAAGAGAATCGCCGCGCACTCTTCCGGCGTGATCTCGCCGCCGAACGTTTCCAGCAACAGCCCCTCCCCCGCCTGGCAGCGGTAGATCTCGGCCAGCAGACGCCCCAGGTCCGCGGGCGTGGACTGCAGATGCGTATCCGGGTTCGTGTTCCAATCGGTGCGGCTGTTGGCCTCTGTCGGGATCTTGCTGATGATCGATTTATCGTCGTAGCCGGTCTGAATATATGAATTCGTAAAGCCCAGGGTACGCATCATCTCCGTCACCCGCCGCCCGCCGCTATAGATGTCGCCGTCGCCGAGCCACTGCAGAAGGCGGTTGGCGGCGGCATTGTTGCTCTCTCCCAGCGCAAAGTCGATCCACTGGCCGACGGCTGCGTTCTCAAAATCGGCCATCTGCCTGTAGGCTTCGCCGGCGATCGCGATCTTCATCGTCGACATGCCGGAGAAGGCCACATGTACGTCAACGGTCGCCTCTTCGCCCGTGGTCAGGTCCTGCACGTAGATGGCGGCGAATCCGGGGAAATCAGACGTATATGCGTCCAGCTCGCGGCCCAGCTCCGCCATCGTCAGCGGCGGCGGCGGTGTCTCCTGCAGCACCAGGTGGGCCGTACGCGCGTCCATGCTGCTGAGCGCGTCGAGTAACGGCTGCGCGCTCTCGTCGATCAGCAGCGTCTGACCCACTGTGCCGGACGTCCACCGCCAGCTGCGCTGCGCCGAGCCCACAAAAGTGGACGGCAGCGTCGCGTAAGGAGGAAGGATATCTGCCTCTGCGCTGTCCTCATCACCCGCTTCCCGCATGCCCCCTTCGGTCCGCCAGTTCCACTGGGGCGGCAGGACGCGACCCGGCTGGGGTGGATGATTCAACTCTTCGCCCACCTGCCACAGCCAGGTCGCCAGCTTCTGGGGATCATAGGTGTAGCGCGCCGGTATACCCCTGCGCTGCTGGGGGATTCCGGCCAGCTTTCGCAGGGCGATATCGACAAAGTCCGGCCCGTCCAGATATTGCTGCGCCTCAGCCAGCATCGCGGCTGTATCGACCGCAAAACCCACCTCCTGAGGCTGCAGTACCAGGCGCGTCTCGTCATAGTAGACGGCGATCGGCTGGCTCATGGCGGCTTCCATGACCGTCTCGATCTCGGCGGGATCCTTCAGATGGCTGAGCTCCAGGCTGGCTAGGCGCACGCCCGGCGGGATGGGTGCAGCGGCGGCCTTATAGCGCGTATACAGGGGAAAGATGGAGAGCAGAGCAATGAGAGGAAGGGCGAAGCGCAGAAATCCGGCCATTTCAGATGCTCATATCACGCGAACGCGCCAACAGCATACTCGGAGTCTGGCGGACGCCGAGCATGAAGTGCCGGTCGGAGAACGAAGAATGCCTGTCCATCATTCGTCTTGCTTGAGTTCCTGAATCTTTCGTTCAAGGAAGGTCATTAAGTCACTGTCGTTCGTCTCGTTTGCAAGTTCCAGAGCGGTCTGCAAGTCGGCGATCGCCTCCTTGTATTGACCAAGTTCAGCCTTGGCATGGCCCCGACTAAAATAGTAGAAGGCGTCGCCGGGCCGTAGTTGTATTGCCTGATCGAAGTCGACGAGCGCCTCATCGTATTGACCAAGTTCAGCCTTGGCAAAGCCGCGCTGATAGTAGGCGCTGGCGTAGTGAGGCTGCAGTCGGATGGCCTGACTAAAGTCGGTAATGGAATCCTCGTATTGACCAAGTGTGAACTTGGCAAAGCCCCGATGATAGTAGGCGCTGGCGTCGTGAGGCCGCAGTCGGATGGCCTGACTAAAGTCGGTAATGGAATCCTCGTATTGACCAAGTCCAATCTTGGCAATGCCCCGGCTGTAGTAGGAAAAGGCGTCATCGGGCTGCAGTAGGATGGCCTCCTCGTATTGATCAAGTCCAAACTTGGCATCGGCCCGTTTGATGTAGGCGTCGCTATATTTGGGCCGAATACTTATGGCTTCATCAAAGTCGGCAATGGCACCCTTGTATTTGCCGTCCTTCAACCGGGCAACGCCTCTGTCGTAGTAGTCGTTTGAAGTTTGCGGGCCAAAGCAGGCGGAGACCGCGGCAAATGCTACGGCAATTGCGATGACCCACACCCATATCCTGGGAGCGCGCATCGCAGACATCACTGTCCACTCCGGTGAACGAAAGGCGTCTGCTTGGCATTGGCCGGTCTGCCGGCATCGGTCGCCGGATGATTCAGCACGATTCCCTCTCGATAGCCAGAATGGTCTTTTGCTCGACGATCCAGCCAGTAATGCTTTCGGTTTGGGGCCACAGATACTCGCCCACCTTTACTCCTGCTCGAGTTCCTCAATCTTTCCTTCAATGGAGGTGATGAGGTCGCTGTCGCCAGCCTCCCGCGCAAGTTCCAGAGCGGCTTTCAGGTCGGCGACAGCTTCCCGGGATAGACCGATTTCGGCCTTGGCAAGGCCTCGATTGAAGTAGACGTAAGCGCTTTCCGGTTGCAGACGGACGGCCTGATCGTAGTCGGCGATCGCCTTCCGGAATTGACCTAGCTCGATCCTGGCCTGGGCCCGGTTGATATAGACGCCAACAAAGTAAGGCTGCAGACGCAATGCCTGATCATAATCGAAGACGGCCTCCGCGTATTGGCCAAGATCGGCCCTGGCATAGGCGCGTGCGAAGTAGGAAAAACCGTTGTCGGCCTCCAGCCGAACGGCTTGATCATAGTCGGCGAAGGCTTCCTGAATTTGATCAAGGTCGAACTTGATATTGCCCCGGCTGGTGTAGATATAGGCGTTGTCGGGCTCCAGTCGCAAGGCCTGATCGAAGTCGGCGAAAGCCTCCTCGTATTCACCAAGGCTGGATTTGGCCCGTCCCCGAGAAACATAAGCGTAGACGTTGTCGGGCTCCAGTCGCAGGGCTTGGTCATAGTCGGCGATCGCTTCCCGATGCTGGCCAAGGTTGGACTTCATCACTCCCCGGTTGACGTAGTTGTAAACGTCGTCGGACGCCAGTCGCAGGGCTTGGTCATAGTCAGCAATCGCTTCCCGATGCTGGCCAAGGCTGGATCTGGCTGCGGCCCGGTTGGCGTAGAAGTACGCAGTGTCGGGCTCCAGTCGCAGGGCTTGGTTATAGTCAGAAATCGCTTCCCGATATCGACCGAGAATGCTCTTGGCAGAACCCCGGATGCTGTAAATGTGCGCGGCGTCGGGCTCCAGCCGCAGAGCCTGATCAAAGTCGACGACTGCCTCCAGGTAGCGACCGCGCTCGAAATTGGCCACACCCCGGTTGTATTGGCTGCGGGTGTCATAAATCCGCGCCCAGGCGGCGGCCGCGACAATTGCCGCGAGAATTGCCACGGCAACCGCTACTTCCCAGAACCGTTTCCTGGGAGCGTGCATCGTTGACATCGCTGTCCTCCCCGATGGACGAAAGGGGTCTGCTGACCCGTGCAGATCATTCCCACTCGATCGTGGCCGGGGGCTTGCTCGAAATATCATATACGACCCGGTTGACCCCGTCCACCTCATTGACGATGCGGCTGCTGACCTGCGCCAGCAACTCGTAGGGCAGCTGGGCCCAGTCCGCCGTCATGAAGTCGTCGGTGGTGACCGCCCGCAATGCGATCACGTTGGCATAGGTGCGCCCGTCCCCCATAACGCCGACGGTTTGCACAGGCAGAAGCACGGCAAAGACCTGGCTCGTCCGGCGGTAAAGGCCGGCGGACCGCAACTCCTCAAGGAAGATGCGATCGGCCTGGCGCAGCATCTCCAGGCGCTCCCACGTCACCTCGCCCAGGATGCGGATGCCCAGCCCCGGCCCCGGAAACGGGTGGCGCCAGACGATCTCCTCCGGCAGGCCCAACGCCTCGCCGATGCGGCGCACCTCGTCCTTGAACAGCATCCGCAGCGGTTCGAGCAACTTGAACGTCATATCTTCCGGCAGGCCGCCCACATTGTGGTGCGTCTTGATCGTGCGCGCGTTCGCCGAGTCGTCATTGCTGGCCGACTCGATCACGTCGGGGTAGAGCGTGCCCTGCGCCAAGAAGACTTTAGACGAAGACTGAGAGAACTCCTCTCTCTCCTCACTTGTCTTTACGCTCTCCTCCAACAACCGGTCCGTCTCCTCCTCGAAGACGCGCACGAAGCGGACGCCGATGCCCTTGCGCTTCTCCTCCGGCTCGGTCACTCCGTCCAGGTCGTCCAGGAACGCCTCCTTGGCGTCCACCGCCACCAGCCGCATGCCCTGGTGCCGTTCGAAGGCGTCCACCACCTGCTCCGCTTCGCCCGCACGCAGGAGGCCGTGATCGACAAAGATGCAGGTCAGCCGTTCCCCGACGGCGCGGTGGACAAGCGTGGCGGCCACCGCGCTGTCGACGCCGCCGCTGAGCCCGCAGATCACCCGATCATCCGGCCCGACCTGCGCCCGGATTTCGGCGACAGTTTCCTCGATGAAATGGCCCGACGTCCAGTCCCCCGTACAGCCGCAGATCCGGCCGACAAAGTTCTGCAGCAAGGCAAAACCGTTGGGCGTATGCACCACCTCGGGGTGAAATTGGAGGCCGTAGAGCGAACGTTCCTCGTTTGCGATGGCCGCGCAGGGCGAATTCCCGCTGCGCGCCACCGTCTCAAAACCGGCAGGCAGCCGTTCCACCCGGTCGCCGTGGCTCATCCACACCTGCTGCTGCCGCGGCTGTCCGCCGAAGAAACGGCTCTCTCCCGTCACCTCGATCTCCGCCGCGCCGTATTCGCGCTTGGCGCTCGGCGCCACGTGGCCGCCCAGCGCATGGGCCAGCAGCTGCAGCCCGTAGCAGATGCCCAGCACCGGCACACCGCTCTCCAGCACGATGTCCGGCAGCGCCGGCGCACCCGCTTCATAGACGCTGGCCGGCCCGCCCGAAAGAATGATGCCCTTCAGGTTGACCTGCGGCAGCCGCTCCGCCGCCCGGTCCCAAGAGACCATCTCGGCGTAGACATTGGCCTCCCGCACGCGGCGGCATATCAACTGGCTGTATTGGCTGCCGTAGTCGAGCACGGCGATGGTGTCATGTTGCATAAGCAGACCGGTTCATTTCTTATTCGTTGTGCGATGATATCTTTTCAGTGGCTACCCGCCCCTAAAACCGCCAGATATTTCTATCCCGCGACAGGAGGCGGCTGAGACCCTGCTCATTGTCAACCAGCTTCGGCCGTCTTGGGGCGAGTGACGTCAACTTCAACCATGCCGAAGGTAGTTTCCAGGTCAGGAACGGATTCGCCGGCGTCGGAGAGGCTCGCGACATGGTAGGCCATGGCCTCGCCAACCGACATCTGTGGATCGGGAACCGGGTCGCCGTTTTCTATCAGGCCTTCAATGTGAAAGACGATCGCCTCACGAACTGTTGTCTGAATCTCTTCCCAACCCTTTCCTGTAGCGACGCACCCGGGTAGATCGGGCACATAGGCGCCGTAATTGTTTGGCGTCCGCTCGTAAACAACGGCGTAGTTGAATTTCATCATTTTCCCTCCCTGAGCCCCGCCTGCTTCAATATACTCAGCCACGTCCCTTTCGGTATGTCTGCACTAGGGTGACCTGCAATAGTCACGGTTCCGGGCTTGCTGTGGTGACGATATTGCCGGTGGCTGCCGCGAGTCCTGACAAGTCTCCAGCCGTCCCGTTCCACCAGGCGGATGGCCTCCCTAACTTTCGGCATGCCACACTTTGGCTGCATCGCCCAACTGCACGATCCGCCAGCCGCCATTCACAAGATGATCTGCCATGATATGGAAAATTCCCGTTTTCTACATTCTGTATTGGGGAAGAAAAGGCGCGACAATCACGCCTATCTTAACCACCTGTCACCATCTCAGCCAAATGACTACCGAGATTGGCATGTTTCATGCAGTTCGCCGCGGCTGCAGACGGCCCGCCATTCAGCGACCCGGCTCCATCCCACATATCAGATCGGTCTCTGTCCGATTCTCATAATCGAGTTTGCCGTCTGCGCGCTGTTGCGTCACCATGATAGCCGGACACGCAGCACCTAATACGCAATAGAGGGGGAGGTTATGAAACTCGCGAATAAAGTCGCGCTCGTCACCGGCGGGGCGCGCGGCCTGGGCCGCGCCTATGTCCTCCACCTGGCCAGGCTGGGCGCGGACGTGGTGATCAACGACGTCGACCTGAACGCGGCCCAGGAGTATGACGAAGAGCTCACCGCCGAATCGGTGGCCGCAGAGGTGGAGGCGCTGGGTCGGCGCGGCCTGGGCATTGAGGCCGACGTGGCCGACAAGGCCGCGGTGGAGGCGATGATGCAGGAGGTCATGGAGACATTCGGGCAGATCGATATCCTCGTCAACAACGCCGGCGGCATGCTCTATGCGCCGCCCAACAATACCGCGGCCACCGCGCCGCCCGACCACTACCACTACATCATGGACATCAACCTGACCGGCACAATCTTCTGCTGTCAGGCCGCGGCGCCGCATATGCAGGCCGCCCGCAGCGGCAAGATCGTCAACGTGGCGTCCCAGGCCGGCCTATGGAGCGGTCACAACGCCGGCGGTATGGCCTACAAGGTCGCCAAAGCCGGCGTGATCCACTACACCCGGGTCCTCGCCGCCGAACTGGGGCCGCACAACATCCATGTGAACAGCATTGCACCGGGGTATGTGCTCTCCTCCCGCGCCGTGGCCCAGGGCCGCAACAGCCCGGAAGTTCGCGACCGCCTGTTGCAGGATATTCCCCTCGGACGCCTGGGCGTGCCAGAAGACTGCGCCAAAGTCGTCGAATTTCTGGTCACCGACCTCTCCGACTACGTCACCGGGCAGTGCATCCCCGTCTGCGGCGGCTACGTCGCTTTCTGAGCCGCAGCGGGCATATCCGCCTCTGCGCGGCGCCACTTGACAATGTCCGGGAAAGGGGATTAGATGGGGCTGGCAGTGAACTCCAGTTACCGATCGCCGGCGCAGGTTTCGGCCGTGAACTGCCGGCCACCGATACTGCTATCCACCGGGAAAATGAAAACGCGAAAGGTGAAGCTATGCGATTCGATCTTCTGATCAAGGGCGGCGAAGTGGTTGACCCCGGCGGCGGGCGCAGCGGCCGTCTGGACGTGGCGATCAAACGCAACCGCATCGCCGCGGTCGATGCGGACATCCCGGCCGAGACAGCCTTTCGCGTCGTGGACGCCGGCGGCCGGTACGTAACGCCCGGGCTTGTCGATCTGCATACCCACGTCAACTACGGCTGCGGCTTCTACGGCATCCGCCCCGACCCGATCGCGGCCCGCAGCGGCGTGACGACCTGGCTCGACGTTGGCTCGTCCGGCGGATACAACTTTCCCGGCTTCCGGCAGTTTATTATCGAAGAGGCGCGGGCCCGCATCTATGCCCTGCTCAATATCTCGTCTATCGGTCTGACCGCCAAGACGTGGGAGCTGGCCAACCCGGGCTACTGCGACGTGGACCTCTGCTGCCAGATCATCGACCTGAACCGGGACGTTCTTCTGGGCGTCAAGGCCCGGATCGACCAGCTCACCACCAGCGGCCAGGGCCTCGCTCCCCTGCACAAAGCCCGCGAAGCGGCAGACCGCTGCGAGCTGCCGCTGATGACCCATATCGGCATGGGGCCGCCGGGGATCGACGGTGTGATGGAGCTGATGCGGCCCGGTGACATCCTTACCCACTGCTTCACCGGCGGCACAATGCGCATTGTCGAGGAGTCAGGCGACCTGCGCGAGACGGTCAAACGCGCCTGGGATGCCGGCCTGGTGCTGGATATCGGCCATGGCGCCGGCTCCTTCTCATTCAAGACCGCGGAGGCGCTGATGTCGCAGGGCTACCGGCCGGACGTCATCTCCTCCGACATCCACCAGATGAGCGTCAGCGGCCCGATGTTCGACATGCCCACCTGCCTGAGCAAATTCATGACGCTGGGCATGAGTTTTTCCGAGGTGGTCCACGCCGCCACCGAGCGACCGGCGGCCGTGTTGGGTCTGGAGAAGGAGATCGGCACGCTGCGGCCGGGCGCGCTGGCCGACGTGGCGCTGTTCGAGATCGTCAAGGGGGATTTCATGTTCTACGATGTCTTCATGAACCCGCGGCCCGGACAGCAGCTGGTCCGCAACATGTTGACGATCATCAATGGCCGCGAGATGGCCCACCAGTCCGACGACCCGCTCATGCCCTGGATCGAGCTTTCCGAGGACCAGCAGACCTTGATCGCCGAGGGTCATACGCCCCCGGTGATGGCCGCCGGTTGCAAGCATTGATTTGGCCTGAAATGAACGCCCACATCCATATTCCTCGATCACAAATTGAGAGATTCTGTCATCGCTGGCAGGTCTCTGAACTGGCTCTCTTTGGCTCCGTTGTGCGTGAGGAGTTCGGCCCCGACAGCGATGTGGACGTACTGGTCCAATTTCAGCCGCAGGCACGACACACGCTCCTCGATATGGCCCGCATGGAGGACGAATTGCGTCAGATATTCGGTCGAGACGTGGACCTTGTGGAGCGTTCAGCGATCGAACAGAGTCGAAACCATTTCCGTCGCAAAGCGATTCTGCAGTCGGCGGAGTCAATCCATGCAGCGTGACGATTACGCCTATCTGATGGACATGTTATTGGCTGCGCAGGATGCAGCAAGATTCGCAGCCGGGTTGACATTCTCGCAGTTTGAAAAGAGTCGCCTACACCAATACGCGATTCTGAAGGCAATTGAGGTAATCGGTGAAGCTGCGACACGCGTGAGCGGTGAGACAAAGAGGAACCATCCAGACGTTCCCTGGACAGAGATCATCGGGATGCGCAATCGACTCGTGCATGGATACTTTGAGGTGAATTTGAAGAGAGTATGGGATACTGTTCAAACTGATCTGTCCACTTTGATCGACCAAGTGGAACAGATTGTACCGCGTAACGAGGAGCAATAGCGCAATCCCAGACCGCAAGCAACTTGAGGAGCACAACTAATGTCCGCACAGATTCCCGATACACACGTTGACCTGCTGACCGGCCCCATCTTCGCCGTCCTGACGACCCTCTCCCCGTCCGGCGCGCCGGAAAACACGATCGTTTGGTGCTCGTGGGACGGCACACACGTCCTCGTCAATACGGCCGAAGGACGCCGCAAACCTAAAAACGTCCGCACCGATCCAAGAGTGGCCCTGATGGCCTTGGACCCGGAGGATGCATTCCGCTGGATCGACGTGCGCGGCGTCGTTGAGGAGATCGTGCCCGACCCGGACCTCGCCAACATCAATACCCACGCCAAGCTCTACGTGGGCGCCGACGAGTACTACGGCAGCGTCATGCCTGCCTCGATGAAAGGGAAGGAAGAGCGGGTGATCTTCAAGATAAAGCCGCAGCGGGTTGTGATATCTCCTCCCGCATAGCCTGCAGTTGCCTGCGGGCGGTCATGACGGTTCACGGAGCGCGGGAACCGCGATCTGTCAGGTCCAGTACCATGATCGCCATTTCGATCCCTCTTTCGGTCCGTGCGCCGGTCCGTCGAAAACGGTGACGCAGATAGAACCGTTCAGCGTGGGCCGTTTCCAGAATGATCTGCCCGCAGCCCTCCTGCCGCGCGATACTGATGGAACGGTCCAGCAAGCGCACGCCTAATCCCTGATTCTGGCAGGAAGGAGCGACCGCCAGCGTCGTGATACACAGCACGCGGCCGTCCGGCCGGTGGCTCTCCTGAGGGTCCTCGTCCAGTACAGGTTCGCGCAGCTCGGCCCATTTCTCTGTCGTCAGATAGCCGGCGATGAACGGGCGCCCGTCGCCGCGCTCCCCCTCCAGCACCGCGCAGCCCTGCGGGAATGTCACCAGGCGGCTGCGGATGATCGCCGGCGCCTCCTGTGCGCCGTACGCGCCGAAAATCTCCTGGTCCAGCGCCACAATGCCGGGCCAGTCCTCCAATGCGGCCGACCGCATCCGGTAATTCCCGGTCATAATTAGTCCTGGGCTGCCGCCAACCTCACTCCGACTCAAGCAGAATCGAATCAGGAGGAAGATGAGGGAGCGGATTCGAATAACCGCCCCACCCGTCGACGGCAACATACGGAACAACGCGGATGCCAAAGTGAAAATGCTGTCCCGACTCGGGCAACTGGTTGAAGTAGCCAATCAGCTCTCCCCGCTCTACACGTTGCCCTGCGTCTACAACGAAGTTCTGAAAGCGCGTGTAAAGAGATTCGCCCCATGGATGGGAGATGCGAATAAATCGGCCATATCGTTCGCGGTCATTACCGATTGTCGTGATGATGCCGCTGTCCGCGGCGAAGATTCTCTCGCTGGGGGACAGTTCAAAGTCGACGCCGTTATGTCCGAGGATCGATTTGGCGCCCACAACAAAGCGGCGGTAGTGCTCCGGCCGGGCCCCCCACTCCTGAACGATACGCCGCCGACCTTCAAATGGCGCTGTCAGGTAGACGCCTTCCGGTTCGTAACACCCGTTTTCGATTGAGCCTTGAACAAAGTCGAAAGACATCGGCTGGGTGAGGGTCTGCTCTTGAGCAGGTCGGTGCCCACATGCAGTGCCTGCGTCTGAAGAAGCGACAAACTTGGACCGGCAGAGACGGAAGGAGTCCTAATACAAACCGAAGTCAAATTCGCTGTTTGGATTCGACAACAACTCTGCAAAAAGGTATACTTATCGAATGCGCCCTTTACGGTGCAGGACGCAACAGACCGGGACATGAGAGGACTTCAAGTAGTATAGTTGTGTCCGTGGAATTGACAAAGAAAATCACGACAAGGAAGAGACTGTTCGATGCCAATTTATGAACTTGCCTGCAGAGAGTGCGGTCATCAATACGAACGCATCGTGTCATTTTCCAGCACCGTTCTTCCCGCTTGCCCGGCCTGCAGCTCGGTCGAAGTCACCCGGCTTCTCAGTCAGCCGGCCATTCACTTCAAAGGCAGTGGATGGTACATAACCGACAGCAAGAAGGAGGATGAAAAGAAGAAGGCCGCGGCCCAGAAGAAAGAGACGCAAAAGACCGACAGCAACGGTTCCGGGCCGGAAAAGGCCGCAGAAAGCGAATCGAAGAGCGAGCCCAAGAGCGAAACCAAAGCGCAATCAAATACCAGTTCAACGAGCGAAAAGAGCGCAACAAAGGAAAAAAGTTAGTTTTCGCCTGTTTTGACAGCGGCCGCAGTACGCTGGAAACCGCATACACCGGCCAGCGTAGCCGCACATTTGAAAGCATATCGCGCGCCAACAACGAAGTGGGAGCGCAGTGGGCCGTGCTCCTGTCAATCAACACCCTTGCACCTTCAGTAAGGGTGTTTTTGTACCGCTCCAGGAGGCGCTTGGGACGGAGGGTCCGAACTTTGCGGAGCGAATCAGAGGAGTTCTGCGTGTGTCTCTTCGCTGTCAGGGAGCCGCTTCCAGTTTGTCCGCCAGAAGGGAAGCGAGAAAGGTGCGCTCCTGGTCGCCGTCGAAGAGGATCTTAATCCGTCTATCCACGCCCTCCCCGCTCACTTCCGTAACTACACCATCACCGAAATGTGTGTGCACAATCCGCCGCCCGCAAGCGAGTTGCGCCAGTGCACGCTGTTGCGACCGGGTCGGCTGCGGCGCTTCCATTGCGGCCGCCTTCTGCAACGACGTCGCAATGTTCGCTTCCCGGTCCCGCCAGGCCTCCGCCAGAGTTCCAACCGTCTGCTTCGGATTCCTCGAAAGGGTGAAACGCAGTTGATTGGCGCTTTGGACCGCCGCGGCCAGCGCATCCATCGAGACGCCTTTCTCCCGGTTGGTGCGGCCGTCCAGGGCCGTCATACGGCTGGCCCGGCTCAATACCCTCAAGAACTTGTCCATCTGCTTGACCGGGTCGTCAAACGGGTTGATCACGGCCAGTTGAATGCCATGCAGCCGGCACAGTTCATCGCGCGTCTGGTCGCGCCGCTCCTCCTCCAGCAGCTCCCAGTCCCCGCGACGCCGCCCTTTGCCGGTCAGGCCGGAGAAGCGCACCGCGACACCGACCGGCTGGCACAGATAGTCCAGTTTGAGGCGGCGGCGGGTGGCCGGGTTGATCAACCAGTCCGGGCTGACATTGGACTGCAGGTCGGCGTCATTGAAGACACGGGCGAAAATCTCGCGCCAGGCGTTCACCAATAGATACGCGGAGGACATAAAATTGTTACCTGAGAACCTTTCCGTTTAGAGTCTTTCGTGGGCGCTCGCCAGTCAACTGACGACTGAAAACAGCACCGGGAAGAAACTATATTGTACAGAACCGTTCCTGCAGGGCAAAAAGGGCAAACGTTCGCCAGTATCATCATCTGCCGCCATGAAAACACCGGATAGCCGCAGCTCACATGCCCGGAACAGCAATGGAGGCGTGCGGGCGCTGGATAACAAAGAGATCGCCGGCGCCGCGACGCTGGTCATGCTGCTGTTCATCCTCAGCCGCGGTACCGGCCTGCTGCGCGAGATGATCATCGGCGCCCGCTTCGGCACCGCCGCCGACCTGGACGCCTACCTGGCCGCCTTCCGCATCCCCGACCTGCTCTTCCAACTCGTGGCCGGCGGCGCCCTGGGAAGCGCCTTCATCCCCACCTTCGCCGCCGCCTGGACAGAGGGCAGCCAGCAGCAGGCATGGCTGCTCTTCAGCCGCGTCCTGAACCTGTTGACCCTGTTCCTCGTCATCCTGTGCGGGCTGGCGATGCTCTTTGCCGGACCCCTCGTCGCCGGCGTGATCGCGCCCGGCTTCCCGGTCGAGCAGCAGCGGCTGACCGCCTCGTTGATGCGCTGGATGCTGGCAAGCACCGTCGTCTTTGGCGCCAGCGGCCTGATCATGGGCGCGCTCAACGCGGTGCAGCATTTCCTGCTGCCGGCCGTCGCGCCCGTGCTCTACAACTGCGCCATCATCGCCGGCGCCTGGCTGCTCGCGCCGGTGCTGGGCATTCACGGCCTGGTGATCGGCGTGGCCGCCGGCGCCCTGCTGCATCTGCTCGTGCAGTTGCCGGCGCTTCTGCGGCAGAATGTGCGCTACCGCTTCAGCTTCCGTACCGGCGACGCACAGGTGCGGGAGGTGGCGCGGCTGATGGGGCCGCGTGTGCTGGGGCTGCTCTTTGTCCAGCTCAACTTTCTCGTCAACACAGTTCTGGCCAGCGGCCTGCCGGACGGCAGCCTCAGCGCCCTCAACTACGCCTGGCTGCTGATGTTGCTGCCGCAAGGCATCTTTGCCCAGGCCGTGGCAACAGTCGCATTCCCCACCTTCTCGGCCCAGGTGGCCGCCGGCAACCGCGCCCAGCTGCTGGAAACGCTCAGCGGCCTGCTGCGGCTGGTACTCTTCCTCTCGATACCCGCAGCCTTCCTGCTTTATGTGCTGGATGAACCGCTGATCGAGCTTCTCTTCCAGCGGGGGCGCTTCGACGCTGCCAGCACACAGGCAGTCGCCTACGCGCTGCGCTTTTTTGCCCTCGGCCTGGTGGCCCATGCCGTCGTCGAGATCGTGGTGCGGGTCTTCTACGCACTCCACGACACCGCAACGCCGGTGGTCGCCGGCGTCGCCACCGTGGCGCTCAACATCCTCCTCAGCCTGGCCCTGATTGGCCGCCTGAGTTTTGGCGGCCTCGCCCTGGCAAACAGCATCGCCACCGCGCTGGAGATGCTCGTCCTGCTGATCCTGCTGGCGCGTAAAGTGCGGGCGCCCTGCCGGGAACCAGGGCACGCAACGGCCGTACATGGCCTGCCCGTGCGCCAGCTGCTGAAGAGCGGCGCGCGCTCACTGCTCGCCTCCGCTGTCATGGCCGGCGCACTCATCTTCAGTCTGGAGCTTCTGCCCGACGGCAACGCCGTTTTCGGGATTCCCGCCGGCTGGGTCGCGGCGGTCGCAGGGGCCGGGCTTGGCGTACTCATCTATCTGCTTGCCAGCTATCTTCTGGGCAGCGCCGAGATTCGGCAGCTGACGGCACTGGCGCGCAGGCGCGCGCAAACGTAAAGCTAACCCTGCGCTAACGCAGAAGAGAGAAACTGCGGAGATACTGGATTCGTAATGGTATAATACAGCGGCAATTCAGCCTGTTCAGCCAGGTGACAGTGCCCTGTCAGGTGCGCGTCAGGAACGGAGCGCCAGGCCTGTGTAAACTCAAGATATAGACTTGGAAAACAGTTCCAAGCCTGCGTTCAGTCAGACAATAAACGAATCGGCCGCAACCGGAGATTCGTCTGCGAACTGAAAACTCTCTACGAGGTGAGATATGTTTTTCTTCGATCCACTCTATTTCATCATCAGCCTGCCTGCGCTCGCGCTGGGTCTGTGGGCGCAGATGAAAGTCAAGTCCGCGTTCAACAAATATTCGCGGGTGTCGGCGGGGCGCGGCGCGGCCGGCGCGCAGGTGGCGCGGCGCATCCTCGATGCGAACGGGCTGGGCCACGTCAACGTCGAAGAGTCGCGCGGCTTCCTCTCCGACCACTACGATCCGAGGTCGAGAACCCTGCGCCTGAGTCCGCAGGTCTATCAGAGCAACAGCGTGGCCGCGGTCGGCGTCGCCGCCCACGAGGCCGGACACGCCATCCAGCACAGCACCAACTACGCCCCGCTCGCCCTGCGCAGCGCCATCGTTCCCAGCGTGCAGATCGGAAGCTGGCTGGGCCCGATCATCTTTATCATCGGCATGTTTATGGGGCCCGGGCTGGGCTTCACCATCTCGCTGGTGGGGCTGATCCTCTTCGCCGCGGTCGCCGTGTTTACGCTGGTGACGCTGCCGGTCGAGTTTAACGCCAGCAAGCGGGCCAAGGAGATCCTGGTCACGCAGGGATTCGTTGGTCAGCACGAGTTGAAGGGGGTCAACGCGGTGCTCGACGCCGCAGCGCTGACCTACGTGGCCGCCGCGATCCAGGCGATCACGACGCTGCTCTACTATGCCTTCATCCTCTTCGCCCGCAGCCGGGACTGAGCGGCCCGTTTCCGCGCGCGAAGGATAAAGCAGTGCGCAGCGTCCGTATACCGCAAACGCTGCGCATAGTTCCTACGGAGTCTGAAATATGTTTACAGGACAACAAACCTCTGTGCGCTTTTTCCGCACAGGACAGCGAATCTCACAGCAGGCCGGCGGTTTCGGACGCTGGCTGTTCATCGCCCCGGGGCTGATACTGATTCTCTTTGGCGTTGCGATTCTTCTCTGGCCGGAGTTACTGGCCTATATGGTGGCCGGCCTCTTCATCGCCATCGGCTTCAGCATCACCGGTTGGGGCTGGCGCCTTTCCCAGCGGCAGCGTAACACCGCAGCCCGCTGGGAAACCATCGATGAGTATTGAGAACAGCGACTTTAAGTAGTCGGTGCTCGGTGACCAACGCCCTGCATGAGCGACGGGCCACTGACCACCGCCGTTCTACCCATCGTCGACCTCGATGGTGTGCTCTTCCTCGCCGGACCGCCAAACCCCGTTTCGATCACCGACCGACCACTTCGAACGGATATGGATGGACCGCCTGCCCTGTCCCTTTCGGGATTGTGTCGGCGGCGCGCTGCGGCTGAGCGCGCCGCCGGCCAGCGCCGGCAGCTGTTTTTGCAGCAGCTGCAACCCGGCCCGCAGCGCCAAACCGGCCAGCCCGGCCGCCACCGGCAACCCGACCTTCGCCACCACTTCCGGCAGCGTGTTGCGGCCTTCAAGAGGGTAGCCGCCCTGCGCATTGTAGCCGCATTCGCCGCAGTGCCGCGCCGCCATCGCCACATTCTGCCCGCAGTTGGGGCAAACCCGAAACACCTCGCTCATATCTGGTTCCTTTCCCCTGCAATTGAGTACCCAAAAGTATAGCATCCTTCCCGTGATCGCTAAAGCAGGGGGCACGGCCCCTTTTTTTGTGGGTTGTTGGGGCCAATGAGGTAATGATATAATGTTGCCGGTCATGGCCGCCCCTTCACAGTCCACAGGCACAACTCATGGCTGACGTCGTGCATACTCCACAGGCTGACGCGGGCAGCCTTCCAATACACAGCGCAAGTCAGGCTTCGCTGGTCCAAAGGGTATGGCGGGCGAAGCGCTACTACCTGTACCTCCTGCCGATCTTCGCGCTGCTGGGCGTCTTCTCCTACTACCCGCCGCTGATGGCGCTCTACTACTCCTTCACCAACTATGACGGCCTCAGCGGCAAATTTATCGGCCTGGAAAACTTCACCGACCTCGCCAGCGACCGCATCTTTCGCGCCTCGATCAAGAACGCCGTCATCCTCCTGTTTGCCAATATGGTCACCGGCCTGATCCCGCCGCTGCTGGTCGCGGAGTTGCTCTTCTCGCTGCGCAGCCAGCGCATGGGCGATTTCTATCGCACGGCGTTTCTGATCCCGACGCTCGTGCCGGCCATTGTGATCATATTGACCTGGCGCTATATCTATCATGCCCGCTACGGCTTGATCAACAACGTCCTCACCGCGATCGGGCTGGATTTTCTGACGCATGACTGGCTGGGCAGCTTCGATACGGCGCTGGCCGCGCTCGTTTTCTTCAGCTTTCCGTGGATCAACGCCACCATCATGTTGATCCTGCTGGCAGCCCTGATCGATATCCCCCGCGAGTTGATCGACGCCTTCCGCCTGGACTCCTCTTCGACGTTACAACGGATCAGGCACGTCGATCTGCCCTATATCGTTGGCGCCATACGCCTGGTGATCGTCCTGAATGTCATCGGCACCTTGCAGGGGTTCAATCTGCAGTTCGCCATGACCGGCGGAGGCCCCGGTTCAGCGACGATGGTGCCGGCATTTCATATGTACAGCCAGGCCTTCTTTTCCTCACGTTTCGGGTACGGCTCGGCGATTGGCACGCTCCTGTTCCTGGTCATCGTCGGCCTGACCGTGATGACGCGTCGCTATCTGCGGTCCGGCATCGAGTACGAAGCCTAGAAAAGCACTTCCGGAGGAGAACGGGATGTTGTTTAACGTGACAACGGGCGTTAGCCGCAGAGGGCCATCGCAGCAAGAGGCGATGCGGGCGGGGCTGCAGCGTCTTCAGGGGCTGTTGCACCTGGTTCTGATTCCGACGCTGTTACTGTCCATCGGGCCGCTGGTGCTGCTGCTGATCGGTGCCGGCAAGACGGCCCACCAGTTCGAAGCGCATCCCTGGACACTGACGCTGCCCTATCACTTTAAAAACTATTGGGTTATGGCCGGCGGTATGGGCCGCTATATCCTCAACAGCAGCATAATCAGCGCCATCGCGATTCCACTTTCCCTCGCGCTTGCGAGCTATACCTCCTATGTCTTCGCCCGGTTCAGTTTTCCCGGGAAAGAGATGTTTTTCTACGCCATTATCATGTTGATGATGATTCCGTTTGTCCTCTATCTCGTGCCGCAGTATCTGTTGGTGTTGAGCCTGGGGATGATGAACACGCGCTGGGCGCTGATCTTTCCCTATGCGGCCGGTGGCGCTGTCTTCGGCGTCTTTCTCATTCGCCCTTTTATGGCCGGGCTGCCCGAGGAGCTGTTCGAGGCCGCCCGCATCGACGGCGCGGGCGACTGGCAGGTGTTTTACAAGATCGCGCTGCCTCTGTGCCGGCCAATTATGGCGACGCTGATGATCATTCTGCTCCTGGGCCAGTGGAATGACATCATCTGGCCGTCGGTGACATTGACCTCGGACAAGGGCTACACGGTGACGCTGGGCATATTCAGCCTTGCCAAATCCGTTTTTCATGGGTCGAGTCTTGGCCAGACGCAGTGGGGGTTTATGTTCGCCTCCTTTGTCATCTCTTCGCTGCCGCTCGTTTTCGTGTTCATTCTGGCGCGCAAGGCGTTCATACAAGGGTTGTCGAGCGGCGCGCTCAAATTCTAGGCACTCGTGCAGAGGACAGACCGTGAATGCAGGAAGTGCAGGGGAACAGAGGAGAAGCCTATCGATCGATGCACAGCAAACGGACAGTTTCAAACGGGACTTAAGCCAGCCAAGGAGAAGCTACCGATGAAAACCAAGGGGACGTTTGCGCAAACACAGAGGAAGTCGTATACAAGCCCGCGACGCCTGATCTTCACCGTGATCGCCGTCGCGCTTGTCGCACTGATGGGCGCCTGCGCGCCGCAGGTCGTCGAAGTCGAGAGGGTTGTCGAGAAAGTGGTGGAAGTGCCGGCAACCGGGCCGCCGGTGCTTGACTATGAGGGTGAGCTTGTCGTCATGTTTGACGGGGGCTACATGCCGCCCGAGGGGCTGACAGACGCCCAGAGAGCGGCCGGTGAGACCGGCAACGAGTACATGGCCGAGCTGATCGCCCAGTGGGAAGACATGCACCCGGGCATCGACGTCGTACCCTTCGGCGTACCGGAGGCGCCCCCCGGCGCGCAGACCGCACTGATTTGGTACATGAAGACTGCGATCGCCGCCGGTCAGGGCCCCGACCTGATGCGCTACTACGGCGGTACGGGCTATGACGGCGCTGAAGGCGACAGAGGGCTGCTGGTCCCGCTGGATGCCTATTTCCGCCAGCCCAACCCCTATGTGGAGGAGGGCAGGGCCGGCAGCGACCGCTGGGTTGACCAATGGGAGAACGGGTTCGATGGCATCCTGGCGCAGAGTAAGAGCCTGGCTGGACGCTACTACTCGATTCCGCTCGAAACCGCCGCGCCATCGCTCATCTACTATAACAAGACCGCGCTTGATGAGCTGGGCCTGGAGTTCCCCAGCCCGCGTACAAACATCACCGTACTGGTCGAGTTGTTGAAAGAGTTGAAGGCGGCCGGCCATGAGACACCCATGCACCTCATGTGTTGCTCGCCCGCCGGCAACTGGGACAGCCTGATCTTCGACCATTCGATCATCGAGCCAAAAGGACTGGCGGAATGGCGGCTGGACTACAAGGTCAGCCTGAGCGAAAATGTGATCGAGGCTGAGGAGTTCGTGCGCGCCATCAAGCAGGGCCTGTTCGCGGCGACCGATACCGAATACAAGGAGACGCTGCGGCTCGGAAAGCTGTGGGTGCCCTATGTGACCGAGGAGTGGAAGATCGGGGCGCCGGTGCAGTTGAGCGACTTCTTGACCGGGAAGGTACTGATACGCATGAGCGGCTCCTGGGAGGCCGAGGCCATTCTGGGCAATCCTGAAGTCGATTTCGAGGTGGGCGTGGCCTCCGGCCCGGTGGTCGGGCTGGTGGATTCCGAGTATTCGATGGAAGAGGAGCCGGGGCCGTTTGTGGGCGGTCCGGCCGGCGCCTGGGTGGTGAATGCCGCCGCTGTCAAGCGCGGCACGCTTGAGGCTTCGGTTGACTTCCTGCAATTCCTCTCCGCCAACTGGGGCCATGCGGTCAAAGGCCGCCCGGGCCTGGTCCCCGTGATCAAGGACGTGGAGCCGAACGTGCGGCCGGAGGTGGCCGAACCGGCCAAGGCGCACATTCCGACAAGTGTGATGCGCTGGTCGTATGCGGACATGGTTGATGCCGGCGCGCGCGAAGAGGCGTTCATCATTTTGCAGGAGTTCTATCTGGACCAGATCACTATCGATGAGGCCGCCGAACGGATGCAACAGGTCTGGGAGGAGTGGGCCGACCGTGCCATTGAGACGAACAGCACGGAGAACGGCGGCTCGTGGGATCTGAGCAAGTGGTAAGGAGCGGCCGGCTGCAGTGCAATCTGCGCCGGCGCTGGGAACGATAATCAACAGGCCGGTAATGGGGAGCGCCGCGTGACTCCCCATTACCGGCGCACTGTTCAGGAGACGGACATGGCGCAGACGGCGATACAACAGCTTGAAAGCTGTATCGAGGCGCTACAAAAAGGGACGCTGACGGCAGAGCGGCTGCGGCAGGTCATTGACACCCTCCGCCGCGGGGGCGCGGGGCAGCAGGATCTGCTCTATCTGCAGGCTGGCCAGACATCGGTGGCTTCGCAGGTGATAGGCTTTTCGCTGGTGGAGGGCGGTGAGGTGGTGGAGCAGCATCCGGGCGATCCGTGGCCCTATGAGACCGTGCTTGACGCCATGCAGGACGGCTGGCGGATCGTGCAGTTCCCCAATCTGGCGCTGGTGCCCGATGAGAACCGGCCCACCGGGCTGGGCTGCGAGTTCATTCTGGAGAAGTGGAGATAGAGCGATGAAAATCTACTACGACTGTGAGCCGACCCTGAACGATATCGACGTCCTGGAGCTGTGCAAACGGGGCTATATCCGGCTGGAAGCGGTCGTGCCGGACGACGTCAACGCGCGCGCTCGCGCCTTTCTGGAGAAGAACAGTTCGCATGAGCCGACTGAGATCCTGTATGAAGACTGGTTCATGGAGGGCGTGATCAAGAATCCGCAGGCCGCGGGCGCGGTACGGTCGCTGCTGGGCGTCAATTTCGGGCTGCCGCTGCTGATGAGCAACCACCGCGTCGAATATCCGACGGAGGCGCAGGGCTGGCACCGCGACGGCAACTCAAAGTTCACGCATGAGCTGCGCAACCTGCAGGTCTTCTATCTGCCGCAGGACTGCACCATGGAGATGGGTCCGACCGAGATTATCCCCGGGACGCATCTTCTCTACTCGGCCAATGACCACCTCAAGCATCTGGACCGCGTGCGCGGCAGCGAGTTCATGGCCGGGCCGGCCGGCTCGATCTTCATCACCGTCTACTCGATCTGGCACCGGCGCTCGACTTCGATGCGGGCGAAGACGCCGGGGGTCCGCAATGCGTTGAAGTACAACTATTTCCGCACCGCGCCGCCGCAGCGCGACTGGTGCTTCGATCCCGACTTCGACTTCGGCAACGCGCCCTACCTGCCGGAGGGAGATTCCGGCTACTATCGCGATAGATGGCTGGCTGCCAGCCATGCGGCCGAGATGTTCCTGTGGCTGTGCGGCAAGCACGCGCAGTTCAAGACCGAGGGCGGACAGACCTGGCCCCTGAACGCGGCCACGGCCCGCTTCGCCGACGCCCCCTTCGGCGTCCCTCCGGGGCTGTGAACAGCAGGGCTATGCTGGGATGGGAACGGCCGATTGATAGAAGCCACCGCTGGGACGACAGTGCTTCCGACGAAATGTTCGCTGAATGCGAGCATTTTTGTTTGGGCGCGGAATTGTATGTTTAATGGAGGACAAGGGAAAGCAGGGACATGCGCCGTTTGCGCGCATGGACCCGCGAGCGGTTCATTGCCAGGATCGAACACCTTGCTATCGACCCGGCATCGCTGGCGATCACCACCTGAAAAGCTCGGCTGGCCGGAACGGAACGCGTGCGAAGCTGTGTTTTCAAACGCGTGGACTTATGCTAAATTGATCCGCACGTCATTCCCACCCAGGAGAGCGCAATGATCCACGACAAAGCCAACCACACCTGCGACGGCGAACCGACCCTCACCGACTCGCAGGTGCTCGAATTCTGCCGCGAAGGACATCTGCTGCTGAAGGGCGTCGTTCCCGACGAAATCAACCGCCGCACCTGCGACTATCTCGAAGGCAAGATCCCCGCCAACCCCAGCTACATCCCCGACGGCCTCACCGAAGCCGATCTCGAACGCATCCGCGCCTCCCACGAGCCGAGCACCATCTTCCTCGAAGACTGGTTCGTTGAGCACGTCCTGCTCAACCCCCATGTCGTCGGCGTCATGCGCTCGTTGCTGGGCCGCAGCTTCGGTTTGCCCGTCCTCGCCAGCCACCACAACGTCCAGTGCCCCATGCCTGCCCAGGGCTGGCATCACGACGCCGACCACGTCTTCGGCCCCGAGCTCAACTTCGTCGAGGTCTTCTACTTCCCCCAGGATACCCCCGTCGAGCTCGGCCCGACCGAGCTCGTGCCCGGCTCCCACATCATGCCCACCAAGCGCCCCAACGACGAGGGCGGCCTTTTCGCCGACGGCCCCGCCGGCACCATCGGCATCCACCACCAGAGCATCCTGCACCGCCGCGGCCTCTCCACCGCCAAGGGCACGCGCCGCATGCTCAAATACAACTACTGGCGCACCACGCCCCCGCAGCGCGACTGGATCACCGAGCCCGACTTCGACTTCCAGCGCGCCTACTACGGCGGTCACAACCAGGCCCGCTACGTCGCCCACATGTTTTACTGGCTCTGCGGCCAGGGAGAAGAGTACCGCATCATCGGCGGCCAGGCCTGGCCGTGGACCAGCCCCAACCAGATCGGTCCCTCCTACGGCTTCGGCAGCGCCAACGGCTACCAGCCCGACTGGCGCAAACACAACCAGGACGGCTACGCAGTCTGAGCAACGCAATGATCCACGACAAGGCCGGTCATACCTTCGACGGCGAGCCGGCGCTGACCGATTCGCAGGTGCTCGAATTCTGCCGCGAAGGCCATCTGCTGCTCAAGGGCGTCGTTCCCGACGAAATCAACCGCCGCACCTGCGACTATCTCGAAGGCAAGATCCCCGCCAACCCCAGCTACATCCCCGACGGCCTCACCGAGGCCGACCTCGAGCGCATGCGCTTCTCCATCGCGCCCAGCTCCATCTTCCTCGAAGACTGGTTCATGGAGCACGTCCTGCTCAATCCTCAGGTGGTCGGCATCATGCGCTCGCTGCTGGGCCGCAACGTCGGCCTGCCCGTCCTCGCCAGCCTCCACCGCGTCGAATGTCCCATGCCCGCGCAGCACTGGCACAACGACGCCGACCACATCTTCGGCCCCGAGCTCAACTTCGTCGAGGTCTTCTACTTCCCCCAGGACACCCCCGTCGAGCTCGGTCCGACCGAACTGGTGCCCGGCTCCCACATCATGCCCACCAAGCGCCCCAACGACGAGGGCGGCCTTTTCGCCGACGGCCCCGCCGGCACCATCGGCATCCACCACCAGAGCATCCTGCACCGCCGCGGCCTCTCCACCGCCAAGGGCACGCGCCGCATGCTCAAATACAACTACTGGCGCACCACGCCCCCGCAGCGCGACTGGATCACCGAGCCCGACTTCGACTTCCAGCGCGCCTACTACGGCGGTCACAACCAGGCCCGCTACGTCGCCCACATGTTTTACTGGCTCTGCGGCAGGGGCGAAGAATACCGCATCATCGGCGGCCAGGCCTGGCCCTGGTCCCACCCCAACCAGATCGGCCCCTCCTACGGCTTCGCCAGCGAGCGCGGCTACAGACCCGACTGGCGCAAGCAAAACCAGGACGGCTACGCCTCCTGAGTTGTCAGCTTCTGGGTAACGACGCAGCGGTTACTATGCGGTCCCGAAAGTAAGGCCCAACTCGTTCAGCCACTTGCGGTAGGCAATGGCAGTGCGGTCGGACCGCAGATGCAGCTCAGCCTGTAAGTCCAGCGGAAGCATCTCAGGCCGTTGCGATTCCACCACGGGTATGTCCTGGTCGAACAGCTCGTCCTGGAAAGCGCGGATTTCATCTTCAGGAACGTCGTACGCTGTATCCGTAGAAAGCCACAGCCAGCCGCGGCTAACCAGCTTCTCGACCGGCGTGACTGTGAAGAAAAAGGCGAACCGGGTCTCAGCAGTCGGTTTGACGACATAGACTGTCAAGGGGCGTTGAATATGGAAAGTGTAGGATGACGGCTGCTCGGGGTCACTCCCGTCCGGCCTGGGTTGCCAGATACGAACATCCCTCGCAATCACGCCATTTGACCCTACCTCGACCTCGTAATCCTCCATTTGCGGGTAACGCTGGTCGCCCAACAGACCGTCATGCACGAAGGGGAAGTGGGCAACATCTACAAAGTTTTCCAGGACACGCGGCGCACTGGCTTGGATGTCGTAGGGGCCGCAGAAGGTCTTGTGATAGTGCGGCTCATCCCATTCGGGATACGAAGGAACATCGTGTGCGGGATCGCCGAGGGAGACCCAGACCATGCCGTATCTCTCCTGAACCCGGTACGATTGGGCTCGCGCCTTTTTCGGGGGCGCCTGCTCGGGGTGGGCCGGAATGTGTATGCATTGGCCCTCGCTGTTGTAGGCCCAGCCGTGGTATGGGCAGACGAGGTTACTGTTTTCAACCCGGCCAAGCGACAGACGCGTGCCCCGGTGAAGGCACAGGTCTCTCCAGGCCAGGACCTCGCCCTTGAGACGCCACAGCACGATATCCTCCCCCAGCACACGTACAGCCGAGATCCCTCCCTCTTGCAACTCTACCGAGAGTTCGACCGGATGCCAGTCGTCGATCAGAACGGGGTCATTGATCATAGCAGCTTCTCTCTGCAACACTTGGGTGATACGTGTGAATATGCGATTTCAGCTTCAAGATTCCAGGGCTTACACATCTGCCTGACCCTGCGTCAATACTTCGCAACCGGACTCGGTAATCAGGATCGTTTCGCTTGTGCCGGCGCCATACTCGCCCAGGACTCGCAAAGTGAAGGGCAGGTGAAAGGTCATGCCGGCCTGCAACGGGGCATGATTGTGCAGTTGGATGAAGAAATGGATCGGTTCCAACCAGTCCGGAGGGAAGCCGATTCCGACCGAATAGCCGAAATTGTAGTGGAACTGGATGCGGTCCTCAATGGGCTTGATCGCCTTTTGGAGCGCGGCCGCCGCAACATCCGAGGTCGGGACGCCGGCACGCGCGGTTTCAACGATCGTCTGAACGGCCAGCTGGGCCGCGTCGGTCAGCTCCTGGCGTTCCGGCGGGGCCGGTCCCACCACGGTGGTCCGCATGATCGGCGCCGTGTAGCGCCGCACGCAAGCCCCCAACTCGATGAAGACCGAGTCACCGTGCTCAATCGGGATGTGGCCGACAGTACTGTGGGCCAGCCCGGAACGATAACCGGCCGCCACGATGGGCTCGATGCACATGAAGTCGCTGCCGTTGCACCGCATGATTTCGTATGCGGCGCTGGCCACAGCATGATCATAGACGCCTTCAGCGACCGCCGCCAGCGCGGCTTCCGCGCCCAACCGGGTGAGCCGGCCTGCCTCGCGCATGTAGGCAATTTCTGCCTCTGACTTGACCAGCCGCACCTCGTCTACAAAACCTGAAGCGTCCGTCCACTGGCTGCCGGCCAGCATCTGCCGCAGGCGGCGGTAGTTTTTCACGCCAAGATTGGGGCTGTTCTCTTCGATCCCCAGGCGTCTGTTGCGCAGATTCTGGTCGTCAAGCAGGTTGACCAGTGACGCAACCGGATCGTCCTGCGCCGTGTAAAGCGCCGGTTCGCTCAGCCACGAGCTGGCCAGGAAACGCCCCAGTTCAAAGTTGAAGATAAGCAATATGGGATCGCCGCTGTCGGGGACAATGCAGCACTGGAAATCCCACGAGTTGACACTGTTGTAGCCGGTCAGATAGAACACGTTGCCGGCGCCGAACACGAGCAGCACATCGATTTCCCGGGCCGCCATTTCTGTTCGCGCTGCGGCCAGCCGGCGGTGATACTCCTCCAACGTGAACCAGTTCTCCTTCGGTATTCCCATCGTATGGCTCCATCAGAAAAAGATAGTTGATAAGCAAAGCTGCGGGGACCGGTTCATCCGCTGGCAGTACAACCCGCAGACCGGCTGGAAGAAGGTAGAGCCTGTCGCTCTCTTCGCAACCAAGCGCGAACCCCTGCCCCTGGCGGAAGGCTAGGAATTGCCATCCAGCGATACGGCCTGCCCGGTCTTCGTGGAACGGATGATGGCGTCGGTTACCCGCAGCACGTCCAGATTGCGTCGACCGCTGACCTCCGGCTCCACGCCCGCAACAACGTACTCATACAAGAGGCGGGCGACCCAGTTGATACCATCTCCCGGCTCAACATCGATCCCCGCGTCGAGCGGCAGGGAAACCACGCGGCCGTCCTGGTATTCAGCGTGCAACGTGGTTGGGATGTCCTGGAGCGGGCCGCGCTGTACCAGCGTCGCCTCGGCGCACTCGATGCGGAATTCGTAGGCGCTGCCTCGGGCCTGGGAGGTCGACACCAACGTGAACGGAATGGAGCCATCGAATTCGATCGTCGCCACCGCGGTAGAGGGGGTGGGCCAGTTGCCCCAGGAAGGCTCGAATGAGTATCCGAAGACGCGCGTTACCTTGTGTCGGGCGAGCACTGACAGCAGCGAATCGATCTCATGCACCGTCATCTGCCACAGCTGCATGTGCTCGCTCAAGGGGTAGTGACCGGAGCGCGGCTTATAGTGGTGCATGTGGCCGAAGCCGGGGGGACCATAGGCCTGCTCCAGCATCAGCCGGCGCATGGTGAGTTCCGTCCGGAAGTAGCGGATCTGCTGGGTCACAACGATCTGCACCCCGTTGGCATCCGCCAGTTCAACCAGGCGCACTGCTTCTGCCAGATCGCAGGTGAAGGGCTTCTCAACCAGCACGTGCTTGCCGGCGAGGATCGCCTCCCGGACAAACTGGGCGTGCAGCCGGGCGTGGGTTGTTACTGCCACCGTGTCGGCCGGTACATGCCGCAGCGCGTCGGTCAACGTGGTGAAACAGGCCGTCTCCGGCAGTCCATTTGCCAGGCGTTCACGTTCCAGGATTTCCCGGGAGATGTCCACGATCGCCGCCGGCCGCACGTGTGGGGAGTCTTTCAGATGCTCAAGGTAGTGGCGGCCGCGCCCGCCAACCCCGACAAAGATCGCTTGCAGCGGTTCTTCAGCCATCCATCTTATCCTTTCAAGCCGGTGAAAGTGACCCCTTCGACGAAATGTTTCTGGGCAAAGAAGAAAACGATCAGGATCGGGATGAGCGTGGCCACGGAGGCAGCCATCATCAGGTGCAAATCACCGGTGCCCTCCTGGAAATCCAGAAACATGCGCAGCCCTAGCGAGAGCGTGAGGCGGCTGTCCTGGCGCAGGTAAATCAGGGGCCCCAGGAAATCGTTCCAGCTGTCAATGAAGGTAAAGGCCGTTACGGCAGCCAAAGCCGGCTTTGACAGCGGCATGACGATCCGCCAGTAGATGTTCAAGGAGTTGCAGCCGTCAATGCGCGCCGCATCATCCAACTCTTTGGGTAGGGTCAGGAAGAACTGGCGCAGCAGGAAAATATAAAAGGCTGTGCCAAAGAAAGCGGGCACCGTGAGCGGCAGAAAGGTGTTGATCCAGCCCAAATGGTTGAAGATGAGAAAGGTGGGAATGAGCCGCACATGGTAGGGCAGCATCATGCTGCTGAGAAGAACTACAAACAGGAAATTGCGGCCGCGGAACCGCGTGTAGGCAAAGCCGTAGGCCGCCAGTGAACAGGACAGCAGCGTGCCAAAAATGTTGACAACGGTAATGAAGGCAGTGTTGAAAAACCAGCGGGTGAACGGTAGCGAGGTCCAGGCAACCCAATAGTTGTCCCAGCGGATCACCTCCGGCAACAAGGGTTGCGGAATCCGCTGAATCTCCGGCAACGTCTTTAAGGAGGTTGAAACCATCCAGACGAAGGGGATCAGGAAAACGATGCCGCCGGCCACTATTAACAGATACAGGAATGCATTGAAAAGTAGCGCGCGCACCTGGGGCCAGCGCCACCCTGGCGGCGAGAGAAGCGAACCTGAACTTCGGACTGCCCCCTGCTCTACTTCCATACTCCCTCTCTGTTAACGGGCGCACTCCCTTGGGCACCCACCTTTCGGCCTGCATCCCGACAGTATCGGGAGGAACGCGCGGTTTTCGTTGGCAGGTTCTGCCGTCTCAGGCCAGCTCCTCGCCGGCGTAAAACACCCAGCGCCTCGAAAGTTTGAGTTGAATCAGCGTCAGCGCCAGAATGACAAGGAACAGAATCCAGGCCATCGCCGATGCGTAGCCAATGCGCAGCCATTGGAAAGCGCTGCGGTACAGATACAGGATATAGAAGAGCGTCGCGTCCGCCGGCCCGCCTTCGGTCATTACGAATGCCGCTGTGAAAATCTGAAAGGAACCTATGATGGTCATGATCATGGTGAAGAAGATCACCGGCGACATCATCGGTATCGTCACGTTGAGCAATTTGTCCCACGCGGTCGCGCCATCGATCTCCGCCGCTTCGTAGAGCTCGCGCGGCACGCCCTGCAGGCCGGCCAGGTAGAGCACCATCAGGCTGCCGAAACCCCATGTGCTCATGATGATAAATGCCGGCATCGCCCACTTGGTACTCCCCAGCCAGTTGGGACCCTCGATGCCCACCAGCCCAATCGCTTGATTTAACAGACCGTAGTGATAGTTGAAAATAAAGCGCCACAGGATGGCCGTAGCGACCCCCGCCGTCACCGACGGCAGGTAAAAAAGCGTGCGGAATACCCCGATCCCGGGCAGTTGGCGGTTGAGCAACAGGGCGATGAAAAGGGCCACCACGAGGATGAGGGGAACGTGGAATACGGTGAAATACACGGTGTTCACGAACGATTTTATATACTTGGGATCGTTCGTGAACATCGTGCGATAGTGCTCCAGGCCCACCCATGTGGGCGGCCTTACCAGGTTCCAGTCGGCGAAGCTGAGAAAGAACGACGCCAGGAAGGGCCCCAGTACAAAGGCTACGAAGCCGATCAGCCAGGGGGCGATGAACAGGTAGCCCTCGATCCTCCGCCAGCGCCACCAGCCAAAAAAGCTCGCCTTCCCCGCGTGGTGCACGGCAGGCTGCGGTTGTGAAGTCATGGTTGACTCTCAGTGGCAGATGTCAGAGGGGCGGAGGCGCAAGCTGTTATCGCTCACCACACAAACAGCCTGCTCCCCTCCGCGCCTCTGTACGCCTGCTCAACTCTACTGGCGCGCCAGTATGCGATCTCCTTCTGCCACAGCCGACGTGATGGCGTCAGCCAGAGATGCCTCACCAATAAAGGCCTTGGTCAGCTCACCTCCGAAAACGGTCTGGAGCCACTCCGTCTTGCCGTTGAAGATGGGAAGATGCTGCACACCCGGCTCGGCGAACATCTCGGGCACGACGCGAATATTTTCGGGCGGCTTTGTGGCGTAATCTTCTTCCACGGCCGGCGTGTAGATCGGTACCTGAATCTTGGTGCGGCCCGCCCAACGCTGCGAACTGGGGCCGCCCAGCGCGATAGCCAGGTCGGCGTCCAGGTCGGGATGCTCCGACCAGATCGGGCCGGCGAAATTCTGCATGAAGGTCCAGAGCGCGCGCTCGCCAGTTGCCGGAGACTTCGGGAAGTGCAGAATGTCATAGGTGAAGTCGGTTACGCTGCGGTTGAAGCCTCCGATACCGCCGGTGCCTCCATAAGTCATGGCCACCCTGCCGCCGTTGAAGAGGCTGCCGATGCCCAGGGCTTGCAGCGCCTCCATCTGCTCGGCCAGCGGCCAGACCTTGTGTGTGAAACGCAGGTCGTACAGGAACTCTATCGCCCCCGCTGCTTCGGGTGTATCCAGGGGCGTATGGAGCCTGTCCTCCGTCACAATCTCGCCGCCGTTGGCAAAGATCCATTGGGCGAAGTGCTCGTCCCAGCGGGTGCTCTGCATGTAGCCCCACTGGTCGATCTCGCCGTCCCCGTCGGTGTCCCGCGTCAGCTCCTTGGTTACGTCGACAAAGTCATCCCAGGTCCAGTCATCGGATGGGCGCTCGATGCCGGCCTCTTCGAACATGTCCACGTTGTAGTAGAGGAGCGGCGCACCGTTGATCCAGGGCATCGCGATCTGCTGGCCCTCGTGCCATACCATGCACTCGGCGCCCGTGGGAACATTGTAGTCATCCATATCCACCGGGGGCTGTTGCATCGGCAAGCGGTCGTCCAGCGGCAGAAAGACGCCCTGAGCGGCCATCTCACAGAACAGGTTGGCGTCCCAGAGCATCACCGGCAACGTCTTTGCCGCCACCTCGGTCTGCCAGCGCACGTCGATATCCGGCGCGACCTCCACCTCGACCGTGACGCCGGGGTGTGTCGCCTCGAAAATGTCCTTGACCCGCGACGTAAACTCACGGCGTACCGGCGAACCGTAATGCGTCACCATCCGCAGGGTCACGTCTTCCATCGCCGGTGCGGCAGCACCGTCGCCGGCCGGCGCCGCGACCGGAACAGCACACGCGGCCAGCACCCCGGCTGTGCCGGCGAAAGCCGATGTGCGCAGGAACGTACGGCGTGTGATCTTCTTCGTCGTTGAATCCATTTCTGTTCTCCCTTCCACTGAGTGGATGTCATCCGGCTGAGACCGGGGAACAACAGTGCCTTGAGCTTGTCGCATAGGCTGCCTCCTTTGCCGGCAATGCCGGCGCTGCCCTGCTTCCCGCTTCCGCGATAGTTCGTGCCCTTGCCAGGCGCCGGGCTAAACGCCTTCTGTCCCGGCCGGCACCCGGGGCTGAGCGAGTTCGGGGTGAGCACTCCGGAAGCCAGGCGTTCGCGGGGCTGGCAACCCTGTCCCCAACGAGCGCTTGGCCCCGGCTAAGATCTGCTTTCGCAGACGTATCTCTTCCGGCGTGGATTGCGATTGCATTCCCTGACACGGTTTCAGCTCTCTCTGTATCGGCAGCTTGAACGGACAGTGGGTAGAGCTAATCTCCAAACCGAGCCTGCGCGGCATAGGCTACGGCGAGAGCGCCGGCGCAGTTGTCGCTGATCACGCGGCCGTCGTCCATGCTGAACTCGCGCGTGGTGAATTCCGACACCACCAGCTTCTCCATCAGCGCAGCCTCCACTGCGGCGCGGGAGGATTCGGGATCGCCCGTCACCGCCTGCTTCGCTTTTGCAGCCGGCACACCCAACACGGTCAGGCCCCGCTGAAAGCAGAGATTCTTGATCATCCCCTGGCTCTGCCCGTGCCGATAGGTAAATTCCAGACGGTCCTCCACTGCCTTCGTGTCACTCCGGTCAATGTCTGGGCTCCAATCGGCCACGCACCCGGGCGAGTAACCGTCCATCAGATGCACAAGGCCGAGATGCATGCCGTACAGTCGGCGGGTCACCAGTTCGGTGCGCGTCATGGCGCCGATGTTGGCTGGCTCCAGATAGTCGTCGCTCAGAAACACGCCGCCGTCAACAAGCTGTCGGCCTTCGAGGACCGCCCAGGTAGTCCACACAAAGCCACACTCCAGCCCCAAAATACGCAACGCCGGCCCGGTCGCCGCCGACGCGGCCGCGTTGACCCACGGGAAAGCCGCTGACGGCGGTGACTCTCTTTGGCTGCTCACCAGGACCTCCTTATCAACCTTCGGCTACGATTGGATTCCGCAGCACGCCAACCTCAGCCACATCCAGTTCGATCACGTCGCCGGGGTGCAGCGCCTCCGGGTGGGCCGGCGTTCCCGTCGCAATGATGTCGCCCGGTTCCAACGTCATGTACTGGCTGAGGTACTCGATCAGGAAGGGAATCCGGAACAACATCGTGTTGGTGCTGGCTTCGGCCACGACCTCGCCATTGACTCGCATGATCATCTCCAGGTCGTGCGGATCGCTCACCGCTTCGGGCAGGACCAGGTGCGGGCCGACGGGCGTGAAGGTATCTATGCTCTTGGTATATTCCCAGGGACGTTGGATATCCCATGCGGCATTCTGCAGATCGCGGGCCGTAACGTCGTTCAGCACCGTATAGCCGGCCACATATTGCATCGCTTCCTCTTCGGGGACATCGCTCGCACGAGCGCCGATCACCGCGGCCAGCTCGATTTCCGGCTCTACCTGTTTCATGATCTTCTTGTAAATGATTGGCTCGTCAGGTCCGATGACGGATGTCGCAACTTTGAAGAAGAAGGGCGGCTCTTCAGGGTCCGGATAGCCTGGAAAGGAGTAGTTGCCGCCAAGCGCAATGATCTTTCCTGGCCGCCTGATGGGCGTCCGCAATGGATGATCGGCTGCCCCGTCGGGAACGGTCAGGGCCTGCCGCAGGTTGTGCCGGTCAATAAAGTCCACCACCGGTTCGATGACCGCCGGACCGACCATATTCTTGTCCAACATCTCATGAATGCTGGTCACCGGCGCTGTCTGGATGTTCTTGTTGAACAGGTCGTATGCCTGCATCGCGCGCGTGAGATCGAAGATGCCATCCTCTTCAACGATGCCCACATGATCTTCCTGGCCGAAAGCAAACAGAGCGAGCTTCATGTTAGGTGTCCTCCTGACGTGCGGCGCAATTAGCGAAAAGGGTCCTTACCAAGCGTAGACAGTGTGCCTTCTTCATTCATCAGTGCCAGCGGGTTTTTCCCTATTGTCAGCGGAAAGTTAATACAAGCCACGCCCTGTCGCTGGGACTCGAAGACGGCCATGATCATCTCCAGCGCGGCCCGTCCTTCACGTCCGTTGGATTCTGGCTCACGATCATCCATAACGGCGCTCAGGAAGTCCTGGAGAACAATCGCGATCGGATCCTCCTCAACCGTTTCGACAGGCCGCCAATCGTCGGGCGTGTCTCCGGCGGTCCATTGATAGAAGTGAAGTCTGTCCACCCCGTCGGAGATGTGCAGCCGGCCCTTCACGCCTTCGAGTTCCGCCATGAACGCAAAGGTACGGTCCGCGCGGTTGCCGCTCACCTCGAAGAATGCCTTGACACCGCTTTGCAGTCCGAAAAGACCGGTGGCAGCGTCTTCGATGTCTACGTCAGGGCGCCAGCGCTCGACATTGGCGAGGCACCAGAGAGGGTCTCCGGCGTAGAAGCGGAACAGATCGAAGAGATGAGTGCCCTGGGCCATCATCCAGCCGCCGCCATTCAGCCGGTACTGTCCGGCATAGTTTTCGGGACTGCGCGGCGGCCCCACGCACTTTCCCGAAACTACGAGCAGATCACCGATTGCGCCGGCCTCCACCATTGCCTTCGCCTGGCGGAAATTGCGCTCGAAGCGGTAGATGTGGTCGATCTGGAGTAGCGTCCCGGCCCGCTCACAGGCTTCCAGCATCCGATCGGCCTCGGCCAGATTCATGGCCATCGGCTTCTCACAGAAGATGCCCCGTACGCCGGCCTCAGCCGCCGCGATGGTCGGAGCACAGTGGGCAAAGGGCGGTGTGCAGACACTGACGATGTCCAGCTTTTCCCGCTCCAGCATGACCTCGTAACTGAGGTAGAGGTTCTCGATACCCCAGTCATCGCCAAATGATTGGAGACGGTCCGGGATGATCTCCGCGGCGGCCGCGACCTCCACACCCCCGAGTTGACGGTATGCCCGCATGTGCGCCCCGGCAATGCCGCCGCAACCGATCAAACCCGCCCGCAACGGTTTACCCATATGCGCTCTCCTTATCTTCTCGGACCGGTTGGCGTTACGCCCTGCACAAAGTGTCTCTGCTGGGAAAAAGGTGGTGGCAAAAAGTAAGTTGTTAGAGCAGGGACCTCATCTGTTCTATCACTGCCTGCGATTCGATCATCACCCTGCGGCAATAAAGATAATTGTATTTAATTTTTTAGGTTTGTCAAAGGGGAGTTTTCTCCCTCTTCGCCAATGCCTTTGCCGGATCTGTCTCGCGCAGGCCTGGCCCTGGTCCCACCCCAACCAGGTCGGCCCCTCCTGCGGCTTCGCCAGCGAGCGCGGCTACTAACCCGACTGGCGCAAGCAAAACCAGGACGGCTACGCTTCGTAGGTTGTCAGTATGTGGGAATCTACTCAGCCAAAGAAAATGTCCGACCCTGAGCGAGCCGAGCAAAGGTGTCTCTCACTCCTCTTCACTCTCACCCCGTCTGCACTCCCAATGAACATGTGCTAAAGTATCCGCGCAAATCAGACCCATGGTCCCAAGGCAATTGCATCTTATTCCCTCAATTTCTTGGGAAGCTGCCCGAAATGTAGGGGCAGGCCTTGTGCCTGCCCTTCGTGGACTCTCTGGCTAACTTCGGCAGTATTGGCAAACCAAATTAGATGCGATTGCCCTGCCCATGGTCCGCCGCCCTTGCCCACAGGGTTTGCTCATAGGACGAGCGCCATCATAACGTATCAACAATAGTAATCCAGATTTTTCGGCAAAAAGCGGGCAACTCTCGCTTAGCGCTTGGTGATCGCTTGTCCGACCCGCATGGGAAAGAGCGAACCGCAATGCCACAGACGCCGGTCGGCGAAAGAGAACAGGCAACGCCAGCAACCCGAATGCAAGCCCCTTAGTCTGAGTCACCTGTTCGAAAGGAGGGTACAGTCACAGATATTTTTTTGAGGGGGGGACAGGTCACCACCACAGCGAATATCCAGAATCTGCTTGTCCAACAAGGGGAACAAAAAAGCCTGGAGTTACTTTCCAGGCGTTCTTCTTTGTGTGGTTGATTTAGCTCAGAGGAGTATACCGAATTAAGACTCGTTATCGTCTTTTCTTCCTCCCTGAATAGCCATAAGAAGGAAATTCATTGTGTCATTCGTCTGTTTGGTCAAAACTGTGTATCTTTCCAAAACCTCTCGCATTTTGATGTGTTCCAATTCGACTTTTTTCATAGTCTCCTTCACATCTTTGATGTCCTGCTCCATCTGATTTAGCCGTATGTGAAAAGGCGTAGTCACAGGCCACCTTCTTCTTAGCATCTGTTAATTCTTCTTAGAAATCTTCTAGCATTTACTCACTCAGAAGTCTCTTGAGTAGCTTCTCCGCTTCAGGATTGTCTGGTCTATGCTTCTCGAACTCCGCAAGTGTGTGTCTCAATTCCGTATGTGCCTTCTCTGCCTCTTCCACCATCCTTTGCAACTTTTGCATACTGTTCGACAGGACAGGTCGTCTGACAACTGGTTTGAATCCCTTGGCAACAGATCGCCTGACATAGAAGGGGCGTCGTTTAGCTACTGAAAGAGTCATAGCAGTGTCTTCCTTTCAAAATGATGAAGCAGGGCAAAATATGAAGATACCATAGGATGACCTGTCATACATTATTCACTTTATGGTCTCACTTCCTTCAAGGGGATTGCTTTGACGACTTTTTCTACTCGCACTTGGAACCCTTTTCGGCAAGGGTCACAGTCTTGACCTTGTCCTGGGAGTACGTGTTTTTGCTCTGCGCAGGGAGATTTTCCTCTTTCGGCTTGGCTTTTTGTTATGTAGATGCCCCTCTTTCTCATTCCGTTGCACAGTGGAGATAAGAGGTGTTGGGGGCCTCTGATAGACAGAGGTATACCATAAGTGCAAGGTGTTAGCAACCCAGGGCAATCGCAGGGTGCATCCCGGATTTCTGCGGATTTCCTCTGACCAGTGTTGGCTTCAGCCTTGTCAATGAATCAACTCCTCTTGGCGGACAACAACTTGGGATACACCCCAATCGCATCTAAATCTGTAGGCCAATTCCGTTGAAATCGTGGTCAGAACAAAGTGCGAATAAGTGGAATTAGACGCAATCGCCATGGTTAGCAACCTTGGTACTCCTCACAGCGTACCTTGCAGTGTGCTTCAGGTTAATCTATCAAGGTGTTTGTTGAATCAACGATATAAGTCCCAGGATTTCCAAGGCATAACATCTCTTCAGGTTGTTTCGGAGTCTGCCTCGACAGCAAACTGATACGTAGCCTGGGTAGCCAGTACAGGATCACCACGACCCGCAACAACACGCGCCCACGAAAGACAAGGTTCGTTCTGCCAGCACGGGGTGGCTGGGACCGTTTACTCCCCCCGTCCCGCCTCAATCACCCGCGCCACTAACCCGCCCGCCTGCATCGGACCCGTCAAATCCTCGTTCAGCAGCGCCGCCGGCGCCGCCCACAGCATCATATTCTGATAATAGTCCGCCCCGAACGCGCGCTGACCCGTGTCCGCGTCGCCGCGCACCGTATTCGGCGCGTCCCAGGTATAGCCCCAGCGGCAGCTGATGTTGTGCAGGCAGCGCTGCAGCAGATCGCGGCCGAACGCCTGCTGCCCGTTATACATGTACGTCATCGCCAGCATGTACAGCTCCGGCGGGAAGTAGCTGAAGGTGCCGTAGCCCCCGACCTTGGCAGGCTCGCCCTCCGCCGTCGCATAGTTGACCGCGCCCGACTGGCTCAGCGCGCAGTTGTTCTCCGCCACCGTCTGCAGCGTCCGCTCCACCCGCGCCGCCGGGAACGCGCCCGCGACCCCGTGCCAGTCCGTCACCCACTGCCCGTCCAGCTGGTAGCCGAAGATCAGGTCGGACTTCTGCCCCGTCTCCGGCTCGTTGAAGTTCAGATAATAATCGCCCGCCCACAGATGCTCCTCCAGCGCCGCCGCGCCCGCCTCCAGCCAGGCGTCGCAGCGGGCGCGATATTCGTCGTCCCCCATCGCCGCCGCCATCCGCCGCATGATCTGCACCTGCGCCATCCGCACCCCGCCGGCATGGGTCACATAGCCCTTCCAGCCCGGCTCCGGCGCCTCGAACCACTCCGTATCCCCCAGCCCGTGCGAATCGGTGCCCGGCGTCGGCATCGCCATCACTTGTGCCAGCCCGTACGCCGGCCGCAGATTCATCGAGAAATCGTTGCAGCGCTTGAGCGAATCCCAGAACTCGGCCAGCGCCGCGTCGTCGCCCGACACCTGCCAGTAGCGGTCGACCATGATGACGTAGCAGGCCCCGTTCAGCACCGTCTGGTAGCCCACGTCCGGCGCGCTCAGGCCGTAACCGGGCCGGTTCGCCTCCACCGTCGCCGTAATGCCGCCGAAGATCCACGGCGGGCGCCCGTCCGCATACTGGTATGCCTTATAGCCCCGCAGCGTCGACAGCGCCGCCTCCGGGAAGAAGTAGACCAGCGGGATGTTGCCGTAAAAGCTGCACGGCAGGCACTCGATCTGCGGGCAGCCGCGCGGGCATTCGTTGAGCCCGAACAGCCCGTCCTCCTCCCCGCACCAGGCCCCGATCGGCGGCTGCGCCTGGCCCCAGATGCTGCACTCCGGGATCAGATGCAGATTGTTGATCAGCGCGTCCGCCAGCCAGCCCGGCGCCTCCTCCGCGCCGTACAGCGCCTCCTGCCACGCGATCACCCGCCGCAGAAGCTGCTCATGGTTGTCGGCCAGGAACCGGGCAGTCGACAGTGCGTCCGTATAGTGGCGCGCGTACATATGCGTGAACAGCTCCGTCTCCTCGTGCGAGGGCGCGCCGCCCGCGCGCCAGTGCGGCGCATGCCAGGCCAGCACCACGCGCACCGTCCGGCTCTCGCCCGCGGCCAGGTCGAAGGGGATCGCCAGCGACGCGCCGCTGTCATCCTGCGAAGGCGTCGGCAGCCCGTTAGCGATCTGGCCCCACGCCTCCCTGTCCGCATTGAGCGCGCCCCCGTCTGCCGCGTCCCCGTCCACTACGGCCAGCACATAGGCCATCTCCCAGGCATCGCCCTGCCGCCCGCTCTCCACCAGCACACCCTGCAGCAGGCCCGTCAATGGCCGTCGCTGAATCCCTTCTTGCGGCCCGAAGCCGGGAAAGTTGAATGCCAGCGTCCCGCTCTGCGCTGCTTCGCCCGGGTTGCGCAGGTGAATCTCAAACACTGCGCCCGGCGCCATCGAAGTCACCGTGTCCCCGGGAATGAACGGCGACCACGCCCGCACGCCCACCTTGACCGGCGCCGCGCAGGCGAACTCCATGTCCAGAACTGGATAATGCCCCCAGTAGTCGATCGAGTCGGCGATCGCCGCGCCCGCAAGGCCGATCTCGTCATACAGCGGTGCGTAGTCGGTCGGTGGAAAAGTTACCGCGCTCTGGCTTGGCTGCGGCGTGTCCCGCTTGCCCAGTGTATCCGAAACCAATATCCACGCGCCCTCTGCGCCGTCTTCGCCCCGACACGCCAGCCCCAGCATCGGCAGATTCAGCAGCGCCCGCGGCTCCACCAGGTGGTTGAAGATCGTGCTGTAGCCGAACATTCCATTCGGCTCCACGTCGATGCAGCCGGTATCCAGCCCGCCCAGCGGCATGCCGCACGTGGGCCGCGGCTCCCCGCGGTAAACAATGCCGGTGACGGGCTCCGAGTAGCCGGCCGCCTCAAAGCTGTGCCAGCGGGCATGGAGCAGGTGTGGGGGAAAGAGTCGATCACTCATCGGGTTCTCCTCAGCGTTTTGGGCGGTAGTTTATCTGGTTCAGTAGCGGATCAACCACGAACAGCCTTCGCCCCCATCCCGGCACTTGTGCGGGTGGGGCGAATCGGGCTGACTGACATCGAGCAAGCATCCTGCAATTGTCGCCTATCTGACCGAAACACAACAAACGACAACGCATCGCAGGGCTTTCGCGCGTACAGTCCGCCCCAACTCTTTGCGGCATCTCGCGAAATCGGTCTGACATCGGTGGAGGTGGACTGTGGTCGGCTGGAAGAGGGGCTGCGCAACAAGGTCGGCGTCAATGCCAGCCCACAGGCGTTGGACGCGGTGCAACCGATAGCGGAAGAAGCTGGCGTCAAGGTAACTGCGCGAGGCGGGGCGATGGTCGGGCTGTACGGCGAAGCGGCCGAGGCTTGCTTACGTCAGCAGACGCTCCATCAGTTGGAAAAGACTGTTCTGAAACCCGCCGTCAATGACCAGCGAATGGCCGGTGATCGCGGCGGCGTCATCCGATGCCAGAAAAACGGCCGCGGCCGCAACCTCCTCCGGCTGGACAAAGCGGTTCAGTGGGATCGTCTGTTCCCGTTTGGCGCGCATCTCCGCCGTCGGGTAGGAGTAGTCGGTCATCTCCGTCTCGGTCGTGCCGGGAAGGATCGTGTTTACGCGAATGTTGCGCCCGGCCCACTCCACCGCCATCACCTTGGATAACATGGCGACCGCCGCCTTGCTGGGGCCGTACGCCCCCCGATTGTAGTGCGCCGCGAGGCCGGAAACCGAACCGATGTTGATGATGTTGCCGCCGCCCTGCTCAATCATAACCTGGGCCGCGGCCTGGCTGCACAGGAAGGTGCCCTTCAGATTGGTGCCCATCACCCGGTCCCAGTCCTCCTCGCTCAACTCCTCCATCGCCGACCTCAGCGTGATGCCGGCGACATTGGCCAGAATATCGATCCGTCCCAGTTTTTCGACGGCTGTAGTCATCAACTGCTCCACCTGGGAGCGGTTCGCGACGTCTGCCCGGCAGGTCAACGCCCGCCGGCCCAAAGCCTCAATCTCGCCCTGCACCAGGCGCGCTTTCTCGGCGGAGGCATGATAACCGACCACCACGTCCGCGCCCTCACGGGCGAACGCAAGACTGATCGCCTTGCCGATCCCGCGCGAGCCTCCGGTGACTACCGCGACCTTGTTCGCTAAACGCATTGCCTTCCCCACCCTTACCGGGACAACTGATCTGCTGAACGAGCCTGCCTCTCCTCTTCACACGCTCCCCGAGCGCGTGCGCGCTTCATCGATGTGGCGCCGGATTACCTCCTCCAGCGGCGAAATCCGTACATTCAACTCCCGCTCGATGCGCTCAGTCGACCAGTTGTAAATATTGGGCTGATCGGGCGCCGATTCGTCGAACGTGATTCTGGCATCGGGCAGCTGCGCCTGGATGGCGTCGGCCCATGCCTGAGCCGTGATTTCATAGGCCAACGAATTGTAGACCGCGTACTTCAGCTCCTCATGCAAACAGAGTTTGGCAAACAGGTCCGCCGTATCGTCCACGTGAATGATGAGCAGCCTCTGATCGCGGCGCGAGGGAACTGTGAACGGGTTGCCCGCGGCCAGCTCGTCGATACATTTGCTCTGCCAGGCAGAAAAGCCCTTCGTCCGCCCGGGCGCGGCCACGTTGGCGATGCGCAGTCCGGGAATCTGCATTCCGTAGCGCTCCATGTATTTGGCCGCCATGAACTCATTCCACAATTTGTGCGCCATGTAGACCGTAACGGGGTAGCAGTGGTCATCCTCCGTAACCGGGCGGTCGCCAAAAGAGTCCTGCAAACCGTAGACGGCGATGGTCGAGGCGTACACGACGCGTTGAATGCCCATCAGCCGCGCCGCCTCGAATACGTTGTTCATGCCCATCTGGTTTACCCGCATCGCCAGTTGCAGCTTCTCCTCGGACGCCGGCGGCAGGATATAGGCGAGATTGACGATCCTTTCTACGTCGTACTTTCGGATCGCGGCGATGATCTCCTCGAAACGGGTAACGTCTGCCACGACGATCTCCACGTTTTCGAGGTCGGCCGCCGCGCTGTAATCGGGATAGAGATCGAAGCAGATAACGCGCTGACCCAGGCTGTGCAGGCGCCTGGTCAACCGTGAGCCGATCAGCCCGGTTCCGCCTGAAATCAGAATGGACACAGTAGCTCCCTGACATGGGGTTGCTTGTTCATGGCCTGTTACGCAAGCACGGTGCGCGCCAGCTCGTCGAACTCCTCCAGCGTGAGGGACGGCTGCGTCTGCAAACGCTCCCGCAGCTTGTCCAGGATCAGTTCAACGTCCCGTGAATTGTACCGCTGCCCGGTCACGTCCAACCGGGCGCGCACCGCTTCGCCGTGGAGGGTCGTGCTGCCGAAGACGACCGTCCGCTCCTGCCCGATCACGTGCGGGTGGACACCCTCCATGGCTTCCCACAACCCCTTGACGATGCAGTAGACATGCAGCTCAGCCTCGTGAATGTAGGCGTTTTCCCCCACCAGCGGCTTATTGATCTGGCGCCTGAAACCGGTAACTTCCTCGACGAACCTGGACAGCTCTGTCAGCTTCTCCAGCCGGATACCGGTGGAAAGGCCATAGTGCGTCTCCAGCGCGACGACGACCTCCTCCAGTTTGGTGAGGCCGCCCTTGTCACCGAGGCCGTTGACGACTAGGTCCGCCGCCTCCGCGCCCGCGCCCACCGCGGCCAGCACATTGGCCGTGCCCAAACCGAGATCGTCATGGCAGTGGATCATCAGCGGCACGTCGACCAGGCTGCGTATCCTGCGCACCAGATGTTGCACGCCCGGCGGGCATCCGTAGCCGTCTTCGTAGAGGATCAGCAGGTCGATGCCGGCCCGCGCCGTAACCGAGTAGAACGCCTGCAGAATCTCCCACGGCGTGCGCGAGACGTCGGGATGGCCGTAGGCCACGCGCAGGCCGCAGCGCTTTGCATACTCGATCACTTCAACCGTGCGCGGGATCAGCGCCTCCCTGGCCGGGCCAAGCTCCATGACCTGCTCGTCCGACGCCCAGATGAGGATCGGATGCTGGAGGACGTCGACCTGCGCCACTTCAAGCTCCTGGCATCGGTCCACGTCCCTCTGCCAGTCCGCCGACCAGACGCGGGCAAAGCCGGTGATCGCCAGTTCCGGGATCTCGCGCCTGATCAGTTTGGCCGTCTCGTAGTGGCCCTGCTGCGCGCCGACATAGCCGATGTCAACCTGCTGCACGCCGGCCTCGTACAGCTTCTCGGCGATCCGCACTTTGTCTCGCGTCGTCATCGACAGTCCGGGCGTCTCCTCGCCCTCGCGGATCGTGGTGTCGCGCACATAGAACCGGGCCGGCAGATCGAGCGTGCTGCGCACCTCCTCGGTGTGCATGTAGCGGTCCAGGCACCACTTGTCGGGCATGTAGTAAGGCCCGAACTCCGGCCTTGATTTGCTGGACATTGCGGGTTCATTCTCCATTATTGGCCAATGGGTGTTTGAAAAGGCCTGCCTGACAGTGCATGCTTGACAGGGCGTGCCAACGTTCAATAGCCGGGGGCCGCTATCGCGAGAGTTCGTCCAGAAGTCGCGTGATCCCCTCATGGATCAACCGTTCAGCCTGCGGCTGCGGCGGCAGCCAGGGCCGGTTCCGTGTCGGATAGCCCCATGACTCGTAGCCGCCGGCCGGCCCCAATTCATAGTCCTCTGCGGTTGCCACGTACCCTGTTATGCCGTTGGTGTGGCTGAAGACAAACGTCTGCCCGAAGGGCGACACCGCGTCTGCGTACAGCTGGTACTCGGCAAACATCTCGGCAGTAAACGTGAGAAAACACAGCGCGTCGCCGACGGCCAGCGCACGCATCGAAAGCGGATGAAACTGCCGCTCGCCGCTCTCGGCAACCGCCAGCAGCTCGCGCAAGCGCGTGCTGTCCGGGTCCGCTGCCAGCGCCGCCCTGCATTCGGCTGCTGTCGGCGGCTCTTCCAAAGGCAGGGGCAGATCGAGCGCGCGCGCTTTGAGCGCGCCGGGCCCAACCGGTCGCGCGCCGGCCAGCGCCTGCTTGACGGCAAATGCCAGTGAGAGCCCGGCGGCATCACACGCGCCGAAACCGCCGCGCAGGGGATGGCCGTTGATGTCGCCGCAGCAGGCTTGCGCGAACATGAATACGCCCTCCGGCTCACCTTCCCTTGCCAGCAGGTCGCGCAGATGCCTGACCGCGTAGCCCGGAAAGTCCGGCCCGATCTCCTCGCTCAGCCAGTGTACGATCACGGGATGGGCGGCGTGCGAGAAGAGCACCGCAATCCGCCTGCCGTCCGCCTCCTTCGCCTCGAGAACGTCCACCCACGGCACAATCGCGCCGTCGGGATTCGGCGCCATCACGATTTCGCCGTCCTGCATCAGGCGCCGGTTGTAGCCGATCTGCACAGGCGCGCGGCCCGCGTTCAGCACGCAAGGCCGGAGCTCACCATTGGCGCGCCTCACCAGCCCGGCAATGCAGTCGGACAGCCACTCGCCCGCCGCAGGCGTCATTTCGCGCCCGTCAACGCCCGGCGCATTGTGCGTCTGGGTTGTGGTGATGATGATGTTGCCGCTTGGAATATCCGTCGTCCGCTCAATCCGACGAAGAAGGTCGTCTGCAAACTCGACGCTGAGCGTCCCCATGTCTGTCGCAACGATGACGAGCCGGTCGTCATCCGCGCCAAGAACCAATGCGCGCGCAAACAGGTCATCGTAGACTACCGGCCTGTCCTTGACGCGCGTAATGACCGCCTCAGCCGCGCCGGCCAGCATGGAAGGGGCGTGCTTCATCGTTTCACCTCCGGCAGCAGAAGATGCGACGGATACTCGGCGCAGTGGTAGATGGTCTGGTTGGCCGGCCGGCTCGGCAGGTCCTCACCGACCGGCGCGCCCGTGTTCGGATTCAGGTCATAGGCCGGATAGAGTGATGAGGTCACCGCCAGCTGAAGACAGTGACCCGGCTGAAAGGCCATCGAAGTTGCCATGAACTCAATTGTGTATTGGTACACCCGGCCCGGCGTGATGGGGGAAGGGGCCGGACTGTCGATCTTGTCTGCCCCGGCGCGGTAGGAAGCGCGCATCACCGCCGAAGTCAACGGAACTGAGCTGCCGTCCGGCCGAAGATCGCACAGCAACGCCACCCAGTCCGTATCGACGCAGTCGCTGGCCGCGTAAAGGGTGATGAAAGCCGTGCCGGTTATCTCCAGCTCCTCTGTCAGCGGCGCGCTGGTGTAGGTCAGCACATCGGCGCGGCGCAGAGCGTAACGATAGTCCATCGCCAGCACGTGGGAGTCCCTTATCGGGTCGGGCGACTCCGCGTCTTCCACCGAGGGCACGGGATCTTCGGGGTCGTATACATACCGGTCGCCTGCCTCCTCTCCGGGCGGCGTCAAATCCAGCCTCCCGTAGCCGGCCCCCTGCTCCTCTTGCCTGCCGCCTTCGGGAAACAGATTCGCCGCCCCGCCGCTGTGGAGATAGAAGGCAACCTGCTCCATCCCCCGCACGGGCCACGCAGGCTCGTCCCGCCAGCGGTTGCGGCCCATGGTGAAAATCCTGACTTTGGCATCGTCGGCCTGCCCGTTCTCCTCCTCCTTCAGCCAGTAGTCGAACCAGCGCAAATGAACTGCCCTGATATCCAGCACCGCCGCTTGCCCGAACTCCAGATCCCCCAGGCGCGGCTGCGGATTGGCCGACCCGGCATGGTCCCACGGACCCACGAGCAACCACTGTTTGTCGCCCCCGGGTGAGCGGGCCGCCATCCCGCTGTACATGTACATCTCGCCCCACTGGCAGTTGTCAAACCAGCCGGTGATGTGCAGTGCAGGCAGGTCAACCAGTTCAAAGTAGCCCTCGAACGACATCTGCTGCCAGTACTCGTCGTACGTGTTGCGCTCAAGCCACGTACGCCAATATGTGTTCGTGCGCCCGACCACCTTGTCGACATCCTTGAGCGGTCGCGTGCGGATCAGCTTGTTGAAGTTGTAAGGGGAGGCCACGCCCGGCTGATGCGAGGTCAGCGGCTCGAACGGGTAATGCTGCATCGTGCGCCCGCCGGTCATGTTCAGCCAGCGGAACTGGAAGACGGGGAACTTCCCGTTCATATAGTTCTCATCGTGCATCCAACGCATGCCGCCGGTGACCGAAGTGACGATCGTGGTCAGGTGCGGCGGACGCTCACGCGCGGCCAGCCACTGCACGGTACCGCCGTACGACCCGCCCATCATGCCGATCTTGCCGTTCGACCAGGGCTGTTCCGCGATCCATTCGATCGTATCGTAGCCGTCCTTCCCCTCGTTCACGCGCGGCTCAAAATGGCCTTCCGAATCGAAGCGCCCGCGCGCATCCTGAAGTACCACCGCATACCCCCGCGCGCTGAAGAACTGGGCAGCCTCCACCATGCGGGGCGCGATGTTGTCATAGGGCGTGCGCGCCAGGATGACCGGGTAGGCTTGCTCCGCCGCCGGCAGATAGATATCGGTCGACAGTTTCACCCCGTCGCGCATCGGCACGGGCGTGTCCCACATAAAGCGAATATCGTCTGTCAAAACCCGCCAATCCTTATAGCCGTCTCCGTCTGTGTGGAAGATGACCGTTGGATAACTGGTGGGACCGCCGCGTCGCCTAGCCGCTCAACGACCCCTCCAGCAGGCCGCGCATGAACAGCTTGCCAAGCAGCAGGTAGACCGCAATCGTGGGCACGGACGCGATCAGCGCGGCGGCCATCTGCAGATTCCAGGGGATGACGCCCATGCTGGAAAAGTTCTTGATGGCAACTGTGACCGGCGCCCTGGCCGGGTTGCCCAGCACAACCAGCGCCATCAGATACTCGTTCCAGATCCTTGTGCACTGCCACACACCCACCACCGCAAAGGTCGGCCCCGAAAGCGGTAAAATGATGCGGCGGTAGATACCGAAAAAGCCGCAGCCGTCGATCTTCGACGCGTCCACCAGCTCATCCGGAACACTGGCATAGTACCTGTAAAAAAGGAGCGACGTGATCGGTATGCCAAAGATGCAGTAGGCCATGATGAGGCCGTTCACCTTACCGTACAGGCCCATAAACTGCAAGACCCATACCAGCGGGATAAGGATCCCCTGGCCGGGCAGAAACATGCCGAACACGAACAGGAACAGAATCCAATTCGAGCCGCGAAAACCCCACTTGGCGAAGACATAGCCGTTGAGCGAGCCCAGAAAAGTTGAAACGATGGCGCCCGGAATCGTGATGCGCACGCTGTTCCAGAAGTTGGAATCCATCTGATTCCACGCCTCGCGGAAGCTGCCAAAGTCGAGGCTCTTGGGCATATTCCAGATCTCGAATGAGCTGATGTCTTCGAGCGGCTTCAGCCCGGTCAGGATCATCACATAGAAGGGCACCAGGTAAAAAGCGGCAAATGCGATCAGGACGGCATATTTGGTGCTGCCGGCCAGCAGACGATGCCAACTCATTCTTTCTCCTCACGCAAAACGCTGATCAGATAGGGCAGAACCAATGGGATGGACAGTACGAGCATGAAGGTGGCGACCGCCGCGCCCAGGCCGTAACGGCTGGAGCGAAAGGTCTGCTCGAACATGTAAAAACCGAGCGTATCGGTCGCAAAACCGGGGCCCGTGCCGATGATGCTGGGAATCTCGAAGTTGCCGATGGAGCCGGCGCCGGTCAGCACAATCGCAGTAAAGGTGACCGGCCGCAGCATGGGGATGAATACATGACGATAAAGCGCGATCGTGCCGGCGCCGTCAATGACCGCCGCCTCCCGCAGCTCGTCGGGAATCGCGCGCAGACCGGCGAGGTACAGCGCCATGACGAAGCCGGAAAACTGCCACGCGCCCATAATCGTGATCGCCAGCATGCCCAGCTTGGGGTGCATGTACCAGAGGGGCCGGAAGTTCTCGAATCCCATGTTGGCTATCAGCAGATTGATCCCCGCCGACGGTACCTGCAGCCAGCGCCAGGCCGTCCCGCTGACCACCGCCGAGACGGCAAACGGCATCAAAAAGACGGTGCGAAAAAACACTTCGCCCCTGATCCGCTCATTCAGAAGCGCGGCCAGCAGAAAGCCGATGACGATGCACTGCGACATGTAGCCGACCGCAAAGAGGACGAGGTTGCGCAGGTCGATGTGGAAGCGGGGATCGTTGACCAGGCGCTGCCAGTTCTTCAGACCGGCAAAGGAGAGGTCCAGCGCTGGACGGTCCCAGTTTGAGACCGAGATGTACAACGTCCAGCCCATGAAGACGTAGATGAATACGGCCACGGCAATGATCGACGGGGCCAACATCAGGATCGCGATTTTGCGGTCGTCGCGCAGCCACTTTGGCAGCAGGGCCGGAAGCGACTTTGCCCTTGCGGTAAGGTCGGTATGCATAAGCTCGATTCAGGTGCTTGAATGGGAAGGCGGAAAGCGGATAGAACTGGCGCCTATCCGCTTTCCGTGCGAAGCCTGTGAGTCAGTTACTCGCCAATGCCGGAGTCTTGGGCGGCCTGAATCAGCTCCTCCTGCGCGCGGGCAACGTCGCCGTGCCCGGTCAGCATGTTGTTCACAATGTTGCCGAGGTCGGTCACAAAGCTCTGCCGCACCAGACCGCCGATGAACGGCAGCAGTTCATGCGTCTGCCAGGCGTCCATAGACTCGCGCAAGTACTCGTCGTACAAGCTCACGTCGCCGTCCGTGCGCACCGGAATCGAGCCCTTGAGCGGATTGAAGGCGTCCTGCCCATCCTTCGAAGCCACGACCTTCAGCCAGGCGATGGCGTTGTCCCGGTTGGGCGCATTCTTGGGCAAGCCGAAGGAGTCGGCCACCCAGACATATTTGCCCTGATGATTCGGGATGTCAGCCCATCCGACCAGATCTTCGATCCCTTCCGACTTGATGAAGCCCCAGAACCAGTCGCCCATCAGAATAATCGCCGGGGTCTCGTCGTAGTCGGCGGCAAAGCGCTCCACCTGGTCGCCCCAGCCCACCTCCAGCCAGTCGCCGGAGGCGTACTCCATCGCCCGCATGTGAAGTTCCAGCGCCTCCGCGACTTCCGGCGCATCCCAACCGACCGAACCGTCGAACAGGCCCAGATAGGTCTCGCCGTCGGTCACGCTGTTGAGGAAGTAGTTGTAGGTGTGGAAGGCCAGCGCGCCCAGAGACGCCCCGCCGATGGCCGGTATCCCGGCCTCCTTCAACTGCTCCGCCGCAACGAAGAACTCGTCCCAGTTCGTGGGCGGCTCGGTGATGCCCGCAGCCTCAAACCTGTCGAGCCGGTACCACATGATGTTCTGGCGATGGATGTTCACCGGCACGACATAGGGCGTCCCTTCGTAGGAGACGTTGTCGATCACCGACTGCGGGAACACGTCATATAATCCCTCTTCCGAAAAGAGGAAATCCAGCCCCTCCATTCTGCCGGGCACGACGTGATCCTCAACGACGCCCACGCCCGCCCAGACCTGGAACGAGTCCGGCGGCTCGCCGCCCAACATGCGCGTCTCCAACACCGTCTTCATGTTGACGCCGTCGCCGCCGCCGATCGCTGCGTTGTCGAACTCGACATTGGGATAGCGTGCGTTGAAGACCTCGATGATGGCGTTGAGCCCGGCCAGCTCGCCGCCGCCGCTCCACCAGGAGAATACCTCGACCGTGCCGCTCGGCTCGGCGGCCTCCATCGACATGTCTCCCGCCGGCTCGGTTGCGACCGGCTGGCAGGCGGCCAGGGCCAACGACACAATGATGAGCAGAACCAGGAAATAGCGTTTCATCGTTCCTTTCTCCCTTGTGAGTAGTTGATGACTGGGCAAGCTCGGCTGTGCGATGTCAATAAAATTGAATAATTTGTAATTCTCGCACGGCTATTCTAGCATAGGGGGCCCATGTGAACAATCGCCGAAAAAGTGTCGATGACCTGGCTGACGCAGCGTGAACGGGGGCGTAAGACTTCGTGAATGCTGGCTTTCTGTCGAACGGAAATACGGGGAACTGCGTTCGCCAATTCTCTCTGGCTCGGCAGCGCGCGCAGGCATGAACCGCCATAGCGATCTCGACCTGCTCATCGTCAGGGAGAAGGGACGCACTCGACCCCGTGGGCCGGATTTACGAGGTGGGCGCCGCGGTCGACGCAGTCGTAGTTTCGCCGCCTACGCTTGGAAGGCTTAAAAGAATCAGAGATCAGCGTTGGGCGCGCCCAGCTCCGCGGACAGCTCCGCGGCGACCTGCATGACGGTCTGGGCGAAATGGGGCAACTGCTCTTGCGTGATGCGTGTCGTGGGCCCCGAGATGCCCAGGGCCGCGATCACCTGTTGGCGATGATCATGGATCGGCGCCGCGATGCAGCGCACGCCGGCAAAGGTCTCCTCATCGTCGACCGCATACCCGTCGGCGCGCACCGTTCCCAGGTGACGCTTCAGGAGTGAGGGCTCGGTAATCGTCTTGGTCGTATAGGCGGTCAACGGAGCGCTCGCCACCCACTCCGCTGTGACGGCATCCGGCTGCGCTGCCAGCAGCGCCTTGCCCAGCGCCGAACAGTGCAGCGGCCGGCTCGTGCCCAGGCCGAAATTCACGCTCAACGCAGCCTGCCCCTGCTTGTGGGCGATGTAGATCACATTATTGGCCTGCCGCACGCCCAGATTGGCCGTCTCGCCGCTCTCATCCCGAAGCCTCGTCAGGAAGCCCCCCGCAACGTCCGGCCAGTCCAGCAGCGTCGCCACCTTGCCGTAAAGTTGGAAAAACTTGGCCGGATTCGAGGTGAACTCGCGCGTGCGTTCATCCTGCAGCAGATAGCCCTTCGCCATCAACGTATACAGCAACCGGTAGGCCGTGCTGCGGTCGATTCCGAGCGCTTCCGCCACCTCAGACGGGCGCACGCTGCCGTCCAGCGCCATCTCCAGCGCCGTCAGACCCCGCTCCAACGACTGCACCAGCTGTTGCCCGCGTTTCGGCTGCATGATACCTCTTCAGTGTTGCGTAATTCGCACATGCCGCGTATCTTGTATACCAAATGCGCCCCGCTGTCAATCAACAGTACACACAACAACGGCCGCCTGAATCCAACAAGTGCCCAAATCGTAAGCTCCTTTCCAGGCTGATATCGCTCCCCTCTGGGATCCCCACGAATAACGTGAATACGGTCATTTCCCGTTCCCAAGTGAGCCGAGAAATGGTGTCTCTCACTCCTCCTTCCTCTTCGCTCTCTCCTCGCTTTTTGGGGCGGTCGGCCGCAAGTGGCCTCCCTTGTGCGGGGGATCCCCCCAAGTAACGTCACCGCCATGCCGTAGCCCGATCACCGTGTACACGCCAGCCCGGCCCGCCCGCCGCGCCCCGGTGTATTGACCCAAACAGGTGCCGCCAGACCTTTATCTTTAAGCAAACTTAGTATATACTTCAAAAGCAATCGACTAACAACCTGAAATCCCCAAACAGGAACTCCACATGACACAACAATTAGAAAACCGCCTGGACCGCATCGAACAGACGCTCGCACGGACCGCCGAACTGCTCGCCCGCACCGACGAACAATCAAATAAACGCATGGACCGTATCGAACGGACGCTCGACCAGACCACCGAACTGCTCGCCCAGACCACCGAGCTGCTCGCCCAGACCACCAAACTGCTCGACCGCACCGACGAAAAGATCAACCAGCTCGCCAGCAACATGAGCTTCCTGCAGGCAGCCTTACAAGGCCATATCTCAGAGCCAGCACCGCCCGCTCACAAAAAATAATACCGAGAGCCCTTGCCGCACATGCCGGCGCCCCATTTCCACCCGGAAGACCACTCAATGACCAACGCCCGCACCACCAACGCACTCGAACACATCGCCGCCACAAGCAAACTCTCCAGTCAACTCAAAC
>VXMH01000011.1 GCA_009841235.1 Caldilineaceae bacterium SB0661_bin_32 | reverse complement strand
GCCAGCCCCTCCCGAACCCGCCGCCCCTCCAAAAACACCCCCAATCTCTACCGATCTCTCGTCTTCTCTCGTCTTCTCACGTACCACACCCTCTTTCGTCCTCCCCAACACAGATGGGTGACCACCGCGGGGAGCACCCCAGGAGCTACGGCCGCGACAACTACCACTGGCCGCCACCGGTTATCTTTCGCAGCGGCGAGGCTGAGACGACATACGGGTTCTTCCTTCTCTGTTTCTGTCCTCTAGGGCGCCAGGGCGGCCGTCACACTGTCTAAACGGCCAAATTGACCGTGTTCCCGGCAGTTCTGCCGTTATGTCGATTTGAACGTTTACTGTCCATATCGCGGACGAACCCATGCCGTAGGGGATCTGTGGCCAACCGGCGCCGACGGTGGCGATTGCGTTGTCGCCCGACACGGCGGTTCAGGGAACGAACATCATCGCGACCCTGTCGTTCCACAATCTGATCTCCGGTTCGGCCGGCAGTCTCAACTACCGGGCCGACGTGACATCCGCGATAGACGGGAGCAATGCGGACGTCTGCGAAGGGGCTGGGCTGGGCGGCGAACTCAGCGTGAACCACATTGAGGAAGGCACGGCCGTGGCCGCCGGCGCAGTCTCCCCGTCCTGTCCGTCCGGTTCCTACAGGTTGCATGCGCGCTTATGGGATTCCACCGGCATCGAACTGACCTCCGCCAGCGTCGATTTCACAGTTATTCCCGCCGATGCCGGCCGGCAAGACCCCGACGGCGATCTTGCGGCGTCGCAGGCGCCTGCGCTGCCGGCGCCCGAGTTGACTGTTCAGGCGACGGCGGACGCGGTTGAGTTGAGCTGGAGCGCGGTGTCCGGCGCGGCGCGCTACGCATTGTGGGCGTGGGAAAGCTCCACCCGGTGGCAGCAGATTGGAGGAAACAATCTGACGGCGACGACGCACACGCACCGCAACCTGACGGCGGGGACGCTCTACTTCTACACTGTGCAGGGGCTGACCGCCGGGGGCGAAGAGGGCGCGTGGTCGGCTCAGATTCCCACAGTTCCCGGCGGCTGGCTGGGGGAATACTACGCGAGCCCGGACCTGACGGGGGCGCGGGCAATCGCTGCAGGCAGCGTGGACCTCAACTTCAATTGGGGCAGCGGCAGCCCGTACACACAGCTGTCCCAAGACGGTTTTTCAGTGCGCTGGACACGGAGCGTCTCTTTTGATCAGAGCGGCGTCTATCGCTTCACCCTCGGAACGAGTGATGTCGCGCGCGTCTGGCTCGACAGCCGGCTGATCTTCGAGCTCCGGCGCGATGTCAGCAGTCGCGGCGCCATTCATGTCGAAGTTCCCGTAACCGCTGGAACGCACGCCATGCGCGTCGAATACCGGGATGAAAGTGGGAACGCCTCGATCGAATTCGGATGGACGCGGAGCGGGCCGCTGCCGACGGCCACGCCGACGGCGACTGGGACGGCAACGGCAACGCCGACTGCTACGACCGTGCCTCCACTACAGGATTTCAGCGGCTGGAAGGGAGAGTACTTCAACAACCGGGACCTTCACGGGGATCCTGTGTTGGTGCAGAACGACGCCGACATCGACTTCAATTGGAGGAGAAGCAGCCCTGCGGACGGCATACCTGCGGAAAACTTTTCCGTTCGCTGGACCCGCATCGTCACCTTTACAGACGGGCTCTATCGCTTCTCCGTCCGCAAGGATGACGGCGCACGCGTCTGGGTCGACGGCCAGCTGCTCATCGACCATTGGCATCCTGATGACGGCAGCCGCACATATAATGCAGAAGTATCCCTGCCCGCCGGCGCCCATAAAATAAAGGTCGAATACTCCGAATGGGGCAACGACGCCCAGATCAGATTTCAGTGGGAGCGGCGCGGGCCACTGCCGGCAGCGACAGCGACGCCCACGATGACACCGACGCCTACGGCAACGCCTCGACTGGAGGAATATAGCAACTGGCGGGTCGAATACTTCGCCAACCAGGACCTGGCGGGCGCCCCGGCAGGTGTGCGGAGCGAAAACGGGAACGCCATTGACCACGACTATCGCGACGGCGGCCCGTACGGGTTGCCGCGCGATCACTATTCACTGCGTTGGGAGCGGATCGTCACCCTGGATGGCGGTCTTTATCGCTTTATTCTTCGCAAAGATGACGGCGCACGTGTCTGGGTGGACGGCCAGCTGATTCTCGACCACTGGGACGACTGTTGTTACGACCATACATACACCGCCGACCTGCCCCTGATCGCCGGCGACCACACTATCCGCGTCGAACACTACGAAAATGAAGGGGAGGCCAGGATCGATTTCCAGTGGGAGAGACGCGGCGCTTTGCCCGGACCGACCGCGACGCCGGAGCCGGCGGTGTGGTCGACTACGTTGACGGTGGGGAGCAGCGGGGGCTATTTCGGTTATCGAGCGGGCGGCAGCGGCGCGCTCAGCGACAATGACTTCAGCTGGCAAGGGACCTCCTACTCGGTGGAGGCGATCCTGCATGATTCGTTTTCCGACAGCGTCAGCATCGAACTGTCTGCCGATATCGGTGCAGAGCGCGACGGCCTGGCGCTGTGTCTGGGCACGACCCGGCTCAGTTTTGCCGACGCGCGCGGGCCCAACGACCGGCAGTTTTTCTGGGACGACGTCGATCCGGGTTGGAGCGCCGGCAGTACCGTCAGCGTGAGTTTGAACAACTGCGGCGGCTAGTGGGTCACTGCCGTGGACAGGGGTTCGTGACGGATGCCCTGCCGGCCATGATGCGCCTGCCTTCCTCCAACCGGGATGCCGGGCGCGGCGAAAGGATGGACGGACCGTCACGGCGTTTCAATAGTCAATTCGAGAACAGTTCAGACAGAGAGGATCCAAATCAGAGATGCGCCGTCGACTTGTCACCGCTTTCCCGCTCTACATGTTGCATTTTGCGCTCATCCTGGCACTGACGCTGCCGGTATCATCCCATGCACAGCGGCAGGGCGGTTCGAGAGCGTCGGGCCGGGCCGGGGATACGGCCGCAACGGACGTGAACCGGCCGCCGTCCGCAGCCGGCGCGCGGTTGGCTCCGCCTCCAGGCGATGGACCGACCGTCCTGATTCCGGCCGGCGCAGTCAGTCCGCAGTCGGACCCGGTCCTGGCGCCTGGCGTGCTGCTGTTACAGGCGTCGACTACATTGGTAAGCGCCAGCCAGCCTTTCAGCGTTACGGTTGAGGTCAAAGGTGATCCGGGGCCCAGCACAGAGGGCGCCGCGCTTTCGTTGCAGATCGACACGGCGCTGGAGCGACTGACGGGAGAAACGAGCTGGACGCTGCCGGACGTGGAGGTGACGCCTTTTGCGGCGCAGCTCAGCCTGCGTGCGCCGCAGGCGCAGGCGGGGGATGTGTTCAAGATCACCGCAACGCTGAAGCAAAGCGGCTACGCCGCCCAGGAGAAGAGCCTCCTCCTCGGCGTGGAGACCGATGCGGAGGTGACTGTGTTGCTGGATCCGCAGATTGCGAGCGGCGGCATGCGCGCCGAGGTCAGAGAGCTGTCCCAGCCGGACGCGGGGCAACAGCCGGGGGGCGGGATGGAGCGTCTTGTACGCAGCTGGGAGATCGAGGCGCGCAGCACGCGCGGGGCCCGCGCCGGCGCGATGGCGGAGCCGGCCACGCTGGTCTTCGACGCGGACTCACTGATCGCAGAAGGAATCGACCCGACACAGATCGGTCTCTACACCCGCGCCGACAACAACGATACATGGCAACCGGTGGTCAGCAGTTACCTTGCAGAGGAACAGCGTTTTGTGGCGCACGTTGATCATCTGAGCCAGTGGGGGTTGGGTGAACGGCTCACCGGGGGCAGCGACCTGCTGCCCAATATTGACGCCTTCAGCAGCAACGAGTTCACAGGCTACGCTCAGCTGAGCATCCCCATCGCCGCGCCGGCGGGCCTGGGCGGATTGACGCCCGGGTTGAGCCTGAACTATTCCAGCGGTGTGGCCGACGACATCGAGAGTATCCACGGCCCGACCGAGTACAAGGCCCAGGCCAATTGGGTCGGCTACGGCTGGAGTATGGGCGGTCTGAGCCATATTTCCAGCCGTTTCGACGCCGACGATTACAATCTGATGCTGAACGGGGCTTCCCTCCGCATTTTCGAGTATCGCGGCAGATGGGTATCCGATCCGGAGCAGTTCTTGAAGATCGAACATGAGCGGAGCTGGAGCGGATTCGAAGTGCCCAACACCGGGCACAACCGCTACGATCTCGACGACTGGCGCATCACAACCCCTGACGGCACTGTCTACCACTTCGGATCCCATCAGTTCGCAGCCCTCGATTCGTCCTCCCCAACGCACGCGGGCGAACCGCTCGGCAACTGGACCGAAGTGCTCTTTTACGATCGGCGCAATCATCACAACCGCCGGGGAAGCCGCTGGCATCTGCGCCTGGTGGAAGACGCCAACGGCAACCGCATCGAATATGAGTACGACGCGGAGACAGAGGCGTTCGCCTGCCGCAACGACCGCGATGGCCGCATGCAGTTCTACGGCGACGATCTGCGCTACGACCGCATGGTCTACCCCAAGACGGTCCGCTGGAGCGCCAACTCCGGCCAGGGCATTGAACCGAAACTGCGCGTTACTTTCACGCGCGAGCCGCGGCCTGACTTTGAGATCGAGAAGGAGCGCTGCGACCAGGCCCGCTTCGGCAAGGAGCGGCTCAAGACGATCCGGATCGAGGCCTGGGACAACCCCAACGGCTGGCACAGCATCGCCGAATACGAACTGGGCTACAGCCAGGGCCGGCATCACTCACTGCTGAGCAGCGTCACGCGGCGCGGCAAGCTGGGGCAGGAGACCCTGCGCAGCTGGCGTTTCAACTACAGGGGCAGCGACAATGCCGTGCGTCTGACCGAGGCCGACAACGGCCTGGGCGGCAGCGTCCGCTACAGCTACGGCCAGCAGGCGATCACGGACTGCCACGACTGCTCCAACGTAACCCGGAATCCGGTGCGGCGGCCTGTCACCGAGGCGGTCTGGAGCAACGGCGCCGGCGGCGAGGCGCGCAGCGTCTACCGGTATCACGGCATCAAGGGGCATGTGCGAGACGGCATGTTCGAGTACCTGGGCCATGCCTGGAGCCAGCGCCGGCGTTACACCCGCGACAACGCTCTCAACATTCCCAGCCACCTCCTGGAGCAGGTGGTCGAAAGCTGGTATCATCAGCACGTCGAGGAGCGCCGCGAGGAGATCGACCCGCGGCGGGGGCTGCTCTGGCAGCGCAAAGTACACTCTGCTGACGGCGGGCTCATGCAGCAGCAGGAGATTAACTGGGGCTACATGGAGCTGCGGGGCGGCTCCCACTGGGTGCGTAGAGAGTCGGAGTCGGTCTACACCTTTGACGGAGACGGCGACGACAACGCGCGCGTGCGGCATACCCACTACTTCCATGAGAGTACCTTCGGCAACCTGGTCCGCGTCGAGGAGCGGGATGCGGAAGACAGGAAGGTCCTGCGCCGGACGGAGACCGCGTACAGCGAGGACACAGCCCTTATCCAACGTCATATCGTAAACCGACCCAGCCGCGAGCGGGTCGAGGACGAGCGCGGCCGCTGCATTGCGGAGACGCGTTACGCCTACGACGGCAACGGCAACTTGACCAAGAGCGAGCGGCCCATCAGCCGCTGCGGCGAGAACGACGCGGCCAGGCTCATCGTGGGCCGCATGGCGTATGACGCGGTTGGCAACGTGACGCGCGCCTGGACCGAGGGCACGAGCCGCGACATCCGCACCGAGTACGATGCGGTCTTCCATCTCTTCCCCACACGCCGTTACAACGCCAACGACGGCTCGCTCGACGAGACCGGCCGCTACTTCGGCATAAACGGCGATGACAGCCGCGCGGAGGGCGGCTTCTGGGGCGCGATGCAGGAGTTCTGCGCCGCGGACGGCGTGTGCACGAAGCAGGCGTACGACAGTTTCGGCCGCGCCAGCCACCGCTGGGAAAGGGGCGTCGGCCACCCCGATCGCGACAAGGCGCATATCCAGTGGCGCTACTATCCCTGGGGCAGCATGGGCCAGAACGCCAATGTCGTCGTCACCCGGAGCCAGCCGCGCTGCGAAGGCAACTTCGTGCGCAAACTCTACGACGGGTTCGGCCAGCTGATCCAGGAGCAGACGCCGCGGCAGGGGTGGCAGACGCGGATGGGCGGCTGCTCCGACGTCGAGAATCCGCTTGAAACGGTGGTCGACTACGCCTACGACGGGCTGGGCCGCGTGCGGCGCACCAGCGTGCCGCGGCCGGTTTTGTTCGCGTGGACGCATGAACCCAACTGGGACGCCGGCTTCACCGCCACCGGCTACGATGCGCTCGGCCGGCCCGCGAGCACGCAGGCGGCCAACGGGGCAACCACCAGCTACCACTACAATGGTCTGACCTCCTCGGTCACAGCCAGCGGCCAGGGCGGGAACGAACGCCGTCTGCTCAGCTGGCAGCAGCAGGACCAGCTCGGGCGCACGACCCTTTTGCGCTCCTACATGCCAGGCGAAGAGGACTGGACGCTCGAGGCCGAGATCTCGCTCACCTACGACGGCGCGGACCGGCTGACGCAGGTCTACCGCCGCGACGCCGGCGAGCGCCGCTGGCAGCGCACGAGCAGCATCCACTATGATCTGGCCGGTCGCAAGACCAGCATGAGCGACGCCGACCTCGGCAGCTGGCGCTATGACTACAATGCCCTGGGCCAGCTGACGCGCCAGACCGACGCGCGCAACCAGACCAGCTGTCTCTACTACGACAGCCTGGGCCGCATGCGCGGCCGCGTGCTGCGCAGTGACGAGAGCTGCGCGGCGACGGTGACCGACGCCGACCTCGGCAGCGCCTACAGCTACGACCCACAGGGCCGCGTGCAGCGCATCGTCAATGCCGCGGTGACCCGGACGTTCAGTTACGACAGCTACAGCCGTCTCAACAGCGAGAGCGTTACTGTTGACAGCCTGACGCGCACGAGCAGCTACGGCTACGACAACTACCACCGGCCGACAACGGTGACCTATCACGGCGGCGAAGTGGTGACGACCAGCTACGGCAGCCCGGGCGCGGCGGTGGGGTTGAGCAGCTCGGTGCATGGAACGCTGGTGGACAGGGTCAGCTATGACGAGGCCGGGCGCATGACCGCGCTGCGATTGCCTGCGGCCGGCAACCTCTGGCGCACGCAGCGCTACTACCCCTGGACGGCCAAGCGAAACGGCGGCATGCTGGAGAGCCTGAAGGTGGGGCTGAGCGAGGGTGCGGGCGAGCGTCTCAACCGCAGCTACGCCTACAACTACTTCGGCGACATTACGGCTCTGACCGAGGAAACGACGAGTCACAGCTTCACGTACGACGGGCTGGGCCGACTGACTGCAGCCTATGGAAGAAGCTACAGCTACGACGGCGCCAACCGGCTGACCGCGTTCAACGGGCAGAGCTACGGTTACGGCGACGGCGGGCCCTACCACGCTGTGGATCGCATCGGCGGCAATGACCGCTTTGATTACGATGCCAACGGCAACATGACCATGCGCAACAAGGGGCTTGGCAGCCAGCAAACGCTTGTCTGGGACGCGCAGAACCGGCTGTCCCAGGTGCAGGACAACAACGGCAGTTTGCTGGAGCAGTACTGGTACGACGTCGACGGCGCGCGCGTCAAGAAGGTGAGCAGCGGCACGACGACCTACACCTTCTTCGGCCATTACGAGGAGGAGGAGACGAGCGGTGTGACGACGGCGGTAAGCCACTACAGCTTCGGCGGGCTGCGCGTTGCGGTGAAGCGGGGGAGTACCCTTTACCACATGCACGGAGACCACCTGGGCAGCACGTCGGTGACGACCGCGGGCTCGGTGGTGGAGGGCAGCCGCGCCTACGACCCGTACGGCGCGCAGCGCAGCGCGTCGGGAACGCTGCGGACGGACAGGACGTTCACGGGGCAGAAGGAGGATGGGACGGGGCTGCTGTACTACAATGCGCGCTACTATGACCCCGCGCTGGGCACGTTCATCTCGCCTGACTCGATTGTGCCGGACGCGGGGCGGGTTATCGACTACAACCGCTTCCTCTATGCAAGAGGAAATCCGCTCAAGTACAACGACCCTAATGGTAACATTCCAATTGACCTTCCCGATTCACCGAAGGGTCCCCCTACCGGAGCCGATCCGTGGGTCGTAGATTTTTACTGGAAGAATCGTTGGTACAACGCCCGCGGCTTCGCACGAGGGTCGGACGGTCACTGGAGCAGGCCGATTCGGCCAACATACGCAGACCAGGAAATCCTTTATGAAGTGATAAGAGAGGATCTGATTGGCTGGTTTATCCGCGAGATCAAGGGGAATACACAGGACGAGAGGCTTCTGACCATCCGTGGATTGAACGAGGCTGGCACATTGCATCTTCCATCTATAGGCCCTGCTGGCGGCGAATTCTCTACATCCTTCAAGATAACTGCATACACGATGTGGGCACTCTTGGTAGGGCCGGGGAGACCGTGGGATTACAAAGTGCGTATAGGGGAGGCACTGGACGGGTCTTGGACCGACTACGGCGGCGTCACCTATTTCTACGATGTTTGGGGGAACATCAACTACGGATATGCTGGGCGCGCCGCCCGCTTTACACATGGTGAACTTCTCCTGGGCGCCGGGTTAGGCCAGGTCGTAAGTGACTTGAGAAGAACTCAAAGCTTGAATTATGACAAGAGTAGCAATTTTGATGATCCTGCCGACCAGGCAGGGGTCCAGATCGGGATAACCCTGTATGATCGGTACGGATTGAACATAGATGAAGTTACGTTCAGGCAGACTTTCCAAAGGGAAGCCGGTAACCTGTTGAGAAAATAGCACTTCGAGGTCGTTCCTTGCGAAATCTCAACAGAGTCTCCTAAAAGATGTGAACTGTGCATTTTCGACGGCAGGGATACCTTATTGATAGGACTTTCGCTAAGCTATCTGGAACGCCGGAATAGTAGGGCTGCGAAGTTGGTTGCGCAGATAATCGCTGAAGAGGTCAGTATGGACGCGATAGATGGTTTTGTTGAGCAGGGTAGCGTGGGCCTTCAGTGAAAGCCAAGCATGGTAACAGCAAGCGAGATGAGTGCGCTGAGAACGAGCTTTGCGACAACGGCATTGGGCCGAGCCAGTCAGTTGCTTCAATGGGCGGTGACATTCTTCGACCTACCAGCGCAACTCGTTCGCGTGTTGAGCGACTTGCGTGATCACAGTCTCATCTGGATCATTGGTGATGATTCAGTCAATGGCGCCGTGTTGGGCAACCACCTTGAACAATCTCACTTTGAAAGGCGCCTTCTTGCGCTTGACAATGAGGCCATGCCTAAGCCGTTCGTCGTTCCAATCGATCGCATCGAGATGGATATAGCCATCTTCTGCGCTCAGACTGACCAGGCGGTTCGCCTTGAGTGTGGTGTAGAAGATCAATCCCAGGCGGTGAACCAGCTTCAAGTTTTGCCAGGAGCCATACCAACTGTCAAACAGCACCGTCTTGGCCTGAATCTGTTTGTCGCCAACCGCGCGCAGCAGCATCTCTTGAACCTGGTCGTTCTTTGACTTCCCATCCGCTTCTTTGGCGTAGATGCGGAAATCGATCGGATAAGCGTCGCCATCTTCACCACTGGTATGAACCAGATTCACAACACCGATGCCAGGCGCCAGACCAGCTTCAGCGCCACTGTATTTGAAGATTCTTTCGACGGGCAGGTCTTCATGCAAACACCAATACGAAAAATCTTCAACATTGCAGCTTGACCATCTCGATTGAGCGTGAGTAGCGTTTGTCTTGCCCACGGTCGTCAATAATCAGGTACGTTTCTGGACTGTCGTCGATCTGTTGCCGACATCAGTTCCCAGAGATGCCTGGCTGTAAGTCGCTCTCGTTTCAGGTAATTGCTGACGACATCGTGGCTCATGCCTTGCAGATGTTCAGCCAGATTGGTACAGGTGTCGTGGATCGGCGTGCTGACAAGGGATTCGACGTACTTTTGTTTTGTAATCATGTCGCAAGTTTACAGGTTCTTGACCTCTCAGCGAAAGTCCTAATTGTGAAAAGTTGTGAGCCAAGCCAAGAGTTGACAATGGAGAAAGTCGGCCTTCATCGGCTGTACAGATGGCGTCCTTCGGCCAGATTCGGTTGTCTTGCTGTTTTCGCCTTTTGTGGAATCCTGACAGCTTGCCCGACCGCCCTCATCTTTGAGGGCCAAATGTGGGAAGCGCCTTCCATAGAGATCCGCATGCAAGTGGATGCAAACCTGAGCGTATGTGCGCTGGATGAGTCGGAGTTGCCGAATGGATGGAGTCCAAAGTTGCCGCAGGCCTTCCCTCCATATCAGAAACCTGTACCAACGGGAATGCTTGGCGGCATTCTTATTGTGTACTCCAACCAAGAGGACTCCGTGTGGCATGAGTTGGAGTTCTACGAAAGATCTTATCAGGCTGTTTATTCTTACACGATGCGACGCATTGTTCATCTCTCAAGATGGCACCGTACTTGGGTGCCGCTTGACCTCTCACAGGCAAACCTTTCTGCCGATCAGTATCGAGCCAAGTGTTCCGACTTTTTGGCGAACGGAGGCCCAGCGAGTGGAGAAAAATCCTGCGCGGTCAAGGCAAGGTATGGTCGATTTATCTCTGCATTTAGAACTTATGTCTCACCCAGAGACATGTCGATGGAGGAATTTGTCCAGGTATTGCAGGCTATAGATAGAAATATGCTTCAGTGTATCGATTCCTTCGCCGACAAGAAGTGGGAGTCACAAGATTCAGAACAAAAGTAGCATATTGTTTGTGGTGATCCGCTTCAATACCTGTGTCGACAAGGTCGGTGCCTTTGAAAACGCCGCGCGCTGCGCACTGACGAGAACTGCGCGGCGACGGTGACCGACGCCGACCTCAGCAGCGCCTACAGCTACGACTCGCAGGGCCGCGTGCAGCGCATCGCCAATGCCGCGGTGACCCGGACGTTCAGCTACGACAGCTACAGCCGTCTCAACAGCGAGAGCGTTACTGTTGACAGCCTGACGCGCACGAGCAGCTACGGCTACGACAACTACCACCGGCCGACAACGGTGACCTATCACGGCGGCGAAGTGGTGACGACCAGCTACGGCAGCCCGGGCGCGGCGGTGGGGTTGAGCAGCTCGGTGCATGGAACGCTGGTGGACAGGGTCAGCTATGACGAGGCCGGGCGCATGACCGCGCTGCGATTGCCTGCGGCCGGCAACCTCTGGCGCACGCAGCGCTATTACCCCTGGACGGCAAAGCGAAACGGCGGCATGCTGGAGAGCCTGAAGGTGGGGCTGAGCGAGGGCGCGGGCGAGCGTCTCAACCGCAGCTACGCCTACAACTACTTCGGCGACATCATAGCTCAGGCTTTTGCAAGTGCGCGACAGATGCGGTCGCAAAAGCTTTCGGCATTAACCGAAGAAACGACAAACCACAAATTTACTTACGATGGGCTGGGGCGTCTCACCGCCGCTTCCGGCAGCTACAACAGAACCTACAGCTACGACGGCGCCAACCGGCTTGACCTGCCCCCGATGTTTGTACCGCCCGTTATGTTAGTCCGACAAGCACGGGGACAGGGTCGGCAGGCAAGAGGGCCTCAGGCGCCGGCGACTTCGCATCCGCACGGTGTTCTTGTGATACTCGGGAACTGTTTCAATCTTCTGATTGGGATTCGTGGGCGAAATGCTGCAAGGTACACAACGCCAGCTTTCATTCTATAGGAGTGGAAGTACCGCATTTGGCGTTTCTGCAATCCTTCAGCGCATTCACTATTGAGCCGTTGAATGGAACGGGGGAGTCCCCCCAAAAGAGGTGACAAATTGTGCCAAAACCCTTCACTGCTCCCCCTGTTGAGCCATTGATTCGAACGGGGGGAGTCCCTGACCCTCGGAGCCGTCGCCGTTGACATGCCTAACCCTCTGTTGCATAATACTTGGGAAAGCTGTCTGTTGTCCCCCGGTGCCGCCCTCAATGCTGTTGCTCTGCAATTCGGCATCTGCGGCCCCAGTTTCGCGGCCGACGTCAAAAGCCCAATATGACGCAAGGAGAATCTTCCAATGAACCGATCGCGAACGCTAATCTGGAGCGCAATTGCGCTAAGCATTCTTGTGCTCTTGCTCGCCGCCTGTGCGCCTCAGGCCGAGACTGTCGGAGAGGCCGAACCGGCAGCCCAGGAAGAAGAAGCGGCTGCGCCAACTGAAGCGCCGGCAGAAGAATCTGACGACATGGCGATGGAGCCGATCAAGATCGGCGCGCTCGCTCCTCTCTCCGCGCCCGGCGCCGTTGTCGGCGGCGAAGCCATGCGAGAGGCGATGTTGATCGCAGCCGAAGAACTGAACGAACGCGGCGGCATCCTGGGCAGGCCCGTCGAGCTGATCATCGTCGACACGGAAGGCCTGCCGGAACGCGGGACGGCTGTCGTCGAACGCCTCATTAACCAGGACGGCGTCGTCGGCATCGGCGGCGGCTACCACAGCTCCGTCGGCGTGGCAGCCAAGGAAGTCGCCCGCGACAACGGTGTTCCCATCGTCTTTGCCGAGACCTGGAACGACACCATTACCAGCGTCCAGTACGATGAGATCTTCCGCATCGCGCCGCTCAGCTCCGAAGTTTCCACGGTTGACGTCAAGTTCATGCAGTGGCTGCGCGACGAGAACGGCATGAAGCTCGACAAGGTGGTCATCCTCACCGAGAACACGGACTACGGTATCCCGGCCGCCGAAAACACGACCGCACTCCTGGACGGGGCCGGCATCGCCTCCGTCACCTTCAGTGTTGACATCGGCACACAGGACTTCGCCGGCATCATCGAGCGTGTCAAGGCCGAAAGCCCCGACTTGATCGTTACGCTTGCAACCGGTGAGGCCTCCTACAACTTCACCCAGCAGGCCGCCGATGCCGGTATCGGCCCGCAGGACGTGCCAACGATGTGCAACCAGGTCTCGCTCGTGAGCGATGCCTTCTGGACCAACGTCCCCGACGGCAACCACTGCTTTGTGCGCCGCATCGGTCTTCCTCAACAGCTCTACAATGACGTCGCTCAGGCCCTGGTCGCTGAGTATTCAGCCCGCACCGGTAAGGATGACATTGAGTCCTACGCAATGGCCTCCTACGACTCGATCATGCTGATCGCACAGGCTATCGAGGACTCCGGCTCCACCGATCCGGCCGATATTATCGACGCCCTGGAGAACATCAACCACATGGGCGCCCTCGGTCCCATTACCTTCCCCATCAACCGCAGCAATACGCCCGAGCAGGCGGGCGTGGACCCCAAGTGGTGGCACCAGTTCCCCGACCCGGCCATCACGATTGTGCAGTACCAGGAGGAAGGGCAGGACGCAACTGAAACAGCGGTCGTATACCCTGAAATCTACCAGACTGCCGCGCCGATAATTGTCGGCCAGGAGTAACAGGCTGTAATCTGAGACCTGATTCCGGACGGAAGGCGCCGCGGGCGAACCCTTTGCTCGCGGGCCTTCCCCCTGTCCTTCTTCAGCCGGCCGCAGCGGACCATGCCTCTCTTTTCGATCTGCCGCGAAATCCTGCCCGCCAGGCACTGAGCTGAACCATGGAAAACGCAGCAATCTTCGGTTGGGCGCTACTGTGGATCCTCCTGTGGGGCGCCCTGGGCGGCGTCGTAACGCCTCGCATCTACGCCCGCAAAGACCTGGAGATCTCCCAGGCCTCATTTGGCGGGGCAGTGATCGGCGCGGCGCTTGGGCCCTTCAGCCTCCTTCCCCTCTGGGTCGCCACACCCAAAATCACAAATCGCCTCATCGGCATCGCAATCGCGATTGTCGTCGGTATTTTTGTCGCTGCCTTCGCCCTTGCCGACCCCGACAATCTTTGTGTCGCCAATGGCGGATTTGTCATTTCACAGCTCGCCAACGGTATCGTCATCGGCATCATCTATGGTCTCATGGCCCTGGGCCTGACTCTCATCTTCTCCATCCTGGGCGTCGTCAGCTTCGCCCATGGCGAGTTCTACATGATTGGCGGCATGGTCACCTACTTTATTTCCGCCAAATGGCTGCCCGGCGTCTCTCCCCTGGTCGCCATTCTGGCAAGTTGCATTGTAACCTTCGCTATCGGCTACGTCTTCGAGAGGATTTTCCTGCGCCCCATGGGCAGCGGCGAGATCGAGCGGCCAACCGAATACGCAATTCTCGTGACTTTCGGGCTGGCATTCTTCCTGCAGTACTTCACGCAGGCTCTGACCTCGGCCGTTCCCGTAAAGGCCCAACGTTTCTTTCCTTTTCCCCGCACGGAGCTTCCCGCCGATTCCGGGGCGCTGCTCAGGATGACGCCGGGCAATGTCACCGTCTTTGACGCGATTTCCATCCCCAATCCGCGTTTCACCGCCGCCGTTCTCGCACTGATCATGCTGGCGGCGCTGCTCTGGTTCCTGTACCGTACCTGGGTGGGCAAGGCGCTTCGAGCCGTCAGCCAGGACAGGCAGGCCGCGGCCGTGACGGGCATCAATCCCAACTCGATGAATACATTGGCATTCAGCATGGGCGCGATGCTGGCGGGACTGTCCGGCGCCTCACTCGTCCAGGTCTTCTCCTGGCTGCCCCAGGTCGGCATTCCCGCCGCCGCCCGTTCCTTTGTCATCATCGTACTCGGCGGCATGGGCAGCCTGCCGGGCGCCTTCCTCGGCGGCCTGATCGTCGGGCTGGTGGAAGCCGCGGGAACCGGCTGCATTCCCGATGCGACCAGGGCTGCCGCCTACATTCCCGCCTATGGCATGGTGATCCTGACGCTGGTTCTCCTTTTGAAACCGACCGGCCTCTTTGGGCGAGAGCTATGAAGCCAACCGTTCTCTACCGCGTCGCCGGCGCGATTGCGGTGGTCATCCTGTTTGTAATTCCGCTGGCTTCCTCAGAGCTGGGGGGTCTGGGTCCCCTGGTTCTCAGCAGCTACTTCATGCACCTTGCCATCACGGCCTTCTTCTATGCGATCCTCGCATCCAGCTGGTCGCTCCTGGCCGGATATGCAGGTCAGTTCTCATTTGGGCACATGGCTTTCATGGCGATCGGCGGCTACACGTCCGGCCTGATCGGGAAATTCATCCGTTTCACAACCGCACCCTCCGAGCTGTGCACCGACGTACCTTTAATCGGAAACTGGTGGCTGGTGGTCTTGAATATCCGGCGCGTCGGCACCATCGACGAATCATGCCTGGACATGGCAAAGACAGAAACCCTTCCCGCCGGCACGCTGATAGTCTTTCCCCCCGTTTGGGCGAGTATCGCGATGGGGCTGGTCATGGGCGCCGTCTTTGGTCTTCTGGTCGGCTGGCTGGTGCTGCGGCTGCGAAGTACCTATTTGGCGCTGTTTACGATCGGTTTTTCCGAGATCCTGCGCGCCTCAATCAGCGCTGAGATCCCGATAACCGAAGGTCAGAGCGGATTGGAGCTGGTGCCGCTCTTTCCCGGCGGCCTCCTGGGCTTCAGCTCGACGAGCAAGATACCGCCCTACTACGCAATGCTGCTCCTCTTCCTGGTTGCGATGGCGATGATGACCTGGCTGGCCGGTTCCCGGTTCGGTCTCTTTATCCGCGCCATTCGCGAAGATGAAGAGGCTGCGGCCGCCCTCGGCGTCAACATCGTGCGCTACAAAGTGCTGGTCTTTGTGATCACCAGCACCCTGGCCGCGGCGGCCGGCGCGCTGCAAGGCCACTACATCGGCATCATTACGCCCAACACGCTGATCATCCTGCAGATGTCCCTCGTTATCGCCATGGCCGTAATCGGCGGGCTTGAAAACATCTACACGGCGTCGGTCGGCGCTATCGTGATCACCTTTGTGCTGGAGCTGTTGCGAACAAACATTACGATCGGTCCCCTGCACGTCGATATGACGCTGTGGCGCCTGGTCTTCTTCGGGTTGCTCCTCATGCTGACACTCCGCTTCCAGCGCAACGGCCTCCTCTACCCCATTCTGGAGAGGATAAGTCGCGGCGGTGTCGCCGCAGAAACCGTATCGATTCGCGCCGCGCCAGCCGAGGAAGAGGAAGAGAGTGATGAGGCGTATCCCCCTTCCGGCAGCGGCGAGAACGCAACTGTAGAGGAAGAGGCGGACGGCAGCCATGTTGAAACTGACCGCTAACAGCATCTTCAAGAATTTCGGCGGCCTGGAGGTCCTGAAGGACGTCTCCTTCACCGTCGAAGGGCCCGAGCTGATCGGCCTCATCGGCCCAAACGGCGCCGGAAAGACTACCCTGACCAACATCCTTGACGGCGCGCTCAAGCCGTCGAGCGGCACAGTCTACATGAACGGGGAGAGAATCGACACGCGTCCGCCCTATGGCGTCGCCAGGGCCGGACTGGGTCGGACATTCCAGGTTACACGCGCCTTTCGCCGCATGACCGTACTGGAGAACCTGCTCATCCCGGCCATGGCCATGCGCGCAACCGCCCGCCAGCGCGACTTCGAAGAGAAGGCGCAGGAGGTCCTGGAGTTTCTGACGATAGCCCACCTTCGCAACGAATACGCCCGCGCGCTCTCGGGCGGCCAGCAGAAGCTGCTGGAGCTGGGCCGCCTCCTCATGCTCGATCCCCAGATGATCATTCTGGACGAACCGTTCGCCGGCGTTCACCCCAGGCTCATGGAGGTGATCTACCGCTACATCACCGAGACAAACGCCGGGGGCAAAGCGTTCATCATCATCAGCCACGATATGGACACGATCTTCACACTGAGCCGCCGCCTGCTCGTGCTCAATTACGGCGACCTGATAGCCGACGGCGACCCGGAGGTGGTCAGGGAAGATCCCCTGGTGAAAGCGGCCTATCTGGGCGAGGACGAAGAGTAATGCTGGCAGTCAACGACCTCTATGTAGGATACTATCGCGACCTGAACATCCTTCAGGGCATCTCGATGCAGGCAGAGGGCGGCAAGATTACCACCGTGCTCGGCGCAAACGGTGTCGGCAAGTCGACCATGCTCAAGGCGGTCTACGGCTTCCTGCGGCCAAATCAGGGGCAGATCCGCCTCGATGACCAGGACATCATCGACGTGCCGACACACGAACGCATAAACATGGGAATCTCCTACATTCCTCAGCAGCCCGGCGTCTTCCGTTTCATGTCGGTGGAGGAAAACCTGGAGCTGGGCGCATGGACGTTCAAGAATGACAAGAGCCGCATCAAACGAAAGCTCGAGGAGAACTACGAGCGCTTCCCCGACCTGAAACCGCGGCGCAAGTCCAACGCCGGCGAACTCTCGGGCGGAATGCAGCGGATGGTCGAAATCGGCCGTACGTTGATGACCGACCCCAAGCTGATCCTGGTGGACGAGCCGACAGCCGGGCTCGCCAAACTGCTGTCGGAAGAGGTGTATCAGATGCTTGTCGATCTGCGGGATCGCGAGGGGCTGACCATTCTGCTCGTGGATCAGGAGATTCGCTCCGCTCTGAAGATCGCCGACTATGTCTATGTGCTGGAATTGGGCCGCAACAAGTTTCAAGGTCCGGCCGAAGAGTTTACCGACCTCGAAAAGGCATTCTGGGTCGGCTGAAATTCCCGGCGAAAGACGCTTAACGCTCACCTGTGAACTTTTCTCTCGCTCCTTCCCTGGAAGACCGGCTTGCGCCTTCGCCCACACTGCTTGTCAATGAACGTGTTCGCCAAATGTGGGCCGAGGGCCGGACAGTTTACCACCTGGGATTTGGCGAGTCCCGCTTCCCTGCGCACCCCAGGATCGTCAGAGCGCTGGTCGAGCACGCCTCTCGCCAGAGCTATCTGCCAAGCGCCGGGCTTCCCGAACTCCGCCAGGCTGTGGCAGGCTTTCACTCGCGCCAGCTCGGACGCGACGTCAAGGCCGAGCAGGTAACTGTTGCCCCGGGCAGCAAGGCCCTCCTGTTCGCCTTCCAGATGGCCGTTGCGGGGGCCACTGTATTGCCCACCCCCTCATGGGTTAGCTACGAGCCGCAGTCGCGCTTGTTCAGCCGCCCGGTGCTGCGCATTCCGGCCAGCCCCCGGGACGGGCACCACCTGCATCCCGACAGGCTTCGGCGCCTGCTGCACCACGCCCCGCACGGCCAGCATCTTCTGATCCTGAACAGCCCCTGCAATCCGACCGGTCAGATGCTGGCGCCTGCCCTCTTGGAAGAAATCGCAGACATCTGCCGTCGAGAAAACGTCCTGGTTCTTTCAGACGAAATCTACGGACTGACCGCGTTCGGGCGAGAGCACGTCTCCATCAGCCGCTTCTACCCGGAGGGAACGGTAGTCGTTGGCGGGATGAGCAAGCACCTTTCGCTCGGCGGCTGGCGCCTGGGCATCGCCATCGTTCCGCCCGGCGAAAGCGGCCAACAGCTGCTCCGGGCCGCCGCCAAAATCGGAAGCGAACTCTGGTCCACCGCAGCGGCGCCGATCCAATATGCCGCAGTTACAGCCTACGCCGACGATGCCGAACTGGCCGCATACATCAGAAAATGCACCGCGCTCCACGCCGCTCGCACCCGTTTCCTCTGGCGGGGCCTCTGTGAACTGGATGTGCCTTGCGCCGAACCAATGGGGGCCTTCTATCTGTTTCCCAATTTCGACCAGTGGCGCAAGCAGTTGGCGGCGCGCGGGGTCCACACCTCCGCCGACCTGGCAAGGTTCCTTTTGGACGAACTCCAGATCGCCGCGTTGCCCGGTTCCGACTTTGGCACGCCGGACTCAGAACTTTCTCTGCGTTTGTCGACAAGCTACGTCGACCTGGAAACGGATGAAAAAGCGGCGAAGATGATCGAACGGTCAGACCGCGGCATGAGCGCTGAAACTCTCCTGAGGGACCACCACCCGGGAATGAACGAAGCGCTTGCCCGCTTCGGCGGCTTTCTGTCCTCACTGCAGTCCGCCTGAATCCGCGGCGGTCTTTCCACCGCCATCTCACGTCCAGCGATTGCCCCTCCTTGGCAAGAACAAACCATTACACTGATCGAAGCGCAAAACGCGCCAACTGAAGTTTCCCGAAGTCCAAACAGGAACTTGAAATGCACGACCAGCAAAAAGTGACGCCAGTGCCGGTTGAACAGGTCCGGAAAGTAGCCGTGGTCGGCGCGGGGACCATTGGCGCAAGTTGGGCAGCCTGTTTCCTGGCAAACGGACTGGAAGTAATAGCAGTTGATCCGGTTGTTGACGAAGGGAAACTGCGTCGCGCAATTGACGGGATGATGCCCGCGTTGGAAAGCATCGGTTTTCCAGTTCTCGCCGATACGAGTCGACTGCAGTTCTCAGCAACTATCGGCGGCGAGCTCGCCGCGGCCCAATTCGTGCAGGAGAGCGTGCCGGAGAGACTGGAACTGAAACGGGAGACGCTGAGAGAATTGGAGTCGGTCATCGACCCGCAGGTGATCGTGAGCAGCAGCGCCACAGCTTTGATTCCAACCGACATTCAGGAAGAAGCGAAACACCCCCAAAGGGTAATTGTCGGCCATCCCTTCAACCCCCCTCATCTGATTCCCCTCGTGGAAGTCTCCGGAGGCGAGCGCACCGCACCGGAAGCGCTGGCCTGGGCGGCAGAGTTCTACCGGGCCATCGGCAAAGCGCCGGTGCTGATGAAAAGGGAGGCATACGGCCATATCGCCAACCGGCTCGCAGCCGCCCTCTTCCGCGAGGCGGTCCATTTGGTTGCCGAAGGCATCGCAGCCGTTGGGGATATAGACGAGGTGATTACCCAGGGTCCGGGTCTTCGCTGGGCGCTGCAAGGGCCGTTTACCACCTACCACCTGGCGGGGGGCGCTGAGGGCATCGCGCACTATATGCGCCACCTGGGGCCGACGCAGGAAGCGCGCTGGCGCACTCTGGGAGAGCCCGAATTGACCGACGAGCTGGTTGACCGGATTGTGCGAGATGTCCATGAGTCGGTAGCAGGTCTCTCATCCGCGCAACTCGCCCGTTTTCGCGACACCGGGCTTGTGGAGATCCACCGTCTCAAAGAGGGCCTGACTGCGGACTCTTCCTGAGTCGCCAAGGCAATAGCGTACGAATCGGATCGCGGAAGTCACGATTCGCTTTCACAGGGAGCATCATCCAAACTGCTCTGCAGCCGCAATAGCTCGGACTTCAACTCTGCGACCAAATCGGCTTTGTCCGGGTCGTGGTAAATGCTGTTCATTTCCTGCGGATCCGCTTCAAGGTCAAACAGCTCCCACTCCGGCGGGGTAGGCTCATCGATGGCGCCGGCGCTTCCCAGGGCTTCCCCGTAATAGTAGATCAGCTTATGGCGCTCGGTGCGGATGCCGTAGTGTGCCGGAATGTTGAAATGCGCCAAGTGCATCCAGTAACGGTAGTACATCGACGTCCGCCAATCGGAAGGCGGCCGGCCGTCGGCGAGTGGGCGCAGGCTTCGCCCCTGCATGTCCGCCGGGACAGGCAAGCCGGCGTAGTCGAGAATGGTCGGCGCAATATCCACGTTCAGCGCGATACGTTCACTTGTAATGCCGGCCTGAACGGAGCGAGGGAAGCGCATCAGGAAAGGAATGCGAATCGACTCTTCGTACATGAAGCGCTTGTCATACCATCCATGATCGCCCAGAAAGAACCCGTGGTCCGACGTGTAGATGACGATTGTGTCCTCGGCCAGTTGATTTTCGTCCAGAAAGTCCAATAGCCGGCCTACGTTCTCGTCGATGGAGGCGACGCATCGAAGGTAGTTGCGCATGTAACTCTGATAGTTCCACGCCTTCTGCTCCCCGGCGGACAACCCCTCGGGAACCGGATCGGGAAGGTGGTTTTTCAGATGCATCAGCGCCACCTTTTCGGTCGCCATACTCGCGGCGGCCGCTCGATTCTCATAACTGTCGTGAAAGGTTGCAGGCTCGGGAACAGGCTCAGCCGTAAAGAGGCCCTTGTGTTTGGGATGGGGTTGGAAAGGGTCGTGCGGGGCCTTGTGCGCGCACACGAGAAAGAAAGGGCGCTCCTCGTCCCGTTGTGACAGCCAGCCCAGCGCCTTGTCGGTCAGCAGGTCGGTAACATAACCTCGCTCGGTGATCGTTTCACCCATTTCCCTCAGTTCCGGGTCATTGTATTTGCCCTGCACCGGCAGAACACTCCAGAAACTGTAGCCGGCGGGGTCGCTGTTCCCGCCGTGCCCCAGATGCCACTTGCCCACGAATGCCGTCTGGTAGCCGGCATCGTGCAGCAACATGCCGACGGTCGTCTCCTGCGTCTGGTCGATGACGTCGTTGAGGGTCTTGATGCCTGTCACGTGGCTGTACTTCCCGGTATGAACTGACGCCCGCGCCGGCGTACAGATCGCATTTGTGCAGAAGCAGCGGTCCAGCCGCAGCCCTTCGGCGGCGATGCGATCCAGATTTGGCGTGCTGTTCAGCTTGCTGCCGTAGGTGGAAAATGCGGCGGGCGCATGATCGTCGGCCATGATCAGAAGAACATTGGGGCGTCTTCCCTGGGTCATGATCGGTCCTCATCTTTGGAAGCAATACACCCCCTGGCGGAACGGCCTGCAAGGGGGTGTGTCGGTTAGGCGGCCATGGAACGCAAGACTGAAAAAGGGGTTGCTTGCTCCAACGCGAGAGGGAAGGCTACCCTCCAGCTTTCCGGTTCTGCGTAGAGAAAGAATAGGGACCTGGATCAAGCGTCGGCCAGCAGCTCATCCACCTCTGCCTTCACGGCGTTGGCGGCATCTTCCACCGTGCGGTCGCCCAGCCAAACCAGCTCGAAAGCGGCTGTCAGAGCAGTGTTGATCTGTGCCCGGTTCTTGTGTTGCCACACCGGCACGCCGAACTCGTCGATGCGGTCCATGTAGAACTCCACGAAGGTGTCAGGTACGTCGAGCTGCTCCAAAACATACTTTGACGTGGACCGGCGGGCATTGATTATCCCGGTGCCTGCCCAGATTCGGTGGGCTTCCTCGCCGGCGTTGTACGCCAGCCACTGCCATGCCTCCTCCGGGTGCGGGCTTTCCGACGGGATCGAGAACGCGGAGCCGCCGACATTGAGGGTATGCGCCCCACTGTCTCCTCCCATCGGATACGGTGAAATCTCCCACTCGAACGAGCCGTCGAACTGGTCTATGATGCCGGGGAAGGTGGAAATCAGGGCCGAGCTGCCCGAAACGAACAGGTTCCCCAGTCCCTCAATCAGATCGGCTGAGGGATGCACCTGGTGGGTCTGAATTGCGTCAAGGTACCAGTTGAGGAACTCGACCGTCGCCTCGGAGTTGACGATACACTCGGTCTCGTCTTCATTGAATACATCCGTCCCCCAGGCCACCGCCTGCGGTCGGATCTCGTTGACCCAGTTGTCCACCATGTTCGACATGCCCCAGACCGCTACCTCCCGCTTATTGAAACCGTCGTCCTGGGGATGGTTGCCTGCGCGGTCTGTCGTCAGCGCAAGACTGGCCTCCAGCAGATCCGCATAGGTCGAGCCCACGCCCGGGCCGGTGAGGCCGGCCGCCTCATAGAGAGTGCGGTTGAACCAGATTCCCTGCACGCCTACGTCCCAACTGGTACCGTACTGTCCGCCCTCAAAGGTGAACAGCCCCCAGACGGATTCATACCAGTCGTCGGGAAACTCGGGCGATGCGTCGATGCGGGGATTCAGATCTTCGATCGCGCCGAGCACGGCATGGGGCCGCACCCAGGCGGTGTGCGTCCAGGCCGAGTCCGGCGGGGACCCGGAGGCGTACAAGGTATTCAGTTTGGTCCAGTAGTCGCCCCAGCCCAACGTCTGGTTTTCAACGGCGATCGCCCCGTCATTGCTTTCGGCGAAGGCCGCGGCCACATCTTCCATCATCTCGGCCCGACCCCACGTCATCGAAATGATCGAGACCGGCTCGGCTGCCGGCGCGGCGGCGCCGTCATCTCCGGCTTGGCCGGCAGCCATTGGCTGGCACGCTGCCAGCATGAGTGCGGAGCCGGCGCCAAGACCGGCATTGCGCAGAAACCTGCGGCGAGTCATCTGATCAGACATCATTCTCTTCTCCTTGTTGAAAACGTTCTGGCTCTATCGCCGCGCCAGTCCGGTGCGCGACTACCCTTTTACTCCCGTAAACACGACACCCTGTATGAAGTAACGCTGCCCGTAATAGAAGACCAGGAGCACTGGAATCATACTCACGGTTGCCGCGGCCATCATCAGCTCCCATTCCGTCGTATACTGGTCCTGGAACAGGCGCAAGCCCAGCGCCAGCGTGTACTTTTTCTGGTCGAACAGATAGATGAGAGGCACGAGGAAGCTCTGCCAGCGATTCTGAACGATAAATATCACGACGGTCATCAAGGCCGCCTTTGAGAGCGGAAGAATGATTCGCCAGTAGACGCCGAAACGGCTGCACCCGTCGATTATGGCGGCATCGTCCAGCTCGGGCGAAATCGTCATGAAATACTGGCGTAGCAGGAAAATGTTGAAGGCGCTGCCCCCAAAGAAAGCCGGCACGACCAGGGGCAAATAGGTGTCCAGCCACTCGAGCTCGCGAAAGAGGATGAACTGGGGAATCATGATTACCTGGAACGGCAGCATCAGCGTGGACAGGACCAGCACGAACATGAAGTTGCGTCCTCGCCAGCGAAGGCGTGCGAAGGCAAACGCGGCCAGCGAACCGGAAAGCGTCGCGCCCACCACCGCCAATCCGGTGATTTTGGCCGTGTTGAGAATAAAGCGTCCAAAGGGCAGAATCGTCATGGCATTAGGATAGTTTGCCCATACAATTGGGTCAGGGATCCATACCGTAGGAATCTTGAAGATGTCGGCCGGCGTCTTCAGAGAAGTGGATACCATCCACAGAAAAGGCAGGATTACGATGACCATGCCGACTGCCAGGACAATATAGATAAATGTCATCTTGAAGGCCCGGTAGCGGCTCTGGCTCCCGCTGATTGAGCGTACGACCATCGCTTAATTTCCCTTGACTTCCCCTTCGTAGTAGACCCAAACTGCAGAGGAGCGGATGATGAACAGGGTAAGCAGCATGATGTAAACGAAGAGAACCCAGGCCAGCGCGGAGGCATATCCCATTTGGAAGAACTCGAAGCCCTGCCTGAACAGGTAGAGCATCACAAACAGGCTGGCGTTCCCGGGGCCGCCCTGCGTCATGATGAATGGGCCGGCGAACTCCTGCAGCGCGTCGATCATTCCGATGACGAACTGGAAGAAGAGAACGGGCGAGATCATGGGTATCGTGATCTTCCAGAACATTACCCAGTCGCCGGCGCCGTCGACCTCCGCAGCCTCGTAGAGTTCATTGGGGACGCCCTGCAGACCGGCCAGGTAGATGATTATGCCGGCGCCGACGCTCCAAAGACTCATTAACACGAAAGAGGCGAGCACCGTGCGCGTGTCGGTAAGCCAGTAAGGCCCTTCAAGTCCAAGCAGACTGAGCGCCCGGTTCAACAGCCCGAAATCGCCGTTCAGAATCAACAGCCAGACCATCGCCACCGCCACGCCGCTGACCGTCGCCGGGAGGTAATAAACCGTACGTATGAAGGCCAGCCCTCGAACGCTGGCGTTCAAAAGCAGAGCGACCAATACCCCCAGGGCAATGCGAAGAGGGACCGACGTTACCGAGTAGATAGTCGTTACTTTGAACGCCTGAAATACGAGAGGATCGCCGGAAATCATTTCGGCGTAGTTCGCCAGTCCAATGAATTTCGGCGGCGTAAACATGCGCCACTCGGTTAAGGAGAGCCCCAGGGAGGCCAGCATCGGACCCAGCTGGAAGGCAACGAATCCGATGATCCAGGGCAGGACGAGCAGCCACGCCAAACGCTCTTCGCCGTTCAGGTGATACCACGGTCGCTGCCGTGTTCGCGCCGAAGTTGCGGCGATGTGATCTTGAAGGGTCGCCATTCGCCTGACCGATTCAGTTCAGAATTGCAGAAGCTCGCCGGCGCACCAGTGCTGACTCTGGTGCATGGCGTTTCGGGTGGACTTAGCACGGGAAGATACTATAGCCCCTGTCAATTGTCAAGCAACCGGCCAGCCAGCCCTTCTGCCAGATTCACGGCGCTGAAGCGAGGAACGGGCGCCTCTCGCCGTGCGGCCGAACGGCTTTGCAGGCGGATATTCAACATGGCGTATCGGGCTCCGGGCCACTCCCGCGTCTCTCCTCGTTGCCAGTTGAGCGGGATTCGAGTAGAATTTCTGCGTTTTGGCAGTTTCCACTAAAGCAAGATTTAAGAGAAGCAAGATTTACGAGGCGCGCCGTGTACCCAGCCACGCGTACAACCAATTTCAACCAGTCCATGATTCGAGAGATGACCCGGCTGGCGATGGAGCACGAAGCCATCAACTTGAGCCAGGGTTTCCCGGACTTCGACCCACCGGAGGCAATTGTCAAGGCCGCCGTTGACGCAATTCGGGGGGAGGCAAACCAGTACACGGTCACGTGGGGCTATCCGCCGCTCCGCCAGGCGCTGGCCGGGCAGTACACAACGCAACTCGGCTGGACCGTGGACCCCGACGTCCACGTCTGCGTCGTCTGCGGCGTGACCGAAGGCATTACCACTTCACTGCTGGCCCTGCTGAATCCCGGCGACGAGCTGATCATACTGGAACCGGGACACGAAAACTTCCGCCCTTCGGCGCTGCTGGCCGGCGCCGCAGCCGTACCGGTCGTTCTGGAAGCCCCGGATTACCGGATCGACGCGGACCGACTGGAGGCCGCAGTTACTCAGCGAACGCGGGCCTTGCTCCTGAATACACCCCACAATCCTACCGGCCGCGTTTTCGATGACGAAGAGATGGAGACAGTTGCCGCCTTTGCGAACCGCCATGATCTCATTCTGATCACGGACGAGATCTATGACCGCATTCTCTACGACGGCAGGGAGCATGTCTCCCCGGGCAGTATCGACGGCCTGGTCGAGCGCACGGTGACTATAGGCGGACTGGGAAAGTCCTTTGCGGTCACAGGCTGGCGATTGGGTTATGTTATCGCCCGCGAGCCGCTTGCAGCAGCCATCCGTACAGTGCACGACTACTCCACCATCTGCGCGCCCACGCCCTTGCAGGCCGCGGCTGCCGTTGCTCTCAGCCAGCCCAGCGACTACTGGCTGCAGATGAGAGAGGAGTACGACGAACGCCGTGAAGTAATGCTGGCGATGCTGAGAAAGGCCGGTTTTCGCGCGGTGCGGCCCGAGGGCTCCTACTACACCATGGCCGACTACACCGCCATCGACGCGCCGCAGGCGGAGTGGGACTCCCACCGCTTTGCCCGCTGGCTCACGACGGAGGTCGGCGTAGCTTCGGTGGCCGGGATCAACTTTTACACCAGAGACAGGGAAAGATACGGCGAGGGCATCGTCCGTTTCGCCTTTGCCAAACGGATCGAAACACTGCATGAGGCGGGAAGGCGTTTGGCTTCGATCGCAACTTAGCAGGTGTTCTGAAAACTGATTTCAAAGGCACTTCTACGATGTAGTTCCCCTCATTCAGTTCAGCCTTAAGCGGGCCAGGAGCAGTTCCGGCTCCCAGGTCCCGTCTTGAACCACAGGCTGCAGCGTTTCCGCGTCATAGATTACCAAACGTAGTTCGTATTCGCCATTGGGGAGTTCGTCCGGCAGATCCAGTCGAACAAGAGTATCAACTGGGGGGCCTGGAGTCATATGTGCCGGGAGGGAACTGACCGGTTTCCATAGCTTCAGGTCTTCCTGGTAGACCCAGCTGCCTTCATCCTCCACCGGATGAAGCCTTAGCGATGTCGCGTACTCTGTATCCGAGTCGACAACATCCTGCCACTGCATCGCGACCCACATGGTCCGATCCCGTCCAAGTTCGATCAGCTGCCTCGTCGAAAGTTGAACGTCCCCCTGTCCCAACGCTACCCCGACAAGAGAGATTCCGCTGTCATATCTGATCTCCATCGGCTCCAACTGTTCGTAATATGTCCAGATCACACGGCTTTCGATTCGGGGGCCCCCTCCCGCTACCGGCAGGAGTCCCTCGTTCTCCAGGGCGGTGGAGCTCGGATCGACAAAACCTACCAGAACCCTGGCAAAATTGGGCGATGGCCGGTCGAGAGGAATCTGGTACGAGTCCTCGTAAATGAGGCCCGGCTGCCACAACGTGAGGGGGCGGACGCCCCAACCCGGGTGGCTCGTCACATTCCCGATCTGCCTGTCGTGCGCATCCAGCAGATGGATGAACAGTTCGAGGTCCCGCTCCAGTTGCTGCGTTGCACGGAAGTATAGCGTCAGGGGCACATTGCTCTCGGCGAAGGAGCCGGGGCCCGGCAGACGGGCGGCAACCAGCTCTACGCCGTCGCCATAGACCTTTCCGATCGGCGCAGCGTCTGCCGGCAGCTCCTCTACTGAGCCAGCCGCGTCACCCAACCCGTACGAGTCCGGCAACAGATCTACCAGGGCAAAAAGGGAGCAGCTCCACAGGCCAAGCGGTACAGTGATCCCCAGTCCTATGCGTCCGATTCGGGGAAGAAATCCAGCCCAGAAGCGCAGGCCGGTCACGGCGACTACGGCCAGAGCGCTGATGGCAGGAAACAGGAGCCTGCCCTGCGACCCCTGCGCAACGTAAATCCAGTAGCCCAGGAGAGCGAGGGAAGTCAGTACCCAGGTCCAGGCGATTCCTAAGGCGTTTCCTGACTGCTCCACTACTGCGCCTGGCTCGCGAGCAGCCTTCAGATTTCGAATCAGGTCTATGAATGCGCCCGACACTGCCAGTGCCGTAAGCAGTTCAAACAGGCTGTATATCCACGCGGGCAGGAGAATACTGAACCACCCGAAGATTCCCCAGAAGGACATCTGCAGCCCGCGCAGTTCTCCATGCAGACCCTCGAGACTCAAGGGCTCCACACGTTGACCTGTGACGCTGAGCAAGTTCCTGGTACCGAACGGGTCTCCATAGAGATAGAGATTGCGGGCGTACCACCACCCGGCGACGATCAGAACCATGCCGCCGACCAGAAGCGCGCCGCGCAGCAATGCGTTCCAATCTCTGTTCCTCCTGAAACAGGTTAGAACGGCGAAGGCCGTGAGCGGAAGCAGCCCCAGCCCTTGAAGTTTGCTCAACGCGCCCAATCCCAGCAGCAGGCCGAGTCCAATCCATTCCCACCAGCGGATACCCTCGCGCCAAGAGCGGCCGCACTTGGCCGCCAGCCAGACCAGGGCGGCGGCGCTGACAACGGTGATCATGACGTCGTTCGAGACACTTGCGCTGATAAAGCTGAACTGGGGGATAGTGGCCGCCAGCGCCGTAGCGAGCAGGCGGGCCCATCTGTCTGCGGGAAAGGCGAAGCGTGCCAGAAGGTATGTAAAGAGGACTGTGAACGCGCCAAGAATAACGGAAATCCAGCGGCCGACGTGCAGTGCCAGGTTGACTCCCGTGAGCGGCCTGCTCTCGGCGCTGAAGAGCATGTGGTTCTTGTTGCCCGGCTGATGCGGATCTCCCAGGTTCGCCCTGGGATTGCGAACTGCGAACTCATCCAGTCCGCTCTGATCGATGCCCGCCGTCGCCAGCGCGACCAGACTGTAGTAGAGGGGCGGCTGGCTGCCTTCCTGCTCCCAGGGTCCGGTCGTCTCCGGGCCCTGCACGGGGAGCCCGTTGCCCGCGGCCAGATGGCGGGCGAAGGCGTAGTGGTAGATTTCGTCGGGTGTCTCGAAGGGGGGAACGATCAGGCTGTATGCGATTCCGGTCAGAAAAAATATGGAGAGCAGGAGGGCGACCAGCCCCTTCTCCGCATCTACGCCTTTTCGAATCCTGGAAAGCAAGGGAGGCGCCTTTCTCCGCAAACCTCAGCCTGAGTTTCCGAGGTTCCGATGGACTGCTCGACGGACCGGATCGCAATCTGTAGCTATAAATGAAGAGGGGCCAGATTGCCTTCGCCCTCAAGGCGCATAGATGCCCTCTTCAACGGAGCCCGGTTCGGGATGCGGACTGGCTTCGGCGAAATCGATCGCGTCTTCGATTTCAACCGCTGCGCGCCGGCGAATCTCATCCAGTTCTTCCTCGTCAGCCGCCTCTGCGGCGAGCAGCCTGGCTTGATAGCGAGCGACAGGGTCCTTTTTTTCCCATTCGGCCAGCAGTTCCCTGGGGACATATTCGGCGCCGTCATGAATTGCGTGGCCCAACATGCGCATGGTCTTGGCCTCGATGAGCGAGGGGCCGCCGCCCTGCCTCGCCCTTTCCACCGCTTCGCAGGTCGCCCGGTATACGGCTTCGACGTCGTTCCCGTCCACAATTGTGCCCGGAATGTCGTAACCGGAAGCGCGATCGGCAATGTTTTCGATCGGCATCTGGTCGCTGACATGGGTGGAGTAGGCGTACTGGTTGTTTTCTACGATCAGGACATAGGGGGCGTTGTAGAGTGCGGCCATATTGAGGGTTTCATGCCAGAGGCCGGCGTTGCTGCCCCCGTCGCCAACGTAGGTCATGGCGACCCGGGCTTCGTTCCGCAGTTTGAGGCTCATGGCAACGCCCAGCGTGATCGGCATCGACATGGGAATATGACTGATGTAGCCAACGATGCCCAGGCTCAGATCACCCATGCCGTGAATGTTTGCGTCCCGCCCCCCCGAAACACCCGACACCTTACCCAGCAGGTTGCCGAATACGCGGCGCGGGGTCAGGCCCCTCAGAAAATAGGCGCCGATGTCGCGGTGCATCGGGGCAATGATATCTTCCGGCGCGAGCGCGTAAGCGGAGCCGACGCTCACAGCCTCATGCCCCCGCTGGCTGAAGGTTCCGCCCAGCCCCCTTCCCTGTTTCCAAAGCGAAACCATACCCTCATCAAAGGTCCGGGCCAAGACCATCCAGTAGAAGATTTCGAGTTTCTGCTCATCTGTCAGCGCGGCCATATTCCTACCCCTTTGCGCTGAATGGAACTGCCGACAGCCAATTTGAACGTTCAAAAACTGCCTGCAATGATACCACAATCCAGTGTCCGTTGCAGCGAATGCCAGCCTGGATGTGACGCGGCAAATGATGGTCGAACGGTGAGGGGCAGAGGGCGACGCGAGCGCGCAGTTTGGGATTCAGGGACCGATTCCTATGCCAAACCGGCACTCAGATCACTATCGCCGGTTGTGTCCTGTTTGCCGGGAGAAGACGGGACAACCCCCAGGTGTTTGACTGCAAGCGGGAGAATCTGTTCGACGACCTCCAGGACGGAGGCGCCTTCCGTCCGGATCTGAAGCGCGTCCCGGGCGGGGCGCAGCGGCGCAACCGCTCGCTCACTATCGATCCGGTCCCGAAGCCGCATGTCATCCAGTACTTTGGCGAAGTCGGCCTCGTTCCCCCGTTCGACAAGCTCCTTAAAGCGACGTCTCGCCCGCTCTTTCAAGGGGGCCTTCAAGTAGATCTTGAGGGGCGCCTCCGGAAGGACGACAGTACCAATGTCCCGGCCCACCATCACCACGCCAGCCTTTTCTGCGGCGCCCGATCCGTATTCAAGACCGATACCGCGCTGCTTGCGGCTCAACTCCTGCCTGACCAACCTGTTCGCGGCCACGATGGAAACGATACTGTCGACTCTTGGGCTGCGGATAGGCCAGGTGACATCCAGTTCTCCGATTTGAATCGTCGCCTGGCGACCGTCCTGCGCACCGGCGCCGGGCGCCTTGACGCTTATAGGCAACTGCCCGGCTACGCGTCCAACAGCCTCAACGTCGGCGCTGTCGATGCCTCTGTCCAATATGGCCCAGGCGACAGCCCGATACATGATGCCGGTATCGAAGAAAAGGAAATCGAGGCGCTGGCCGACCTGGTAGCCGACAGTGCTCTTGCCTGACGCGGCCGGCCCGTCAATCGTTATGGCATTCACAGTTCGTACCGGAAAAGGAGAAGCGGTTGACGAAGGCCAAAGAGGTCAACGCCTGTTTCGCGGCGAAGAGCGCCGTCTTGCGCGCGACCTGTCGGCCGTCCTGCCATGCCGCGTTCCGGACGGGCGTCTGTCAGAGCTTTTGCCCACCATCTGCTTGAGCGCGTATACCTCGCCCGCTGTAAGCTCCCTGGTCATTCCGGGCTCGAGGCCTTCCAGCGTCAGCGGCCCGATCGACCAGCGAATGAGCCGTCTCAAACTGATTCCGACCGCAGCCGCCATGTGCCGGATCTGTCGTTTTTTCCCTTCGCGCAGGACAATGCGCAACCATACGCCTTTCTCAGGGGGCGAGGATTTCCATCCGTCCGCAGCCGCGGCGCCAAATCTCTGAACGCCTTTGTCAAGAATCAGCCGAGCCGGCAATTCGTCTGCAATTTCGACGCGGGCCGGAGCGGTTCGACCGCTTTCCAGTTCAACACCTTCCCGCAGGTGGACAAGCGCATCTGTTGAAGGCCGATGCGCCACCAAGACAAAGTAGGTCTTAGGATGCTCAAAGCGGGGGTGTGTAAGTCTATTGGTCAGCTCACCGTCGTCCGTCAACAGGACAAGACCCTCGCTGTTCAGGTCGAGCCGGCCAACGGGAAAAACGCGGCGTGTGCCCTGAGGCAACAGGTGGGCAACCGTCCTGCGCCCGCCGGTGTCTCCGCCGATGTCACTCAGGATCCCCCTGGGTTTGTAGACTCTGAAGTAGACATTGTCTTCCGCAAGTCGAATCGACTGTCCATCAACGGTAACAGATACCCTGGCCGGGTCTACTTTTGTACCCAGGGTGGTGACAACATTTCCGTCGACGCGAACGCGCCCGGAAGTTATCAGTTTTTCGCTTGCTCTGCGGCTGGCGATTCCAGCCGCGGCCAGTACTTTTTGCAGGCGTTCTTCAGCCATCTGTCCTTGTGAACCACAGAGGTAATGCTATCGAGGGAGGGGGCGCCGTTTTTCCGGGCCGTTACTTCACTCAACAATGAGGCGCTGGGTTGCTATCAACGTGCCACCCAAGCGCCATTCCAGGACGCCGGCTGGCATTCCTGCGGCCCACATCCCTGAAGGCGGGGGATGAAGGCGGCGGAAGACCTGGAGCTCCTGGCGCTCCCAACCTGACAGCAATGCTGCGAAAATCGGACCAGCATCCAGCGCGGCCGGATCCACGCTTATTCCACCGGCGCGCAGAAACCAGCGGTTTCCTTCCGAATCGAATAGCCGGTCCAGAGCGGTAGGGCGCTCCGGCATGTGCAATGGGACCCAGCCATATTTGCCCCGGACAGCCTGCAAGACCAGCCTCATGTCATGGTAGCGATCCACACTTCCCAGCACCAGAGCAAAGAGCTGGTGGCCGTCTTCCTCCAAACCGGCAATCAAGGATTGACCGCTCTGCGCGGTCGTGCCGGTCTTGACTCCATTTATTCCAGGGTAGGACTCGAGAAGGCGATTGGTTGTCAGAAGTTCGTGACCTGCCGCCGTCGCCGCAGGGGCGCCGACGATCTCGCGGAAGAGGGGATATTCCCAGAGCAGTTTGACTAGCGTCAACAGATCCTGGGCGCTGCTGACCTGACCGTCGGCATCGAATCCATTGGGATTATGGAACAGCGTGTTGTGCATGCCCAGGTCTCCGGCCCGCAGATTCATGTTGGCAACGAACGACTCCACTGTGCTTGAATGGTGACGGGCCAGGGCCATTGCGGCGTCGTTTCCGCTTGGTATGAGCATCCCCCATAGCAGTTCCTCGACGAAAAGCTCTTCCCCTTCGCTCAGTCCCATCGCGGCCTCTCCTACCAGGTCGGCCCGCTGAATCGTGACCAGGTCGGAGAGGCGGTCCTGTTCCAGGACGAGCAGAGCGGTCATCAGCTTTGCCAGGCTTGCCGGCGAAACCGGCAGTTGTTCCGCCTTCTTCATCAGTACGCGACCGGTTTCGAGGTCGTACACCAGGACGGACACGGCGCTGACGTCAGGCGGCGGCACGCGGGCTTGCTGGATCTGGCCCAACTGGCCGACTGTGTACCTCTGGCGCGGCGCCAGATCGCGGTCGACCATAGTCGGCGGCCCGAATCCGCACAGGAAGAATGCGATCAGGCACCATAGCGGGAAGACACGAAGCAGATTTCGATCCGTCAAAAGGCGCCTCGGGACGGGATCCAATTTGGCTCTATTTGGAATATCCCGAAATAAGGCCCTGTCGAATGTAGTTCCGGGCATCCGTAGCGCCGCCTGGATTAAATGGGTGGTCTGTGGGCGTCTGTCGCAGCCGGCCTGAACCAGCTGGGGTACAGAGCCTTCCGGGATCCGGCTTTGAGGGAATGCCAGGCTGATTGGTTGAAAAATCGCAGCAGGAGCAGGCAGCCTTCAGCTAAGAGATTTCCAGGACTTGCGGCCCTGGCCAAGGACCGGTTGAAACCCGGAAACGAATGTGTTCCTATGCAGGTGCGGTCTGTTCTCTCGCCCTGACCGACTTGCTTGCCCTGGGCAGGAGAGAGCCTTCCTCCCATGCAACGACGAGCGGGGTGGCAGTAAAGATGGAACTGTAGGTGCCGGAAACGAGGCCGACAATCAGTGTCGCCATGAAAATGCGCAAGGTGCTCCCGCCAAAGATCAGAATTGCCGCAAGCACGAGGAGCGCTGTCACCTGAGTTGCGATGGAACGCTGCGCCGTCTCGATGATGCTGCGGTTCGCGACCATCGCCAACGGCTCTCCACGGCGCCGGCGAAGGTTTTCCCGAATTCTGTCGAATATGACGATGGTATCGTTGACGCTGAAGCCGATGACCGTCAATGTGGCGGTCAGGAAGAGGGCATCCAACTCCCAGCCAAGGACCAGATTCATGATGGAAAGGAAGGAAACTGTGATCAGGACATCATGCACAAGCGCCACGATGGCCGCGACCCCAAATCGGAACGGGTGCGTTATCTCCCGGAAGGCCAGGGCAATATAGGCCAGGATCAGGATCGAAGCAGCGATTACCGCCAAAAGGGCCGCCTGGCTCACTTCCGCGCCGATGGCAGGTCCGATACTGCGGTAGAGACGCTCGTCAAACTCACCGAATCGTTCGACGATCGCTTGCTCGATCACCTCTTTCCGGGCCATATCGATGTTCTTGAACTTGACCTGAACCGTGCGGTCATCGTCGACATGAAAGGCCTTTGTGTCGGTGAATCCGGCTTCGACGAAGACGCTGCCCAGTTCGGTGGGCGCGACCGGCTCGGCAAATCGCATCTCCCACTGCGTACCGCCAGTGTAATCGATACTCAGAGGCAGGAGGGCGCCGGATGTGGAGAGGTTCCAAATTATGAAAAGGATGCCTGGCAGGATGCCAAGCAACGAAATCAGAAACCAGAGTCTTCGACGTTCAACCAAACGATACATAGGATTTTCTTTCGTATTGCCAGCAATTGACCCACAATCGGAGGATGCGGCCATCCCTTGAAGCGTTTCCCGTTAACTTGCTCTGCCCGCCAAAAGGCCCGCATCGGGCAAGATACGACAGGTCCAGCGTAACTGAAGTCAGTAACCGAGCAACCCGCGGCTACTCAGAAGCTTTTCTCCCTGGCCCGAGAGAAAGCTGCGCATAAATGTGCGTGTGACGAAAACGGCAGTGAACATTGACAGCAGCACACCAACCGAGAGCGTGATTGCGAAACCCTTTACCACACTGGCGCCGAAGTTGTTGCCAAACCAATAAAGCACGGCGCATGAGATTAGCGTCGAGAGGTTTCCGTCACGGATCGCCGGCCAGGCACGGCTGAAGCCGGTCTCGACTGCCAGCCGCAATGACCGTCCGCTGCGAAGTTCCTCCTTCATGCGTTCAAAGATCAGGATATTCGCGTCAACAGCCATGCCGATCGAGAGAATAAAGCCAGCGATGCCCGGCAGAGTGAGCGTTACAGGCAGCAGCTTGTACATGGCCAGATTCAAAGTCACATAGATCGCCAGGGCCACTGTGGCGAGAAACCCGGGCAGACGGTAAAGAAGGACCATGAAGATCAGCACCAGGGCGCCGCCGACGATCCCGGCCTGTAGGCTGCGATCGATCGAGTCCTGCCCGAGGCTGGCGCCGATTGTACGGACATCTACGACTTCAAGGGGAATCGGCAGGGCGCCGTAGCGCATCTGAATCGCCAGGCTTTCCGCTTCGTCCTGGGAAAAGTTTCCTGTGATGACGCCGTTGTCGTTAATCGCAGCATTGATTACCGGTGTCGACAGTACGCGCCCGTCGAGAACAATCGCCAAGACCTCGCCAATATTGTCGCGCGTATAGGTGAAGAAGTCGCCGCTGCTCTCGCTCTTCAGATCGAACTGGATCTGCCAGAACGAATACTCGTCCTGCGTGGCGACTACAGCTTGCAGTATGTCGCCGGTCATGATCGTCTCAAACAGATCTTCCGGGAATGGAATCGACTGCGGCGCGGCCTCTCCGGCGTCGATTGCCTCCTGCAAAGCCGCGACGGCGTTGGGCCGGTTGGTTGTGTTGATGAAGTCATCGGGCCGGACCGGGAGCCCTCCAAGATCGACGAACTCCAGCTGGCCGGTGGAGCGTATCGTCTCGATGGCCTGGTCCGGATTCTTGACGCCAGGCAGTTCGACGATCATGCGGGTCTCGCCCTGCAACTGAACCGTAGGCTCGGCCAGCCCGAGTCCATTCACTCTCTGCTCAACGATAATCTTGGCCGAATTGAGGGCGTCTTCAGGCAGGGGCTGGTCCTCGGTGATTTCCGCCTCGAGCAAGACCTGGGTCCCGCCCTTCAGATCCAGCCCCAACGTCAACTCACGGATATCGCGCTGCGTGTCGGGACCCGGCGCCAGCCCTTCTTCCAGCCAGACGGGATGGTCGATCGGGAGCGCGACAAACATGGAGCCGGCGAACAAGCACAGGATAAGCAGTACGTAGGTAAGTTGATTGCGCATGAGTTACCTTTGCGAGTTACACGATATGCGTTGCGTAACCTTTCCGGCCTGACCATGTGCTGTCCGACAAGAGCCGGAAGCGCCAATCCGAGATGGAACACCACTGGCCGATACAGGAACGCAAGCCTCTTCATTATACGCTTTGAAGTTTACGACTCCAAAATCAACACCGGTATTCCGCTTTTTGTGAAGGGGCTGAACGGCGAGGAGAGAGGGGAGACGAGTGAGGAGTGAGTAACGCCGGGGGGAGGGCCGGCACAAAGCCAGCCCCAACCCAGTATGAT
>VXMH01000080.1 GCA_009841235.1 Caldilineaceae bacterium SB0661_bin_32 | reverse complement strand
TTTTTTTTTCCACCCCCAGCCTCCATCCCCCTGTTGCTTGTGTTGGGGGGGGGGGGTTTTGTGTTATAGCGCGCAGGGGCAGGCCTTGTGCCTGCCCTCCCCTGCGACTCCGCGCATTCACGCAAAGAACGCCCCAGTCAGGTGTTCTTCGTGACCCTTCGCGTCCCTTCGTGGATCAAAAAAAGGTGTTCCCCGCGCAATCACGACCCGCCATGCAATTCGCCCCGTGTGCATATACGCGTATGGGAATATGTCAATAACTGCTACAATAACAACATTGACATCTACTGGAGCATCCGGCAATGACGGTACTCGCATTCCTCAACCAGAAAGGCGGCACCGGCAAGACCACCCTGTCGCTCAACGTCGCCTACGGCCTCGCCCAGGCCGGCGAACGCGTCCTCCTCATCGACGCCGACCAGCAGGCCTCCGCCAACGCCTGGTCCTCCCTGCGCGAAGACCAACCCTTCTCCGTCTTCGCCGTGCCGCGCAAAAACCTGCACAAAGAAGTCGACCGCCAGAGAAATTTCTACGACTGGATCGTCATCGACGGCACGCCCCGCGACGACGCCGTCACCCGCTCCTGCCTGATCGCCGCCGACCTGGTCGTCATCCCCATCGAACCCTCCGCCCTCTCCGCCTGGGCCTCCGACCGCACCGTCGGACAGGTGGAGGAGGCCCGCATATACCGCCCCGGCCTGCGCGCATTCTTCGTCATTTCCCGCAAAATCGCAGGCACCGTCCTCGGGCGGGAGATGCGCATGCTCGAGCTGCCCCTGCCTGCCCTCCAGACCGAGATCACCCAGCGAGTTGCCTTTGCAGAATCCATGCTCCAGGCCCAGAGCATCCAGGAATACGCGCCGCACAGCCCGGCCGCCCATGAGATCGCCAACCTGATCAAGGAGTTGCGCAATGTCTGAGACCCGCTTCAACCTGCGCCGGCCCAGCCCCGACCCCGCCGCAGACGTCGAATCCTACATCGACCACGGCGCCGCCGCCCCGCCGGCGGAAGAAGAGCCCGCCGCCCAGGAGACGCCCGAAAAAATACGCCGCCTCGTCGTCCTGCTGCCCAACAGCACCCACCGCCGCTTCAAGCTGCTGGCCGCCGCCCGGGAAACAACCATGTCCGACCTCTGCCGCACCTGGATCGAAGAGGCAATCGCCGAACAGTCTCAATAAAACGCATTCTCCGCCCACCCCACAAACTACGGTAGGGGCAGGCCTTGTGCCTGCCCTTCGCCTCTGAGAGGGCGGCGCAGGGACCGTTCCAGATGGAGGGAATTCCACCACGAACCGCGGCGTAAAGGGATGAGTCGTTACGTCAACGGACTCAATGCGGTCCACCCTGTATGCCCGGTTCTCTCCTTTCCTGCGAGTGATCCCAATTGGGTCTTGACATCTAATACAACACAGTTAAACTAGGCCGCAGCAGCATACAAGGTGCCTTGTATGCACTGACCACCAAGGAGACTGATCCAGGGATATTCCCAGTCGATAAAGTTGATATGGCGCAAATGAATGCTGCCATCGACAAAGTTTAGCCATGTATTAAAGAAAGGGGAGGCGGTTTGTGGACGAAAGACTGGAGCACCCTGTGCCCGTAAATGTAGAGGCTCGTTCCGGTTACACCATCTTCATTGAGTTTTCTGATGGCCAGCTCGGAGAAGTTGATCTGTCCGAGTGGTCAGACAAGGAAGTATTCAGGAGGTGGAAAGAACGCGAGTTCTTCGAGTCAGTTCATGTAGACGACAGAAAGACCATCGCGTGGGGCAGCAACGAAGACCTGGACGTGTGTGCCGATACGATATACATGATGCTGACAGGCGCAACGGTAGAAGATCTTGGCATTAAGTAGATAAGGGCTTATGCCCTTTCCTCAAATTCCGACTTCACCCAGCGTAGTTTCACCGCCGAAACTTCTGGCGGCCAGCGCTTCACTGTCCATCGGCGTCGTTCGGGCGTACCCCGCCCTACAATAATTTCTAAGATTGATTGCCGCGTTCCTATCTCGATCATGCTGTACACCACACTCACAAATCCACTGCTTGTCGGATAATGTCAGGCTCTCATTCTTTCGCCCGCAAGCCGAACAGGTCTTTGACGACGGAAAGAAACGACTCGCTTCCACAATTTCCGTCCCGTACTGTTCAGCCTTATATCGAACCTGTCTCAGGAGTTCACCCAGTGCAGCATCAGATAGATGCCGAGAAAGACGCCTGTTCTTCACCAGACCTGATACGTTCAGGTCTTCAACACCCAAACGACTGTACTTGTCCACGACTGACCTGCTCAGGTTGTGGTGGCAATCTGCCCGAATGTCGGCGATTCGCTTATGGGTTCCGGCAATCCGCAGTTGCGCTTCTCGATGGCCTCTACTCCCTTGAGTGCGTCGGGATAACCTGCGACTCCAACGCCTCAATTTCCGCAGTTCTTTGTTCAGCGCTTGCGGGTTTTCCCAGCGAGTGCCGTCACTTTCGACCGCGAGTGGTGATATGCCAACGTCCAGTCCCCCGTCCGCTTGGTTTTTGCGGACTGGAACGACCCAAGTCATTTCAACACCTATTGCAGCGTACCACTGATCGGCGGTCTTACTGATCGTGACCCGTAATGGTTTACCTTCAAAACGCAACCTTTGGCGCATTTTGACCCAGCCAAGTTTCGGAACCCAAAGGCGCTTATCTCTCACTTTGATTTCTTGTATGCCTACGGCACACACAAATGAGAGAGCCGCTCTGCCTTTCTTTTTGAAGCGAGGGTATTTCCCGCGCCGGGAAAAGAAATTCTTGAACGCGTTGCCAAGATTCTGAAGCGCCATCTGTGCTGCCCATTTGGATGCCTCATACATCCAAGGGAAACGCGCCTGCTTAATGGCGTTCAAACGTTTGTCCAATTGCCTGGCGTTTGGCTTCATCCCCGCCTGGTACAGACGCTTCCACTCAGCAAGGCCCCAGTTGTAGGCAAACCGTGCTGTACCACAAGCCTGCACGAAGTGCTGTTCTTGCTGACGTGTTGGGACAAGCCTGATTTTATGCGCCCGGACAATCGTTGTGGTCATCTGTAGCCCTTAACTATTCATCGCCGGTCATTTTGAAGAGTCCAATGGCAAGATAGATCCGGAGGGGCCGGCAGCAGGCGCCGCCAGCGCAACGCTGCCGAAGATGCGGACAATGCGTCCCGCGTCGCGAGCCTCCAGTAAGACCGGCGCCAGGCCAGCCTTGGGCCGCGCGGGGCTGCGTTGTCTGAATTGCTGGGTCTATAGTACCTGAAGGCCGCAAAAAGTGCTCTACGGGCTTCCTGTGAGGTCGGGAATTTCGCCTGGAGGCAATTATTATGGCCGGACGCCGCGCCGGCCGGAATTCCCTTCGTGTAGCGAACCACAACACCAACACTCTCCCAATACCCCACCACCACAACAACTTGCCCTCGCGCCGCACATTCCGCCTCCCCCCCTCAAACCCCGGTAGGGGCAGGCCTTGTGCCTGCCCTTGCGCCGCCATGCACACCGCACGTTTCCCCTCCCCCCTCAAACCCCGGTAGGGGCAGGCCTTGTGCCTGCCCTTGCGCCGCCATGC
>VXMH01000001.1 GCA_009841235.1 Caldilineaceae bacterium SB0661_bin_32 | reverse complement strand
GATCAAAAAGAAGGCGTAAAGCTGTTCCCCCCTCCCCGCCTGACCTCAACCAATCGCCGCAGTCACTGACAACGAACCACTGCAGTTTCGACCGCGCGCAGCGGAATCGTTGTCGAGTTGGAGAGCCGCCGGACACGCGCGCACCGCTACAGCCATGACGGAAAGTATGCGATTGTGTTAGAATGCGCAGCATGATGACCGAGACCGGCAGGCGCATGCACGACATCCCACCCACTGAGACGACCGTCGTTGTCGCCATGAGCGGCGGCGTCGACAGTTCGGTCGCGGCAGCCTTGCTTACCGAGCGGGGCTATCGGTGCATCGGCGTGATGATGCGGTTGTGGGCGGAGGTGGCGAGCGGCAAAGGATCAGGCAACAAGTGCTGCGACGAGGAGAGCGTGGAAGACGCCCGTCGCGTCGCCGGCAAGTTGGATATGCCTTTCTATCTGATCAATGTCGAGCGGCCCTTCAAAGAAAAGGTGGTTGACCTCTTTATCGAAGGGTACAGCGACGGGCTGACACCCAACCCCTGCCTGGCCTGCAACCGGCACATCCGCTTCGACTACCTGCTCAACTATGCCCGGCGACTGGGCGCCGGTTACCTGGCGACAGGCCACTATGCACGTTTGCGGCGGCAGGCGGACGGAAACGTGCATCTGTTGCGCGGCGTTGACATACATAAGGACCAGTCCTACGTGCTGAGTATGCTCGGTCAGGCCGAGTTGCGCGACCTGCTCTTCCCCGTCGGAGACTTCGCCAAGGAAGAGGTGCGGCGGATGGCGGCTGCGCGCGGGCTGCCCATCCACAGCAAGCATGATTCGATGGACCTCTGCTTCGTGGTTGATGACGATTACCGGCGCTTTCTGACCGATTGGGCTGCAGATGCGATGACCGCAGGCGAAATCGTGGACGTCGAAGGCAATGTGCTGGGCCGGCACAGCGGGCTGCCGAACTATACCGTTGGGCAGCGACGGGGATTGGGCCTGAGCGGCGCAACCGCCCCTATGTACGTGGTTGCGTTGGAGCCGGACAGCAACCAGTTAATCGTAGGACCGGCCGAGGCGCTCGGCAGATCTGAACTGCTGGCCACAGGCGTGAGCTGGACGATGGGCCGGCCGGTTTCCGCGGGCAGCCGGGTCCAGTGCCAGATTCGCTATTCAGGACAGCCGCTGGACTGTACAGTCTATCCGCAGCGGGACGGCAGTGTGAGGGTCGCTTTCACAGAACCGGCTCGCGGCATCAGTCCGGGCCAGGCGGCAGTCTTCTACGACGGTCCCCACTGTCTGGGCGGAGGGCTGATCGACAAAATGGACCCCGGCGGAGTTTCGGCGGTATCTGAAAACGCGCCGGCCGGTCGTGTCTCCCTCATTTGAGGCCGAGGAGGTGCACGACTGGTTCCCGGATCGCCGTTCGCGTCGCTGATTCTCAGTCCGTCAGTTCTGCTGGCCACCTTGCTCGTCACCGGTTACGCCAGCATCTTTCACCTGTGGACGGGCCGTTCGCTGCGGGAGCTGCCGCAGTACCTGATTGCGGCTGGCGTGGGATTTGTTCTGGGGCATTGGGTTAGCCAGACACTGCAGTGGGAAACATGGCAAGTTGGACAGCTCAGCCTGCTGGAGGCGACACTGGCCTCTGTGATCGCCCTGTTTCTCGCCAGGGTCGTCATCCACTAGGCGCGAGCCAAGCGCACAGCGCGGCCCGATCATCCGCCGGCTGGCCCGGACTTTGTTAACTCGACCGATTGCAAAAGGAGAGCGTCGTGGTCAGCGCCACAGTTCGGGATATCGCCATCATTCTGGTTGCGCTGGAGATTCTCATTATGAACGGCCTGCTGGTGGTCCTGATCTGGCAGGTCTGGCGTCTGGTCAAAATGATCAGGGCCGAAATGAGACCGGTGATCAGAGACAGCCAGGAGACGGTCGGCACGGTCAAAGGTTCAGCAGAGTTTGTGAGCACGAGTTTCATTTCTCCTCTCATCTCCGCGAGCGGCAGACTGGCTGGGATCGTGCGGTCCATACAGGTGATCAGGTCGGAACTGAAGAGTTCGATGGGTGAGATGACACCGGCGCGACGCCGGTCCCGGGCCGCTGACACCGACTCGCCGCAAGAGGCGGCGGACTCTCCGCCTCCAGCCGCCTGACCGGGGGACCGAGGCCATGCCAACACGGTTTGTGAAGCAGGCCCGTTCATCCCGCCAGAGCCTGACACCCTCCAAAGCAACGCCAGCTCCTACGACCAATTCGATACTGGCCGCGGCGCCGCCGCAGATGAGCGCAGCCATGCACTCGGGACTCTTGCCTGTTGCGAACGAGGCGCCCGGCGCCTTCGATGGCGTTTTGCAGAGTAGAGTGCATCCTCCCCTGGAGCTCATCAGCCGGACAGGCTCAAACACAAACACGTAGGTTGAAGAGAGGACGCACGGAGTGACTGGATGAACTACTGGCAGACCGAGTTGATCCGGCTGCGCGGGGTGGAGCCCGAGGACGGGGACACTTTCTGGCGTTGGAACCAGGACAGCGAGATGGCGCGCAATCTCGAATTCGTCTGGCCGCCGGTCTCCCTTTCGCAGGTGCGGGAGTGGGCGGCCGCCGAGGCGAAGAAAAAGATGGAAAACGACGCATTCAGGTGGGTTATCGAAGCTCCCGACGGGACGCCGGTCGGTTTCATTCACACGCACAACTGCCACGCCCGTAACGGCATCTTCAAATACGGATTGGGCGTAGATGGCGCGTACCGCCGCAAGGGCTATGCAGCGGCTGCCATACTGCTGATTCTTCGCTACTACTTTCAGGAGTTGCGCTACCAGAAGGTAACCGTTCAGATGCACAGCGAAAACGATAGCTCGCGCTCGTTGCACGAAAAGCTGGGTTTTGTACGCGAAGGAGCGGTGCGGAGGGCTATCTTCACCGACGGGCGCTACCTGGACGAGCTCTACTACGGCATGACGGTTGAGGAGTGGCGGCAGCGCTATGAAAAGGCATACGGATGAGCCGGTTCGTCAGTGCGAAACGGGTTGACTCATCGTCAGCCGACTGGCCGGACAGGCTGCGGGATTTGAGGAGGCAGCTGGAAGAGCGGCCATCGCTGCTGCCGCATCACTTTCTTGAGGCAGTCTTGCCGAAAATCGGCGGGGCCTGCTTTGCTCTCAACTGCAGCCGGCGCGGCGAAGCGGGATCCCTCGGCGGCTACGCGTTTCTCCTCCCGCGGGACGTCAGCGGCGGGGGAGCCACTTACACCTTGCGCTACGAGCATGTTGCCGGTACGCTCCCGCTTGGCGCCGACGAGATTTCCCGTGCCGTCGAAAGGGTTCTTCCTCCGAACCACAAAACCTGCTTCTACCTTCCCGATGCGGACCACTCTTTCAGTCCCACGCATATCGACCTTGACGGAGTTGACTGCGGGCGCCCCGACGAGAGAGAGGCGGCGCAGATTCGATCGATGCAGCAGTCGATATGGCACAGCCCGCCGGAAGGGCTCTATCCCAGCGATCTGCATAGCGCCCAAGGGGGTGCGGGTTGCTCGCTGGTGGCCCGCGTTGACGGGGCTGTAGCCGGATTCCTGCTGGGGTTCTTTCGTTTTCCAACCATTCCGGCCATGCCTGCGTTTCACCCCTACCGCCGGGAGCTGCAATTGGAGTCTCAACTGCTTGCCGTGGCTCCCGGCATGCGCCGGCGCCGGATCGCCCTCGCGCTGAAACGGCTGCAAGCGCGTCAGGCGCTCGAGTCGGGCATTGATCTGATTAACTGGACGACGGACCCGCTGCTTTTTGCCAATGGGTTTCTCAATTTCACCCGCTTGGGCGCTGTCGCCTGCGAATTTCAGCCCAGCCTGTATTCGTTTCGAAACGAATTGAACCGTGTGACCGCCGCGCGGCTGAATCTGTTATGGGCCGTCCGCACGCAGCGCGTGCAGAAGGCGCTGCGGGGCAGCGAGCATTCTGGTCCCATCGAGATCGGGTCCGACCCGGACCTGACTGTTGTAAACCAGGGACACGGAGCGCCGCTGTTCAGCGCTGCCGGCGCACGCATCGCCATCGAGATCCCTCCCGACTGGGTGGCGCTGCAGCGGCAGGACCAGCCGGCCGCGCAACGCTGGCGCGACGTTACAAATCAGTTGCTGGACCATTACCTCGGTTCAGAGCCGGGCCGATATTTCATTACCGCTACAGGAGTTTCGGGGTCGCGCCGCTACATCATCGGCGAGCGCGTCGACGACACCCTTCTCGACGATCTGTTTGCGCTGGCGTAGCCGGAGTCGCGAACGTGCCTTCGCTGTACAGGGGGAGTCGAGCAGAGCGCGTCTTCCGCAGGGAGAATGAACCCCTAAATCAGTAAACGGTCGATCTCGACGTCGTGACGCCTTTTGCGGGCCTGGACCAGGGCGCGCTGTCGGAGGACGCGCGGCAGCCCGAGCAGGCCGGCGAGCTGTCCTCGCAGGCGGGCGCGGGCAGCGCTCCCGCGACAGTTGCGCAACGCGTCGGCCGCGATCGAAAGTTGGGCTTTTACGATCTGCGAGGAATGACTCAGGAGGAGCGGGGTCGGCATGTTTTTGGCCAGCGTCCAGATCGTGTTGCGGCCCACGTAGAAGCTGCTTAACTCGTCGCCGCCGCTGCCGCCCAGCTTATGGAAGACAACCGCCGCCGGTGCAAATGCCGTGTGCCACCCCAGGAGTTGGGCGCGGAACGAGAAATCGACGTCCTCGATATACATCCAGAAATCCTCGTCAAAGCCTTCGAGGGCTTCCCAAAGCTCGCGGCGCACGGCCATTGCCCCGCCGCAGCCGCCAAATACCGCCTCCGAGTTGTCGAACTGGCCGCTGTCGGTCGCCCAGACACCCCGATTCCGTGGAATCCCATCCCGCCCCATCATGTCTCCGGCCGTATGAATGCGGTCGCGTTCCTCAAAGAGCAGCAGCTTTGCGGCCACGATGCCGGCCCTGGGTTGAGAGCAGACAGTTTTTGCCAGTTCGGCCAGGAAATCCGGCGCTGGTTGGGTGTCGTTATTGAGAAGGACCATCACGCGCCCTCGCGCGGCGCGGGCAGCCCTGTTGACCGTGCCGACGAATCCTTTGTTCCCGCTGCCGGCCAGTATGCGCGCTTGAGGGGCGCTGGCCTGCACCCACGCAACCGAGTCGTCGCTGCTGGCGTCGTCGGCGAAGATGACTTCAAAATCGGTGAAAAACTGTGAAGCCAGTCCGGCAAACAGGTCGGGCAGATGCCGGACGCCGTTGTAGTTGGGAATGAGTACTGAGAAAAAAGGGGCGCGTGCCGGAATCTCATCGGATTTGCCCGCACCGCCTGGTGCACCGTTCACGTTCATGGCTTAACCCTGTTCATTTGTTGAATTCGATCTGCGCATGTTCACGCAGCGCCTCGCGCCAGCCGCGCAGGGCAATCCCGAGAGCCGAAGCGGCCTGGTTGACCAGCACGGCGTGAGGGGGAGGCATCGTCGGGCGCGGCCACGCACCGGCTCTGATGGGCTCGACGGGGAGCGCCTCGCGTCCGGTCAGACGCAACAGCTCGACTGCCCAGTCGTACCTGCTGGCGCAGCCTTCGTTTACGAGGTGATAGATGCCGTAGCGCTGTGTTTCAACCAGCTTTGCCAGCGCCGCGGCGACGTCAGGCGCGTACGTCGGGTTGCCGAATTCGTCGTTGACGACGCGGAGAGCGCCGTGCCGGTCGGCGGCGGCGCTGATCTTGGCGGGAAAGTTACCGCTGCCGGCGCCGTAGAGCCAGGCGACGCGCACGATGTAGAGGCGGTCCAGGATTGCGGCAGCCGCCTGTTCGCCGGCAGCCTTGCTGCGGGCGTAGACGCTGCCGGGAGAGGTCTGTTCATATTCGTGATAGAAGCGGCCCATCTCCCCGGCGAACACCTCGTTCGTGCTAATCTGCACCAGCGCGCCGCCGCAACGCGCACAACCTTCTGCCAGGTACTTGGGGCCAAGCGCATTGACTTCAAAGGCGGACCGGGGTGCATTTTCGGCGCCGTCGACGTCGGTCCAGGCGGCTGCATTGATGACGACGTCGGGAGCCGTTTCTGCCACGGCGTCGGCCATCGCCGGATCGGCGGCGTCGTACCGTGGGCGCGTCCAGCAGGTCAGTTTTGCGGCGGAGCTGAATTGGGCTCGAAGAGCCTGCCCGAGCTGTCCATTTGCGCCTGTGATCAGGATGTGCGGCATGGTGCTCTCTTTTCGCGCTTCGGTTCGACCTGATGCTTCGCTACGAGAACGTTGCCCTCGTTGCGGCTCAGTATAACCGACCTTATACGCGCCACCGAAGAACTACCGGCGTCCAGTGTGCTGGTGTTCGGCGGCGTCCTGTTTCAGCACCTGCTTTATCAGATCCGGAAGACAGTTTCGCAGCGGGAAGAGATCGTTGTAGCCTACATGGCCCCCGTAGGGCAGGACGTTTACCTGCAGTTGAGGATGGGTTGGAAGAGCTTCGATATCGTCCGCTGGAATCAGGGGGTCGTTGGCCGCGGTGAGAATTGTCAACGGGAGGGCCAGATCGAGTAAATCCCCGGGCTTGACACTGTAGGCGTCCAGGTATTCTTCCACGTCGCCGTAGAAGGACATGCTCTTGGTCACCCAGTCGCTCATTTCCCAGATCGTCGGGACGGATGCCAGATGTGTAAAGTCGTATAGATCCGGAAAGAGTTTCTGCTTCTTCAAGAGCGATTCGAGCCAGCGGCCGCGAAAATAGCCGCGCAGCAGCCGGTGGCCGTCCAGGCGTATGCATGCGCGTCGTGGATTGAGAACGGGATTGACCGCGATGGCCCGGCGAAGATTGGGGATAGGACTCTTGTGATGTCGAAGGGCTATGCGAACAACGAAATTGCCGCCAAGGGACGCGCCAATGATGAAAAACGGCCTCCCCGCGGCGAGAAGCCCGACCTGGTGGGTGGCGGCGTGGACCTCCTCGATCAGTGTTGCAAAGAAGATTCCCTTGTTCAAGTGGTGCGTCGGTCCATGGTCTCTCATGTTGAGGCGCACGACGTCATACCCTGCCCGAACCAGCTCGCTGCCCAGAATCAGATTGTAGGCGGAGTGGCTGTCTCCTTCCCATCCGTGCAGCAACATTGCCAGCCCCTTATGCCTGGAAGGCGCGTTGATGGGAGACCGGCTTGGTGTGTAGACGCCGAGCAGCCGCACGGTCCGGTCCGTCTCAAGTTCGGTCCGGTCAGGGCCGGCGTCGAACAGGATCATCTGCTCCCCTTCCATAACGGCCCTGGCATCTTCGGGGATGTGCTGCCCAAGGATCGTTTGCAGATCGCCGTTGCGCAGCAGTCCATGGGGCAGATAGATGTTGTCGAGGTCAGAGGGCCGGTGCTGCGAACCTGGGTTCGGAGGTTCTTTCATCATTCGTTCTTTCATCATTCATTGCCTTGGGATCATTGCCCTGGGAACATGCCGCCGCTCCGGCGGCCGACATTTTTCAAAAAGAGCAGGCAAAATTCACGCCCATATCCGAAAATTTGTCCCAACAATTGCCGTCTTTGCACGGTGGACTACTATACGTTACAATTCTATGATATTATTCTCACGCCCTTGGCCGCGTCAATTGGGCTGGCTGCTTTTTCGCGGGCGGACAGTGGCAAATACATTTATCCCGGCGCCATCTCTGCCCTGGTATATTGTACTGTAGTGGAAAACGAGGTCTCATACAATGGTTGATCAGTTAGCGCGCCTTGGAGCGGAGCCGATTGGGGTCCATCCCGATGGCATCTCCACGGCAGCCATAGACGCCCCTCCCCTTGAGTCCTTCCTGAATGGAGGTGGTGAGCAGGTCGACGCCTTTAGCCAGAAAATCGATGCCTGGTGGGAACGCACCAAAGAGGCGAAGGCCAGCGAACACTACTACTACTTTCAGGCGGTCGATTCTCTGGAGGGACCCTGGGTACATACTGACGGCAAGCGCAAGCTGATGTTTGCAACCTACAGTTACCTGGGACTGATCAACCATCCTCGCATCGTGGCAGCGGCCAAAGAGGCCGCAGACAAGTACGGAACAGGTACACATGGCGTGCGCATTCTCGGAGGCACGTTGGACCTTCATGCCAAAATGGAAAGGACAATCGCCGATTTCGCCCGTCGGGAAGAGGCCATCGTCTACAGTTCGGGCTATGTTACCAATCTTGCCACCGTGAGTACAGTTGTCGGGCGAGGGGATTGGGTCTTCTCCGACAGATGGAACCATGCAAGTATCGTAGATGGCTGTCTTCTGGCCCGAGGCAAGTTCGTCCGCTTCCGGCACAACGACATGGATGACCTCGAAAGACAGTTGCGCCGCGCCCCGGAAGGCGCAGGCAAACTGGTCATCGCGGACGCTGTATTCTCGATGGACGGCGATATCTTTGATCTGCCTGCGGCGCATGAGATTTGCAGGCGCCACAATGCAAGGCTGATGCTGGACGAGGCCCATAGCATCGGTGTACTGGGTAAGACCGGACACGGGATCGAAGAACATTTCGACATGTTCGGTTCCATCGATCTGAAAATGGGTACGCTCAGCAAGACGATTCCCGGCATTGGCGGCTATGTGGCCGGCAGTGATAAGCTGGTCACCTACCTGCGGCATACTGCGCGCGGGTTTGTCTTCAGCGCCGCTTTGCCGCCCTCTGTAGCGGCTGCCATCACTGAAGGCTTCCACGTGCTTGAAGATGAAGGCTCAGAGCGTAACCGCATCCTCCTTCGCAATGCGCAGCATTTCACGAGCGGCCTGCAGGCCGCCGGCTTCGACACCGGTCAGACGGAGTCGCCGATTGTTCCAATCATGGTCGGAACTGAAGAACGCGCATTTGCAATGACCAAATTCTGTCAAGACAACGGCATATTCGTACTGCCCGTTCTGCCGCCGGCCGTAAAGGAAGGCACCGCCCGCCTGCGGGCGAATGTGACTGCTGCCCATACTGAAGAAGACATCGAGTTCGCGTTGAGTGTCTTCATCGAGGCCGGACGCCACATTGGCGTAATCGACTGAGGCCGGCGGCGCAGATGGCGGGTGCGCAAGGCGCGCCGCTTTTTGCGCGCCACGTGGCCGAAACGGAACTGTGCCGAGGCAGGTTCAAAATGAAACGGGTCGTCTCCATCAGCCTGGGCAGCAGCAGGCGCAATAAACGGGTCGAGACTACGCTCAGGAACGAACGGATCGTCCTGGAGCGGATCGGCGCCGATGGAGACCAGAAACGAATGCGGCAACTGTTTCTGGAATATGACGGCCGGGTAGATGCCTTCGGCTTTGGCGGCGCAGACCTGGGCCTGGAGGTAAACAACCGTTACTTTCCTCTCCACTCCGTTCGCAGCATCGTTGCCGGCATACAGTCTCCCGTCGTGGACGGGGGCGGCATCCGCACCGTAGTCGAGCGGCAGACTGCGCAGCGGCTGCAAACTCTCCTGCCCCCACATCCCAAGCGCGTCCTGTTCTGTGTGGCTGTCGGCCGCTACGCGATGGTGCGCGGCTTTCTGGACATGGGCTATCAGCCGCTGTTTGGCGACCTGGCTTTCGGTCTGGGAATCCCCGTCTTTTTGCGAAACCTGAGCACGCTCCACCTGCTGGCCCGGATCCTGCTTCCCGTCATGGCCCGACTGCCCTTTTCCTGGATCTATCCCACCGGGGAACAACAGGAGCAGATCGCGCCGAAATATGGGGCGCAGTACAGGTGGGCCTCGATCATCGCCGATGATTTCCATTACATCAGACAGCACCTGCCTCCGAGCCTGGAAAGAAAGACGATCGTTACCAATACAACGACGGACGACGACGTGGCTCTTCTCAAGGAGAGAGGCGTCTCCTGTCTGGCGACGGTAACGCCGCGGCTGGATGGGCGCAGCTTTGGGACAAACGTAATGGAGGCGGCCCTTACGGCCCTGGCAGGCATGGGGCGCCCGCTGTCAACAACAGAACTGAGAGAGATGCTGGATGAGGAAGGTATGACCCCGAGCCTGCTCTCAATAACGCAGTGAGAACCGGCAATGACACGACGACTTAGTCCGCGCGGGACTTTCCGCGGCTGCTGCAGGTACTCCAACTACTGCCCGACATGGGCATTCACCTGAAGGGAGCAGTTTCTGGCGATGACCTACAGGACCATATTGACGAATGCCGATTGCCTCGTAACGATGAACGAAGAGCGCGAGGAGATCACCGACGGGGCGCTCATTATGGAAGGCCCGCAGATTGTCTGGGTCGGCGCGACAGACGATCTGCCGGCCCGGTACAGGGACGGAAAGAGCGCAGACTCACCTTATACTGCCCACCTGGACGCACGCGGCAGGATCGTCCTGCCCGGCTTTATCAATACGCACCACCACTTCTTTCAGACGCTCACGCGTGTGGTGCCGGCCGCACAGAACGGCGTGCTCTTCGACTGGCTGCGCGCCCTCTTTCCGATCTGGTCCTGTATTGGCCCGGAGGATGTAGGCGTGAGCACGCAGGTGGCGTTGACCGAGCTGCTGCTGAGCGGATGCACGACCAGCAGCGACCATCATTACCTGTGGCAAAACGGAACGCGTCTCGACGATCAGTTTGCCGCTGCAGAGGAGATCGGCGTTCGCTTTCACGGAGCCAGAGGCAGTGTCAGCCTCGGCGAAAGCAAGGGCGGATTGCCCCCGGACTGGATGACGGAACGGGAACCGGACATTCTTGTCGAATCGCGGCGTTTGGTCGAAGAGTATCATGACCCCTCCCGCTTTTCGATGCGCCGTGTCGTGATTGGCCCGACCAGCCCGTTCAGCGTAACGCAGGAGTTGATGCGCGATTGCGCGGCGCTGGCCCGCTCCTTCGGGCCCGAGATGGATGTTCACCTTCACACGCATCTGGCTGAGACGCTCGACGAAGAAGAGTTCTGCATGGAGCAGTACGGCTACCGGCCGGGAACCTACGCGGAGAAAGTGGACTGGCTGGGCGATGATGTCTGGCATGCCCATTGCGTGCATCTCAACGGGGAGGAGATCGGTCAATTCGCCCGGACAAAGACCGGCGCGGCCCATTGCCCTACGAGCAACATGCGGTTGGCGAGCGGCATTTCCCCGGTGCGGGCGATGCGGGATGCCGGCGTGCATGTGGGATTGGGCGTGGATGGCAGTGCCAGCAACGACGGCAGCAACATGATGGAAGAGGTGCGCCAATGCCTGTTGCTGCAAAGGGTGATGGGCAATCCCAAGGGCATGACAGCAAGGGAGGCGCTGGAAATCGCCACCCTGGGCGGGGCCGCGGTGTTGGGCCGCGACGATGTCGGCGCGCTGGCGCCTGGAATGGCCGCGGACCTGGTCGGATTTGACCTGTCGGCGCTCACCTTTGCCGGGGGCTGGGTGCATGACCCGGTAGCGGCGCTGGTTTTCTGTTCACCGCAGCCGGTCGATTTCGCGTTTGTCAATGGACGCCTGCTGGTGCAAGACGGCGTTCCCCTTGATATCGACGTGCCGGTGCTGGCTGAACGCCACAACAAGGCGGCGCTGGCATTGATGCGCCGAGCCGAAGGCGGCTGACGGCCGCGTCGGTCGGGCCGGTGCGGGCCAGCTGCGCAGGGAGTTACGCTTTCAGCCCGGTGCTTGCGCATCCGAATTGCGAGGCGTATAGTAGATCGCAGTTTCCCAGGGCAGCCGAACCGACTACGACATGCGCGGCCAGACAGTTATCCTTTCCCACGAACTCGCAGATTTTGACGCGCTGGCATCCTTGCTGGGCGGAGCGTTGCTGTTCCCGCAGGCGCTGCCGGTCCTGCCGCGGAAACTGAAACGCAACGTTCAGGCATTTTTGTCCCTGTACCGAAACCAGTTCCCTTTCGTCGAGCCGCGGCATCTGCCGCGCGGCCGCGTCGATCTGGCGATTGTCGTTGACACCCGGTCATTCAACGCGGTGAAGGGGATGGGCGAAGACACTCGTCATCTGGTGATTGACCACCACTCTGCGGCCGAACCGCTGCCGTCCGGGTGGAAGGTGTGGCGAGAGTCGCTTGGCCCTCACACGACAGGCGCCAACACCACGCTTCTCGTCGAACGGCTGATTCAGCAGAACAGGGGGCTTTCCCCGTTTCAAGCCACTCTGCTCGCACTGGGCATATACGAAGACACCGGCAGCCTTCTGTACCCCTCCACAACGCATCGGGACATTCGTTGCGCGGCTTGGCTGGTCGAGCAGGGCGCCCGCCTGGAAGTAATGCGACGTTTCATGCGCTTCCCGCCCACGCCTGCACAGAAAGCGCTGTCCAGGCAACTGACTGAGGACGCAGAACACCTTACAGTGGCCGGTCAAAACGTCGTGCTCGCCGTAGCGGATGCGCCCGAGTACGACGATGAGCTGAGTGGCCTTGCCCACAGGCTGAACGAGCTCTTCAACCCGGATGCCTTGTTTGTCGTCGTCCGTCTGAAGGACCACGTGCAGGTTGTGGCCCGAAGCAACACCGACGCAATAAACGTTGGCCTGATTGCCGGGTTTCTCGGCGGCGGAGGTCACAGGCGAGCCGCGGCGGCGTTGCTGGAAGGAGCAACCCTGGCGGACGTAAAAGAACGAATCGGCTGCCTGCTGCAGGAGCACGCGCGCGCGCCGGCCAAGGTTGCTGAGATCATGAGCCGGGGCCGTCCTCATACGCTGGACGAAGGGATGTCGGTCGCTGCCGCGATGGAGTTGATGCAGCGTTATGGCCACGAAGGATTCCCGGTCCTGCAGAGAGGCGTAGACGGTCGCGACAAACTGGTTGGAATCCTGACCCGAAGAGAGGCGGACCGAACCATTACACACCGGCTGGGTGCGCTGCCGGTCCACAAGGTAATGCGCCAAGGGAACCATACAGTCCCCGAGGACGCTCCTGTCAGTGTCCTTCATGGGCTCATGATCGAGAGCGGTTGGGGGCAGATTCCTGTTGTGGACGCCGCCGGCGAATTGGTTGGCATTGTAACTCGTACAGATCTGCTCAAACTTTGGGGGGAAGAGAGAGAGAGTTCGCCAAGAGTCCCGGATGTCAGCCGCGAGCTGGGGCAGGTCCTGCCGGCCGGGCAGCACCGTCTCCTCTGGCTTGTCGGTGAGACCGCGACGGCGATGGGACATGCCGTGTATGTCGTTGGCGGCTTTGTTCGAGACCTGCTCTTGGGGCGCTTCGACAGCGCCGGCGGAGCAGGTTCTCTGGACATGGACCTGGTTGTCGAAGGTGATGCAATCGAGCTGGCGGAGCGCATGCAGGCCAGGTGCGGGGGACGGGTCGTCACGCATGCTCGTTTTGGCACTGCCAAGTGGATTCTCGACGAGCCCGGGTATCCAGTCACCTGCCCGGACCTGCCGGCTAACGACACCGCGGCGGACCAGGGTCCATTGCCGCCCCATTTCGACTTTGTTACTGCACGCACAGAGTTCTATACAGAGCCAACGGTCCTGCCGACCGTGGAGCAGGGCAGCATCAGACTGGACCTGCACCGGCGGGATTTCACGGTCAACACGCTGGCCGTCGCTCTGACTCCGGACAGGTGGGGCGATCTGCTCGATTTCTACGGCGGCTTGTCAGACCTGCAGACGGGGGTCGTGCGGGTCCTGCACAGCCTGAGTTTTGTGGATGACCCGACCAGAATCCTGCGCGCGGTTCGCTATGAACAACGCTTCCGGTTCCAGATCGAGGCGCGTACGCAGGAGCATCTGCTGGATGCCGCCCCGCTGCTCAGGCGCGTCACTTCGGCGCGTATTCGCCAGGAACTGGATCGGATTTTCCAGGAAGAAACACCGGAAGATGCAGTTTTTCGGCTGGACGAGCTGGGCATACTCCGACGGATTCATCCCGCTTTGCGGGCCGGCCCCTCCTTTGCGAAGCGCTGCGCCTCCCTCAGGGAGCTAATGGAGACGGGAAGGCCGGGTGAAGCTCGTGAAGGGGACAATGGCCTTGACCAAGCGCCGGTAAAGATCCGGACAGGGCAGTTCCAGCTGGAGGACACGCCGATCGAGAGGCTCTATTGGGGTCTGCTCATTTACGATCTGCTGCCCGTAGACAACGGAAACGGTGACAAGACCTCCTCGCTTGAAAAAGAGCTGAGCGAGCGGCTGAGACTTCGCGGCCGAACACAGCGACTGATGCGTGAGCTGCGGATGGTCAAGACCCGGCGGCCGCAGCTGAGCGACCCACAGCAACGGCCGAGCGAAGTTGTGGCGGTTCTCGACCGGGCGCAGCCGGCCGTGCTGCTGCTGCTCTCGTTGGTGGAGGAGGACGCCTTGCTGCGTAGGCGGTTGAACTGCTACGAACAGACTTGGCGGCACGTTCACCCTGCATTGGATGGCAGAGACCTGATGCGGCTGGGGTTGCAGCCCGGACCGGAATACGGGCAGATTATGCGTGGATTGAGAACGGCGCTTCTTGACGGAGAGATAGAGGCCGGCGCGCCGGAACAGAGACTTGCAGAGTCCATGGTACGCGATATCCTGGAGGCGGCCTGAGCGGCCCCGGCCGCCGGCTTTCGCACACTGGCTTTCGCACACTGAAGGATGCGCCGGCCGGCTTAACTCACGAGGAAAGTTACGATGAAAATTACAGCAATCAGACCGATTTTCGCGCAAGGGGAGCGGCGCACCTTCGTCTTTGTCAAGATCGAGACTGATCAGCCTGGTCTGGTCGGCTGGGGAGAAGCGACGGTGGAAGGCAAACCGCGGGCGGTGGCCGGCTGTGTTCAGGATATGGAGCCGATGATCCTGGGCTTCAGTCCGCTTGAGGTTGAACATTGCTGGCAGGTCCTCTATCGCAGCGGCTTCTGGCGGCAGGGCGTCATCGGCCTGTCCGCTCTCTCTGGCATTGACCAGGCACTATGGGACATCAAGGGCAAGGAGGCGGGGAAGCCGATCTACGAGCTTCTCGGCGGCAAGGTACGGGACCGTGTGCGGATGTACACGCACTTTGGCGGCGGCACGCCCGACGCGATGGCGGAGAGCGCTCAGTCCAAGGCGGCCAAAGGCTGGGACGCCGTCAAAACGGTTCCTGTGCCGATTACCAACATCCTCGACGGGGCGGGAGTGTTGGATGAAGCCGAGGCCGGCCTGAAGGCGGTGCGCGAAGCGGTCGGCAACGACGTGGACATACTGTTGGACATGCACGGGCGCGTCACGCCGCAGATGGCGATTCGCTACGCGCACCGATTTGAGCCGTACTACCCCTTCTTCATGGAGGAGCCGGTTCAGGCGGAGAACCCGGCGGCGATGGCACAGGTCGCCAGGGCAACCAATATCCCCATTGCAACGGGGGAGCGGCTCTTTACCCGCTGGGGCTTTCGAGAGATTCTCGAAACCGGCGCGGCCAGCCTGCTGCAGCCGGATGCCTGTCACGCCGGGGGCATCAGCGAGATTCGCCGCATCGCCGCGCTGGCGGAGGTCTATTATGCCGGCCTCGCCCCCCATAACCCGTATGGGCCGGTCTCAACGGCGGCCTGCGTCCATGTTGATTTTACGACGCCCAATTTTGTCATCCAGGAGATGGTTGACCCTGACGATATGCCTCTCTCGATGACAGAGTTCGTTGTCGAGCCTCTGCAGGTCGTCGACGGCCACATATTGCCGCCTGAGAAGCCGGGCCTGGGCGTGGAGGTGGACGAGGCTGCCTGCGCCCGCCATGCACCGGACTTCAGCTCGGAGGAGGTGCGGAACTCGTATCAATCCTACCTCGCCCGCCATCGAGACGGCGGCGTTGCCGATTCCTGACTTGCTTTCGCGCCCTGCAGGGGCGGGCAGTCCAACGTCAACCTGACCTGGAGCTTAACTCATGGCCCCGATTCTCTCCGGCAAACGAATCGTTCTCGGCGTCAGCGGCGGCATCGCGGCCTACAAAGCTGTGACCCTGGCCAGCCGCCTGACACAGGCCAATGCGCTGGTGGACGTGATCATGACACATTCGGCCGCCAAGTTTGTTGCGCCTGTAACCTTTCAGGGGATCACACAGCGGAGCGTTGCGACCGACACTTTCGAGTTCTGGCACGATGCGGGTCGGTTGCGCATTGGACACGTGGCGCTGGCCCATGCGGCGGACCTGTTTATCATCGCGCCGGCGACGGCGCACACGATCGCGCGACTCGCGTTGGGTCTGAGCGACGACCTGTTGAGCATCACCGCGCTGAGCTACAAAGGACCGATGCTGCTGGCCCCGGCGATGGAGACCAATATGTGGACTCACCCGGCGACGATGCGCAATGTGCAGACACTGCAGGATTGGGGCGTCGACTTCATCGGCCCGGAGGAAGGGCGGCTGGCGTCCGGCGAAGTGGGTGAAGGGCGGGTGGCGGAACCGGAGGATATCTTCGAAGTCGCCTGCAAGGTGATCGGACGGGGAGGACCCCTGGACGGGTTGCGGGTGGTGATCACGGCCGGCGGCACCCGGGAGCCGATCGATCCGGTGCGGTTCATGGGCAATCACTCCACCGGCAAGATGGGGGCGGCGCTGGCGCGGGCGGCGCGTGATCTGGGCGCGGAAACGGTTCTGGTGCATGCGCCCCTGGCAGTGCATCCACCCGGCGGCGTTTCGCTCGTGCCGGTGCATACGGCCCAGCAGATGTATGCGGCGGTCATGGAAGAGCTGCCGCAGACCGATATCCTGATCGGCGCAGCCGCGGTCGCCGACTACCGGCCGAAGGACAGCGTTGACTACAAGCTGAAGAAATCGCCGCAGCAACAGCTCATTTCGCTGGAAAGGACGCCGGACATTCTGCATGAGGTCGGCAGACAGCGGGGGGAGAGCAGTCCGGGGCCGCAGCTTGTCATCGGATTCGCGGCCGAGACGAACGACCTGGAGGCGAACGCCTTAGACAAGTTGGAGCGAAAGAACCTCGATCTCGTTGTACTCAATGACGTGAGCGCGCCTGACAGCGGCTTCGCGGTTGACACGAACAGGGTTACTCTGTTCGAGCGAGACGGAAACCGTGAGGCTTGGCCGTTGATGAGCAAGGACGAAGTCGCGCAGGCAATCATGCAGCGGATTGTGGCGCGATTGGGGAGGTTGGATTGGAAAGGGTCTCAATCCAACGCGCTGGACGACTCGCTAGAGAACTGATCAACTGGCTGTGAAGAAACGAAGCCATTTTGCGGAGGAACTGCACGGCGAAGAGGAATGGCAGTCATGACTCTCACAGACAAGCAGGAGCGCGAAATCGCAGGCGCACTGAGGGATATCGATCCGGCGCAGGTCCTGGTAAACCAGCAACTGACGACGGGGCAGCAGGCGCAAAAGGGATTGTCGATGATCCGCATAGCCGAGAGTGTCGCGTCCTACCGTATGCGCGAGCGCCGGCCTGAACTGTCGCCGGAAGAATCAATGGGTTTGGCTCGTCAGCCAGACGCGAAAGGAAATGAGGTGACGATGGTTGATCCCAGCCTGGAGTTTTCCAATTTCATGCGAGACGTTCTTGATGCTTTGGAAGAGGCGAACGTCAAGTATCTGGTGGGGGGAGCGGTCGCTGTTTGGGGATGGGGTGAAGTTCGAACTACCCAGGACTTTGACGTCGTAGTCGATCTGCCACTCGAGCAGATGGCCCAGCTTTCCGAGGCGTTGAAGGATAGGGGAATGCTGGTGCCCGTTGAAATCATACTCGACCTTTACATATCCCCGGCCGACCTGCCAATCAACGCCGTGCACCTGCCTACAGGATACAAATTGGAAATCTTCCTGCTGCGGCCCGACGATGCTCTGCGGGCAAGTGCACTACAGCGCCGCCTGCTTGTCGACTTCGGCCCTGGTATCGGCGAGGCATATGTCCATTCCCCTGAAGACCTGATCCTCTATAAGCTTCAGTACTACGGTCTTAGCAGCCAGCCCAAACACATCCGCGACATCGGCAGCATCATCGCCATGATCGGAGATGACAGCCTGGAACACGACTACCTTACGCACTGGATCGACCGACTGGACCTGACCGAAATCTGGCTGGAGATTCGGAAACAGCTGGGGCGGTCGGATGGCTAGTATGGGGGATCTGCCGGGCCTTCATAGGCGCACATGCCGATCCGCGGTGAATTTACGGCAGGCAGGACCATCGCATCTTCGTGTGAATGCTCGTTCACGTGCTGACCGCACAAGAAGCAGTTTCTGTCTTCCCACAGACATCCAGCGCAAATCCAGTCGGCCTTTTTGCGGCAGACCATGCATCTCATTGTGGGCGTTTTGTTGCGCCCCAACATTCGAATGGGTTTGCCCGTCCAGTTACCTGAGCGCACGGCAAGTACGGAAATCAACAGCTCGGTTGTGGTGCCGAAGTCATACTGGTATTCTGCCTCTGTTTCCTCATCAAATACATCGGCGACCTGTGTGGACATCGATTCAGTCTCGCCGATTGCCCACTCGATCTCAGTCTCTCTCTCTCATAGTAGATGCCGTTGATAAAAAAGTGGCTCAAGTGGCCGCAGCACTCCAACCAGATGACCCGCAGATACTGATCAAGCTGGTCCAGCGTGGCTTGGCCGGCAATTTCCAGGTGCAGCCAGTAGTCGGAGGTCCAAACACCCTCAATCAGCAGGTGAAATATCTCCTGCTGTTGTCCCGGCCCCGCGGCATCAGATTCGATTGCGCTTGCACGCGCGGCACACGTCTCCAGATGACGAGCCATTCCCCAGCGAGTGTATTCCTTGCCACAGAACTCGCAGCTTCCCCTTGTTGCCCTTCTAGGCGACATTGTTCTCTCCTGTGCAGTCCAAGGCTGTGCCGTGAGCAAGAGCCGGTCCGGTCACTTCCTATTCTTCGCCGACCTCTACGACAATCCAGCTGGTTCCCGTCCGGCCGAAGGTCTCGGGTGCGTACATTTCCTCTGCTTTGGCGGGGGGCGCAACGAAGGCGCCGGGCGTCGTGGCGCGGGCGAGGTAGCTGTATTCGTAAACGCCTGCCCACAGATATGACGTGAATGCCTCGGCCCGTTCATCGCGCAGGTTCTGATGCTGATACCAGCTGCCCCACCACCAGCGCCTGGCACGGGACCTGTTCTGATCCTGTGGCGGGTCGGCGGTCACGGCCAGTTCAGGATTCAGGATTTCCAAGCCGGCCGGCAGCGGATCTACCAGGGCAACGTGGACGCGGCGGGAGGGAGCCGCCATTGTCAGCCTGACACGCACACGAGCGCCAGCCCTGATGTGCCAGACGCCATCTTCATCGCGACTTACATCGGCGGGGTCGTCCACTGCCTCGTAGATGCGTTCGACGGTGAAGCCATGGTCCGCCGGACCCAGGCTGAGGTCGATGGGAGCGTAACGGAGTCCTAACCGGTAGTAGAGCCGCCCCCGGCCCTCCTTCTGGACCAACAGGGGCAGGTCGCCCTCTGCATCTGACGCGCTCTCATGCAGGAATTGCATGGGCAGATCCAGGCCCGCGTTATCGGTCGAACGGCCCTGGAAAGCGCGGGTCGCCGCCAACTGCTCCCCCAGCCAGACTCTGGCGGCAAAGTCGGGCGTTTGGGATTCGAACCGCTTGAAATAGCGGTCCATCGCCAGCAGGACCCATACGTTTTCCTGCGTGTTGCTCCAGCGACCGGCGGTGCGGTGCCCCAGCAGGCCGCGCACGAGCTTGGTTATCAGATCGCTTTCCGGCTGGTCCAGCACAAGGGCTTCCAACAGGACCGCGTCGGCGCGGCGGCTGGAATGGAGCAGCAGGTAGTCGCCGTCGGTATAGCCGGTCGCTATCGTCGCCGCGCCTGCCGTCTCGGTCACCCTGTTCGCGATGAAACGCCGCATTTCGGAAACCGTCGCGTGCGATGCCGCATCATCGGTCAGGACAAAGAGGAGCCAGCCGATGCTTTCCAGGGAGAGGTTTTCCAGGCCCGCCTCACTAACCAGTGACCGCGCCTTGGCAGGATCGTCGTCGTTGAGCAGTTTGCGAACATAGAGGGCATAGGAGGAAAGCCCGCGGCGGGCCTCGACACTGTACCAGGAGGGGAACTGCCGCTCGATATCGCGAAGATAGTCAAGAGAACGGCTGACCATGTGGTTGGGCACGGCGTACCCTTTCAGACGGGCGCGGGCGAGAGCATGCGCCGCGTGCACGCTGTGGTAGGGCCAGATCTCTCCGCCTCGCCGCCAGATGGGGAAGCCTCCCCCGTGGTCTTGCAGAGCTTCGAGTGTCTGCAGGTCCCTTTCCATCGCCGTCTCTATCTCATCCGAAGCCGGCAGTCCTTCGGCGTCAAAAGCCGCCAGCACGTCACGCAGTGCGGCCACGGCAAGGATGCGGGAAGCGATCTGCTCGGAGGAGTCGAACGGGTATCTCACCAGGTAGATGAAGGCGTCCGTCAGGGTTTGCAGAGCGGTGGAGGAGAGAGTTACTTCCAGGCCGCCATAGTCAGGAACTGTGCCGGCAGGCGGCCGGATGGGTTGCAGGACCGCGCCGTCCTCGTCGATTTCGCCGTAGACGGCGAAGGCCTCGGTGGTCGCAGGCGTGAACACCGGCAGATAGAGTTCGGCCGCGTCGGCGACGGCCGGTCGATTGGCGTCGATCGCGCCGAACTGGAAGCGGGAACTGCCTGCGCTGGCCGTGGTTGTGGGAAAGCGCACTTCCACGCGGTCGTTGGCAGGGACCGTCACTGCGGAGCCGGCCACGCCTTCCACTCCGCTCTCTCCGATGACGTTGGCGTTCACGGCGCGAACGATTGTATGTACTTCTATTGCCTCGTCGGTCTGGTTCTGGAGGACGACCGGCAGTTCGAAGCTGTCGCCGAAATTCAGGAAACGCGGGGCGGAGGGACGAACCATAAGAGGCAGGCGCGCGGTCAGGCTGGATTCACCGGCGCCGAAGAAACGGCCTTCGGCGACTGCTACAACCATCACGCGGTAGCGGGTCAGGTTATCAGGCAGTTTGACCGATACAGTGGCTTGGCCGTCCTGGTCGGTACGCACTTCGGGCGCGAATAAAGCTAAGGGCTCAAAGTTCAGCCGGGCCCGAATCGATGGCCCGTCGCCATCTGCGGCGCCTGCTTCTTCGGCCGCTTCATCGGCCATGGCCATTTCCGCCATGGCGGCGGGAGCTGCAGCCTCCATTCCCATGGACCTCGATTGCTGCAACGCCGGCGGGGGTTGGGGGGTCCTTGTCGGCAGCGGCGCTGCGCCTTGCAGCGATTGGGGGCTGGCAAGCAGGAGATCGTCGCGGTTGTAATGATCGCTGACGCCGCGACCGCGGTGGCCATAGAACACGTTGATGGGGTCGAGCAGCTGATAGCCGGTCAGGGCCAGAATTGCCTCGTCAACGACAACGACGGCGAATTCGGCGCCGTCCACAGGTGCGCCGTCTGCGTCCGAAACCGTCACATCGATCGCTGTTTCTGCGCCGGGCTCCAGTCGAGCCGCCCTCGGCTTCGCGTCTACTTGCAATGTTCGGCTCAGTGCCGGAATCGACAGGTTCAGCCGTCCGCGTGCGTAGGCGGGGCGGCGAGGCAGACCCGGCAGCGCGTTGCCTGCGTCATCCACGCGCTCGCCTGCGCCGACGAGATCCACCTGTACGTGGATGTTGGGAATATGGTTCTCTTCGATTCGCACTTGCAGCGTGTAGGTGGGTCCTTCCATGGTAAACCGCTCGCTCGACACAAGGCCGTCACGCCGCAATGTGAGGAGGCCCTCCGCGGGGTGGAAAGGTGCCTGGATCAGAATTTCAGCCATGTCACCCGGAGCATAGTCTTCGCTGTCCGGAATGAGCTGCAACTCCTCCCGTTCCAGGTTGCCGCGGGGAGGGCGCTGACCGCCGGTCACCCAGCGGGTCATTTCGGTCCGGTTACGGCGGCCGGCTTCGTCGATGACGGTGGCGGTGATCCGGTACGCCCCACCGACTGCCGTCCCGAAGGAACAGGAGGCGAAGCCCTGTTCGGGGTCGTCCGGCCGCGAGGCGGCCGTTGTCTCGACCGAACATTCCTGCGTCTCCTTCTCGGTCTCCTGCCATTCGCCGTCGCGGTATTCCCAATCCAATAGTGCGGCTTTTACAAATGCGCGATGCCCTTCGACCGCACTGCCATCGATGTCGGTGACGACCACCTCGACCGACAGGGGCTCGCCCTGTTCGACGAAGTAGCGCGCAGTGCGGAGGCCGACGTAGCGGTCGGCCGGATGGAGCAGGAAACCGGCTCGGCTGCTCCACGCTTGCCGATTCACGTCCATGACCGTGGCCGTAGCGTCAATGTGGGCCGGGAAGGGTCTTACTTTCTCTGCGCCGGCTGTTTCAGCTCCGTCTCCGGCGGCGGTGAGGAAGTCAATGCGCAGATTGTGCTGGCCGGCCGCGTCGGTGCGGGAACGGAAGGATGCGCGTCCGAGGTAGCCGGATTCGCCATGGTAACCCCACCACGGAGACCATTTTCCGAAGACAAAGTCGGGCCAGTTGGGAGGATCATAGGACCCTTCTGAGGCCTCGACCTCCCAACCGACCTCCGCGCCGGGAAGCGGACCGCCGGCAAAGTAGCTGGCGCTTACGGTCGCCAGGGCATGGCCGCCGGCGACGTGGGGTCCTTCACTGACGGCGGCGCTGACCTCAAATTCGGGCCGGCGGAACTCCTGTATCTGGAAGACATGCTCGTAGCGCGCTTCGTAGTCCTCATCAAAGGTCGGGTGGAACTCAATCCAAGCGTAGCCCAGATTGACGTTTTCCGGCAGGTCAAACTGAAAGTGGAAGCCGCCCAGGGCGTTGATTGCGGCTTTGTCCGTGTGAATCAGGTTATTCGACGAATCCCGCACCGTATACTCAAGCACGGAGGCCGCGCCTTCCGGCAACAGGCTGACGTCGCCCTCCGGACCGCGCTCAATTTGACGCATCCAGCCTTTGACGCTGACGGTCTCGCCGGGACGGTAGATTTTGCGGTCGTCAAAGACAAAGTAGCGGACGTTGGCGCGCTCGGCGCGCTGCCGCCATCCGTTCCAACCGAGCTCAGTTCGGTAGTATTCGTAGCGGTTTTCGGGCAGGAAGGCCGCGTCATCGCCGTTGCGGGCGATGAGCAACTGGGAACTGTTGCGCGGCAGGCGCAACCGAACTGAACCTGTCTCGCCGGTCGTTCCCTGCACCTCCTGCGGCCATAGAGTGACCTCGACGTCGGCCAGGGGGGCGCCGTCAACCAGGCTATTGGCCCACAACAGCATCTCATCTGCGTCGACAAAGGCATCCAGACCGATCTCGGTCACCTGAACCCAAGAGATTACTCTCATCTCTTGCAGCTGTCTGTTGAAGAGGTTTGAGAGCAGACCGCCCTCCGGTTCTATGTACAGGATAAGGTGGCCTGTGCCGCGGTCGAGCGCGGGGGTCAGATCGATTTCAGTCTCGACCACGGTGTCGAATTGGCGGCTGATCTCCAGCTTGCGCTCAATGACCAGTTCACCGGGCGGCTCTGCCTCATTGTCGCGCCAGAGGTCGTTGCGCCACTGCTGGTATTCGATGTACTGCTCCGGAGAGACGCGATAGACCCGTGCGTTGATTGCGTAGACATTTACCGAGTAGACGGGATAGGACGGTTTGCCGTAGGGGTCAAGGATGGTAATCGGACCCCTGCCCCCGGCAGCAAGAAAAGCCTCCATCGGCCCAATCCTGAACCGGGACTGTGCTTCCTCGCCCAGAGCCTGACCGAAACGGTCGGTCAGGCTTGGGGCGACGGTTACGTCGTAGGTTGTCCTTGCCTTTGTGTTGCCAACGATCCAGATTGAATCGCCGAAAACCTCATACGAGACGTAGTCGAGTTTCGGCTCGATAGTGATGAGGGAAGGGTCAAACGACTCGGTGTCGATGGGATTGCTGAATCGCAGCGACAGGGGGCTATTGGGGGGGCACTGGGTGTTTCCTCCCCACGCGCACTCGCGCTGCCGGAGCGCAAACTTGCCGGGCGTTCTGAAACTGTAGCTCTGGGGATGGGCTGTAACGAGAGGTCCTTCTGCGGATGGCGTGCCGGCTGCGAAGGTGACCGTCACCGTCGTGTCGGGGGGCAACAGCTCATCGGAGACGAACGCCAACCACCTGTTGTCGGTTGACCTTGCTATCAGGCGTTGGACCCGCGAATCCACGGCAATTTCGTCATCGCCGGCCAAGCGCACGGCGTACCGGCGGCCTTGGGCTGTCAGATGCGTATGCCCGAGGACTGCGGCAGGATCTATGCTCTGGTCAAAAGACGCGAAGAAGACCGGCTCCCGCCCAAAGGGACCGCCGGTCGGATAGGCGGATTGCAGAGTCGGCGCCGGGGTTCGGAAAGTCCAGCTGACCGGTTCTGCCAGATTCGTTCCGGAAGCAGATTCCGTGCCGGCGGCGATCCTGGCCGCATACTCGGTTGCCATCGGCATCCTGGCGCCCCCGTCTGCGCCAGCTTCAAACAGGAGGGTTTTCGTTCCCACCCAGCGCCAACGGCCGGTCACGGCAGGCTCAACGTCGACCGGTATCTCCTCCGCGGCCAGCTCCTGGTGACTGGTGAGCGAAACCATGGGTTGACTGAATGTTACACTCAGTTGCGGGGCAAGAGAGACGTCCCCTTCCGGTGAAAAACGAAGGACGGTCAGGGGCGCGTCCTCCTGAACGTCGAGCGGCGACTCGGGCTGAGGCGGCGGGAAAGGCAGCTCGACTTCCTGACCGGGGCGCGGGGGCGGCAGGCTCTGGTCCGGGAGGCGCACCTGGGCGGCGTCCCCTTCTTCCTGGTGAAGAGGAGGCAAACGGGTCAACAGCACTTGAATCTGCTGCTGAGAAAGAGGCGTCGTTTCGGCAAGAGAAGGGCGGGCCTGGTCTGCGTCCCAATCGGGCTGGCCTTCGCCAAGCGAAAACGGCGGGGAGCCCGATTCGTCGAACTCCTGTCCGAAATCGTCAAATAGGTCGTCCTCGAAGAAGCCGCCTGTCGGGCCCTCATCATGTACGGCGGACAAACCGGCGCCGCCTGAATCCAGACCTTGGGAACTGTCTGCGTTACATCCAAGAGACGCAAGAGCGATCAGAATCGGCAGAAACGTCAGGAGAAAACGTTGAAACATGGTTCTGTGCTCCTATAGGAACAGCCCCGCACGAGTGAAGTGAACTGTTTCGCAGAAATCGGGCGCCGCGCTGAGGCGGCCGCCCTCAGACTGGCGGGGGCGCTGGTATCAGAAGCCGTACCTGGTGAGTACCATCTCAAAAAACTCTGCACCGAGGTAGGCGGCCAGGGCGTGCTTAATGATCTTGCCGCTGATGACCACCGCGAGGAAGCGCAAAACGGGCATCCGCAGGGCGCCGGCAAGAATGCCTGCAAAATCGAAGATCGGCAAGGGAAGGATAGCAAGAATAAAGAGAGCGGGCGTAGTAAAGCGGGTGGTCATCCGGTGGAGAAAGGCGGTGAATCTCCCCTCACCACTGACGAGATTGCGGCCGGCTTTGCCCGCAAGGTAGCCCGACAGTTCTCCCAGGCCGCTGCCGAAGCCGGCAACGATCCCGAGGAAAACGGGGTTCAAGTGTGCGCCGAGGGCCAGTATCAGGGCAAGCCCGGGGGCGGGCAGGATTACGGTCGCACTTCCGATCAGGCTGATCAGAAAGCTGCTGAAGTATCCCCACTGGCTGAACCGCTGCACCAGTTCTCTCTGCGTTCCCAACCAGAATGCGCCAGCAACGATTGCAAGGATTCCGATAATCTGAAGAGCCGTCATCCATGGATTGGGTCGGGCGGAATCCAGCTCTTCTGCCCCGGCTTCTTCAAGAATTGTCAGACGGTCGCCGCCCGCCGCAGACCGTGTTTCGTTTTGAATCTGTTCAGTATCGCCGGCAGTGTTCATGTCTTTCTCAATTTGGCGTTCTGCGCGCTCTTAACGGAGAAACGAGTGCGAGAATCCAACGCGCCGGGGAACGGGAAAAGGATGCAGGTGATAGAGCCTGAAGTCATTCACCTTCCTCAATTTCGACCGTTTTCAGAAGATCGCCGGGAGAGGCGGCTGCCCTCGGATCCCGCAGTGAGAGCGAGAACAACACGTCCATTCCATCGACCACCTCGCCGAAGATCGTGTGGTTGCCGTTCAGCCAAGGCGTTTCGGCGAAGGTGATGAAGAACTGGCTGCCGTTCGTATTTGGCCCTGCGTTCGCCATAGCCAGGAGGCCGGCGCGGTCGAACTGGAGGCCGGCTGCGGTCTCATCCTGGAACTGATAGCCGGGGCCGCCCGCGCCGGTATTGGTGGGATCTCCGCCCTGGGCCATAAAGTCTTGCAGTACTCTGTGAAAATGCGTGTCGTTGTAAAAACCGTCGCGGGCCAGAAAGACGAAGTTGTTGACCGTAACCGGCGCTTCTTCGGCAAACAGCTTTACCCGCATATCACCTTTCTCAGTCTTGAAAACGGCGTGATACTCGACATTCGGATCGATGGTCATCTCCGGGCTGTCGTCGTACATTCCATTTCGGTCGGCCGGCTCGAGGGCCGCCGCGGCGCCCTCTTCAACTTCCTGGGAATCTTCGGTTGCCCCGGTGGGGCCAGTGCAGGATGAGATGACGAGCACAATGAGGACCAGGAGTAAAATCGCGAGGTATCCTGGACGTTGCGTGAAGCGCGCGGCAAAGTTTGAGAAGCGAACTCTTCCTGCCCAACCCAGGCTCGCGGACGACAGATCGCCAGGACCGTCCTGGTTGCGTGACGGATCTTCAGCAGCGGTGGGCTTACGTCTGGGAACTGAGAACAAAGTCATCTCCTTTTCGAATCAGATAGGTGAGCACGGCTTGGAAGCAGGCCGGCGGTCCGCACTCAGTTGCTCTGGAACTCGAGTTTCCACAGCGCGAAAACTGCCAGCGCGAGGGCAGTCAACCCGACGATGAGAGCTTCCTGCAAGTTGGCCTGGGTCAGGAAAACGGAGGCCAGACCCGTTCCTCCAGTAATAAGATAACACAGAAGTACCGCTTCGCGCTGACTTCCCGTTCGGAGGGCAAGCCTGTGGCTGACGTGATCTTTGCCTGCCGTGGTGAGAGGGTTTTTGCCGCGGCGCAGGCGGCTGATGCAGACGAGGGCCGTGTCGAAAACGGGCAACGCCAGTACGAGAATGGGAATCATCCAGGTTATGCTGGCTGTGTTGGCGGGGAAACGCAGTTTGATGCCGACGGCCGCGAGGAGGAAACCGAGGAAAAGACTCCCGGTGTCCCCCATAAAGACGCGAGCCGGATTCCAGTTGTAGACGAGAAACCCGATGCAGGCGCCGCAAAGCGCGGCCGCCAAAGTCCCCACGAGATACTGGTCGCTCATTGCAGCCAGGAGGGTGAAGAAGGCTGCAGAGATTGTGGCGACACCGCTGGAGAGCCCGTCCATATTGTCCAACAGATTGAACGCGTTTGTGACGCCGACCACCCAGAAGAGTGTCAGAACAATGTCCAGGAACCCATCAAAGAGGCGGACCTGGACGCCGCTGAAGATCAAGATACAGGCTGCCACCACCTGAACCAGCAGCTTGACATAGCTCCCGACGCCGCGGCTGTCGTCCAGGGCGCCAACCAGACTGACCAGGGTGGCGCCGACAAAGATGCCAACGACTTCGTTGACGTAGCTGCGTTCACCCCAGAGGGCGAGGGCGGCGATAAACGCGACATAGATGGCTGCACCGCCCATCAAGGGCACAGGCGCGCTGTGAATTTTGCGAGCGGAAGGTTGGTCGAGGATGCCTAATTGCAGTGCGGCGTAGCGTACCAACGGCGTCCCGCCAATGGCGATAATCAATGCGCTTGCCGCCATCAGTAGAAAGGAGCTCATTCACTCACCAGGGATCAGCTTCAAGCCAGTTCACTCAAGAGAATCGACAAAAGATTGGATACCGGGCTTCTCGTTTTCCGGGGCGAGAGACAGCGCAGATTCTCCGAACTGGCGGGCCTGCTGGTTATTGCCCAACTCAGTATGCACCTGAGCCAGCTGGAACGGAAAACGATAGTCGTGCGGCGCGAGTTCCATGAGGCGATGCAGGATGTCGGCCGCCTCCAGCAACCGCCCATTCTCTACATTCATCTCCGCAATCACGCTGTAGGTGGCGATAATCTTATCTCTTTCGTCATGGCCGCTCTCTATCAGTGCAATGGCGCGTTCGGCCCACTGAGCCGCCTCTTCGGGGCGGTCCAGCAAGCGGGAAAGAACGACCAGATTGCGCACAGCGTTGAGGTCGGCGGGGTGTTTCTCAAATGCCAGCGAAATGGTTGCCAGTGCACCCTCCAGGTCGCCGGCGCGGGACTGGGCCGCCCCTTTGTGTGTGAGCAAAGCCAGGCTGTGAGGAAGCTTCTCCAGGCCGTTATCCAAGAGGCGGGAGAGCTTTTCCGATGCGTCCGTCCGGGTGTACAGCTCGACCAAGAGAGCGTAGGTGTCTTCGAACCGGTCGTCAAGCGAAAGACTGTGCAGGAAAGAAATCTCGGCCTCTTCCTCACGGCCCATGGAGACGAGGATCTGTCCTTTCTCATTCCACAGATGGGCTACGTTTGGACTGAGTGAGAGAGCGGCGTCGTAGTGGCGCAAGCTCTTTTCCAACGCCGGCAGCTGTGCTTGCGGATCATCCGCCAAAATGGCCCAGCGACGGTAAAGACGGGCCAGGTTCGAGGTGTGGTCCGTGTTCAGCGGATTTGCTGCCTGTGCGCGGGAAAGGACCGCCTCAGACGCGGCAAGGAGATCGTCCCGCCCCAAGAGCGCAATGTCATCTGCGTTCAGATCGAGAACGTGCTGCAGAGTCGGAGCAGACGGAAACGACAGCGAGCCTTCCTTGGGCGCATACGCCGCTCTTTCGAGGAGGCTGCGACCCAAAAAGAGCATGTAGTGATCCTCGGTCGGTCGGACTGCAAGCGCCCGGCGGTAGAGGTCGGAGCTCTCGACCCAAGCGCCGGCGGAATCGAAGTTCTGGCCTTGTTTGTAAAAGACGTCGGCCCGCACCTGTGCAATGTTGATGTTGGCGATAATGTAGAAGACAGCGGCAGACATGAGGATCCCCGCGCCTGCCGTAGCCAGGCCGCGCCCCAACCATGCCCGTCGCGTATCCACTATTTTGCGCCGCGACAGAAACAGACCGCCAAGCAGACACCAAAGAACCACGAGCCAGGTGTACAGGCTATAGTGACCTGCAATTTGTTCCAGCTGCTCGGCGACCGTACCCGTCCTGGCGCCGGGAAGCAAGCGGGCGGCGTGGATGAGGCCATAGAGCAACCAGCCCGCGAAGAGAATCAGGCCATAGAGAACCGTTGAGCGAACGGACGGGCGGACCGTTTCCGCAATACTGTTGTGGGGCGTTTCCTCATCGCGCCGGCTTCCGCCTGCAGCGCCTCTTCTCACTTGCTTCCCCAGGCCATGATGGCGCAACAAGGCGGTGGCTGTGCCCAATCCAGTTGCGATCAACCAGGTGAAAAAGACCAGCCACAGTATGTCTGTCAACGCGGCCCCGGCTCGGTCCTGAAGGGCGGCGCCCAGTCCTGCGAATACAATGGAGAGCGTGTTCGACATTCCCAGGAAATTGATCGTGAAAAGAAAGACAAGCGTCATCATGACCAGAAGGTCGGGCAGGACTGTAGCCGGCAAATGAATGTCCCAACCTCTGCTCGATGATCGAGCCTGACGACGGCCGCGGGCGGCCCTCCCCCGCGCTGCAGCCCGCCTGTTCCGCGCGCTCCGGTTTTCCTCGCCTCGCGGCGCTGCCTGACTTGCAGAGACCTGGTCGGGTGCGAAGGGTTCCGGGAAGAGCCAGTTCATTCCCAGGCCCAGCAGCAGAGCCACTATGGTCCAGAAATAGATGCGGGTGGCTGCGATCGCGATTCCGAGATGAATCTCGACATAGTGGGCGATGATTGCCGACAGCGAGGCGATCAGGAGGAGCTGGCGCGGGCGATGCGCCGCCTCGGCCGAGGATGCCTGTTGAAGGAAGACTGCAAGGGTGACGTACGCAATCAGCCCGAGTATCAGTCCGGTCGGCCAGTTTACGCCGAGGAAACCGATGCTGACGCCGCGCACCTGGAACAGGGCGCTGAGGAGGATACCCCCGCCTGCAAGCATGGAAAAGAAGAGTATGGCGTCCCGGCGTGAACGGACCAGCCCAAGCCAGCGCATAGCCCAGAAGAAGATAGACAGGAAGAGGAGTGAATTTGCCAGAAAGCCAAGAGCGCCGGTCATGGCAAGACTGTCCCAGGTTTCGTTGTGGGCCCGGTCGGGGCTGGCGTTGCGGGATTCCCATTGGGCCAGTTCCGGCGGATAGAAGCGATTGAACGCCATCCAGAGTGTCTCCGGACCATAGCCAATCAGGGGGCGGAACGGATTGACGGGGTCATCTTTTCCATCGGGATAGGTCAGCGGCTCGTGGGGGAAGATCAGCTCCGCGGTACCCTCCCAGATCAGGACGCGGACCCGCCCCGTGCCCGTAGCGCTATCCAGCATCGTCGTCAGACGCCCCCAATTTGGGACCTGGCGAAAAGAGCGGCCGATCGCGGTCGTATTCAGGACGATGAGGAGAACGAGCCCAACCAGGCCGAACCCCGCCCAGGCGGCCGTCCAGACGCGGTAGTTGCGGGGACGCATGCCGGTCAGGAGGAGCAGCACAAAGATGTACATACCGCTGGCGAGGCCAAGCCAGGGGCCGCGGCTCTGGGACCAGAATATGGCGAGCAGTTGAATGACGAGTACAAACAGATAGCAGCCCCCGGCCAGAACACCGGCCAAGCTGTGGTCGGGTGTAGGGGCCGCCTGTTTGTCTTCGGGCGCAGTACCGGGCGCAGTATCGCCGCCCGGCCGCGGCCCGCCGGTCAACAGGAACGCGAAACAGGAGACTGCGCGTTCGAGCGTCAGGAAGAAGGCCATGATCAGATGCGCGGCGAGAAAGATTGGATTCCCCGCGTTGGCGGTTACGCGGCCGGTCACGTCCTGGGCCCATGGGAGGGGATCCTTGCCGAAGTGCTGGAACACGGCGTAGACGGCGATGGGAAGGCTGGTGATGACAACTGTATGTTGAAGCCGGCGCAGCTGGGAGGGTTGTCTCAGGTGGGCTGCCGTGAGTACAGCGATGATCAGATAGCCAGCGTAGGTGTAGGCGCCCTGCAGCCGGTGATAGGACCCCCACCAGCTTACGGAGGGCGAAATACTCAACAGGGTACTGATAGCGTAGGATAGTGCCAGCAGCGCGAAAGGGAGCAGGAGCGGCTGTTTCCAGAGGCTGCCCAGCCTCCATTCGAACGCGGCTTGTGAACCTTCGCTGGCTGCAACGGCCTGGTTGCCCGCCGGCGGACCTCCTCCACCAGCCGGCAGCCATATTCGACCGCCGTCCAGAATCTTTACAAGATAGGCCAAAAGCATGACCAGAGAGATGGAACGAATGAGGCTGATCTTGTCCGGCTCAAACACGCGGCTGGAGTAGGTATTGAAGAAAAGCGGCGCGACGATCAGGGCGGCAAGCCAGCCGGCCTCGATGACGGATTCGCAGTAGTGCTGAATCTTCGTATGTCGCATTTGAGGTTCAGTACGATTGCCGTTGTCGGCGCCTGTCTAAAGCGGCAGTTGCTGATAACGTTCAACCCGGCGCCTCATCAGGCGCGGAGAGGCAGTGTGATCAGACTTTTCGGCTTTGGCCAGTCCGCCAGGCCTCGTTCAGTTCCGTAAAGGCAAGCGCAGGCTCATTTGGCCGCGTGTCATAAAACCTGCCCGTATTATATGTCAGGACCAGTTCCTGGCGGGCGCGAGTGATTCCGACATAGAGAAGCCGAAGGCGTTCGGCGGCATACTCCCGCCGGGCCTCACGGGTTGCCTCGCCGTGGACATATTCGTCGAGCGTCCCCATGTGTAACTGCCTCGTCTGCTCCAGGGCTTCCTCGGTCAGATTGAGGCTGCCGCGAATGTAGTTCGGTTCCCCTCGGTAGTACTCGTCGTCGCCGCCGCCCGGAAAGCTGTAGTTGCTGACGGACGCCAGGTGGACGCGATCCCATTCCAGTCCCTTGGCTGAATGCATCGTTGCGATGGTCACCTTGCCTGCGGGTGGTTCGAACCCGCGCGTTTCTTCGGTGAACCCCAGCAGACGCCGCTTGTTGGCGGCGGTCTCTTCCAGCTCTTTTGTCAACTCAAGTAACCGCAGGCCGGGCCGCTCTCTGGCCCGATTTGCCAGCAGGATGGCGGCGCTGTGGGCCAAGGCACGTTCGGCAGCTTCCGTGAACAGATCCTGTCCCAGAGTCAGGACCAGCTCGTCAACAGGCAGAACTGCGGCTGAACACCAGCGTCTGAGGTCTTGCCGGAACCGGTGGACGATGGGCCGAAAACCGTCGTAATCGTCGAGCCAGCTAAGTTCCTGCAGCCAGTCGTCGCCGGCAGCAGGGAAGATGAAACGCTCCGGCAGGCGCAACTGGCCGAGTGCTTTGCCAAAGAGCAACACTGGCCCAGGGAACTCACTTTCCTGTGTCTTCTCGACGGAATCGGACTGATCCGGGAGCCAGGATGGAGGTCCCTCCTCAGCGCTGACTTGGGATGACTCCACGCCTGTTTCCGAAGGATCGTGCAGGCAACTCCGCCGCGCCCACCAGACCTCGTTCCAAAGCAGACGCAGATGGGAGGGGTTGGCAGGCTGGCTGATGAAGCGCATGGCTTTCACGAGCGCGTCTACGGCAATACGAGTTGTGCTGGTGGAACGGAGAAGCGAATCGTCAAATGGGAGCGAGGCGTCTTCGAAAGCTTTGCTGAACTCTGCGCCGCGCCGGTTATCCGGGACGAGGACGGCGACCGTCTTCGCGGGGTTCTTCGGCAGCCAGCGCTGCAGGCTGGTGACCAGAATCCGGATTTCATCGACGGGCGCAAGTGGACGGTCATAGAAATAGACGGCCGGGTTTCCCGGCTCTGGATTGCGTTGCGGGTCGTCTTCCCCGGTGGGCTGAATGTGTGGGGGCGAAAGCGCCTTGCCGGGCGAAAGCAGCGGATGCTCTTCAGAGCTCCAGTCGATCAGGCGGTTGGCAAGACTGATGATCGGCAGTGCGCTGCGGCCCGAGTTGGGCAGGGGCAGCTTGACGACCGTCTCGCCATCCACGAACTGCTTGAGAAACCGGGGATCGGCGCTGGTAAAGGTGGTGTTAATGGCCTGGTTGGGATCCCCCACGCGGACCCAATTTCCATGCGCGGCCGTCAGGAGCAGGAGCATCTGCTCCTGGAGGGCGCTGCTGTCCTGGGCCTCATCTTCGAGGACAAAGGGCCAGCGCCGTTGGAGGCGCGCCAGGAGGTTGTCATCGGTTTCGAGCGCTTGAAGCGCAAGCAGGATCAGGTCGTCAAAGTCGACGCCTCCGCGTACGCTCAGGCCGCGCTGGTAGTCGCGGCAGACCTGGAGTCCGAAGGACAACAGAGGCCAGGCGCCGGACTGGTGCTGCAGGAGATTTTCCAAGGCGTCGGCATCGGTGCGCAGCTCCTTTACGCGACGAATAACCGCTTCGGCGACTTCCTGCGCAGTCAGGTTGAGCTGGCGTCCCAGGTTGCGGGAATTGTGAAGGATTTCAGGCTTGATGTAACCGCCCAGAAAGTCGGGATTGGCCTGAAGGTAGTTGTTGACTGCCTGCCGCTTAATGTCCTGGCTTGTTCGCTCGTCGATAATGTCGAAGTCTTCACCCAGGCCGACCAGACCGGGGCGCTCGCGCACGATGTCGTGGGCCAGACTGTGAATCGTTCCCACGCGGAAGCCGCTGGGAAGCAGCCGACGGCTCTCGACGATACGGCCGATGCTGCTGCGGAAGTTCTCTGCGGCTGCGTTGGTAAAGGTGACGACCAGGACTTCCCGATCATCCACAGGGCCTGAGGCTGCCAGCTTTTGCACCAGTTTGGCGGCGAGGCGGCTCAGCGTGAAGGTCTTGCCGCTGCCGGGCACTGCGCTGATTCCGAGGCGACCTCCCTCATACTTGAGGATCTCCTCCTGTGCGGGGCGCAGTTGCTGTTCAGCGACCATGAAATTGTTGTCAGTTGCCGAATATTTGGACCGAAAGTCGACGGTTCGGAGAGTTTTCCCAGGGGTTGAATCTGGCCGCGGGTGGGCCGGGGAGGATGGGAGACATACTTCGGATCTCAGGCCAGTGGTCCGAGCACTCTCAAAACGCCCACAAACTGGCCCTTGGCATCCAGACTGGCGTGCGTGATCAGCGCCGGGGCTGACCGGCCGTCCTCCAGTCTTATCGTCATTTTACGATCCCGGTGAAGTTCGACCATCGTCCTGGTGGCATTCAGGTTACTGGTATGGTAGTAGATTCGGATCCTGTCACCTTCCGGGTGATTGTCGCTCCCGAACTCTACAATCTTCACTTCGTCAAGTACAGCCACCGGCTCGGCCACCTGGTCCAAGTAGAGCATCGCTTTCATGCAAGGCCTTCCAGATTATGGGGTCGATACGTTGCGATCAACCTGCCCGGGCAGGACCACGGACAGTATTGCCCGAAATCAAATGAAGTGGATACGCCTCTCGCTGCGCGCAGCAGCTAAAGGAGAGGCCGTAAACACAGGACATTTTAGCAGATTGCCGATTGCCGGAGCAAACTGAATGACCCATATGGGCCGCACTGCAGCACCAGTCAGAGGCAGCCCCGATCCGGAAGGAAGGACCAGGCAAGCACTGTTTGGAGCTAACTGGCCGGCATCCAGGCCCGCGGGGCTATGCCTTCAACGTGCGTCTTCACGTCGACAACAGCCGGCCGGCCGGAAGCAAAGGCGCGATCGAGAGCACCGGCGAGCTCGTCCGGCTTGTTTACGGTTATGCCGAGGGCGCCGAACGACTCCGCAATCCTGGCAAAGTCAGCGTCCTCGAAGAGCCAGAGCTCATCTGAACCGGCGGTCCTTCCCCCGTAGGTCTGCTCTACGCCGCCCTGCTCCTGATTGAGTGAGTGATTGTTATTGACAACGGTTACGGTGTTGATACCGCAGCGCACAGCGGTTTCCAGTTCGGCTATGTGGTACCAGATGCCGCCATCGCCGGTAAAGCAGAGGACAGGGCGGTCGGGCTGCGCGCACTTGGCTCCCATGGCTGCGGGGAGGCCCCAGCCCAGCGATCCGGAGCAGCGAATGAAGCTCTGGTCGGGATGTTTCAGGTCGAGCATCGTCCCGGTCCAGATCCCGGCGTGGCCGGTGTCGGAAACGAGTATGGCATCGGATGGCAGGTAGTCGCTCAGCTCGCGGCAGAGGCGTTCCGGGCGCATGGGCAGGATGTCCGAGTTGACGAGGTCCGCTACACCTGCCTTCCACTCCTGCACCAGTTCCTGAACACGGCCGACCCAGGCAGCGCGGTGTTCACGGGGTTCAGCGCGGTCGATCATGCGCCTCAGGCTGCTCTTGACGTCGCCCTGGAGGCCGACCTGAACCGGGTAGTTGCGGCCGATCTCTTCGGGGTTGATGTCGAGCTGGATGATAGGGGTGCCCTGGGGAGGAATCTGATAGGAGTTTGTCACCTGACCGCCGGTGTGGCTGCCGATGAAGAAGACGAGGTCGGCTTCAACCAGGGTCTGATTTGAACAGGCGCGCGAGTATGAGCCGGGGACGCCTACGGCCAGCTCGTGATCGGGAGGGAACATCGTTTTGGCATTCAGCGACGTGGCCACAGGGACTGAGAGCTTTTCCGCCAGTTCGATGAGTTCGGTGCGGGCGTCTGAGGCCAGGACACCGCCGCCGGCGACGATGACCGGGCGTTCGGCGGCGGTCAGAAGCTGGAGGGCCGCGTCGATTGCGGACGGTTCGGCCTCGGGCCGGAAGGGAGGCAAGCGGGTAAACGCCTCTTCAACGATGACTTCCAGGTCGGCCTCCAGTTCCACGACGCCTTGGCCGGCGATTCCCTCCAGGTCCAGGTGGGTCGGGCCGGGCGTGCCGGTCGTGGCGGCACGAAATGCCTGGCGCAGGTAGACGGGCAGATGTTCGGGCGTGGAGACATAGGCACTGTATTTGGATACGGCCGAAAACGGATTGACGTGGTCGACCTCCTGGTAGGCGTGGCGCTGCTGATTTATGAGAAGCTCCCGCCCTGTCAGGGCGACCACAGGAGAGCAGGCCAGGTAGGCGTCTTGCAGACCGGCCGCCAGATTGACGGCGCCGACGGCCTGGGCCATGCAGAGGCTGGGGGCGCGTTTGACGCGGGCGTAGGCGTCTGCCATGTAGGCGGCGGCTTTCTCTCCGTGGGTCTGCACGCGCTTGATCCCCAGTTTTTCCATTTCCATCAAGGCCCTGGGGCCGATGTAGGGCATAAAGAATACGTGGGTGATTCCATATCCGTGTACCGTCTCGGCGATGAACCTGCCACCGGTCATGCTTGGCATAGCGTGTTCTCCTGATGGACGCGAAGTTGGCGGGGCAATTGTGTTGGTTGGATTTGATCTATTGATAGCATCAGTTGCATATCTTTGCAATCCGCCACTGTAAGGCTATACCCGTTGTGCTTTCTAGTTCGGAGCGTCTCAGCCGACGACGGTTGTCTGATTCAGGACTCTGTAGGGTGCGCTGGATTGGACGAGGCTGGGATGCTGTTGGAGGCTTTGCATTAGAGTCCATTAGAGTTTACGAGAGTTAGGGAACCTCTGATCAACCCTACAGATGTTGGATTGAATTGATTGGCAAGG
>VXMH01000079.1 GCA_009841235.1 Caldilineaceae bacterium SB0661_bin_32 | reverse complement strand
ATGCGGAGAGGCGGGCATGGCCAGCAGAGGGCAGGCACAAGGCCTGCCCCTACCGTAGGTTGAGGGGGATGCGGAGAGGAGGGCATGGCCCGCAGAGGGCAGGGGCACGGCCATGCGCTTCGGGCAGCCTCCCAGGAAATTGACGCAATAAGATGCGATTGCCCTGCCCTCCACCGCCCGCTTTGTGAATTCCAGCCGGTTGCAGGTTATGATGTATATCCTTATCCTTCTGCGTGAACAGCCTGCGTCCGTCCAACGGTTCGGGCGGTCCATCAAACCAAACGCAACCCGTTAAAGGAGAGAGAGATGCAAAGCCCGGCACGGCGCGCAATCCTGATCGGTATGGACGGCGCCGCCATGGAACTGGTGACAAATATGGTAAAGGGGGGCCACATGCCCCATCTTGGCAAGCTGATAGATCGGGGTGTGTACCGGCCCATGATCGGCGTTTTCCCGACCCTGACGCCGCCAGGCTGGACCGCCACGTCCACCGGGGCCTGGCCGGGGAACCACGGCGTGATGGACTTCAACATCCGCAAGCTGGGCGCGCAACTCGATGAGACGGTCTGGGGGGTCAACACGGAGCTGTCGCGAGCGGAATACCTTTGGAACACGGTGGAGCGGGCCGGGGGCAGGCCCTTGCTGGTCAAATGGGAGATGTCCTGGCCCCCGACGGTAACGAGCGGCGTTCAGGTGGAGGGCACGGGCCCCGGCGTCTCCAACCATCACCAGATCGCCGGCTATCACCTTTTCGTCGCCGGCAGATGGGAGCGCAGGACGATCGGGGGCCAGCGCGACCCGGAGACGCTGGACCCCAGCGCCCTGCAGACCGGCTCCGACGTCGATCCCGTGACAATCAACGAGGCCCAAAATTGGACAAATCTGCCGCGTTCAAGCCGCCCGCCCAAGGAGGTCGAGCTTACAATACAGCCCCTGGCGCGCGGCCGCGATTTCATGTTGCGGGGCGAAAAGGGCACGCCCAAGACCTTTCACGGCCTGATCTACGCCTGCGGAGACAGCGGCTACGACCGGGTGCGCGTCTGCCGGGCGCGCGACGGAGACAGCGCGGTTACTGAACTGGGGATGGGCGATTGGAGCGACTGGTGGCTGGACCAGTTCGAGATCGACGCCGAGGAGATCAGCGGCTACGTGCGCATGAAGCTGGTCAACCTCACCGCCGAGGCCGACGCTTTCGAGCTGTTCGTACCGCAGATCTGGCCGGCCGGCGGCTACACGATGCCACTGGAAGCGGCAGACGAGATCGACCAACACGTTGGCAACTTCCTGCAGAACCCTGCCCGAGACGCCCTGGGCATCATGGACGACGACACCTACTTCGAGCTGCTCGACTTCCACCACGAACGCCTGGCCGACGTGGCGGACTATCTCACGACCAGCCGCGACGATTGGAAGATGCTCTTCATTGAAACCCATGCGTCCGACTACACCAGCCACTTTTTCCTCGGCCAGGCCGAGGAGTTCAGCGGCGCCGACGCAGCGACCCAGCAGCGCTGCCTGGACGGCGTGGTCCGCACCTACAGCTCCATCGACAAGATGATCGGCCGCGTGGCGGCCATCGCCGATGAGGAGACGCTGATCTGTCTCGTCTCGGATCACGGGGGCACGCCCAACCAGTACCGGGCGATAGAGATCGATGAGGTCCTGGAAGAGGCGGGTTTCCTGGTCTATAAGGAAGAAGACGGGAAGCGGACCGTGGACTGGTCGCGCACGCGGGCCGCGTCGGTGGGCCTGGTGCACGTGTTCATCAATTTGGAGGGACGCGAACCGGACGGGATCGTGTCACCGGCCGACTATAAGGACACCCAGCTCGAAATCATCGCCGCGCTGCACGCCTACACCGACCCCGCCACCGGGCGCCACCCGTTCGCGCTGGCGCTGACGCGCGAGGACGCCGAGATGGTCAACCTGTGGGGCGATACGACAGGGGACGTGGTCTACGCGCTGCGGCCGGAGTTCGACGGCGCGCACGGCAAACAGCTGCCCTCGGTCAGCTTTGGCATCGCCGGGCAGCATTGCACCTTCATCCTATCCGGTCCGGGCGTCAAGGAAGGGCTGGCGCTGAAGGGACAGGTGCGGGCGGTCGACGTAGCCCCGACCCTATGTTACCTGCTGGGGTTGCCGATGCCGCGCAACGTCGAAGGCGGGGTCGTCTACGAGGCGCTCACCGATCCCGACTGGCACCTCAAGAAGTGAGACTATTTGGGGGAGGAGGGTGTCCAGGATTCCAACCCTTCTCCCCGCCCACTGTTTAATAGTCGTCCTCTTCAATCTCACCGGCGGGCATTTCGATATCCACGACCTCGCCCTGGTCGTCGATGATGACGCGGAAGCCCATCATGCCCAGCCACTGCCGCGACTGCTCGGGAATCGCCTGACCAACCGCCTGGTCGATGTTGTCGATGGAAGATTCCACCGCGGCCTTGGTAAAGATGTCGTCCTTGCCCATCAGATCCATCACGCCGGTCACGGCCAGGTCGCGATGCTGGTCGACTTGACCCTTGAGGAATTCGAGCACCTGCTGGTCCACCTTCGCGGCGTCGATGTGGCGCAGAAAGCCATCTTCGTCGACGACATAGCAGGCGCGCTCGCCCACGTGTTTCACCTGCGCCGCATTTCGGCGTTCATCGAACACAAGCCCTTCAAACATCGCCGAATTTGCCAAGGTACTCTCCGATCACAGTTCTCAAAACCCGATGTAGTTGCGGATGCGGTCCTGGGGAAAGGCATTTCACCCCGGCCGCCAAGGCGCAAACTGAAGGCCCTGCCAAGTCCTACGCCGCGGCAGGCAACAAAGTTTCTGCGCGGGCCTCTACATCAGCGCCGCCCGGCTCTCGAGAAACTCGCGGCTGCGGCGGACACTTGCGACCGGCTCTTCAGGCAGGTCGTGTTCAACCACGTAACAGCTGGCGCCGGCCGCACGGCAGGCAGGGATGAGCGCGTCCCAGTCCAGCGTGCCGTAGCCGACGTCGGCCAGGCCCATCTGGTCCTCGTTCTCGCCCGCCGGCGCCAGGTCTTTCGCATGAATGTGCGGACAGCGGCCGGCGTACTTTTGCACCAGCTCCAGGGGACGGGCGCCGCCGGCGGTGATCCAGGCCAGGTCCGGCTCCCAGAACAGATTCTCCTCGCGGGCGTTCGCCAGCACCCAGTCGATCGCCCGCGCGCCTTCAAACTCCTCCATTTCGAAAGCGTGGTTATGGTATCCGAGCCGCATTCCCTCATCCCGGCAGCGCCGGCCCAGCTCATCGAGCGTCTTCCCGAAGGCGCGCCACGCATCCGCACTGGCCGCCTCCCGCACCTGGGGATCAGGCATTGGGAGAATGAGACAGTCGTTCCCGAGCGCCCTGTGAAAGTCCACTGTGGCGGCAAAGTCTTCGGCCAGAGCTTGATAAGGTACGTGGGCCGACACGGTCTGCAAGCCATGCCGGTCCAGGACCTCTTTGGCCTGCTCGCCGGTATGGTCCGGCAAGAAGATCAGTTCCACTCCTTCGTACCCGGCCTCAGCGGCCGCGCCCGCGATCTCCGCAAAGCTGTCGGACAGGTGACGCAGACTGTACAGCTGTACTGCGATGGCTGGCTTCTGGTTGCTCATGCAAATGTCTCCCATTCTGTCGCACGCCGCAGCCGCTCGGTCAGCCCGCTGTAACGCTGGGCCACCTTGTCGTTGCCCACGGCCATGGCGATCGCTCTCGGTTGTCCTACCAACACGACCAGCCGCTTTGCGCGCGTGACGGCCGTGTATAAGAGATTCCGCTGAAGCAGCATGTAGTGGCTTGTGAGCAGTGGGACAACGACAGCCGGGAATTCACTGCCCTGACTCTTGTGTACGCTGACGGCGTAGGCATGCACCAGCTCGTCCAACTCCATGAACTCGTAACCAACAGGGCGCCCGTCGATTTCGACCGTGACACGCTGTTCGATCAGGTCGACATCTTTAATATAACCCATATCGCCATTGAATACATCTTTGTCATAGTTGTTCCGCACCTGCATCACCCGATCCCCTGTCCGGTAGATGCGGTCCCCGACGCCGCTCCCGGCTTTGTCCGGCCCGGGCGGGTTGAGCGCCTGCTGGATCATCCCGTTGAGTGACGCGACGCCGGCCGCGCCGCGATGCATCGGGCTGAGAACCTGAATGTCCCGGGCGGGAACCGCAAAACGACGCGGGATGCGTTCTGTGACAAGCTCCACACAGAGTTGAGCAGCACGCTCAGCCAGTTCGGTGCGGAACAGGAAAAAGTCGTCGGCCTCAGCGCTCCCTTCGCTGGCCGAGCGTGTCAGAACCGGCATCTGGCCGCGGTTAATGCGATGGGCATTCTCAACAATGAAGCTGCCGGCCGATTGCCGAAAGATCCTGTCCAGCCGCACCACCGCCGCGCCTGAGCGGGGGTCTGACTGCGAAGCGCGCCGCGTCTCCTCAACCTGCCCCTCAATCGCCGCGATCAGGTCGCGCAGCACATTGCCGGCCCCCACGCTCGGCAGCTGGTCGACGTCACCGACCAACAGCAGGGACATCCCCGGAGGAACGGCCTTGAGCAGATGGTTCGTCAGTATGAGGTCCAGCATGGAGGACTCGTCCACGATCAGCAGGTCGCCGCGAAGCGGATTCTCCTCGTTGCGCTTAAAGGAGATGCCGGCAGCCGGCTGCACCTGCAGCAGTCTGTGGACCGTCTGCGCGGCGCGGCCGGTAGCCTCGGCAAGCCGCTTTGCCGCCCGTCCGGTCGGCGCAGCCAGGACCGCGTCGGCGCCGGCCTCCTCGCAGAGGTCGATGATAGTGCGGACAACGGTCGTTTTGCCTGTGCCGGGCCCCCCGGTCAGCACGGTCAGGCGGTGGGTCAGCGCCGTCCGGACCGCGTCTCGCTGGCGCGCGGCAAGACGCGGAAGGCCGGGTTCATGGCTTGCTCTCGCCTCGAGTTGGGCGAATTTCCGTTCCCAGTCGATTGCCCGGAAGGAATCGAGCGCGCCCGCACCGTGTCCGACTGCGAGCGGCGCGGCGGCGCCATCCTGCATCAACCGTCCCATGCGGTTGCCGACGCCCATTTCGGCGTAATACATTGGCGTCAGATAGACCGCCTGCCCGCCCTGTACCAGGTCATCCATCTGTTGCGCGGTCGGGGCTTCGCCGGCGCCGCGGTCTTCCGGCATCAGCGGCATGGGCTGCGGACTCGAAGGTTCAAAAATCCCGGCCACCGCCCAGTGCAGCGCTTCAGCCTCCTGGCCCGGCCCGGAGGCCAACTTGACGCGGTCGGCCCCTTTCAGATGCAGGAGCCCGGCCGCCGCCTTTTCCTTTCCCACTTCCAGCAGGTCGCCGGCCTTTGCGATCAGCTCCCCGCTTGGCAAGTAGACATGGCCCTCATCCCTGGCCCGGTTGAGCGCGAACTCGACACCGGCCGCGATGCGCTGGGGCGCGTCATCGGCAGTTCCCAGGGCCCGCCCAATCCTGTCCGCGGTCAGAAAACCGATGCCAAAGATATCTTCAGAAAGGCGGTAAGGATTCCGCTGCACAGTTTCGACGGCACTGTCGCCGTAACGCTTGTAAATCTTCGCGGCCAGGCCGCCGCTTACGCCGTGGCCGCGAAGAAAGATCATCACCTCCTTGATCGCTTTCTTCTCGACCCAGCCGGCAACAATCATCGAGACCCTCTTGCGGCCGACCCCGCCTACTTCGGACAGGCGCTGCGGGTCGTTGTCGATGACGTCCAGCGTCTCCGCGCCGAAGTGGGCGACGATGCGCTTGGCCGTCACCGGCCCAACGCCCTTGATCAGGCCGCTGCCAAGATACTTTTCGATACCGGAAACGGTCGCCGGCAGAACCGACCGCATCTCGTCGACTGAAAACTGTTTGCCATACTGCGGATGCGTTTCCCAGCGCCCGCGCAGCTCCACGGCCTCCCCAACCGCGACACCGACCATCGTACCCACGACCGGCGCTTCCTTTTGCCAGTGGGGCAGCCGGGGCGTATAGTTCTCCGGCGCCAGCCTGGCGACCGTAAAGCCGTTTTCTTCGCTATGAAAGGTGATGCGTTCGATAACGCCGCGCAAAATTTCTTGCGTTTCGCCGCTCATGGATGTTAGGGTAACAGAATGGCATAGCCCGATCAAACCGCGCCCACTTAAGCTGCGGGCCCCGCGGGACAGCTCCACCGGGTAGTGGAAGCGCATTAAACCGGCCCCATTTACAAATCAGAACCGGAAGCAGGACCAGCGCGGATTCCCAATGGAAGAGATCGCAGGATCGTTTACGCCCCTCCTAATCGTCATCTCGCTGGCATTCATCGTGCCGCTGCTGCTCACGCGCTTTGAACGGCTGCGGCTGCCGATCGTCGTGGGCGAAATCCTGGCGGGGATCGTGGTAGGCAGCAGCGGTTTCGGCTGGGTGACCCACGAAGACCAACTGCTGACGCTTTTGGCCGAGTTCGGCTTCGTCTTCCTGATGTTCCTGGCCGGCATGGAGATCGACTTCGCCAATTTGAACGTTGAGCTGCCCGGGGTCGCTCGCGCGGGCGGCGGACGCCCAGAGTTCCCGCCGGCGGAGGGCCGCGCCCGCCGCACCTTCGGCCCGCTCTCCATTGGCCTGATGGGCTTCATTCTGACCCTGGCCCTTTCCGCGGTCGTCGGCTTTGCGCTATTGCAGGTGGGCCTGGTCAGTAGTCCCTGGATGATGGCGCTGATCATGTCGACAACGTCGCTGGGCGTGGTCATGCCGGTGCTCAAGGAGCAGGAGCTCATCCGCGGCCGCTTCGGGCAGACGATCCTGATCGCGGCTCTTGTCGCCGACTTCGCCACAATGCTGCTGATCACCGTGGTCATCGCCACGATTTCCCACGGGCTGACCCTCGACATCCTTCTGATCAGCCTGCTCTTCGTCGTCTTCTTCCTTCTCTACCGCCTGGGGATTGTTTCTCTGAACCGGTTCGAATCATTACGCCGCACGCTGGAGGACCTCAGCCACACGACGGCGCGCATCAAGATTCGCGGCGCCTTTACGGTCATGCTGCTATTTGTGGTGCTGGCAGAGGTGCTGGGCGCGGAGATCATTTTGGGCGCCTTCATCGCCGGGGCGATGCTGTCTCTGCTCTCCACCCGTGAAGACCTGGAGGCGATGCACCAGCTGGAAGCGGTCGGCTTCGGCTTCTTCATCCCTATATTTTTCATCATGGTGGGTGTGGATTTCAATCTGGGCGCCCTGATCGGGTCAACCGATGCTTTGATTCTGCTGCCGTTCCTGGTACTGGCCGCCTTTCTGGTCAAACTCCTGCCGGCCCTGCTGTTCCGTCTGCAGTTCAGCTGGCGCGAGACCTTTTCAGCCGGATTTCTGCTCTCGTCGCGCCTCTCACTGATCGTCGCGGCCTCGGCCATCGGTCTGAACCTGGGGATCATCAGCGAATCGGTCAACACGATGATCATCCTGGTGGCCATCGTCACCGTCACGGCGGCCCCCTTGATCTTCAACCGCATCGTCCCGCGCACAACTGAGGCTACGGTGCGGCCGATCGTTGTGTTCGGCGCGGAGAGGCTCGGACTCCAGGTCGCTGAACAGCTGCTGGGCCACCACGAGCAGGTGGTTCTCGTCGACGCAGATGAAAGTCTGATTGCCAGAGCCCGGCAACAGACGTCCGAAGGCATTGAGGTCCTGCATGCGAGTATCGACGATGAAGAAGAGGCGCTTGCCGGGCGCCTCGATCTGGCGGAAACGGTGGTCGTCACCCTCAGCGACACAGACCGCAACCGGCACGTCTGCCACGTGGCCCGCACGCGCTACGGCATCGACCACATCGTGACGCTTGTAAGGGAAACCAACCGGCTTGCGGAGTTCGAAACACTCAACGTGACCGTCTTCAACCCGTCGCTGGACCAGGCCGCGCTGCTCAGCCTGCTGGCCCGAAATCCGGACATCTACGAACTGCTGACCCGTACGGACGACAACAAAGAGGTGTCCGAAGTGTGGGTACACAATCACGACTACGGGGACAAGGCGCTGCGCGAGCTGCAGCTGCCGGGCGACGTACTCATTCTCTCGATCCGCCGCGCCGGGGAGTTCATCGTGCCGCGCGGAAACACGCAGCTGGAGTACGGCGACCACCTGACGCTGGTCGGCACGTTCGACCACCTGCATGAGGCGCGGGCGCTGTTTGGCTGATCGGGGTCTGCGCCTGCAGAACAGCGGCAGCCTGGAACTCTGTTTTCTGCGAGAGGAACGACCGGGATTTGTAGGAAGAAGGGGAGACTAGCCCGACCGACAGGAGGGAGCGGCGCCTTCCCGTCCGGTGGTCTGCCGCCAGCGGGCGTGCGCTTTGCGTACAACCTGCCGCGTCTCCTCTTCCATCGGCAGGTCTTCCAGCTTCGCGACCGACACCCAGGCGACGTCGTCAACGTCATCGGCCGCCGCGACGTCGCCCCCGCGGTAGTGGGCCCAGAAGTCGATCACGACATAGTGATAGCGGATGCGTCCGGCCGCATCGCGATGAATCGGCTCGAACAGGTCGACCAGATCAACGATTTCGATCTCAGCGCCGGTCTCCTCCAGCACCTCACGAGCGACCCCGGCCCGCACCGGCTCGCCCAGATCCAGCAGGCCGCCGGGCAACGCCCACATGCCCTGCGAGGGCGGCCGGCCCCGTTCGACCATCAGGATACGTCCTTCGCCGTCGACAACGACGGCGGCCACCGCCACCAGCGGGGCAGGCGGATACTCGCGGCTGACGGTAACAGGAAAGGTTTTGTGCGGCGGGCCTTCGGCGCTGCGCATGCTCAACACCACTTTTCAATGAGGGCGGGCAGTTCGGACAGCTTCTCAATCACCGCGTCCGGCTTGATGCTGTCCACCAGCCGCTGGTCCTCGGCCAGCGGGATCATGCGGCAATGAACGGTGAGCGCGCCGATCTCCTGCCCGCCGGCGACGTCGTGCTTGAGGCTGTCGCCGACACAGACCAACTCATACGGCTCCGCGTCCCAGCGCTTGAGGACGGCATCGTAGATCTCTTTCTCCGGTTTGCGCCACTCCACCGCCGCGCTGCTCAGACAGACGTCCAGGTAGGCGCGAAGGCCGGCATAGTCGATAATGCGCTGGAAGATGCGATCGCTGGCGTAGTTGGCGATCACGGCCAGGGGGAAACCCTCGCCGCGCAACTGCTGGAGCAGGTCGATCGCGCCCGGCATCGGCTCCCACGCCGTCATCTCCGGCGCGTAGAAGAGATCGACCGCACGGCGCAGGACCTCCTCATTCATGCGTGAAGCCGGATAACCGACGAACTGCAACAGGAAACTCAAGGTGTCGTCGGCGGTGTGCTCTTCCTGCTCATCGTCCGATTTCGTCTCGGCGAAGATGCGCGCCTCGACGAGATGCTCCGAAATCTCGTCGGGCAGGTCGGTCATGCCGGTTGAGCGCATGTAGGCGACGGCTGTCTGCGCGCCCGCGTTCATCAACTCATCGAGAGGTTTGTTGAGCCGGGCGAGCGTATTGTCAAAGTCGAAAACCAACCCCTGCACCAGTTTGCGCGGGCGGATTTGGGCGGGTTCGCCGGTGAAGAACTGTTTGTGTGCCATTTTGCAATGCGTATTGCGTAGACGCCTGGTTGACGGCGGGACCGTTCCTGGAACAGGACACGTTTCACCACCTTTCACGCGCATAAGTATGCGGAGGAGGGCACCTGTATGTCAAGTCGGAGCGTCTCCAGCGCAGGGCACAGGCATCATATCGGGAGAGATCTTTCAGGAGATAGTCGGTTTGGCAATGCGTAGATATGGGCTTTGATGACGCTATCTGTCCCGGCTGCGGATGCCTGAAGTTTCATAGCAATGACCATTTGTATCTCCTGTACCTAATCCTGCAACATTACCTTCTGTGCGTATCGATCCTCAATGGGTTGAACTGCCGCGGGATAGCTACCCAACATCTTGACAAACGCCGCATGGTTGACCAGGCCAAGAATGGCGGCGCCGCAGTCGGGCTCTCGCCAGTGGCCTTCGACGTCCATATAGAATACATACTGCCACGGATAGTCGCGGCGCGGGCGGCTAACCAATCTGAGAAGCTTGATTTTGCGGTCGGCAAATTCCCGGATGCAGGTTGACAACCCGTCCGGGTTGTGCGGCGTGGTAAAGACGATAGATGTCTTGGCATTTTGTGTCTGCCCCGTTTCGCCTTTTCCGATGACAACGAAGCGCGTATAGTTGTAGCTCATGTCTTCAATGTTCCGCTGGACGATCTCCAGGCCATAAATCTCTGCGGCCAGATAGCTGGCAATTACGCCCACATTCGGCTCCGGGCACGCGGTCAGATCTTTGGCGCTGCCGGCCGTATTGTACCAGGGAACGGCCTCGAGACAGTTGCGGTTGAGAAAACCTTCGCACTGCGACAAAGCCTGAGGATGGCTGCGTACCTGCTTGATCTTGCCGCCATTGCCAGGCACCGTCAGCAAGTTAAGCTGCACGCGCAACATGATTTCACCCTGAATTCGCAGGTCATGATTCAACAACAGATCGCTGGCCTTGTTGATGCTGCCGGCGGCGGAGTTCTCCACCGGTACGACTCCCAATGCGGCGCGATCGTCGTCCAGAGATGAAAAGAGTTCTTCAAACGTCTTACAGGACACGGTGTGGGCCCCGGCTCCGAACTGTTGGTGGCCTGCTTGTTCGGAGAATGAGCCATGCTCCCCTTGAAATGTGATCACTGTCATCGGACCACTCCTCCCATCAATAAACCACAAGAAGATAGGGCCTTAAGAACGAGAAACCGCCGTTCTCCACTGGGTTGTGACAGCGCTGCGAGGCGGCGGTTTGCGCCAGAGTCAGCAATACGGATGCGCTGTGCGAATATCCGGGAATGTCATCTTCAGATCACGACCTCGGCGGGATACAAGCCGCGCCAGGGCCCAGGCATCTCTGCGACCGGCACTTCGATCACAACAGGCAGGTCTGCCGCGAAGGCGTCGGTGAGGGCGTCGCGCAGGCTGTCGGCGGAGTGTACGCGGACGCCCAAGGCGCCGAAGGACTCTGCCAGGGCAACAAAGTCGGGATTCACCAGGTCCGAGGAGATGACGCGGCCGGCGTAGAGCTCCTTCTGCATGCGGCGCACGTTGCCAAATGCGCCGTCGTTGAAGACGACCGAAACGGTGTTAATGCCATGCTGCACCGCGGTGGCCAGTTCGGTTGCGCAAAAGAGAAAGCCGCCGTCGCCGCTGATCGAGAGGACCGGTCGAGCGGGAGCCGCTACCTTTGCGCCGAGCGCGGTGGGGAGTCCCCAGCCCAAGGTCGCCTGATAGTTGGGGGTGAGGAATGTACGCGGCTGGTAGACGGGCATCGCCAGAATACTGGCATAGCCGACCTGCGTAATCTCATCGACGAAGATGCCGTCATCCGGCAGAGTGTCGCGGATAGCGCGAACGAAGTCCGTCTGGGGTTGGAACGAGTCAAAAAGATCTTCCATCTCCTTGTGCAGAGCGAGCATTTCAGCCACGCGCGAAGGCCTCGGTCGATTATAGCGCGCCAGGACCGGCAGCAGGGCGCGCAGGGCATCCTTGCTGTCGGCCGCGACCGTCACCTCCACAGGGGTTATCAGGTCTGACTCCCTGGCCGCGATATCGATGCGTATCAGAGACAGATGGTCGGGGCGCTTCCACTGAATAAACGGCTTGGTCAGTCGTGTGCCGATGGCGATGGCCAGGTCGGCCTGCTCCCAGAGGGGTTCACCGGCTGCATAGGTGTGACTGAAAGGATGGCGGCTGGAGAGGATACCGCGCCCGCGACCGCTGGCGACGACAGGCGCCTGGAGGGCTTCAGCCAGTGCGAGCACCTCTTCGCCCGCGTCGATTGCGCCGCCGCCGACGAATATCACGGGGTTGCGCGCCTTACCCATGAGCCGGGCTGCCTCTTCGATGGCGTCGGTATCCACGGTGGGTCGTCGCACGGCCAGGGGCAGTGGATCGTCGCTCATTTCCGCCTTGCCGGCGAGGACGTTCAGAGGGACCTCCAGCCCTACGGGCCGCGGGCGGCCTGAACGCATTTCGCTGAGCGCGGCAGCCAGCAGTTGCGGGAGCTCGCCGGGGCTTGCGGCGCGGCGCGCCCACTTGGTCAGCGAACGCATAACCGTCAGCTGATCCGGGATCTCGTGCAACATTCCGAAACCGCGGCCGATCTGATCCGAATGGATCTGGCCGGCGAGGCAGAGTACGGGCGCATGTGTGGCGTAGGCGGTTGCGAGCGCCGCGGTGGTGTTGAGGAATCCGGGGCCGGGCACGACAACATAGACGCCGGTCTTTGCGGAGGCGAGCGCGTAGCCGAGGGCCATGTAGGCTGCGCCCTGCTCGTGGCGGGTATGGATGGCGCGTATCTGGTCGCCGGCATCGTAGACGGCGTTGTAGAAGTGGTCGTTCTGCACGCCGGGCAGGCCGAAAATCGTGTCGATGCCGTGGGAGAGAAGGCCCTGGACAAGCGCTTCGCCGCCGGTACGGATGGTGTTCATAGACAACTCTTTCGGACGTGTGGGCCAGGGGCCCGTTGAGATTTCGTTCGGGCCGGATAAGGGAAGCGGCAAGTGTCTTTGGCTACTTGGGACACCTCGGTGTAAAGTTGCTCGTTGTTTCGGAGATTCATCCTTTTCGTGAAGATGCCAAGGAGGGGAGTTCACGGGGACTATATCACAAAGTAACATCGCAGGGTAGTTGCCCCAGGGCAATTGTATCGGAATTGGATGGAAATTGTATCTGAATTGGATGGAAATGTTGATATGTGCCGATAGGAGAAGAAGCTGACAGGATAGTGAGTTCACGACCTGACAGGGGGAGGGAACTCATGACGGAGATGAAGGTGTCTTCTACGGTAGGGGACGGCGCCGGGCCGTGCTATACTCCGCTTTGGCTCGCAATGCAGTATATTCCATCGAGTTATCCTGGTACCCACCTATCACATCCTTACAACTCACATCCTTACAACTCACATCCTTACAACTGACCATGCCATACTCATTTCAGATCGGTTCCATACCCTGCCACATCGTCAGCGACGGCCGCCAGCTGGTCGACGGCGGCGGCTTCTTCGGTCTCGTGCCCCGCGTTCTCTGGGAGCGCGTCATCCAGCCCGACGACAAAAACCGCATCCCCGTGCAGATGCGCTCGCTGCTGATCCAATCATCGGCCGGCCTGATCCTGATCGACGCCGGCCAGGGCGACAAGATCACCGCCAAGGAGAGGCGCATCTTCGGCATGGACGACGGCAACCAGCGTCTCGCGGCAGAGCTGCAGCGCGCCGGATTCAGCCCGGAAGAGGTCGATATCGTCCTCATGACGCACCTGCACGCCGACCACGCGGGCGGCTGCACGCGCTGGAGCGATCCCGCCGATCCGGGGAGCGAGGCCGTGCCCTCCTTCCCCAACGCCCGCTATCTGATCCAGCGCCTCGAGATGGCCGAAGCCGCCTTCCCCAATGAACGCACGCGCGGCACCTATTTCCCCAACAACTGGGAGCCGCTGCGCCGCTCAGGCCAGCTGGAGCTGGTTGACGGCGATCAGGAACTGGCAAGGGGCGTCCGAACGGTAACCGTGCCGGGCCACACCGAGAGCATCCAGGCCGTATGGGTCGAGGACGCGGGCGAGTCGCTGCTCTTCCTGGGGGATGCCTGCAGCTGGGCCGCGCATCTGGACCGGCTGGCCTGGGTGCCTTCCTTCGATCTCGACCCGATGCGCAGCATCGAGGGCAAACGCAATCTGCGCAGAGAGGCTGAGGAGAAGGAGGCGCTGCTCGTGTTCCAGCATGACGGGCAGGTCGTGACCGGACGGCTGCGGCCGGGCGCGCGCGGGCCTGTAGTGGAGCCGGAGATTACGGAGGAGGCGTGGCCGGAGAAGACGTAGGCAGCACGACCTGTTGCCTTCTGCGCAAGCTCTTCGTTTCACATTTCCCGCGGAGGATGGACACGATGCCTGGCCGCGATGTGCCCGGAGATGAACCCTTGAGAAACGCCTCTTCTCTTGAGCACGGATTTCGTACCGGACACATTCCAAGGACACAGTAATGCCATACTCATTTCAGGTCGGTTCCCTCCCGTGTCATATCGTCAGCGACGGCCAGCAGCTGATCGACGGGGGAAGTTTTTTTGGTCTCGTGCCGCGCGTGCTATGGGAGCGGATCATCCGCCCGGACGCGCGGAACCGCATTCCAGCGCAGATGCGCTGCTTGCTGGTGCAGTCGGAGGCGGGGTTGATCCTGGTGGACACGGGCCAGGGGGACAAGATTACCGCCGAGTATCGAACTGAATTCGGTATGGATAGCAGCAGCCGGCGTTTGGAGGCCGACCTGCGCCATGCCGGTTGCCGCCCGGAGGACGTCGATATCGTGCTGTTGACGCATTTGCACGCCGACCATTGCGGCGGAAACACGCGCTTGCGCGATCCCGCGGATGCGGAGAGCGAGGTTGTACCCACCTTTCCGAACGCGCGCTACCTGATCCAGCGCCTGGAGATGGCCGAGGCAACCTTCCCCAATGAGCGCACGCGCGGCCATTACTTTCCCGAAAACTGGGAGCCGTTGCGCCGTACCGGCCAGATGGAGATTGTAGACGGCGACCAGGAACTGGCGGCAGGTGTACGCTCGGTTACAGTACCGGGCCATACCGGAAGCATGCAGGTTGTATGGGTCGAGGACGCCGGCGAATCGCTCCTCTTCCTGGGCGACGCGTGCAGCTGGGCCGCGCACCTGGAGCGGCTGGCGTGGGTGCCGGCATTTGATCTGGAGCCGATGCGCAGCATCGAGGGCAAACGCAACCTGCGCCGGCAGGCCGAGGAAAAGGACGCCCTGCTCGTCTTCCAGCACGACAGCCAGGTCGTCACCGGCCGCCTGCGCGGGGGCGAGCGCGGGGTGAGGTTGGAGCCGGAGATTACGGAGGTCGCATGGCCTGATGAAAGTTAAATCCAGCTGTAGAATGGCCATGAATGCACCTGCCGGCACACGTCAGTTTAGCCGGAGTATCCCTTTCCATCAAGGTCTTAGTCTCAGTAACCTTTGCGAACTTGACATGAGGAGACGACAAGACTAGCAGTACCTTCTCATTTCAAGATTCGTCATTCGTCCTTGAAGAGTCCCTGTTGAACGCACCGCAAATCGTTGTAGACACTAGCGTGTTTATTTCAGCCCTCCTTTCCCAACAGGGAGCGTCGTACCGGCTGCTGACGCTTATCGGTAGAGGATTGTTCGATGTCAACCTTTCGATTTCGCTTTTTGCCGAGTATGAAGCTGTTGCAAAACGGATGCTTGACCAGTTACCACTGTCAGAGCAAGATTTGGAAGAAATTCTGGACTACCTGTGTGCAGTTGCAAACAGAAGGAGTGTATTCTTTTTGTGGCGTCCATTTCTGCCAGACCCCGGAGATGACATGGTACTTGAATTGGCAGTCGCCGCGCGAGTACAATACATTGTGACGTATAATAGGAGAGACTTTAGGGGCAGTGAACAGTTCGGGATCCAGATAGTGACCCCGAAAGAGTTCCTTGACCAAATAGGACTGCTACAATGACAACAATTAGTCTTTCCATTCCTGAGTCACTTCACACTACTGTTCTTGACATAGTGGAACGCGAAGGAATGTCCCTTGAACAGTTCATAACTTTGGCTATGGCTGAGAAAGCTTCGGCGATTGCAACAGAGGCCTATCTTGAGGCACGTGCTGAACAGGGGAGCAGAGAGAAGTTCCTTGCGGCAATGGCTAAAGTGGCAGACGTAGAGCCACCGGACGAGAGGGATCGAATGTAGGGCACGTTGAAGAACTGCTGCTTGACGGTCGAGGACTCTCAATCCGCCGACCCCGCAGCCGGCGCCATAGGCAGCGCCGTCGCGATGCGCGTGCGCAAAAACACAGCGCACAGCGCCGCGAACAGCGGCATCACCGCAACAACGTGCATGACAGCCGAAAGCGTGTAGAAGTCGGCGATCGGACCGGCCAGCCCCATTCCCAGCGCGCCCGAAGCAAAGGTGAAGCCAAGGATGGCGCCGCTCGCCAGCCCCTGCCTGTTCGGCAGGAACCTCTGGGCCATGACCACCAGAATACTGTGAGGAATGCCAACGAGGAAGCCGGCTACGAAGGCCAGTGGGAAGAATACCCATCCGTGCACAATGTCCAACATCAGCCAGGAAAAGGGCGCGGCCGCCAGAAGTGACCACAGGAGGATCTTGGGCTGATCATAGCGATCGCCGAGAACGCCGCCCGTCATCGAGCCGAGGGCGATGGCCACGCTGGGGACGCCGACCATAAAGCCGAACTGCGTCGGCGAGAAGCCCAGGTCGGCGAAATATTTTGGCAGCATCCCGTAAAAGATCTGGTGGACCGAGGCCCGCAACGCCACCAGCACAGCGAAGGCCGCCAGGGTCACCCAGCGCCTGTCAGGTTGGGCAACACGGTTCGGCATAGCGCGAGCGCGCGAGATCCGTTGTTGCAGGCGCTGCCGCTCCTTGACCGTTGCCGGCCGCGGCTGAGGCGGCTCCTCCTCGACTCGCACCAACGGCTTGCGCAGACCAAAGGCCATCCACACCACGAACGGAAGCGTCGCGACCGCCATGATGCGCGGTCCGAGCATCCAGATCTCCTCCAGCAGGACGCCCACGATCATCGGCCCTAAGGCCAGCCCCAACTGCCCCAAGAGGAAGAAGACTGATGTCCCGGTCGTTGCTTTGTGACCGCCGGCCGCGCCGGCGTTCATCGCGCCCTGGGGGTGGAAGGCACCGCTGCCCAGCGAGGCGACAGTCATCAGCGTGATCAGGGTGAAATAGTTCTGCGAGAATGTGGCGGCGTAGTAGAAGACCGCCGTCCACAGCAACCCGACCGCACCCAGCCAGCGGCCCCCGAAACGGTCGGCCAGCACGCCGAAGAAGGGCTGCGTGAGCGAGCCCATCAGGGCGTAGACCATCCCTCCCAGCGCGATCTGCGCGTTCGATAAGTTGAAAGGCACTGCAAGGACAGCCAGGATCATGGCGATCGAGGCGTTGAGAATATCGATCGCCATGTGGCCGAACGAAACCGCGCTGAGCCGTTTGAGATTCATCCGCACTTTCCCGGCAGAGGAGGTAAACCGGTTTAACCTGCTACAGGTTTTTCCTGGCGCATGGTGCAATTCTATCAGCATCTGCACGCGTCTTCAAAGCGGAACCGGACAGCTATTGACAAATGGGGTTTGACAGATCCCTGCTTAGTGCTATACTGCCCCTCGTGCCCCGACCTCAATTTGGAGAAGCAGTTCCCAGACAGATTTCCACGAAACAGTTCCACTTCCCGTTGACATCCAATTCAGCTCTTCAGGAGGAAAAGATGCACAAGACAAGTCGTCGCCAGTTTCTCAAGGTAAGCGCCGGCATGGGCGCCGCTGCATTGCTGGCCGCCTGTGCCCCCGTAGCAACAGAGATGGACGGAGGGGCTTCCGACGCAATGGAAGAACCCATCGACCTCGTCGTCTGGTACCAGGACTGGGACGGCGCCAACCGCATCATGGGATGGGTGCAGCCCGAGTTTGAGAAGGACCACGAGAACGTCAACGTCGACCTTCAGGCCATCGGCTACGGGGACCTGCTCAACAAGATGCTGCCTTCGATCGCCTCCGGCACCGAAGGCGACGTCATGATGATGTACACCGACTGGGTCGTCGCCACGGACATCACCCGCGTCTTCCTCGACATCACCGACGCGGCCGGCGGCGCTGCCGAGCTCGAAGAGAAGATGTGGCCGGCCGCCTTCCAGGCCGTCGAAGTGCCCGGCAACAAGGTCTACTACCTGCCCTGGCTGGCCGGCATCCGCGGCGCCGCCATGACGGTCAACATGGACCACTGCGCCGAAGCAGGCATCGATTACCTCAACTTCGGGACATACGAAGAAGTGATCGAAGCCGGTGTTGCCATGACGCAGAAGAACGATGAAGGCAAAGTCACCCGCTCAGGTTACTCGATTGCCAGCTCCCAATATCAGCTGTTGTGGTCTCTCATCTGGCAGATGGGCGGGGACTTCTTCGACAAGGAGACCGGCGTCTGGTCCCACGACAGCGAGGTGGGTGAAGCCGCCGCGCAGATCCTGCACGATATATATTGGGTCCACAATTCCGTCGACTTCGAGCTCTTCACCAACGAATACGAAGCCTGTACCCAGCAGCTCGTCTCTATCTGGGGCAACGGCGCCTGGACCATGAGCGTAATGACCGACGTGGCCGACGTGCCGGCCGACAACATCGTCAAGCCGCCCCTCGCGAACGCGGTCGATTATGTTCTCTACCCGCAGCATGTGGCAGGTTACGGGCTTTCGAAGCGGCTGGCCGAGGATTCGGCCAAGCTGGATGCAGCCGTCGACTTCGCCTTGCTGATCGTCAGCAACGGCGCGCTCCTGCAGGCACTTGACTTCTATTCCGGCGTCGTGCCCTCCAAGGGCGTGTACAACGATCCCGGCATCGGCGACGTCAAGTACGGCCTCGTTTCCAAGCGCGTCGCCGAGGGCATGTGGCCCCACGCACGTTATCCGCAGGACCACGTCGCCCAGCAGGGCCCGGCCGCAGCCGAGTTCGACCGCGCCATGCGTCAGGAAATCAGCATCCATGAAGCGCTGCACGCCATGGACGCCTACCTGCAGGAACAGGAAGACCAGGCCCGAGAGCGCCTGGCAGCCTGACCTCACAAAACAGCAGTCTGAGAGGGCGCCGCGTACATGGGTACGCGGCGCCCGCCAACCAGCGGAAACAGACGTATGACTACGTTGCAGGACCACCCCGTCTCCGGTGGTCAAACGTTGGCGCAACTGCCCGTCGCACGCCGTGACAGCGTTTGGCGGCGCTTCCGCCGCGCCAGCCCTTTCGCGCTCATCTACTCCGCGGCCATCCTGATCTTCTATACCATCATCTTCATCATCCCGTTCGGCACCGGCATCTGGCTCGCCTTCCAGAACTGGGACTTCATCACCAATCCCAAGTTCGTGGGCCTGCGCAACTTCACGAAGGCCTTCACCGACCAGTACTTCTGGCAAGCCCTGGAAAAGACGGTCCTGTTCTCGGTGGTCGAGATCAGCCTCGGCCTCTCCATCGCTCTACTCTTCGCCCTGGCCCTGAGCCAGATCCTGGGTAAGTGGCAGAACTTCTACCTCTCGGTCTATTACCTGCCGGTCATCACGCCATTAGTGGTTTCCATCTATCTCTGGCGCTGGCTCTACCGCCCCACCGGCGGCGCCTTCAACACTTTGCTCAGCAGCGTCGGCCTGCCCGAACAGCCATTCCTGGCCAGCCCGCAGCAGGCGCTTTGGGCGATCACCCTTGTCGTCATCTGGGCCCACCTCGGCACCGGCATCGTCCTCTTCCTGGCCGGCATCAACGACGTCCCCGAAAGCCTCTTCGAAGCCGCCCGTCTTGACGGCGCCGGCTTCTGGCAGTCCTTCTTCAAAATCACCCTGCCGCTGATCCGTCCGGTGCTGGTCTACCAGATGGTCGTGAGCGTCATCGGCACCGTGCAGATGTTTGAGGCATTCTTTTTGATCCCTGGCCCGGGTTTCAGTACGAGAACGCTGGCGCTGTACACCTACGAACTGGGCTTCCGCGCCCTCAACCTCGGCTACGGCGCGGCCGTCTCGCTGATCATCTTCGTCATGCTGCTGGGCGCCACCGTCTTCCAGCTCCGCCGCTGGAAAATCGAATGGGAACATTGATGCTACATGGCCACAACCGCTGACTCCAGACCGCTGCCCACCCCCATCTCCCCCTTCCGCCGCTGGATAATCTCCGGCAAATGGACCAAGGCGGTCGTTTTCCTCATCCTGGCCTTCTTCAGCTTCGCCATGTTCTACCCCTTCATCTGGCTGCTCTTCTCCTCCTTCAAGACCGGGGCCGACATCGTCAGCCTGCCCGTAACGCTCCTCCCCAAAAAATGGACCCTCGGCGCCTACCTGATGGTGATGGACCCAACCCGCGCCAACCTGCCCATCGCCTACGTAAACAGCATCATCGTCACCATCGGCACAGTCATCAGCGTCCTCATCACATCATCCATGGGCGGCTTCATCTTTGCCCGCCTCGAATTCCCCGGCCGCGACTATCTCTTCTACTTTGTCCTTTCCACCACCATGGTGCCCTTTCTCACCCTGCTGATCCCACTCTACATCGTCATGCGCGAGCTGAACCTGCTCAACTCGCTCTGGGGCGTCTGGGTGCCGAGTATCTTCTCCTCTTTCGGCGTCTTCCTTTGCCGCCAATTCGTCTACGGCATCCCCCGCGAGCTCTACGACGCCGCCAAAATCGACGGCAGCGGCGACTTCGGCATCTACCGCAACATCATCCTCCCGCTGACGAAACCGATCCTTTCGGCGCTGGCGATCTTCGTCTTCCTGGGCGCGTTCAACGCCTACCTGTGGCCCCTGGTTATCCTCAATGAAGAAAAGAAGCTGACGCTTCCTCTCATCATCGCCCGCATGGCCAACCGCTTCGGCGGCACCGACTACCAGGCCGTCATGGCCGGCTCCGTTCTCGTCTCCATCCCGCCGCTCATTGTCTTCCTCATCTTCCAGAAGAACTTTGTTCGCGGCATCGCGTTGACCGGTCTCAAGGGCTGACACCCCGCTCAGGGCAATCGCATCCAATCCGGTTTGCCAACATTGCCGAAGATAGCCAGAGGGTCCACAAAGGACATTCTCAAGGAACAGACATCGAGCCTACACGAGGGCAGGCACAAGGCCTGCCCCTACCGTAGTTTGAGGGGGAAGGTGGAGAGTGCGCTGTGCATGGGGGGCGTGGGCAGGGCCTTGCCATGCGTTTCGGGCAGCCTCCCAAGAAATTAACGCGATAAGATGCGTTTGGCCTGCCCCCCTCGCCTTCCACACTGCCGAAGCCCCCCCTGCGTCACAATCGAAACAAATGCGCAGCGGCGCTGGAGTAATCAGACACATCCAGCCAAACAGACCTGAGACGATGAATGTTCGGAGCACAGATCATGTGGTTTTCCAATCGTAAGGGGCGCCCGTTGCAGGCGCCCCCGATAGCCTTTCTCTAACTTTGAACTGCGCTGGATTGAATCGTTCCAGGTCATGTGGTTTGAGTTGGGCACAAAAACCGGACAGCGAGCTAAGGTGGGCAATGGAGGAAGCCACCAGACACGTTTAGTGCCAGCACCGTGGTCGGGAATCGACAGCGCCAAATGGCAGACTCCCAGGTTCCGCACGCAAAGCTTTGCCCCTTGGTCACTTCCAGGTGCCCGTCTGAAGCAAGCACCGCAGCCCTTCGCTTCTACCCATGCCATCTTGCTGTGAGCATGTAGAATACGAATAGAAAGAACAGCGTACCAATGATGTAGGTAAGCCAATCGCCAACTGTCAGCTTGCGACGCTTTTTGTCATCTCCATTCGACGAGGCCATAAGAGAAGCTCCCTGCGCAATGCAGCCGCCTTCCTGCACGTGCCGGCCGCTTGTCTTCCGGCAGCCGGGCACTAGCGCGACGCATCGGGCTTCCCGCCAGTGCCTGCTTCTTCACCCCGTTTGCGCCGGCCTGATCTTGCGGGACGTATTGGCTGCGCCGTGACCTTCTTCTTCCGGTAGAAGTAGGTGCGCTCTTTCGGCCCTGAGGGGGGCTTCCACTGTCTGGCAGGGAGTATGTGGGCGCGCATAAACCACCAGAACGCAAGCGCGAAGGGGATCAAGACGATAACTATGGCTTCGATATCGCCGTTGAGGATGCCCTCAGTGAGATAGAGGCCAGTTGACATGGGTCCCTCCTGTGATCCAGCCTCGCTTGATTTCCGGCCGCGGCGGCAAAACGGGACTGCCCAAAAAAGACTCGATTTCACGAAAGCGCCAGCTCAAACCAGCTCGTGGTAAAATTCAGTTCACCAACCCGTCATGTCCCGCCATCATGCTCTACTTCCCGGAACTCCTGGAATACGCCGAATTCATAGCGCTGATCCCCCCCATCCTGATCTTCTGGTGGCTGATCAGCACGAGCACTCCGTGGAGACGCAGAAAACACCTGTGGAGAAAACTCAAGCAACTCCTGTTCCGCGAAGATCAACCTTGACGACTCAACCCATTCTTACCTGGCCGCCAGAAAGGACTTGAGAGACCACTATTGCCATACTGCCTTCAAGTGGGCTTGGCCGTAAAGAATCTGGGACCTGAGTACACAGAAAAGCTGCGCCATTTTGGCTTTATATTTGACCCGCTCTGGAATGTAACCTTCGGGCGCGTGCGGTTCTTCTTTAAGAATCCCACCTGATGGACGCGAGCCAATAAGAAAGCCTTACATAGAGGTAAGCGTATATGAACTTGCAGTCGAGCCACAGTTTTTTTAACACGATAGCTTCACGACTGACGGACGCGATACCGCAGAGTAGTCACGTCCCTTTACCGAACCATCTGATGATGGGGTCGATGAGCCGCTTCTGCAATGCTCTTGTCAACCAGCCGAGGAACGCCGCAACGGACGCCAAGACGATAACGGCTTCTATAGGGAATTCGTAGAGTAACGGAAGCCACGTGAATTCTTCCGCGACAGTCATCCACTCAACGAAAAGTATGAGCGCGATTAACGCCACTATGCCCACCGCACCCTGAATTAAGACTTTCTTTTCCTCCACAGGTTCGTAACTCCTCCCCCTCCTCTCCTTTTCGCAAAGCACAGGAGGCACAAGTGTCTTCACTATGAAAAACACCTGTAACCCCCGATAGTTTCGACCGAGACTCTCGTCCTCTTATTTGATTGTTTCAGAAATGCGGGGCACCCCTTGGCAGACGCCCTGGCGCTGATCCCCTTGTAGACTCCCCCCTTGTAGACGCTTGCCAATCTACTGGCGGCAGCGATAGATCCCGGCATGAAGGATAGCGCGAACATGGTCATTACCATCCTGTCCAAGTACGGCGCGCCCTGCCACAGCCGCTACGGCCCGGCCTGGCCGAAATTGACAGGATGTGACCGAATCCGGTTAATCTGACCGGCGCCGCCGTCAGCAAGGAGCGGAAGCAAGGCAAGGCAGCCTGCTCGCCGCCCAGGGGGGAGAGCATGAGACGCAAGATAACCGTCGTATTCGTAGCCGCGTTTGTCATCGCGATCGTTCTCGGCGCGTCCCGCCTCCGGGCCCAGGGCGCGCTCACTCTTGAGGAGCTGGCCGAGCGCATCAACCTCCTCTTTACAGGACAGGACGAGCTGACCCAACGGCTGGCCGCGCTCGAAGCCGCGGCCGCGGCCAGAAACTGGCTGGCCGGCATCCCCATCCAGGCGGAAAACCGCTGCACGCCCTACGAGTCCGACGACTACCGCTATCCACAGAGCCTCGAAGCGCAGATTGTAGCGGAGACTGGAGGCAGCTTCTACAGCCCCTACACCGGAGAGACCTTCAGTTGGGCCGACGAAGTCGACATCGAGCATATCGTCGCGCGCAGCGAAGCCCACGACAGCGGCCTGTGCGCGGCCGACATCTTCACCCGCCTCGCCTTCGCCAGCGATCCCCTCAACCTGACCTTCGCCTCGCCCAGACTGAATCGCGATCAGAAGGTGGCCAAGGACGTCGCCGAATGGCTGCCGGACTTGAACCAGTGCTGGTTCGTCAACCGCGTCGTCGCGGTCAAGCGCCGCTACGGCCTCTCCATGGACCCCCGCGAAGCCGAAGCCGCCCTCGCCGTTCTCAACGGTTGCCCTTCGTTCGCCATGCAGATCATCGCGCCCGCCGAAGAATCGCCCACCCCGGTCGCAGAAGACGACCAGGAGGCGGACCGCCAAGCAGAAGGCGACCCGCTGGAACTGTACGACGACGACAACAACGGCCGCATCACGTGCGCGGAAGCCCGCCGGCACGGTATCGCCCCCGTGCGCAGCGATCATCCGGCGTATCCGTATATGCGGGATTCGGACGGTGATGGAGTCGTGTGTGAGTAGGTTGGGGTTGAGAGGAAAGGTGTCACAAGGCAGCGACGACACGTACGACGCCTTTCGCTACCCCGTCAACTCGTGAAGATCAGGCAGAACGGCTTTCCCCTGTACCCCGCCCCCGGCAGCGTCGCAAGACCCTTTTTCTCCTGCTTGACAGTTGCCCCGCTTTCCACTATTCTTTTCCGAAACCAGACCCGTTAGTATCGGAATGGCTCGCCGCAAGGCCCACCGGTCCCACTCAGACGGCGCCCGCTCAACTGTCATGAGCACATTTCGGCAATGGAATCGGTCGCGGGCCGTTTTCGACAAACTTCTCCTCTGCCCACTTCACATCAGATAGATTGCAGCCCGCACTACTAAAATGCCGATCTTTGCAGTCAGATCTTTTGCTATGTCATACATCGGCCAGGAGAAGAGTTGCGAACTTCGTTCAGTACATACGCCGCACACACAACTGCCGTGCGGCCTCTCCCTGTAAGGAGGCGTAACAGATGAGCGATTCTCCCATCCGCCTCGGCATCATCGGCATGGGGCCCGCCAACATGGCCTCAACCATGACCATGCTCGAGGACAAGCCGGACCTGCGCTACACCATCACCGCCGCCTGCGCCCGCCGCCCCGACGTGCTCGAGCAGGCCGCCCGCCAGTTCAATATCCCCTTTTGGAGCACAGACTACCGCGACATTGTCGGCCGCGCCGACGTCGACGTTGTCTGCGTCTACTCGCCCGACGCCCTCCACGCCGAGTCCTGTATCGGCGCCCTCGAAAACGGCAAGCACGTCATGTGCACCAAGCCGATGGTCACCACCCTGGAGGACGCCAGGAAACTGGTCGACCTCGTGCGCGAGACCAGCGCCAAGTTTCTCGTCGGCCAGACCATGCGCTTCGACCGCCAGTTCCTCGCCGCCAAAAAGATCTACGACGACGGCCAGCTAGGCGACTTGATCGCTCTCGAAAGCTTCTACCTGCACGACATGCGGCCCATTTACGACTTCACGCCCTGGCGACTGACCATGCCGCAGGACTTCATGTTCGGCGGCTGCGTGCACAGCATCGACATCATCCGCGCCTTCGGCGGCGACATAAAGCGGGTCCACGCCGTCGCCAACAAGGGCGGCCTCACCCCCGACTACCCCATCCAGGACAACTTTTTCATCAACGCCGAATTCACCTCCGGCGTAATCGGCCGCGTCTCCGGCCTCTACGGCATCGTCCATCCCCCTCTGCCGATGATGCAGTACGGCGTTTACGGCACCAAGGGCAGCCTCCAGGGCGAGTACACCGACAACGAGCCCGGCGAAATCCGCGTCGTTCTCGACGAAAAGATCGAGGAGGTTGAGACGACGCCCTACGACGCCGAGACCGATCTCAGCGCCTACGGACACGGCGCCACCGTCATCCGCTACATGCGTCACTTCCAGGACTGCCTCGACAACGACAAGGACCCGTCCCCCGGCGTCCTCGACGGCGCCAAATCGGTGGCCGCCGGCGTCGCCGCCTGGGAATCGATCCGCACCGGCAACGCCGTCGACGTCTTCAACGATTTCTGACTTGAACAGTGACTGTGCAGCCCTCAGCGGAAAGAGAAAGGTGTTCTCCGCGGACAAAAAATGTTCTTCGCGACCTTCGCGGATAGAGAAAAGTGTGCTCCGTGGACAATCGCATGACCAATCGCATCGCCCAACATAGTTCGGAGGAAGAGACAGGATGCCGCCAGTGAAATTCCTAATCTGCGGCTCAGGAGGAGCCGGACTCCACTGCGCCCACGTCGCCACCACAGACGGCCGCGGCGAGATCGTCGGCCTCTTCGATCCCGTGGGCGCGCAGCTCGAAGAAGCCCTCGACAAGTACCCGGATGCAGCGGCCAGCACCAACTACGAGAAGCTGCTCGACGAAACAGACCCGGACGTAGTCGTTGTGGCCGGGCCCGACCATCTGCACGCCGAGCAGACCATCGCGGCCCTCGAACACGGCTGCCACGCGCTCGTCGAGAAACCGTTCGCCACCAGCGTCGCCGACGCCCGCCGCATGATCGAAGTCGAAGAGCGCACCGGACTCCACGTCATGACCGACCAGACCATGCGCTACGTCTACCCCTGGCGCGAGATGGTGCTGGCGACCAAGGCGGGCGAGATCGGCGAACCCTTCTTCATCCAGGGCGACTACATCCACGACATGACCGCCTGGTACTGGCCCCACGGCAGAAATCATACGCCGTGGCGCATTGACGCCGAGAACCCGCAGAACATCCTCCTCGGCGGCGGCATTCACCCTATCGACCTGATGCTGTGGGCGGTCGATTCGCCGGTCGAAGAGGTCTCGATGTACAGCAGCGCGCGCTGCGTCTCCGAGTTCCCCAGCGAGGACTGCTACATACTGATCATGCGCTTCGCCAACGGCGTCCTCGGCAAATGTCACGTGACCAGCGGCTGCTCCGGCCCCACCTGGCATGGCTTTTTCGAAAGCTACGGGCTCACCGGCACTCTGAAGGAGGGCAGCCTGTACCGCCGCGACGAGGAGCCCATAGAGTTGGAGGATACTTCTACCGGTAATGTGGTGGGAGGCCACGGCTGGGCCGGTTCGGTCGTCGCCTTCCTCGACCTGCTCGAGGGCAAGGCCGAAAACCCCATTACCTCCAAAGCCGGCGCCAACAACGTCGCCGTCTGTGAAGCCGGCCTGATCTCGGCGCAGACGGGCCGGTCAGAGAAGGTGGAGTGGTTCTACTAGCTCCCAACTCGGCGGACCAGGCTGCAGTGCAGTCCGAACTGCTGCCTGTCTATATAGAATGATTGCGTTTCCGAAACAATCCTTGAAAGCTGGAAACCCGCAACAGTTTACTCATCGATGCCCAGTAGGGCGGAAGGGAACTGAACGATGCAGCAGAACAGAATGAGTCGACGCAGCTTCTTGCAAATCTCGTCAGCCGCAACAGCCGGCGCCGTGCTGGCCGCCTGCGCGCCCGTCGCCGGCGACATGACCGGCGGCGATATGGCCGACGACATGCCCGATCAGCTTGAAGCCGAAATCACCGTCTGGCACCAGGACTGGGACGGCATGAACCGCATCCTCGCCTGGGCAACCGAGGCCTTCGCCGAGGTCGAACCCGGCGTCACCGTCAACACACAGCCCATCGGCTACGGCGACCTGCTCGCCAAACTCCTTCCCTCCATCGCAGCCGGCAATGAGGGCGACATCAACTATCACTACACCGACTGGGTCGTCGCCACCGACGTTTCCCAGGTCTTCCTCGAAATCACCGACCTCGCCGGCGGGCGCAACGCCCTCGAGGAACGCTTCTTCCCCGCCGCCTTCACCGCAGTCAACGCACCCGAAGGCAAGGCCTACTACTACCCTTACATCTCCGGCCTCTCCGACTGTGTCCTCGTCCTTAATACCGACCACTTCTCCGAAGCCGGCGGCGACTGGACCCAGTGGAGCGACCTTGGCGCCGTCATCGAAGACTGCCTCAAGGTCCGCCAGATCGACGACGACGGCAACATGACCCATGCCGCCTGGACCCTCACCGGCATGCTGGGCCTCTTCCCCCAGACGCTCATGCACCAGCTCGGCGGCGCACCCTACGACGTCGAGACCGCCACCTTCACCTACAACAGCGAAGCAGGCATTGCCGCCTTCCAGTTCATGCACGACATCATCTACGAACACCGCCTCTTCGACTGGGACTTCATCGACAACGTCTGGCAGGACATGGCCAACGGCATCCTCTCCATGGAAGGCATGGGCTCCTGGACCTACAGCGTCCTCGCCAACCAGTTCCCGCTCAACCTCGAAGCGCTGCCGATGCCCAGCCACCCCGACGCCGTCGAACGCATACTCTGCCCCAGCCACATCGGCTCCTGGGCCCTCTCGCGGCGCCTCCGCGACGACTCCGACAAGCTGAACGCCTCGATCGCGTTCATCGACATGATCATGAGCACAGAAGGGCAGCTGCAGGCGATGGAGTTCTACTCCGGCAGCCTCATGACGCCTGCCGTCTACGCCGACCCGCGCATCGAGGACACCAAGTACGGCGCCGTCTCCAAGAAATGCGCCCTAGGCGTCTGGCCCCACGCCCGCTACGCCGGCCACCACGTCGCCAACCCGGCACCCGCCTGGCGCGAAGCCGAAAGAGCGCTTACCGGCGAGATCTCCATCCAGGAGGCCGTCGAAAACATCGACGTCGAAATGCAGGGCTTGGAAGATACGGCCCTCGAACGTCTCAACGCCTGATTCTTCGCGGCGGGCAGGGACGGTCCTTCCAGGCCGTCCCGCCCGGCCGCCCGAACCGTTCCCGCACCGCCGAGGGGGAAGGCAGTCATGGCAGTCACTGCAGGGCCCAGTCCAACAGACGCCGCACCAGTACGGTCCCCGCGCGCCTGGCTCTCTCAATACAGCTGGCTGGGGATGGGTTTCGCCTTTTCGCTGAGCCTGTTCTACCTGATTATGTTCGTGATCCCATTTGGGACCGCGATCTGGCTCTCCTTTAACAATTGGGACTACATCCAGAAACCGGTTTTCGTCAACACTCGCAACTTCGAAAAACTGCTTGGCGACTCCGGCTTCTGGGACGCGCTCTGGAATACCGTCCGCTTCTCAGTCGTCGAAATCTTCGTCGCACTCAGCCTTGCCCTTCTGCTCGCGCTCGCCCTCAGCCACCTGCGCCCCGTCTACCAGTACACGCTCCTCGCCATCTACAACCTGCCGGTCATCATGCCCGGCGTTGTCAGCGTCCTGCTCTGGAAATGGCTTTACCGCACCAATGGCGGCGCTTTTAACGCCATCCTCGAATCGGTAGGCCTGCCGGCCCAACCCTTTTCCAAGAGCCCCGACCAGGCCCTCTGGTGCATAACACTCATGGTCGTCTGGATCTTCCTCGGCAACTCGTCCATCGTCCTGCTCGCCGCCATCAACGAGGTGCCCGACAGCCTGCTCGAGGCCGCCCAGCTCGACGGCGCCAGCGCCTGGAAACGCTTCACAGCGGTCACCCTGCCCCTGATCCAACCCGCCATGGCCTACCAGGTCGTAACCAGCATCATCGGCACCATGCAGATGTTCGAGCCCTTCCAGCTCATGCCCGGGCCGGGCCACAGCACCCGCACGCTCTCGCTCTACACCTACCAGCTTGGCTTCGAAGTGCTGAACCTCGGCTATGGCGCCGCCGTCTCCATCGCCATGTTCGTCATCCTGCTCAGCGCCACCCTCTTCGAGCTCCAGCGCCGCCGCAAGTCCTGGGACTATTGACGGAGAAGCACCATGACCGCCACCACGACCGACTTGGCCCGCCTCTCGACGCCCTACTGGCAGCGCACCCGCTGGCAGACCTGGTTGCTCATCGCCGTCCTCATCGGCGGCGGCTTCGTCATGCTGTACCCTTTTGCCTGGCTCGTGCTCTCCGCCTTCAAGCTGCCCGCGGACATCATCCGCATCCCCCCCACGCTCTGGCCCGAAGAGTGGTCGCTCGAAGCCTTCCAGGTCGTCCTTTCCCACAAGATAGGCGGCGGCAGTCTCACGCGCTCCTACATCAACAGCATTTTCGTCACCGTCACCACCGTCATCGCCGTTCTCATCACCTCCACCCTCGGCGGCTACTGCTTCGCCCGCCTGCGCTTCCCCCTGCGCGAGCCCCTTTTCTACTTCGTGCTCTCGACCACCATGGTGCCCTTCCTCACCCTCCTCATCCCCCTCTACGTCGTCATGGACCGGCTTGAGCTCCTCAACACGCTGTGGGTCCTGATCGTGCCCTCCGTCTTCTCATCCTTCGGCATCTTTCTCTGCCGACAGTTCGTCTACGGCATCCCCCTCGAGCTCTACGACGCCGCCAAGATCGACGGCGCCGGCGACTTCACCATCTACACCCGCATCATCGTCGGCATGATGAAGCCGGTCATCTCCGTGCTCGCAATCTTCAGCTTTCGCGCCACATTCAACGACTACCTTTGGCCCCTCGTCACCATCACCGACGGCGGCAACTACACCCTCCCCCTCGCCCTGCGCGGCATCGGCAACTCTTTCGGCTGGTTCGACTACTCCAAGGTCATGGCCAGCTCCCTGCTCACCCTGATTCCGCCGCTAATCGTCTTCTTCATCTTCCAGCGCAACCTGGTGAAAGGCATCGCTCTGACGGGAATTAAGGGTTGACGCAGAGAAAACCGGAAAGCGGCAATTCACGCGCCGCTCACAGTTCAGACGGAAAATCTCATGTTAGGTGGAAGAATGGGAAAAAAGATAGGGGTCGGCGTGATCGGATTGGGGATGGGAGCGAACATGCTCGCCATCAACCAGGATGCGACGTCAAGCTTGCAGGTGCGCGCCCTCTGCGACAGCGACACCGCGCGACTGGAGCGGCTGGGGGAAGAGCACGGGATTTCGCATCTTACCACTGACTACCAGGAGCTGGCGCTGCAGCCCGACGTCGACGTGGTCGGCATCTATTCGCCCGACCACCTGCACATGGCGCACATCGAGGCCGCCGTCGCCGCCGGCAAACACATCATCTGCACCAAGCCGATGGTCGTCTCCCTGGAGGAGGCCAGACGCGTTGTGCAGCTGGTGCAAAGGGCAGGCGTGAAGTTCCTCACCGGACAGACCTCCCGCTTCCGCCCCAACTTCATGGCCGCCAAAAAGCTCTTCGACGATGGCGACCTCGGCCGCCCTCTCTTCGCCGAGGCCCACTACGTCCACGACATGCGACCGGTCATGGACCGCACCGCCTGGCGCCACGAGCATCCGCAGGACTGGCTTTACGGCGGCGCCTGCCACCCCATCGACCTGCTTCGCTGGTTCCTGGGCGATGTCGATGAGGTCTTCACCTACGCCTCCTGCAGTCACATGGACGACCGTTACCCTGACGACAAGCATGACAACTTTCTCATCAACCTGCGTTTCCGCTCCGGCGTCATCGCCCGCATAATGGCCGTATACGGGCTGGTGGAGGCGCCGGTGCCCCAGCTGGGACTGAGCATCTTCGGCGATAAAGGGTCCTTCGTCAACGACCAGTTCGTTTTCGACAAGCTCGAGGGCCAGCCCGAAATGAGCCTGGAGTTCAAACGCGAAGCCGGGCACGGCCAGGAAGTCATACGCTACATGCGCCATTTTGAAGAGTGTCTGCGCGAGGACAAGCGTCCCCTCATCGATGAAGTCGCGGGCGCCAAAGTAGTTGCCACGGCCTCGGCCTGCTGGGAGTCTATCCGCACCGGACTGCCGGCGAAGGTCGCCGAGGTGACTTAGCGGAAAGGGAGTAGCGCAAACACCTCGGGGGTCTACCCGATTCAATTTTGTCAGGACATAGCCAAGCATCTTCCCAAAGGAGGAACTCACCATGTCCAACCGTTTAACTCGCCGCGATATGCTGCGCCTGAGCGCCGGCATCGCCGGTACCGCTGCCTTGGCCGCCTGCGCCCCGGCACCCGCCGGCGGCGACGCAATGGCCGGAGACAGCGCAGCCGCCTCCGACGCCGACGGCGAAAGGACCCAGATCCGCTTCGCCAGCTTCGACTGGTTCGCCAACGTGCCCGGCATCCAGTGGGCCGAGTACCATCAGGACGAGGCCTTCCCCCGCTACTACGAGGAACACCCCGAGGTTGAAATCCTCTGGGAACCCCACGGCGACGGCTGGTCCACCAAGGTGCTGACCAACATGGCCGCCGGCACCGCGCCCGACGTCATGTCCACCTGGCCCCCCATCATCAACACCTGGGCCGAGAAAGGCCAGCTGCTCGACCTGCAACCCCTGGTCGACCAGGACGTCCCCGACGCCGACGACATCTTCCTCGCCGCCGGCTGGGACCAGTGCTGGGACCAGATCACGCAGATCCGCATGGCTATGGTAACAAACATCGACGTGACCAGCGTCTACTACAGCAAGCCAGCCTTCGACGAGCTCGGCGTCGCCTATCCCGAACAGGACTGGAGCGTCGACGACTGCGCCGCGACCGCGTGCGCGCTGACAAAGAAGAATGACGACGGCGAGATCACACGCTGGGGCGGCCAGCTGCGTCCCAGCTACGTACTGGGCTACTTCTACTATGTCGAGGCATGGGGCGGCATGGTCCGCGACGACGAGACGTTGATGGAATGCATGCTCGGCGAAGAGGAGGCGCTGGCCGCCTTCGAGTGGATCCGCCACAACATGTGGGACCTCAACTGCCTGGCACAGAGAAACCAGGTCAACGCGTCCGGTATCCCCAACACGTGGACCGGCGTCCTGCCTGCCGACATCGTCGCCTTCGCCGAACGCAGCGCCGACCAGTTCTTCGACCTGGCCGACCAGATGGAAGAAGGCTCCTGGGACATCAACCACATCGCGGCCGGCCCCGTCGACCGCGTCTGCATGGGCGCCCCCGACCAGTGGTGCGTCTACAAGGGCGTCGCCGACCGCGGCAACCACGACGACGTCTGGAACTGGGTCAAGTGGATCGGCGCCGGCGAATGGTACCAGGACAACGTGGCCCGCAGGTCAGGCCGTCTGCCCGGCCTCGCCAGCTCCGCCGACAAGTGGCCCGGCTTCCTGCGTGAGATCGACGGCCGCCTCGAGCCGGTGCAGCTGGAAGTCATCGTCGATCAGCTGAAGACCGGCGAGGCCCGCGGGCCGCAGCTCTTCCGCTTCCAGTCCGTGGCCGAAGAGCTCCTCGTCCCTGCGATGGAGGCCATCTACGTTGAAGGCTCCGAGCCGGTCAGCATCCTGGTCGATATTTCACAGCAGGTGACCGAGGCCCAACACGCGACGCTCGAACGAATGGGATAAGCGAGTAGAGAGAAGTGAGTAATGAGGAGTGAGATGATCCTTCTTACTCCTCTTCTCTCTTCTTAAAGGTTACTGAGGAACGTTATGGCGATGCGCTTGGCAAGACAGTGGCGGGTGGGGTCCTCCCAGAAACGGCAGGACCTGATCACCGCCTATCTCTGCCTCCTGCCTTGGATGGTAGGCTTCCTGTCCTTTGTGTTCGGGCCAATGCTCTTTTCGCTGGGATTGAGCTTCTTCCGCTCCGATCTGCTCACCAGCACATTCTTCGTAGGCCTCGAAAACTACCGCGACCTGTTCAATGAGGACCTCTTCTGGAAGAGCCTGCGCGTTACCTTCATCTACGCCTTCTCAACCGTCCCGCTCGGCTCCTGCCTCGCGCTCATGATCGCCCTGGTCTTGAACCAGAAGCTGCTCGGGCTCGGCATCTGGCGCACAATCTACTATCTGCCCACTGTCATCTCCGGCGTCGCCGTCTCTCTGCTCTGGCTGCAGATCTTCAATCCCCGCGCCGGCCTGCTCAACAACTTTCTCGCAATCTTCGGCGTCGAGGGCCCGTCATGGCTCTATTCGTCGACCTGGGCGCTGCCATCACTGATCATCATGAGTGTCTGGGGCGTGGGCGCCAACATGCTCCTCTACCTGGCCGGCCTGCAGGGCATCCCCACTCACCTTTACGAGGCCGCCACCATCGACGGCGCCAACAGCATTCGCAAATTCTGGCACGTCACCATCCCGATGCTGACGCCCACCATCTTCTTCAACGTCACCATCGGCCTCATTTACGCCTTCCAGTTCTTCACTCAGGCCTTCATCATGACCGAGGGCGGACCCAACAACGCCACCTTGAGCATGGTGCTCTTCCTTTATCGCAAGGCGTTCCTGCAGATCCGGTTCGGCTACGCTTCGGCCGCGGCGTGGGTCCTTTTTGCAATCATCATCACTTTTACGCTGATCTTCCAGTACTCGTCCCGCCGCTGGGTCTACTACGAAGGAGAGGCGGCCAGATAACGGCCAGGATACGAGTTGAGCAGGCAGCAGTAGAGGTTTTTCTCACTCCTCTCTCCTCTTAACTCTCTCCTCTAGCGAGAGCAACCGGCAACAGAATCGATGCGCACTGACAACGTCTTTGTCGAGCAGAAAAGGTTCAGCTACACGCGCCCAACCGGGCCCCTGTGGCGTTCCGCGGCGCACCAGGTCTGGCTGTGGATACTGGTGCTGCCCGGCGCAGCCCTCTTTCTCACGCCCTGGGTCTGGATGCTGCTGACCGCAGGCAAAGACAAAAGCCTGATCTGGAAGATCCCGCCGGTCTGGATCCCGCCGACCTATCGCTGGGCCAACTACGTTGAGGCCTGGCTAAAAGGCGACTTCATTACCTTCTTCTCCAATACCGCCTTTGTCGCCTCGCTCAACGTCGTGGCCGTTCTCTTCTCCTGCTCCATCGCCGCCTTCGCCTTTTCACGCATCCAATTCCCTGGCCGCACCACCCTGTTCATCATCGTCCTGAGCACGATGATGCTGCCCATGCAGGTGACCCTGATCCCGCTCTTCATGATCTTCAGCTGGCTGGAGTGGGTCAATACCTTCAAGCCGCTGGTCGTGCCCCTCTTCTTCGGCGATGCCTTCAGCATCTTCCTGCTGCGCCAGTTCTTCCTCACCATCCCCCGCGAGCTCGACGACGCCGCCCTCATCGACGGCTGCAGCCGCTTCGCCGTCTTCTGGCGCATCCTCCTCTTTCAGGTTCGCCCCGCGCTGATTGTTGTCGCCATCTACCAGTTCACCTATAGTTGGAATGACTTCTTCGCACCGCTGATCTATATCAACTCGCCCCAGCTTTTCACCATCACACTGGGGCTGAGCCGCTTCAAAGGGCGGACGGAGGTCGACATCCAGTACCTGATGGCGATGACGGTCGTCTCGACCCTGGTGCCGATCGCCATCTTCTTCGTCACGCAGCGCACCTTCCTGCAGGGGATTGTGATTACAGGAATCAAAGGATAAATAGCATGAGCGAGGAAAGAAAGAAGGAACAACTGAAAATGATCTGGCCCGAGCAGCTGCTCGGCTCGCCGCCCGCCGTCCATGTCCCCATCGGCTACACCCTGCGCACCTACAAACCCGGCGACGAAGAGGGCTGGTACGACGTCATGGATCTAGCCGGCTTCTCACGCTGGAACTATGAAATGCTGAAGCCTTGGTTCGACCATATCCTGCCCGATGGCTTCTTCATGATTGAACACCGGGCCAGCGGCAAAATCGTCGCAACTGCCATGGCAACACACAGACCCCAGGAGATCCACCCCTTTGGCGGCGAACTGGGCTGGGTCGCCGGGCATCCCGAGCACAGCGGTAAGGGGCTGGGCATGGCTGTGTGCGCGTCCGTTGTGCGCCGTCTGCTCCAGTCCGGCCACAAGAACATCTACCTGAACACCGATGACTGGCGCCTGCCCGCCCTCAGCATCTACCTGCGCCTGGGCTGGATCCCCCTCCTCTACCTGCCTGACATGGAGGAACGCTGGCGCGACGTCTGCGCCAATCTCGACTGGCCCTTCACGCCGGAGGAGTGGCCCGAAGGCCACCCAAAGCCTGTCTGAGCATTGCATCTCACCATGGAGCGATGGACTGAATTGCCCGGCAAATCAAATACACCGACTTCGAGCCACCTCGAACCTGTGTGAGCAGGGGATTGACGAGAATCAGGCTGCCGAATTGAGAGAATGCTTCGCGACTTTCGCCGAAGACTGGGATGCGCCTGAAATGGACATATACAACGAAGTTTTCCCTCACGACCAAGTGAGAGATGCAAACTTCGACGTGTCGACATGTTAAGATTGCTTGGGAAACATATCAGACCGTTGAAAAAAATCTGTTACAGAATATGAAAAGCGTCGACGAAATCCGCAGAATCCTGCGTGCCCATCAGCCCGAATTGGAGAAGCGTTTCCACGTAGAGGAGATCGCTCTGTTTGGCTCCTACGCCCGCGGCGACCAGACCGACGCCAGCGACCTCGATATTTTGGTCAAATTGAACGCGCCGCTCGGCTGGGAATTCGTCGACCTTTGCGATCATCTGGCGGAACTCTTGGAAACAAACGTAGATGTTGTGACCAGGGGAGCCATCGACAAAAAACCTTTACTCCGCCACTTGATTGAGAGAGATTTGATTCGTGTCTGAACGGGACCCGCGTCTCTACCTCAATGAGATAATCGAGGCTTGCAATAAGGTTTCCGGGTATATCCAAAGTCTGGATGAAGGAACATTTCTTCAGGATGAACTTTATCAGGACGCGGTTGTCCGCAACGTGGAAATTATCGGCGAGGCTTCTGCAAAACTGCCCAGCGAATTACGCGCACGGTACTCTGATGTTCCTTGGAAGCAAATGATTGGCTTCCGAAACATAGCGATTCACGCGTATTTTGCTGTGGACTTCACCATTGTTTGGGAAATCGCCCATAACTCACTGCCTGAACTGACACCTCAAATCCAACAGATTCTGGAGGACCAAGGGGGGCTGCCCTTAACCGTGGAGTGAGCGGAGAACCGATCTGAATGGTAAACGTGCAGCCGGCAACTGTTGAGGAAGTAAAAGAGATCAAGCAGGTCCTCAGCGAAACCTGGAACGATACCTACGGGCCCTTCCTACCGCTAGAGGTGATCCAAAAGATAACCTCGCTCTGGCACAGCCTGGAAGGACTGGCCGCAGAAATAGAGGACGAGCGTGTCTGTTTCAGCGTCGCGAAAGATGAACACGGCGATATACTGGGACTGGTGACGGCGGGCCGGCCAAGCGAAAAAGTCGTATACATTGCGCGACTCTATGTCTTACCCGGCCACCAGCGCCAGGGCGTCGGCGGCAAGCTGCTGGAGGCCTGCGTAGCTGCATTCCCAAGGGCACTGCTGGTCCGCCTGGAGGTGGAGGAACAGAACGAGAAAGGGCTGTCGTTCTATCTTAAACAGGGGTTCAGGGAGATATCCCGCAAAAGGGAGGAGTTTGAGGGAGTAACATTGACGGTGGTCGAGATGGAAAAGAAACTCTAAGGATACTCTGAACAAGTCTGAGTGGTTGTGGCATAATACTATGGTACACGG
>VXMH01000090.1 GCA_009841235.1 Caldilineaceae bacterium SB0661_bin_32 | reverse complement strand
GGCACAAGGCCTGCCCCTACGGGGGTTTTGAGGGGGATGGGGGAGGCGGCGCTTCCGCTGCCTCAGTGTTGTTCGCGGACCGGCCCTGGTCTAGTCGCCGCCAGAAGAATACGGCGGTATATGGACAGATAGATTGAGGGCAGTACGCTCTGATGTCATTCGGCGACCAGATGTCATTCGGCGGCTACTGCCCGACTATGACCGGGTCACCCGTTCGATATGTCGGCGGGTAGACTACGGTAGCGCCGACCGAGTCCTCGCCCTCCTGCTGATATTGAACGACGGTAACGGCCGGGTCGGGGAACTGGTGCCACCACTTGGGATCGACGCCCGCTTCTTCCGGCGAGTTGCGGCTGTTTATGGGAAAGGTGATCGTGCCCAGCGCGCCTTCATAGGTGATCTCTTCCAGTGCGGCGATGATCGCCTGCGCGTCGGTTGTCCCCGCTTCGTCTATGGCCTGCGCGATAACGCGAACGGCGTCGTAAGCTGCGAAGGCGTAGGATTCCGCCCCTTCCTTGCCGGTGCGCGCTTCATATTCGGCAAGAAAGCTATGGGCGGCGTCGTTGTACAGCTGAGGCGGCAAACCAATTCGCCGCACGAAACAGTAGTTGCCGTCGGGAACGTTGGTCCAGAATGCGTCGCTTTCCAGGGCCACGTGGTCACACATTGTGGGAACATCCTGCGGGCCCAATCCGGCGTCGGCAGACTGCTGGGCAAAATTGTAGGAAGCTTCTCCGGTTGCCAGCGACATGATCAGATCCGGCTCTTCGGCCCTTACCCTCTCGATAATGCCGGCAAAGTCCTGCGTGCCGATGTCGACTCCAAAGGTGACGGATTCGATCCCCGCTTCGCTCAGCAGCCGCGCAGTATCTTCGGCGGCAGGTATCCCATAGTCGGTGTTCTCAGTCAGCAGGACGACCTTTTCCAGCCTGGCGCCGGCTTCGTCTCGGAGCCACTGCATGAATTTGACGTCAATGGCGGAGACCTCCGAGCTGATGGGAGCGATTCGAAAGACCTGAGGATACTGTACGCTCGTGATCGTGTCGTTCCAGGTATTGGCGAAAACTATCGGAATCCCATAGTCGTGGGCGACCTCCTTGGCAACGACGCCAACTGAGCTATGGTAGCCGCCGGCGATGGCAACGACCCCTTCCTGGCTGATCAGTCTCTCGGTAACGGAGGCCCCTCTCTCCGGAAGGCCTTCGCTGTCGACGACGATCAGCTCGACAGGTCTGCCCAGGAGGCCGCCGTTTGCATTGATCTCAGCGGCGGCGATGATCATCGCGTCCCGCATTGCTTCGCCGCCCACGACGGAGCCGGGGGCGGAGAGCGGGACAAGGGCCCCAATGCGAATGGATTCCCCGGCCGGTCGCTGAGAACGGTTCTCTGCCGTCGAACCGTTCGCTTCCGAACTTGCCGAGACCGGCTGAATCTCTTCAGTTGCCGGTGAAGCCGGACCGCAACCTACTATCACGAGCGTTATGAGGGCCGCTGCAAATGCGCGCTTAATTCCAAACAGGGTGAATCTCATTGTTGTTTCTCCGGTTCTGGGACAGCGATAATCAAGAAGCGAGGTGCGGGAACCGACGTTGGGGAATGCAAACATTACTGACTCAGATCTTCATGACCAGCTTCTCGCAGTTCGTTGGGTGGGAGTTCTGCGTCCGTTCCGTATTCGGGCATACGGCTCAGGATAACCCGATCGCGCAGCGACGTAGGCAGACGTTCGATCAAGTTTCTGATGACGGCGTCGCGGCCGACCAAGTAGCGGGCTTTGGGCCGGGAGACGGTGAGGATCATGTCCACAGTTCGGGCCACTTCTTCGGCATCGACGCCTCTCGGTCTATCAAGAGAGTCGGAAATCCTCTCGAGGAGGGGGCCATACTGTTCAAATGCCTCGGGCGGGTACTTTCGCAGCTCCCCTTCCACGTAAGCGCGGGCTTTTTGCCAGATCTCGGTCTTGATCGCGCCAGGCTGGACTGAAACCACTTCGATTCCCCAAGGGTTCAGCTCGAGCCGGAGCCCGTCGGTCAGCGCTTCCAGGGCAAACTTGGAGGCACTGTATGGCGAGAGTAGGGGAGTCGAACTGAATCCGGCGATCGAGCTAATCATCACGATACGTCCCCTTGCCCTTCTCAGCAAGGGAATCAGCGGCTTGGTGACGGACAGCGGCGCGATCGTATTGGTCTCCAGCACACGGCGCAACTCAGCCGGGTCAAGGTACTCAACGAGGCCGCCCACGGCGATTCCGGCGTTATTCACCAGCCCGTGCAGTCCGTTTCCTCCCACGGATTGGCCAACGGTCCTTGCGGCCGCGGCGATCTGATCCGGGTCGGTTACATCCAGCAATATCGTTTGCAGCCGTGGGGATGCGTCGCTCTGCAAGCGGAGGGCGTCGGCCTCGTTACGCACAGTTGCGAAGACCTTCCAGCCGGCGCGATCCATCCGAAGAGCGCATGCGCGGCCGATACCGCTGGAGGCCCCGGTGATCATGACGGTCTTAGGCTGTACGCTCCCGGTCACTCCTGTCGCGCTTGCTGTTGCCATTGGGATGTTCGCAGGGTTGGAAAGGGGCCGTCCACCGCTCCCGGTCTTGTCGGAAGACAGGGCCTGATCGAGGGATGACGGTTCCTTGCCTCAATTTCGGGCGTCCTGGTCCAAACGCGACGGGTCAGATTCCCATACCGCCGGTCACTTCGAGTACGTGGCCGGTGATGTATGACGCAAGGGGCGAAGCGATCAGGACGATTCCAGCCGCCGCCTCCTCTTCCGCGGCGGGCCGTCCGAGAGGGATACGGAGCCGTATATCCTTGTCGAGCAGCGTGCGTACCTTTTGGGGGATTCCCAGCACTACCTCACGCCCGTCAATCTCGATCGACTCTTCCTGGACCTCCTGTGATCGGGTCAGACGCGTGTCGATGAAACCGAAGGCAACGGCGTTGCAGCGTATCCCCAGAGGGCCCCACTCCTTGGCGATTGTTTTGGTCAGTCCCACGACCCCCATTTTGCCGGCAGCGTAGTTGGCCTGACCGATATTGCCATGCAGTCCGGAGGTCGACGACACATTGACGATGCACCTGTTGCTCCTGCCGGACCCGGACGCAAGCTCGGCCGCGGCGGCTTGACGCAGATGGGGAGCCGCCGCGCGGATCATTCGAAAGGGAGCAGACAGGTGTACGTCTAGGATCGCCTGCCACTGTTCATCGGAGATCTTGTGCGCCATCCCGTCCCAAGTATAGCCGGCATTGTTGACCAGGACGTTGAGGCGGCCAAATCTGTCCACCGCCTCCTGCATCAGCTTTTCCGGAAATCCGGCCGCGGTGACATCGCCGGCAAGGGCGACGGCCTGCCCGCCGCGCGCCTGAATGGCATGCACGGTTTCCTCCGCCATACCGCTGTCAAGGTCGTTCACCACGACGTTCGCCCCGCACTCTGCGAACTGGAGGGCGGCGCTGGCCCCGATTCCCCGACCTGCACCTGTAATGACTACTGTCTGGTTGCTGAACATGGACTGGTTGCTGAACATGGAATGTTGCCGCCGGTTACTGGTCAATGCCTACCCGTCCGCCGTCTCAATCTTCCACAAAGTAGAGACGTGAAACCATTTCGGCAACGCAGGTCGGTTTCTCCACGCCTTCAACCTCAACGGTAACGTTGTGAATCAGCTGAAGGCCGTTTCCCTTCACTTCCTCCACGGACTGGAGCTGCTTGCGGGCGCGGATCCTGGCGCCTGCGAGGAGAGGGTGGGGAAAGCGCACTCGATTGAGGCCGTAGTTTACGGTGAGCGCCACGCCAGGATAGGCCGGCTTATCAGGCTCGACCATACCGGTAAGGTGGGGAATCAGCGAGAGCGTGAAGAAGCCGTGTGCGACCGTTGCGCCAAACGGTGAGTCGCGCGCCGCCCGTTCCTCGTCGACGTGGATCCACTGATGGTCACGTGTCACATCCGCAAAGCCGTTGATCATATTCTGCGTGACCGGGAACCAGCTGCCGGGGTCGGATTCGGCGCCAACCCTCGATTGCAGGTCCTTGTATGCCGCTTGTCGGGACATCATATTCTCCAGTTTAGTGTTTTAGAGACCGCTACGCGGTCATGCCGCCGTCCAGGTTGATTGCTTGCCCCGTGACAAAGGAAGAGTCGTCAGAGCAGAGCCAGACGATCGCTTCAGCGATATCCCGGGGCTTGCCGAAGCGGCGCATTGGGATGCGTTCCAGCATTTTTTCCGCCCTGCGCGAATTGCCGGCGATGAGCGGACCGAACAGAGGCGTTTCGGTGTAGGCGGGGCAGACGGCATTGACGCGAATATCGTGTCGCGCGACCTCCTGGGCAGAGACGCGTGTCAGCCCGATGACGGCATGCTTCGAGGCGGTGTATGCGGCCTGGTTGGGGAGTCCCCGTTTGCCGGCGATCGAGGCCACGTTCACGATCGACCCTCCCTTCCCGATCATGCGTCTGATCTCTTCCTGCATACAGTAGAAGAGGCCGGTGAGATTCACCGCAAGAACTTTGTCCCAGCCTTCGTGAGGGTAGGATTGAAGCTGTTCCCAGGGACCGCCTATGCCGGCGTTATTTATGGCGGCGTCGAGGCGGTCGAAATGGGTTGCGGACTCGTCGAACAGTCGCGCCACCTGCAGGGGGTCGGAAACGTCGCATCTGACGAACAGCCCTTCAGCCCCGCACTTCCGCAGTTCAGCTGCCGCATCCGAGCCGCCGTCCGCGTCCACGTCGGCAATTATCACTGATGCGCCGAGCTCAGCGAAGCGTCGCGCGGTCTCGCGCCCGATTCCAGACGCGCCGCCGGTTACCAGCGCTACCTTTCCCTCAAAGTTCATCTCGATCGCTCGCAGTCAGGGGCTGGAATCCTGCGTTGCGGCTGGCGCAGGTTGCGGCTCACCAGCCGTCTCCAGTAGAGTTTCGCCCAACTCCTGGAGTTCGGCAAAAAAGTCGGCGGCCTCCACATTTGCAGCGAACAGCTGGACCATCCCCCGATTGAAACTGTGCAAAAAGGTGTCGAAACCGGGCGGCAGCTGCCAGACCGCGGCAGTGGGTACAGCGTCGGCAAAGGGTGCGAGACGGGGAAAGGTCCTCTTCCATTCCTCTCTCAACCCGTTCAGGGCAGGCATCCAGCCGCCGTCGTTCGGCAGCGAGCCGACCACATCAGGGCCGCTCAGAAAGGCGGCCAGCGCAAAGGCATTCTGCTTTCGCCCCGACTTCGAGGAAACGGCATAGCAGCTGGTAAACGCCACCGAACTGTTCAACCCCGCCGGACCAGAAGGCAGCGGCGCTACGCCATACCGGAAATCCGGGAACTCGGCTTCAAAGTATGGAGCGATCCAGTTCCCCTCAACCGTCAGTCCGCCCTTGCCCTTTCCCAGTACTTCTCCGGCCCACTCGTTGTTCGACTCACCGGCGTGACCGGCGAAGTTGTCGCGAAATATCTGGATGTACCAGTCCATCGCCGCTTCGGCAGCCGGGGATTCCAGGGCCATGCCGCCGCTCCCCTCGATGATTGTACCACCGGCCCCGTACAGGAAGGGAAGCCAGCGCGAGAGATCGGGCGCCTCGATAAATCCGAAGCGGTTCCGGTCAACGTCCGTTTGCCCGACTGCGACCGCTCTCAGCGAGTCCCAACTGGCAGGGGGCGGGTGGCCGGCCGCAGCCAGTCCTTCGCCGTCGTAGACCAGCGCCAGCGTACGCACTTCCCGCGGCAGGCAGTAGCGTTTTGCGGCGGCCTCTTCGCGGGGCCAAGTGAAGGCTGCGGCGAGTCGGGGCGGCAGATCAGCCGGCTCGAGGAAACCTTCTTCTGCCGGAGCCAGCAGACCGCCGGCGGCCAGCTCGGGGAAAAGAAACGCTGTCACCAGGACCATATCCGGTGGATCTTCTCCGGCCAGGCGGCTGACAAGCTCCTGGTCGTATTGGTCGGACGCGGTCAGATTGACCTGGAGCTCACTGGCGGCGGCCCAAGCGACGACGCGGCTGCGCAGGGCCTCTGTCACATCGCCCTCCTCGGGGAGGAAGACGTGCAGGGGAGGCGCCGCAGCATCGGACTCACCGCGCAGCTGAAGGAACGGCAGTTCAGGCAGGCGAGGCCGGGACGGCAACGCGTCACAACCGTTCAACAGCAGCGCCACCATCAGGAGCCAGAGCCGGAACGGCAGGCGCCGAGGCGCGGCGCAGCGGTTCGCAGCGCATCTACGGAGAATGCTCCCGCCCGGCTTAACCTCACTGCTGGCTCTCAACGAACGCTGAATAGGCATCTGCGTCCATCAGTTTGTCAAGCTCGGTCCCGTCTTCGAATTCGATCTTGAGGAACCAGGCCCCGTACGGATCGCTGTTCACCAGCTCGGGCGTGTCGTTCAACTCTTCATTGACGGCCGAGACGGAACCGGATACCGGGGCGATAATGTCCTCCGCCGCCTTGACTGATTCGACGACGGCGACTGCTTCGCCCGCCGCGACTGCGGTCCCAATTTCGGGCAGTTCGACGAACACGATGTCGCTCATCATGTCCTGGGCGGCGTCACTGATTCCGACAACTACCTGTGTGTCTTCCCGCCTGGCCCATTCGTGGGTGTCGGCATATTTGAGATTCGGTTCGTAGTGGTAGGATGTCATCGCGTTCTTCCCTTCATACAGTTTGGCACCGGTGTCGTTATGTTCGACTGCTGAGGCCGGTCAGCATTCCGAATTTCGCTTGAACGGAACAATGGCTTGTGTCTGCGAGAGCGCCGGCACACAAGCCTGTCATTTACAGTTTTTTCAAACCTACCGTCACTTCCTCGTCTCCCAGAGGAAAGGTGACGGCTGCGCCGCCGGGAAGCTCCCCTGAGCCGGTCGTCAGCTCAAGCGCCGCGGTCAGAGTTTCCTCTACAATGTAGCTCTTGTGAACCGACAGGAGCTTGCCGACGAGCGGTGACTCGGACAGCGTCAGCGCGATGCGGTCACTGATGTCGAGCTCGGAATCCTTTCTGAGCTGCTGAATGCGGCGCACAAGCTCGCGGGCGCGGCCCTCCAGCTCCAGCTCGGGCGTCAGGGTCGTGGTGACGGCCACCAGATAGCCGCCGTCCTCGGCGACGGCCAGGCCGGCGCCTGGCGTCCTGCGAACCTCTACGTCCTCCGGTTCAACGACGTACTCCCGGCCCCCGTCCTCCACGGTCACGGTGTGACCGGATTCAAGTTGGGCGGCCAGGTTTCGCTGGTCCATCTCCGCGAACCTGCTCCTGATAACCGGATAGCCGCGACCATACTTTTGGCCAAGCTGCCTGGGAAGCGGAAAGACCGTCACTTCGACGAGTTCGTCCGCTTCGCCTGCGAACGCCAACGCCTTGACATTCAGTTCGGAGAGGAGCAGATCCTTCACCCTTTCCAGTCCGGCGTTCTCCTCTTCCGAACGGGCGCGAACCACAACCCGTTGCAACGGCTGCCGAACTTTGAGCGCCGCGGACTCTCTTGCAGCCCGCCCCAGCGTCGTCACTTTCTGAGCAAGCGCCATGTCGGCATGAAGCTGGTCGTCAATGGCGGAGTCGTCAACACGCGGCCATGCCGCCAGGTGCACCGAGTCCGGCGCGCCAGGCTCAACGCCGGCGACCAGATTCTGGTAGATCTCCTCCGAAATGAAAGGGATCGCCGGAGCCAGCAGCTTCGACACCGTAACGAGTGTGTGGCGGAGCGTCGACAGGGCATCTGCGTCGCCGTCCCAGAAGCGCCTGCGATTGAGACGCACATACCAGTTGCTGAGTTCGTCGACGAAGTCGGCGATGGGGCGCGTGGCCGCGGTGACGTCGTAGGCTTCGTAGGCGGCGGTCACATCGCGGACGAGCCGGTTCAGCTCGGAAAGAAGCCATCGATCCTGGAGCGCCGCCTCTGCGGAGGCAGTCGATCCGTTTACCTTCCCATCGTTGCCGCCGTTGACATCCTGCAGATTGGCATAAACCACGAAGAAGCTGTAGGTATTCCACAACGTATTCAGAAAACGGCGCTTTACTTCCGCCACCAGGTTGCCGCTGAAGCGGCGCGCGTTCCCGGGCGGTCCTGCCGTATACATGTACCAGCGGGTTGCGTCGGCGCCGTGTTCGGCGAAGACCTGCCACGGGTTGACGACGTTCCCCCTGGACTTGCTCATCTTCGAGCCGTCTTCGGCCAGAATGTGCCCCAGGCAGATAACGTTCTTGAAGGCCGGGCGGTCAAAGAGCAGCGTGCTGACCGCGTGCAGCGTGTAGAACCAGCCTCTCGTCTGATCGATCGCCTCGCAGATATAGTCGGCCTGCTTGTAGGTCTCCCACGCTTCCCGGTTTGAGAACGGGTAGTGCCACTGGGCAACCGGCATCGACCCGCTGTCGAACCAGACGTCGCAAAGTTCGCTGACGCGGCGCATGGTGCCGCCGTCGGGGGCGGGCCAGGTGATGCCGTCCACGTGGGGGCGGTGCAGGTCCAGGTCGTCCAGGTCGCGGCCGCTCTTCTCGGCGAGTTCGGCGACGCTGCCGATGCACTCCATATAGCCGCTGCCGGGCGCGTCGCTCTTCCAGATCGGAATCGGCGTAGCCCAATAGCGGTCCCGGCCCAGCGCCCAGTCCACGTTGTTCTCCAGCCAGCGGCCGAACCGCCCGCTGCGGATGTGGTCGGGCACCCAGTTGATCGTGTCGTTCAGGGCCACCAGCCGGTCTTTGAATTCGCTGGTGCGCAGGTACCAGGTCTCTTTGGCCCAGTAGATCAAGGGCGTCTCGCAGCGCCAGCAGAAGGGGTACGTGTGTTCATAGGTCCCTGCCTTGTAGAGCAGCCCCCGCGCCTCGAGATCCGAGGTAATGCGGGGATCCGCATCTTTGACAAAGAGACCTACCCAGGGTGTGACCTCCTGCTTGAACCTGCCGGAGGCGTCAACGGTGTGGAAGACCGGCAGTTTGTGTTTCTGCCCGACGGCGAGATCGTCTGCGCCAAACGCCGGCGCAACGTGGACGATGCCGGTGCCGTCGGCGGTGCTGACAAAATCGGCGGCGATGACGTAGGCAAACCGCTCCTCAACCGGAGGCCCGAAGCGGAAGAGCGGCTCATACTCCATGCCCACAAGCGCAGCGCCCTTCATTTCGGACAGGAGCTCAAAGCCTGGATCGAGAACCGCCTCTGCCCGCTCCTTCGCCACATAGAGATGCGCGCCGGAACTGTCCTTTACTTTCAGGTAGTCGATCTTCTCGCCGACGGCCAGAGCCGCATTGCCGGGAAGCGTCCAGGGCGTGGTGGTCCAGGCCAGCAGATAGGCGTTATCCTCGCCCTTGACCGCGAATTTGACGAAAACGCTGGGGTCGACGGTGCCCTCCTGATAGCCCAGGGAGAGCTCATGGCTGCTGAGGGGTGTGCCGCAGCGGGGGCAGTATGGAACGACCTTGTAACCTTCATACAGGAGACCCTTGTCCCAGAGCTGCTTGAGTATCCACCAGAGTGACTGAACGTACTCGTTTTTCATGGTCACATAGGCGTCCTCAAGGCTTACCCAGAAGGCCATTCTCTCGGTCAGGGCCTCCCAATCGCTGAGGTATTCCCAGACCGATTCCCTGCACATCTGATTGAATTTGGCGACGCCGTACTCTTCGATCTGCTCTTTGCCGGTGAGGCCGAGCTGCTTTTCGACTTCGAGCTCGACCGGAAGGCCGTGCGTGTCCCATCCGCCCTTTCGCAACACGTGATAGCCCTGCATTGTTTTGTAGCGGGGAAACATGTCTTTGAACGCCCGCGCCAGGACATGATGGATGCCCGGCCGGCCGTTTGCGGTTGGAGGCCCCTCGAAGAAGACGTATTCCGGGCCGCCTTCCCGCTCCTTCATGGAACGCTGGAAGACATCCTTTTTCTTCCAGAGCTGCAGAATCTCCTCCTCCATATCGGGAAAGGAGACGCTGGCAGGCACTTCCTTGAAGCTGCCCTGCCGCGTCCTCCCGTTGGTCGAAGCGGCTGTACGCGCCGTTGTCTTTGTCATTTCGCTACCTCCTGTCGATCATGGAGAACAGGTCGATCCAACCCTGGACCTACCCGATCTCCACATAGATTCGCTTGTTGATCGCGCCCTTGCTGCGGTAGTCAACTACGCGCATGGCGCCGACTTCGCTGGTGTTCGCGGCATGGGTCCCGCCGTCGGCCTGGAGGTCCAGGCCTTTCAGCTCTACAGTCCGCACCTTTTTTATCTGCTTGGGCAACAGATTGATCCTGGTGCGAATGAGGTCGGGAATCAGGAAGGCCTCCTCGCGGGGCAGCGTCTTCGCGGTAACAGGGCGGGCGGCCTCGATCTCTGCGTTGCACTTTTTCTCAATGGCCGCGACCAAGTCAGCGCTCATGGCCTCGAATTCGAAGTCCATCCTTCCGCTCCCCGGCTTCATGTCGCCGCCGGTCACGGAGGCGCCGTAGTCCCGCCAGACGACGCCGCACAGAATGTGCATGGCGGTGTGCGTCCGCATGAGCAGGTAGCGCCGCTCCCAGTCCAACAGGCCCTGCACCTGTCTTCCCGGCGTAATCGGTACCGACTCGCCCTTTTTTCCTTCAAGCGTATGCCATATCCGGCCCCCGTCGCGTCCGACTTTGCTGACCGCCAGCCTGCGGTGATCGATTGTCAGCCAGCCGGTATCGTTGGGTTGACCGCCGCCGCCCGGGTAAAAGGCGGTGCGATTCAGCGCGACACGCGGCCGGCCATCCTTCTTGTCGACAGCCGTGATCGCGGCGTCAAATTCCTGAAGATAGGCATCATCATAGAAAAGTTCGGTAGTCATACGTTCCTCGCTCGTCTTCTCCCGCAGTCGAAAGGCCCTCTGCTGCAAAACAAAAAGCCCGTCCCAACTCAGGGACGGGCTGAATAGTCCGCGGTACCACCCCGCTTCCCGGAACTGCGACCGGGCCGCTCATTTGCCAGAAGGCGCTGCCGCATCCTGTCTGGCCGTGAGGGTAACGGTTCACGAGACCGGCGACGCCTACTGGGCGAATTTCGCCTTTTCGGGCCGCGGCTCAGGAGTGATATTCGCTGTCGCAGTAGCCGGCCCGGCTCCCACCTGCCCGGACTCGCTGGTGACTTGACGACAGTTACTCGTCTCCTTCTACGCCGTTCCTGTTCTCAGTTGAACAAAACGCCGCAATTGTAACGCCGCGAGACCGGTTTGTCAATTTGGGCGGGTGGCCGATCAAACGTCTTCATTCTCCGGATCAGCCGGAACCGGGCCGGCTTCCGGCAGTTCAACCAGTACGGAATCCACGGCACGCCCGGCCACCTGCTCGACGACGTAGCGCACGCCGTTCAACTCCACGACGTCGCCTACCGCGGGGATACGCCCCAGGCGCGACATGATCAGGCCGCCGACAGTATCGACCTCTTCCTCGTCGTAATCGATGTCAAAGTGCTGGTTCAGCTCGTCCAGCAGCAGAGAGCCGTCCACCCGCAGGCGCCTCTCGCTCACGATCTCAAAAGGCGCGCGCTCGGCGTCAAATTCGTCCTGGATTTCGCCGATGACCTCCTCCATCAGGTCCTCGAAGGTAACGATGCCGGCCGTTCCGCCGAACTCGTCGATTACAACCGCCAGCGCGCCTTTCTCCGCGCGAAATCGTCCGAGCATCTGGTCCAAGGAGAGCGTTTCAGGCACCACGATCACAGGCCGGCTCTGCGCCGTCTCATCCTCCACGGGGACCGGCTCGTATCGCTGTGTGGAGCGAGGTTGACACCCAGCACCCAGCAGGCGCATCGCTCCGAGACCCCAAAGAGCGCCTTCACGCGCTCGACACACCGGCGACGGCGTGAACGACTCAGAAGCTTCTCTCAGACGCCTCCCGCAGTATCTGGTTGTCCAGCGTCAGCTCCGCCGCCGCTCTCTTCAGGCGGCTGTTCTCCAACTCCAGACGCTTCAGGCGCCTGGCCTGGTCGAGCCTGAGACCCCCGTACTCGCTGCGCCAGCGGTAGAAGGTCTGCTCGGTCACGCCGATCCGGCGCGCAGCCTCAGCCACTGTGCTGCCTTCGGCTACCGCCACCTCAGCCTCTCTGCGCTTGTTGATCACTTGATCCGGCGCATGTCTCTTCCTGGCCATCTTTCCCCCTTTCTGTGGCCCTATATTAACATATTACCTGGACCAGTTTTTGGGGGCAGGTCATCACAATCACGACAAGCATCATCCTCCCCGATTAGAGTAAGCCTACCACTTATGGTAGGCTTGGTTTGTCGCCAATTTGGATTCCTTTCCTAGCGACAACATGTAGGAAGGGGTGGCTGGTGTGGTGGTGCACGACCCTCCCCTTAGTCTGCTATCCCTCCCACTCGATAGGGGCCAAAATCAATGCCTACTTCGTTCACACCAAGTGACGTTGCTTCAATCCTTGCTTATCTCATACCCGGTTTTATCGCCATATCTGTCCGTTCGCAATTCGTAACAACCCCTCATCTCCAAAACAGTGAACGGTTGCTTTCTTATTTGACCATCTCAGTTATTTACGACGCCATTGTTATCCGGTTTTTCCCTGGAGCAATAGCAGGCTCATGGTTTGGGATTGGTTTCATTCTTGTGTTCATTGTTGGGCCTATCATCGTCGGTGTGATTCTAGGAGTAAACACCCAAAAAGACTTTGTGCGCGGCTTACTTGCTAAAGCCAGATTAACTACGATTCATCCCATACCAACCGCATGGGATTGGAAATTCACCAACATCACAGGAGAACAGTGGGTCCTTGTAAACCTGAAAAATGGTGATGAAATTAGAGGTCTACTGGGCAGTGATTCCTTTGCATCATCGAATCCAATTGATCGAGACTTGTATATCCAATGGATTTATGGCACAAATGAAGAAGGGTTATGGATCCCTCTAGGAGATAGAGGGGTTCTGATTGCCACCGATGAAATCAGAACTATCGAGTTTTGGCCCTATGTACCTCCGGGAGACAACTCATGAGCAGTAGAAACAAATCAAATCAACGCCCACAATCACGGCCAACACGTCGCCCTTCCGCCACTGAAATAAGACCCGGGCCACCGCCATCAGAGAAAGCTGGCTATCAGATAACTGCTGGCCCATCATCTCCGAAAGAACCTCCCACAAATCCCCCGAACGAAGGGAGCGGGGTTAAGAAAAGCTAGTAGTAACGACGGGGCAAAAGTTTGACGAATCCGCACTCTGAGCGTGTCATACAACCGTCGCCAGGCAGCATCCGCCACTGGAGCCACCCACAGTCAGGTAGAAAATTGCATCAACCACCAGACGCATACCCAGGCTGCGGGGGCATCCGCCCGGTTTGGTCGCGGGAATCAGATGCTGGATAATAAACCACCGGCTGTCAGTCAAATCTGTTGGGTATCGTTTTGTTTTCACAAAGACTACGTATACCACAATTTGGCCGACAGCCTTTACTTTTCAAACGCCTCTTAGACATACAAAGGCCAGCCCAGCCCGCCCCCCGAATCTGTGAAGTTAAGCGTATAAACCTCCATTCTCCGGATCAGCCGGAACCGGGCCGGCTTCCGGCAGTTCAACCAGTACGGAATCCACGGCACGCCCGGCCACCTGCTCGACGACGTAGCGCACGCCGTTCAACTCCACGACGTCGCCTACCGCGGGGATACGCCCCAGGCGCGACATGATCAGGCCGCCGACAGTATCGACCTCTTCCTCGTCGTAATCGATGTCAAAGTGCTGGTTCAGCTCGTCCAGCAGCAGAGAGCCGTCCACCCGCAGGCGCCTCTCGCTCACGATCTCAAAAGGCGCGCGCTCGGCGTCAAATTCGTCCTGGATTTCGCCGATGACCTCCTCCATCAGGTCCTCGAAGGTAACGATGCCGGCCGTTCCGCCGAACTCGTCGATTACAACCGCCAGCGCGCCTTTCTCCGCGCGAAATCGTCCGAGCATCTGGTCCAAGGAGAGCGTTTCAGGCACGACGATCACCGGCCGGTTCTCCGCCATCTTGCGCAGGTCAAGCGGCCCTCCATCGGCGCCCCGCTGCAGGTGGCGGGCCAGGTCCTTGATGTGGAAAAAGCCGCGTATCTGGTCCAGATCACCATCATAGATGGGGTAGCGTGAGTGATTGGATTGACGGACAAGCTGCAAAATGGCGCGTTCGCTTTCATCGACGGAAATGCCTTCGATGCGCGTGCGCGGGGTCATGACCTGTCCGACGGTGCGCTCTCTCATGTCGAGGATGTTCTCGATATAGAGCTGCTCCGACGGCGCGATCAGCCCTTCCTCGGAGCTCTCTTCGACAATCATCTCGAGATCCTGCGGCGAGACCATGTGGTCGTGCGCGCTCCGTTCAGGCACGCCGCAGGCACGGGTTATGGCGCGTGCGATCACGTTCAGCACAAAAATGGCCGGAGAAAAGACGCGCTCGATGAGCCAGACGGGGCCGATTACGCGCAGAGCGGTGGATTCCGGCGCCTGCAGGGCCAGGGATTTGGGCATCACTTCGCCCAGGACTACGTGCAGATAGGTCATCACAGCGATCGCGAGCACCAGGGCGGCGCTGTGTGCCGCAGCGACGCTGATCAGGCCCCTTTCCACGCCGTAGTGTTCCAGCAGCGAGAGGATCCACTCTGCGATCGTGTGTTCGCCGTACATGCCCAGCCCCAGGCTGGAAAGGGTTATGCCCAGCTGCGCCATGATAATAAAGCGGGTCTGCCCGGTCGGATCGGTCAGAACGCGCATCACTTTGGCGGCAGAGGATAAGCCTTCAGTGGCCAGCTGGGACATGCGGGCCCTGGAAGAGGCAACCACCGCGAACTCCACGGCGACGAAGAGGCCGTTGAAGAAGATGAGAGCGGCGATGATCGCAACGGGAAGCAGGTATTCCACTCGGTCTACTCCACCTTGGCTTCGATAACTTTGCTTTGTCCGAATTCAGTTCGCGAGGACACTATTTAGGCTGACCTCCCGGTCGAGGCAGGTTTGCTTCTGCGCCGGGCGGAAGCGCCACACTGACCTGAGAGACAGCGTAGCCGGATACCTCTTCCACCCGGAACTCGAAATCCTGCAAACGCACGACCTGGCCCTGTTCAGGAATGGCGCCCAGCTCGGCAAGGATTGCGCCTCCCAGGGTGTCGACGTCATCAAATTCAAGCTCTGATCCCAGTAGATTGGAAAGCCTTTCCAAGGCGACGTCGCCGGCGAGATGCAGACGCCCATCGCTTGCCAGCGCCAATTCCTGGCTGTCAGCATCAAACTCGTCGGCAATGTCGCCGAATATCTCCTCGATCAGGTCTTCAAAGGTGACGATGCCGGCGGTCCCACCGTATTCGTCGATGACGACCGCCATATGGAAGTGCTCGGCCTGAAGCTGGCGAAACACGTTGAACACCGATGCCGATTCCGGCACATAGGGCGGCACTCGCATCAGGTCGCGAACGCTCTCGCCCCTGCTCCATGGTCCGCCTGCGCTTCCGTCCGTCTCCGGTTCGGGTCCGATTTCCAGGCAAAGCAGGTCTTTCAGGTGGACCACGCCGACGATATTGTCGACGGTTCCCTCATACAAGGGGAGCCGGGAGTGGCTCGATTCCGCCAGCAGGCGCAGAAGGTCGGCCGCGGGCAGATCCACCGGCGCGGCCAGCAACTGCATGCGGGGGACGATCACGTGCCGCAAGGAACGCTGACGCAGCTGCAGCGTCTTCTCCAGCAGCTCGGTTTCGCCCTCCTGCAGCACGCCCCCTGCGCCGCTCTCCTGCACCATCATCAGGATCTCTTCAGGCGCGTGGATGTGAAAGCCCTCGGACACGGCCCGCAGGCCGACCAGCCGCAGGAACAGCCGGCCGCTGCCGTTGAAAAACCAGATCAGAGGGCGCAGGACGACCATTGCCCAGTTTACGGGAGAAACGAGCAGCAGGGCCGTCGGCTCGGGAAACTGTATGCCGACCGTTTTGGGAGCGAGCTCACTCAACGCCACCTGGATTACGGTGAGCACAACGAGAACGCCGGTGGCGGCGATCGAAACGGCTGCGGCCTGGGCAACCACGCCTGAACCGGTCAGCAGCGGTTCCACCAGGGGGGTGATCACCGCCTTGCCGTAGTACCCCAACATCAGGCTGGAGAGCGTGATGCCCAGCTGACAGGCGGCGATGTAGTCATCGAGATTACTTGGGCTTTCCAGAATCGGCAGCAGCAGCTTCGCCGGCCGGCTGCCGGTTGCCGCTTCCTGGGCGATGCGCGCGCGGCGCGCTCCGACCGTGCCGATTTCGGCGGCGACAAAGAGACCGTTCAAGGCGATCAGGATAAAGACTGTCAGGACTACGAAAACGATAACCATTGAAGGAACCGGGTAGCGGCTGTCCGCAAAACTTCTCTACCTATTGACTTCTCTACCTATTGCAGACGCTTTCAGCGTGACGAACGTTCACTGCGCTGGACAAGACGGGTCAACACTGACCGTTGGCGCGGCATGACGGGGACTGGCGGACTGCAAGAACCCGTCAACCGTCTCGGGAACCGCCCCTCTCGGGCGGCGCATGCGAACCGCATCCAGGGCCGGTTTGGTTCACCCTCTGCACGTGCAGTATGATTGGCGCGCATCCGAAGGTCAACAACCCATTCATGCAGAGGACTCTTCATTGACCACAGGCCGGCGCCTATTGTACCTGCTGCGGACCATGCGGCCCAAACAGTGGACGAAGAACGGTTTCGTCCTGGTGGGGCTGGTCTTCGACGGCAAACTGCTGGAACTGCCGCTCACGCTGACCGCGCTCTGGACGCTCGTGTGCTTCTGCCTGGTTTCGAGCAGTGTCTATATTCTCAACGACCTGATCGACGTCGAGCGGGACCGTCACCATCCCCGTAAACGGCTGCGGCCGCTTGCAAGCGGCCAGCTGAACCCGGGGCTCGCCAGGTCGGCAATGTTTGTCCTCGCCGTCGCCGGCGTTCTTGGGGCGGGAATGACGAACATTTTCGTCGGGCTGACGCTGGCGGCCTACCTGCTCCTGAACGCGGCCTACTCCGGCTATCTCAAGAACCTGGTAATCATCGACGCGATGATGGTGGCAGTGTTCTTCGTCCTCCGAGTTGCGGCCGGCTCGATAGCAGTGGAAGTGAGCGCTTTCAGCCCCTGGCTCTACATTTGCGTCAGCCTGCTGGCTCTCTTTATCGCGTTTGGCAAACGCCGTCACGAAATTGTCCTCTTGAGAGAGGCCGCTTCCGGCCACCGTACAAGCCTCAAACAGTACAACCTGCCTTTTCTGGACCAGATCATCGGCGTCGTTACGACAAGCGGGCTGATCAGCTACACCTTTTACAGCTTTGAGGCCGAGACCGCGCTGGCCGACCCCGCACGAATGATGCTGACCGTCCCGCTCATCGTATTCGTTGTTTTTCGTTATCTCTACCTGATTCACGTTGAACAGCGGGGAGGCGCGCCGGACGACCTGCTGTTTGCAGATCGTCCACTGCTGGCGGCTGTAGTCCTGTGGGTCCTCTCGGTGGTGGCGGTCATCTACTTGCGGTGAGATGCGGTTGGACTATTCGGACCGGACGTCGAGACCATCCTGGTCGCCCTCTTCGACGAATTGGGCCCAGGCCCCTTCCATGCCCTCGCTGGTGACACCATAGAAGACGCGCAGAGCAGAACCTTCGCGCAGGGCCAGATCAAAACGTCTTTTGCCGGCCCGTTTCCCGGAACGGATGTAGCCGACATTCTTTTTCCACCGGATCTGGTCGCTCTTGACCGGGCTGTCCTCATATTGGGCGATTGCGTAGTTCCACAGCTTGCGGGCCCCCTCCCGGGTAACATTGCCTACGCTGCGCAGATTCCGCAGATTGCGCACAACGTAGTAGGCCGTGCCGCCGCGCGTTTCGCTGCTGACGATTTCAACGCCGTCCTGGGGAAGATAGAAGGGGTCATCCGAGCCGGAGGCGCCTTGCCTGCCGCCGCCCGACGCGCCGGAACGCCCGGCCTTGCTGCCGTCAGACTCTCCGGCTCCAGCGGGATCCGCTGAGGCGGGCGCGTCGTCGGCATCCCCGCCGTCGACAAGGTCCGAGCTGAGTCCGACGCTCTCCAGGACCAGCGCCACGATCTCATCGCGCAGCGCAAGACTCGTTTCCGCGTCGTTGCGCACGTAGAACTTGGAGCCGTCCAGGCAATACGGCTTTGAATCCCCTGCGTCAACACCGATGCGGAGTACCTCTCCGCCGCTATTCGCCAGTATTTCGAAGCGGGCCTCGAGAGGAGGGGTCAGCCGTTCCGAAAGGGCCTGCTGCAGCTCCGCCTGGACCTGTTTGGAAGCCGCAAGCCCTTTCACCCGGCCCTTACGTGCGCTTGCTCCGACGAAAATTGTGCCGCCGTCCGTGTTGGCAAACGCGCACAGGTCGGCGAGGACCACGGTCTGCCTTCCTCCCTTTTTGTTTGCCGACTCGTGGAAGCTCTGCGTCTGGTTGGGGCCTTCCGCCCTGGCCGCAGCCAGATGATCGACCTCCTTTTCCGGCGCCCGAAAGGGCCGCGTGCGGTCGAAAAAGCGGCTGGCGAACAGCTCTCTGATGGCGTCAAAGGTAGGTTCGGGCAGAAGAAGCTCCGTCGCCCGCTCGCCGAGTCCGAGGCGCCGGCTGTTGCGCGGATCGTTGTTCAGCCGGTGGGCGTCGCTGCCCTGGATGCAGTGCATCTTGCGGGGATACTCGGTCTTGGAGCCGTTGAAAAAACGGGCGGTCGCTCTGCGGCTGCGGCTCTCCAGGTCGGTCACCTCAAGCGCGCTGAGATTTGCGTCCTGTGTGTAGGCAATCTTTGTCTGACCGCCAAAGGGAAAGTTGCGCATGGCCACGCCGTTCGTGCTGTTGGCGTGGGCGGCGATGGCGATTCCGCCGGAGTCAACGATAGTTTCGTAGGCGGAGGTCACGTCGGTGCTCGCGCCGGTCTCGGTGGAGCCGGCGAGCAGCCTGTCTTCGGGGACGTTCAAGCGGAGGAGCGTGTGCTCCAATTTACGGACCGACGTGTCAGGCGGGAAGATGGCAAGGATGTGGAATCCAAACGTTGCGGTAAATTCAAAGCCTGGCAGGATGACGATTTCGTTGGCGAGTTTCAGCCACCGCTCCAGGTTGCTTCGCTCTTCAGGCGTAAGCCGGTTTTCTTCCTTGAGGCGTGTGAGCCACTCAATCTCCCGGCGAATTGCCGCAACGCCGGCAACGGTGTTGTGGTCGGTGATGGCGACGATATCCAACCCTCTCTCGCGAGCGGTCGTCAACCACTGCAGGTAACTGACGCCGGGCTCTTCGTAGTCGTTCGAGGCCGGTGTGTGCGTGTGCAGATCCGCCTTGTACCAGCGTAGTTTACCCCCGCTCTGCCGGCCCTTCGCCTGAGACTGCGCTCCTTCTCTGCCTGCCGGTTGACTCCCCGCATCGCCTGTTCTCGATTGTCTGGCCGACTGGCCGCCGGCTCTTGTCCTTCTTCTTCTGCTCATTGGCTATTCTCTAACTCTTTATTCGCCATTCCCGAAGCGGTTCAACCGGCCCGCGATGCGTACTCCAACCGCTCCAGCGGTTTCTCAGCATCTTCGCCTTCAGGCTGTTCATGGTCCGGGTCCGGCATGTCGGTGGAAGGGGATTCGACCGGCGCGGCAGGCGCAGCTTGCAGGGCGGTATCCAGCACCTCGTCGACCGTTTCCACCGGGATGAATTTCATCTGTTCCCGCACGCTGTCCGGCAGGTCTTCCAGGTCCGCCTCATTGGCCGCAGGCATGATGACCGTACCGAGGCCTGCCCTGGCTGCGGCCAGAACCTTCTCCTTCAGACCGCCGATCCGAAGTACCTTGCCGCGCAACGTCACCTCCCCGGTCATGCCGATATCGGGGTCAACCGGCTTGCCCGTCATCAGGCTGGCAATGGCCGTCACCATGGTAACGCCTGCGCTGGGACCGTCCTTAGGCAGCGCGCCTTCGGGAATGTGCAGATGAATGTCGATCTCTTCAAAGAAATCGGGCGGGATATCCAGTTCGCCGGCGCGGCTGCGCACGTAGCTCAACGCGGCCTGCGCGCTCTCCTTCATCACCTCGCCCAACTGTCCGGTGAGCACGAAACCCTTTTTGCCGGGCATCTTCGTCGCTTCAAAGAAGAGTATCTCGCCGCCGGTCATCGTCCAGGAGAGGCCGACGGCAACACCGGGCATTCTGGTACGGTCTGCAATCTCCTCGCGCTGGAAGCGGCGCTTGCCCAGATACTCGACAAGGGAGTCCGGCGAAATGTGGACGGGCGAGAAGGGCGCCTCAGCCACCGCGCTGAGCTGGGGAAGCGGGGCGGCCGAATCTTTGGCGCCGCCGGACTGGCCGTTGGATGACAGGCCCTCCCCGTTGACCGCCGGGTCCTCAAGATAGCCCTGCTGGGATTGACTGTCGTCCAATCCCAGTGGAAGCGGCGGCTGGACCCAGTAGGGCTGCATGGCAGCGATCGCGGCGGCGACTTTGCGGCAGATCTTGCCGATTTCACGTTCAAGGTTGCGGACGCCGGCTTCCCGGGTATAGTCGTGAACGATCTTTCGCAAGGCTGCGTCGTCAAAGACAATCTCTCCCTCTCTGAGACCGTTTTCCCTGATCTGCCGCGCCACAAGGTACTGCTGGGCGATTTTGACCTTTTCGTGCTCGGTGTAGCTGCTGAGATGGATGACTTCCATCCGGTCGCGCAGCGGCCCCGGGATCGTGTCCAGCACATTGGCGGTGGTGATGAACATGACTTCACTCAGGTCAAAGGGCACGTCCAGGTAGTGATCCCGAAACTCCCGGTTCTGTTCCGGATCAAGAACCTCCAGCAGCGCGCTGGTCGGATCGCCGCGGAAATCGCGTCCCAGCTTGTCCACTTCATCGAGCATAAAGACGGGGTTCTTCGATTCGACGCGGCGCAGACTCTGAATGATGCGGCCCGGCATCGATCCGATATAGGTGCGGCGAAAGCCCCGGATCTCCGCTTCGTCGCGTACGCCTCCCAGGGCCAGCCGCATAAATTTGCGCCCCATGGCGCGGGCGATGCTGATGCCCAGGCTCGTCTTGCCTACCCCCGGCGGTCCGACAAAGCAGAGCAGAACGCCTTCGCGCTCGCGACGGATCTTGTCGCGGGCGTCCTCTTCCCCGTCTTCCTCCCGCTGCGCCTTGCGGGCCGCGCGCAGCTTGCGTACCGCCAGATACTCGACGATGCGATCCTTTATTTCGTCAAGGCCGTAATGGTCCTCTTCCAGGACCTCGCGTGCGTGCGTAATGTCCAGATTGTCCTCTGTCGTCTTCTGCCACGGCAACGAGACCATCAGGTCGAGATAGGTCTTGATGACACTGTACTCCGCCGCCTGAATCGGCATGCGCCGCATCCGGTTCAGTTCACGCAACGACTCCTTGTGGGCCTCTTCCGGCATACCCGCGGCTTCAATGCGCTCCTCCAGCTCGCGGATGTCGGCTTCCTGCTCATCCTCTTCGCCAAGCTCCTTCTGGATCGCCTTGATCTGTTCACGCAGGAAGAAGTCCTTCTGCATCTTCTCCATTTCGCCCTGGGCCTGGGACTGAATCTTGTGTCCCAGCTCCATCACGTCGACTTCATTGTGCAGGAGCTGCGTCAGACGGAGCAGCTTCTCCTGCACACTATCGGTCTCCAGTATTTCCTGGGAATCGATCATTTCAAGCCGCATACTGCTGGCGACGAGGTAGGCAAGCTGGCGGGCGTTCTCGACGTTGGCCGCCATAACCGCCAACTCATCGGGCATCTGCCCGTCCAGCTCGACCAGCCGCCGGAAAAGGTCCTGTACGGCGCGGGCAGTGCCATCGAGCTCCAGACCCTCTTCCAGCGTTTCGGGCAGCACTTCAACGCGGGCGCGCAGATAGGGCTTTTCCTGGATATACTCCTTCAGGCGGATGCGCTCCAGGCCCTGGACGGCCAAACGGATCGTGCCGTCAGGGGCCTTCAGCACGCGGTGAACCTGCGCCGCAGTCCCGATCTCATAGATCTGGTCGGGGGAAGGCTCTTCGATGGATTCATCCCGGCTTGTTACAAGGGCGATTATGCGGCTCTGCGGCAGCGAGTCCTCGACCAGCTGAATGCTGCGCTCCTGGCCGATGGTGAGCGGAAGCCACATCATCGGATAGACGACGATGCCCCGCAATGGCAGCACCGGCAGGTCGTCGGCGACGTCACTCAGCGAGGGCTTTTCCGAGTCATCCCCGTCCGATTCGTCCTCCTGGGCGCCGTCGTCTTCCACCGGCGGCAGATCGATCTCTTCCAAGGCGGACTCTTCTTCCTTCTCTGTTTCCCGCTCTTCTTCTTTCTCTTCGTGTTCCAAACTCATGGTCATCTCTACGCGTCTGAAAGGAATTCCGGCTAACCGTTTTGGGCCGCACGTGCGTATCGGCAGTATCGACTCCTGGTCCCTTTTACGGGTCCTCTCCCAATCGCGGCAGCCATGTACACCGACCGGTTCCTGACAAGCCGGGGAACAGTTCGAGCACAGTACCCGAAAATTGCCGCGGTTCAACGGCCCGAACCTGACGGGAATCCGGACCGGAAAGATAGCAGAATTGTACCACAGCAACCCCGATTTCAAAGTGGGGTAGCTACCTTTCTTCGCAAACACCTGGCCTATAGCCGCCTGGAAAGCCGTTGCAGCGGAACCTCCTGGCGGCGAAAGTGTCTCTCAACGCCTTTCATTCTGCACTCGCTCCTCTGAACGCATAGCACGAGGAACAGGTTCCCCTCGCCCTGCTTTTCCCCATTTGCCGCCTATGCTACACTGCACGGACCCGGGTGAATTCTGTAGTTCCGTCAGCAGCCATTTGCCCGTCACCGGCTTCACTTCAGCCCTTCTTTCAGGCAGGAGAACCCAATGAAGATTACGGATCTGTCCGTCCGCCGTTTTCGCTATATCTCAAACACTGTTCGCGATTCCGAAGGCCACGGCCATCCCGGGCCCGAACATGAAGCAGTGCAGTCGGTCCTGACGGTCCACACCGACGAAGGCGCAGAGGGCTACTTTTTCGGCAGCCCGCCGCAGGCGCTTATCGACAGCCTGGTAAAGCCCTACATCACAGGCGAGGACCCTTTTTACCGGGAGCGCATCTGGCACAATCTCAAGGAACGTCAACGGCTGAATATGGCGACCATGTCGGACAGGCTGCTCAACGCCGTGGACCTGGCTCTTTGGGACCTGGCCGGACGCGCCTTGAACATATCGGTGCACAAGCTCCTGGGGGCGACGCGTGACAAGGTGCCCGCTTACGCCAGCACCATGTGCGGCGACGACGTCGAGGGCGGCCTCGGCACACCGGAAGACTACGCCGCCTTTGCGGAATGGTGCATCGAGCGCGGCTATCCCGCCTTTAAGCTCCACACCTGGCAGCCGCCGTACGAAGGCGCGCCGGACGTTAAGCGCGACATTGCCGCCTGCGCGGCCGTGCGCGAGGTCTACGGCCCCGACGCCCATCTCATGCTCGATCCGTATCACTACTATTCCCGCCTCGAGTCGCTCTACCTGGCGAAGGGACTGGAAGAACTCGACTACTATTGGATGGAAGAGCCGATGGACGAGCACAGCATGTCCTCCTATGTTTGGCTATGCGAACAAACGTCTCTGCCGATCTGCGGACCGGAAACGGCAGAGGGCAAGATGTTTACGCGGGCTGAGTGGATCAAAGCGGGCGCCTGCGACCTTGTGCGCGGCGGCGTTGGCGACCTCGGCGGGCTGACGCCGCTGATGAAGGTCGCCCATCTGGCCGAGTCGTTCGGAATGAGGATGGAGGTGCACGGCGGCGGCCCCGGCAACTTCCATGCTCTCTGCGCCATGGGCTTTCCCGGCGAGTACTACGAGCGCGGCCTGCTGCACCCCTTTATCGACTACGATGAGCCGCCCGTCTGGCTCAACCGCCTTGACGACCCCATGGACGACGAGGGGTTCGTCCATATCTCTCAGCTGCCCGGACTGGGCCAGGACATCAACTGGGACTACATCGAAGCCAATCTTGTAGAATAGGTTGCGGAAGCAGGCCAGGGCGTTCAGAGAAACACGGGTACCAGCTTCAACTGACCGGAGGTTACCAATGAACGAAGAGGAACGCTATTTGTTCGACTTGCGCGGTTATCTTGTCATAGAGGAGGTCCTTTCACCAGGGGAAGTCGAAAACCTGAACCGGTTGATAGACGGCCAGGGACTTCCGGAGCCGCAGCTGGACACGATGGGCGCCCGGTTCGGCGGCTTTCTCGGCTGGGACGAGGCCTTTTGCAGCCTGCTGGACCATGAGCGGATAATGCCCTATCTCAAAACGATCCTGGGAGACGGCTTCCGTCTGGACCACTACTATGGCATCTACATGCGCGCCGGCACGGAACAGCTGCGTCTGCACGGCGGCGCAACGCCCTACGACCCGCCGGAGTTCTACCACTACAACAACGGCCAGATGTTCAACGGCCTGACGGTGGTCTCCTGGAACTTGACTGCGACCGGGCCGGGATTGGGCGGCTTTTGCGCGGTGCCGGGCAGCCACAAAGCGAACTTCCCCTGCCCCGACGGCATTCGCACGGCGCACGACGCGCACGAGGCCGTAGCCATTCCGGACGCGCCGGCCGGATCAGTTGTCATCTTTACCGAGGCGCTGACCCACGGAACCGTGGCCTGGTCAGCAGAGTTTCACCGGCGCTCGCTGCTCTACAAATACAGTCCGGGCCAGCAGTCCTGGAGCGCCAAGTACGCACAGGCGCCGCAGACGGTTGAGTTGACGGCTCGCCAGAAACTGCTGTTTGAAAGGCCCTATTTCAACTCACGCCCATCCCTTTTCGGGGACGAGTAGCCGTTTTGATACGAACAGGATTCGGCGGAGTAGCGACAGGTTACGCCTCCCTTGCCGTGAGCTGCTCTACAGACAAGACCTCCGAATCTTCATTGCCTGCGACAGGAGCCTTCTGATGCCTCAACCCTTCCGCATCGGTGTTTCATCCGGATTCAAAACCGCCGCTCCCGGCACGATAGAACCGGTCCTGGAGCGGCTGATAGACCCTCTGCCTCACGTCGATTGGGCGTTCTTTGACGCCGGCGGCGGGCCGGTAAGGGCGGATGCAATCGCCGGCTTTGAAGGCGTCATCGCGCTGGGCAGTCCCTATGACGCCTCAACTGTCGCGGGCAATAAGGACCTCGCCTGTCTTGCCCGCTGGGGGGTCGGTTACGACCTGGTCGACACGGCGGCCCTGACCGCAAACGACATACTGCTTGCCATCGCGGTCGACGCCGTGCGCAAACCGGTCTCCGAGGCGATTCTGACACTGATTCTGGCGCTGGCAAAGAAGCTGTGGGCCAAGGACCGGCTCGTGCGCACAGGACGCTGGGACCTGAAGGCGCAGACCTCCGGCCTCGGGCTCAGCGGCAAGACCGTCGGCTCAGTGGGGATGGGCAACATCGGCGGCGAAATGTTCCGGCTGCTGGGCCCGTTCGACCTGGGCCGCCGTCTCGCTCACGACCCCTACCTTGACCCAAAAAGGGCTGAAGCTCTCGACGTCGAGCTCGTCAGCCTGGAGACGATATTCAGCGAATCCGACTTTGTCGTGACCAACTGCCCCTTAACGGAGGAGACGCGCGGTTTCATCAACGGCCGCCTGTTTGCGCTGATGAAGCCGAGCGCTTACTTCATCAACACCGCTCGCGGTCCTATCGTCAATCAGGAGGACCTGGTGTCCGCGTTACAGGCAGGGACGATCGCGGGCGCCGGCCTGGATGTGGTCGAACCGGAGCCGCTGCCGCTCGATCACCCGCTCATCCAGATGGACAACGTGATCCTGTCGCCGCACGCGCTGGCTTGGACCGACGACCTGTACGAGATGAACGGCACGATCGCCTGCGAGAGCCTGCTGGCCGTATTCCGGGGAGAGCTGCCGGCCTTCCCGGTGAACGGGGAGGTCATAGAGCAGCCCGGCTTTCGCGGGAAGCTGGAGGGACTGGCGGCCCGGTGGCGCGAGTTCGAAGAGTAGAAAAAAACGGAGGCGGCTACCGGGCGGCCTTCAAGTCTCGGGGTGCGCAGGAAGCGGACCTGCGATCCCGGCGCCGGTGAATATGCGGAACGGGCGGGAATCCCTTCAAGACGGGAGGGCGTTGAAGTTCAATTTCAGACTGTAAAATCCTGTCCATTGGCAGGAGCGGAAAACAGCAACTGTTCTTTCGATGTGACCGGCCCATATTGAGATTAAGTGGATCACAGTCAACGATCTTCCCTTTCAGAACGAGCAGCTAAACCCCCTCTCTTCGTCCCGCCACCATCTGACTTCAAAATCTCATTCTGAACACGAACTGCATCCTCTCTTGTTATACGACTCTCGCCAGGCCGACGGTCGCCATTTCTTGATCTGTTTATTTCTTTTAGCTTTTTGATAACAGTGGGAATATGACTTGCTGAAAGCCAGCCATCCAAATCGTGTATCTCAGGAATATCAGTAGTGTCAAGTTGCTCATCAGACATTTCTTCCAGCCTCAAGAGCATATCACGTTGTTTCTTCGTCAGTTCAGAACTCTCTTTCTTCATACCTCTTCCTTTCGTGACTTGATGCTCTGCCTTGTCAAGAGTATCTTAACAGACCACCAACGGTCCAATCAGACCAGATTCGGTCCCCTGCAGGTAGGTACATAATTCCCATTTCAAAACGAATGCGAACTCTGAAGAACGCGATGGCTAACACCATCCCAGTTGGAGCATCGCGCTGAACGAGACTTGCGACGGTTGCCTCAAGAAGTTGTCAGACGCCTTGACGCCGTGTTCCAGCAGTTAGCGGAAAATCCTCTCCCAGGGTTTTGCCTCCAACCCTTCATCCCCGACCCCTCTCAGGCCTGGTAGCTCCGTTTCGACAATGTAATCCCGCAAACAGCCGGACGCACCGGGCAGTGTTATACTGCCCGTGAAACGTGCCGTCGAACCTGTTAGTATGGGAGTCAATTGGAATGAGAGTCCGTCTGCTTGCATGCCTCTTGGCAGCGGCGCTGGTCTTCAGCGCCTGCAATCCGGTTGGACCGCCCCAGGCCAGCGACGGCATGGAGATGGAGGACGGCATGTCAATGGACATGTCCGGAGGCTCCATGCCGGCCGATTCACTCGAACCGCAGACCAGCGAAAACGGCCGCTTCACAGTCAGCGCCGTCAGCCGGTTGGACCCCGTCGTCATTAACGAGACCCATGCCTGGAGCTTGCATATCGAAACCGCGGACGGCAGCCCGGTAACCGATGCCGAGATCGCGATAGACGGCGGCATGCCTGAACACAACCATGGATTTCCAACTGCGCCGCGCGTGACTGAAAACCTCGGCGAAGGAAACTATCTGCTGGAAGGAATGCGGTTCAACATGGGCGGGGTCTGGGTACTGACGCTCGAGATCAGCTCCGGCGGCCAGAGCGATACGGTTACTTTTGAGTTCGAGTTGAAATAGAGCGTGCGTCGTCGTCTTGTTGCCGGAGCATTGCTGGCACTGATAGTCCTGGCTGCGCTGGTCCTGATCACTACCGGCCTGGTGGGCGCAGGAAATATCGGAGCCGCCATTCGTGACCTCTTCGGCAGTTCTGCAGGCGGAAGAGGCCTCGGTTTCCAGCCGGGACCGGAGCCGGCACACAGCTGGAGCGATGCCGAACGCGGGCTCATCGCCTCGCTCAGCCTTGACCGCCTGCCCCCCTTACCGCCCGACCCGTCCAATGCCGTCGGCGACAGCTCCGACGCCGTCGCTCTCGGCCACGCGCTCTTTTTCGACGGCGGCCTCAGCCCAGACGGAGCGGTTTCCTGCTCTACGTGCCACCAGCCGCAAAGCTATTTCACCGACGGCAAAGCGCTCGCCAATGTGCGCGATATCGATACGCCCCGTCATACGCCTACCATCGTAGGCATCGCCTACAGCGACTGGTTCTACTGGGATGGGCGCCGAGACAGCCAGTGGGCGCAGGCGCTGGCGCCGCAGGAGGCCGCGATTGAGCACGGCGGCACGCGGACTGCACACGCCCGCTATGTGCTGGAAAACTACCAGAGCCGGTACGAGGCGGTCTTCGGCCCGGGACCGGACCTCAGCGACGCATCGCGCTTTCCCCCTGACGCCGCGCCGGTGGAGGACGGGGCGAAACTCGCGGCCTGGGAGGGGATGACTGAAGCCGATCGCGGCGCCGTCAACCGCGTCTTCGCCAATATCGGCAAAAGCATCGCCGCCTACTCCCGCAGAATCCTGCCGGGGCGCAGCCGCTTTGACGACTACGCCGCGGCTGCCCTCGTCAACGACCGTAACCGCATGTCCGAGCTGTTCAGCGCGGAGGAGGCGGAGGGACTGCGCCTCTTCATCGGCGACGGCCAGTGCACCGACTGCCACAACGGTCCCCTGTTCACGAACGGGACCTTTCACAACATCGGCCTACCCATGCCGGAAGGAAGCAGGTTCGACCAGGGGCGCACCCTGGGAACCTTCCAGGTGGTCGAGGACGTTTTCAACTGCCTCGGCGAATACAGCGATGCGAAAGAGGAGGCGTGCGTGGAGCTGCGCTTTATCAAGCTCGAAGGCGAGGAGCTGATCGGCGCGTTCAAGGTGCCCGGCCTGCGCAACGTTGCTGAAACGGCGCCCTACATGCACAACGGCATCTTTCCCGACCTGGAGGCCGTCATGCGCCACTACAATCACGCGCCGCCGGCATTTCCCGGTCATTCCGACCTGGTCCCGCTGGCGTTTACGGAGGAGCAAAGCGAGGCGCTTATCGCGTTTCTGCTGACGCTCAGCGCGCCGCCCGACGCGCCGGCAGAGCTTCTGCGCCCGCCGGCGGATCAGGAGTAAACGTTCACGGTGTTTACCTTGCGCCTGGAAATGGAGCGCTAGGCGACGCGGCTCAGCATCTCCTCCCCGCGCAGGCCGGCCAGCAGATTGTCCACGGTGCGCCGGGACATCTGGTAGCGCGTCTGGAAGGTCGCGCTGCCCAGGTGGGGGAGGATGAGACAGTTGTCCAGCCGCAAGAGGGGATGGTCGCGGGGCAGCGGCTCCGGATCGGTAACGTCCATGGCTGCCCCGGCGATCAGGTTGCGTTGCAGCGCGTTCAAGAGGGCCTCGTGGTCGACGACCCCGCCGCGCGCCACGTTGATCAGGAAGGCGCTCTCCTTCATGCGCTCCAGTTCCGCCGTGCTGATCAGATGACGCGTCTCCGGCCCCATCGGCACGCTGAGCACGACAAAATCCGCCTCCTCAAGCAACGCCTCCAGCGTTCGATAGGAGGCGTTCAACTCCTCGGCATAGGGGCTCGGATTTCGATTATGGTAGAGGATCGTCATGTCGAAGCCGCTGGCGCGGCGGGCGACAACACGGCCGACGCGTCCCATACCGATGATTCCGAGCGTCGATCCGTAGATCTCGTGTCCGTGGAGTATATTGCCATCGTAGACCAGGTAGTCAGGACCGCGTGCGTGGAGCCAGCCAGGTACGAGATTGCGGGCGAGCGCCATCAGCAGCGTAAAGGCCATGTCGGCGGTCGCGCCGTCGACGAATCCGGGCGTGTAACCGACCGGCAGTCCGCGGGCCTGCGCATCCTCAAGGACGATGTGGTCTACGCCGACGCCGAAGTTGCTCAGGCAGCGCAGCTTGGGCATTTTGTCCATCAGCGAGCCCGGCACGATGGGATGGCCGTATACAAGGAACCCTTCGATAATCCCCAGAATCGGGTCCTCTTCGGTCAGGTCCCAGATGTGTACGTCGCAACTGTCGGCCACCATCTCCGCCATTTCCGGCGGCAACGCGGAGTCGGTTAATATCTGATATGGCACTGGAACCTCCTTTGCAATTTGCCGGCCTTCTGTCATGGGACGGGCGGCGGTAACGACACTGTTCAGATCTATTCTCCAAGAGGCAGCTGCATCGATGTCACGCATTCTCTACTTTTGCCCTGACTTCCCCCAGCCGTCCGGGGGCGTCAAGACGCTCTACCGTCACGTGCACAGGCTGGTGGAAATGGGCTTCGACGCCTGGATCGTCCACCAGAAGCATCCTTTCCGCGTGACCTGGCACGGCTACGAAGCGCCGACCTTGTGGCTCTCCGAGCGTCCCGGATTTACGCCGGAGGATGTCCTCGTCATACCGGAAGTGATGCCCCAGGTCATGCAACAGACCGCCAGGTTTTCCGGTGAGCGAATCGTGATCGCCCTGAGCTGGTCCCCTGCCTACTGGAATCTGCCGCCGGGACAGACGTGGCCCAGTTTCGGCATCCGCCGCGTTATCACCAAGTCGCCCCTCATCCAGGCGTACCTTCACTGGAGCATGGGAATCGAGGCCGCGCTTATCCACGAATATGTAACACGCGACCGCTACTTTTTCGACCGGGGGGCGAAGCGGCCCAAGATCTGCTATCTCACCCGCAAGGAGCGCTCCGCTGCCTGGCTGCACCAGGTCCTGTTCGCGAAAGGGGACCCTTTCACCCGCTTCGAGTGGATGCCTTTGCGCGAGTTGAGCGAAGATGAATACGCGCGCAACCTGCGCGAAGCAACCGTCTACGTCACGACCAACATGCAGGAGGGCATGAATACCTCCGTGCTGGAAGCGATGGCCTGCGGCTGCCTGGTCGTAGGCTACAGCGGCGTCGGCGGCGGCGTCTACATGGAACCGGACGGGCCGGCGCAGAACTGTATTCTCGTCGAAAACGGCAACGTCCCCGCGCTCGGAAAGCAGCTTGAAACCGTCTTGCGCAGCCTTGCGGACGAGCCTGACGCCTATGCGCGGATTACGGAAAACGGCCTTGACACAGCCCGCGCCTACAACGACTCGAAAGACGAAGCCGAAAGCCTGCGGACGGTATTTTCTCCTCTCCTGCGGGCCGGCGGTTAGCCGCCCTCCTCCGGCGCCTCGCCCAACAGAAGCTTTTCGACGGCGTCGCCAACCCGGAGGATTCCGCCCTCAACGACGCTGGCTGTGATGCCCCCGTGTCCGCGCATTGCGTTGTAGCCGCCCGGCCCGAGATTCTCCTCCATGCGGCTGCATGGGTGGCACGGTCCGGTGTATTCGAGAACAGCCCCTCCTATGCGAAACCTTCGATCCTGCAGGCTGAACAGGTTGATGCCGCGTACCACAATGTTGCGCCTCGTCAGCGACGGGTCCGCAGAGGAACCCCGCAGGAAGGCTCCGACCGCGTCGAGGTGCTCCCCCTGAATCAGGGTCACCTGGCGTTTGCCGCTGCCCTGGCCGTGAAAATGGTCGCCTTCAAGTCCACTGCCTGGCACTGCCTCGGCCTCAGTTACAGAGCTCAGCGGACCGCGTCGCTCGGTGCGCAGACCGATCCATTCTACCGTTCCGGCCTTCGTAGGCCTCGCCATCAGTTTTGCGACGTCACTTTCCGGATTGAGCGTAGTCATCTCTGGTTCTCCCGTCTGCCGGCCGCCCCCGAATGGAGGTTGCCTTCCCTGTTTGCCCCTGTACCGGTTTCAGCCCTGCACGTCATCGCTTCGGCCCTCTGCAGACAAATGCCCCCATTCGAACCGGAGAGCGCAGTACGCCCTTCTTTCGAATGACCGCTTCAGCCTGTTGCTGGACCAGGAGCGGCAGCTGCCGCTTTTTGTCGTCATCGATATCCTCTCTCACAAGCAGGTTGCGGTAGCGGCCGATCGTCTTGTAGCTTGCCAGAAAGTCTTCCGCAGCGGCGTACCGGGTTTCATCCTCAAAGTAGGACCGGTCGACCTCGCTGAAGCCTTCGCTGAGAGCTTTTCCTCCGTTCTCCATGGAAAACGATGAACGGGCCTCGCGTTCGTAGTCGATACCGAGTTTGTCGAGAGCAGAGTAGTGGAACTCCAGCACGGGAACGTCGTCGACGTCGCTGTTGGTTGTTGCCAGCAGCCAGCCATCCTCTTTCAAGACCCGTGCCAGCTCACGTACTCCCTCAACGATGTTCGTCAAATGATACAGCACGCAGTTGGCCATGACGCCGTCGAAAGATCTGCCTGGAAAGGGCAAGGCCTGAATGCCGGCGCAAGTGAATTGGGGGCTATGATGCCGGCGTTGCGCTTCCTCTGCGGCCGTTACCAGCATTCCATGCGAACTATCGACGCAGTTAACATTGGTCGACTTCACACCGAAGGCTTCGATCAGCGGCCAGGTAAATCTCCCCCAGCCGCAGCCGGCGTCCAATATGGTCGCGCCGGCCTGTACCGGCACGAGTTCAAGCGCCCAGTTTTCCAGCCTGCGCCCGGACGCCATCTTCGTCCCGGTGTGCTTTGCCTTAAGCTGGTCGCCGCAGTTGTAGTAAGGGCACAAGGCCCGCGACGCACTTTCGGGATCCACTTCCGGGCCGCTCTGTCCCCTTACCGGATCGACACTTCTCATTTGCAGCATACGAAACAGCCGAAATCGCCAAAATCTACTTCGGTAAGTTCTCTTGCGCCGGAATCCTCGTAGCCGCGCTGCTGCGAAGGAAGGCCAGGAATTGAGAACCCGCACGCACGGAGCATCTCTTCATGCTCGTCACCGCTGTACCGGCTGGGATGGGGATTGTCGGCGTCAGATAGCAGGTCGGCGTATGCCAGCAGCCCGCCCTCGCGCAGCAACCTGCGTGCCTGCTTCAACACTTGCAGTTGCCGTTGGATTTTGCCCAGGTCATGCAGCGCCTGAATCGATACAAAGGCGTCGACCCTCCCAGCCCAGCCCATGCCGACCAGCTGGGTGCTCCAGTCATCGGTCACGAGATTGGCGCACCGAAACTCAAATGCAGTCCCGTCGCGCCGCCGACCACCGGCTGATTCGAACCGGCGCCTGGCATAGTCAACCAGGTGAGCCGAAAGATCGAAGCCGCAGTAGCGGATGCCCGGCAGCTGCCGCTGAAGGCGTTCAGCCAGAAAGCCGGCGCCGCAGGCCAGCTCAACGACCCGGGGTGAGCTCCGGTTGCCGGCGCTGATCTGGGCGGCGATCCAGTCCGCCGCCGCCATCCTCTGCGGTCGTTCGCGATTGAGTCGCGCTTCCCGACTGCGCGCTTCGGCGTCGGTACGAACGTCGGCTGATCGAATCATTCCCAGTCTCTATCCTTCTTTCTGTATCAGGTACTGCCTCCGTCTTCGCAACGACCCATTCTCCAATCTCTTTGTGCGCCAGCTTCGCTTCCGGCGCCCAAGGGTAAAAGGCGTGGAAGGCATGCCACATTCCCATCCAGATCTTGCTCGTAACCTCAACGCCGGCCGATCTTGCCCTGGCCTCCAGACGCGTTGCGTCGTCGCGTAGAATCTCGTCATTTCCGGCGTGAATCAGGAGAGGCGGGAATCCCTTCAGGTCACCATATAGCGGAGAAACCAGCGGATGATCAGCCGGGACGCTGCCGCGGTAGCGATTCGCCAACAGTGGAATGCCGGCGGGACGCAGCCATGGGTCTTGTTTGGCGCGAGAATGTACGCTGTGCCCCGTCCCCAGCAGATCGGTCCAGGGCGAGAGCAGAACCGCGCCGGCCGGCATCGGCATCCCTTCATCCCGCAGTGTCTGCAGAAGCGCCAGCGCGAGTCCCCCGCCGGACGATTCGCCTCCCACGACGATGCGGTCATGCGTAAATCCCTGCGCCAACAGGAATCTGTAAGCGGCGCGTGCGTCCAGAAGCGCGGCTGGGAAAGTGTGTTCGGGCGCCAGGCGGTATTCGGGCAGCAGCAGGCGGCAACGGCCTGCCCTGGCGATGTGCGAAGCGAAGCCCCGGTGGGACTTGCAGGAGCCGATGAAGTAGCCGCCGCCGTGCAGATAGAGAAATGCTCTGTTTGACCTGGTGTGCTGCAAATCAATCCATTCTGCCGGGACCCCGAAGGCGTCGACCGGCGCAGCCAGCATCTCCTCTGCCATAGGCAGAAGCTTGACTCCGCGGCGGTCCATGGTTTCACGCTGGTCCGGAATGGGCCGGTCTAGGGGAAGACGGCTGTTGCGCACGCGAAAGTAGAATTTGAAGAGTTGACTGCGGATGCTTGGCATTCTGTTGACCGGCCGTAGCTGATGAGATTCTGAAGTGAGTTTGTCCTAGAGAGTACCACGAAAAGTCGCCTTGCAAAAGCCGCGCCGTTGGGGTAGCGTACTCGCAGCAATCCACTGAAGGGAGGCTATCGTCGATGGAGTACAGAGCGTTGGGAAGACGGAGTGATATCCAGGTGTCGCCAATTGCATTGGGCTGCTGGCCGTTTTCGGGCGGTGAGTTCTGGGGCGACCAGGAGGATGCCAATTCAATCGCGGCAGTCCACGCGGCGCTGGATTCAGGCATCAACTTTTTTGACACCGCTGAGAACTATCCCCGGTCCGAAGAGGTGCTGGGCCAGGGGCTTAAGGGCAGAAGGCATGAAGCCGTCATTGCCACCAAAGTAAGCCCCCGCAACCTGGCGCCGGGAGACCTTGTCGACGCCTGCGAACGCAGTCTGCGCGCGCTACAGTCAGACTATATCGATCTGTATCAGATTCACTGGCCCAACTGGGATCTGCCTCTCGCCGAGACGGTCGGCGCACTGGATGGTCTGCAGTCGGAAGGCAAGATCCGGGCCTACGGAGTGTGCAACTTTGCCGACCGGGACCTGACCGAAATGATGGCTGCGGGCCAGTGCATATCCGATCAGTTGCCCTATAGCCTGGTGTGGCGGAGCATCGAGAGGACGGTGCTTCCCATGTGCCGCGAGAACGGCATCGGGGTTATCTGCTACAGCCCGCTCGCGCAGGGTGTCCTGACCGGCCGCTACGCCACCGCAGACGACGTGCCCGAAGGACTTGCCCGCACACGTCACTACGCCGGCGAGCGGCGACTCGCCGAGCACGGCGAACCCGGCCTCGAAGAGGAGCTCTTTGCCGCCGTGTCCAAAGTCCGGGAAATTGCGTTGGAGTTGGGCGAACCGATGGCCGCCGTTTCTCTGGCCTGGCTGCGTCAGCAGGCGGGCATTACGTCTCTGCTGGTCGGCGCGCGCAACGCCGAGGAAGTCAGGCGAAACCTGCCGTCACTTGATCTGACCTTAAGCGACAACATCCTGCAGCGGCTGGACGCGGTGACACGGCCTGTCAAGGAGGCGGTGGGGACGAACCTCGACATGTGGTATGCCCCAACACGCATGAGATAGCGTGTGGGCGCCTACTTTTGCGGGTTGCGCTCCATCACCTCGTGGGGCCAGACGATCTCCCGGCGGGCAGGCGTCAGCCGTTCCAGCAGCTCCGGCGATGGCCGGTAGCCGAATCTGAAAATGCCCCAGGACGGCCCGTACCGGTAGACGACGACGCGGCGGTCCCCGCCGACCGAACGCCGGGCCGAACCGTGGCAAATGGTATCGACGAAAATGAGCGCGTCGCCGGCGTCCATGTGTATTTCCTCAGCGCCGATGATGGCGTCGGCCGACCCGCCCAGCCCAATGCTGTGCTCGTCGTATTCCGGAGGGGGAAAGTTGGATTTGTGGCTGCCCGGGATCACCATGGTGCCGCCGTCGCCGGGGCCGATGTCGGTGAGCGCGACGAGAACGTTGATCTGGCCGTTCATAAAGTGCCCGTTGTGAAACCGGAACTGGTTGCGCTTGCTGATGTGATGCCCGCCTGAGTGAATCCCGATTGCCTCACCCGGTCCGCGCAGGTTCGCAAAGTTTTCGTCGATAAATAGGGGCCCGTGATGAAAATCGAACGACCCCTCTCCTCCCACAAAGTATTTGACCTTTTCAAACCAGGAAGGGTGGTCAATCAGATTCTCGAATCCGGGGCCGGCTTCGTAGATCTGCTGCAGATTGAGGCCGTCTGCGCTTCCATATTGGTGCCCGTGAACGTAACCCGCCCACTGTCCCACCTCCAGGGGCAGGATGGCGTCGATCTCGGCGTTACAAGCGGCGACCTCTGCGGACGTAAGTGCGTTTTTGAGTAGCAGAAATCCTCGCAGATCAAACAGAAAGATATCGATTTCGTTCAGTTTCTGCGTTTCGGCGCTCATCTTTTCTCCTGATTAGAGTCTGGTTCATTTTGGCCGTACCTATGGGTAAGCTACAATGCAGCGCGAGTTGCTCCACGGGTCGGAGCCTGGAAGTTGCCCGAGTCACCGGAGGTCTCGACCATTATACAATACCGAATGCTGACAGGATACCAGGAGGCAGTTCGACGCAACAATTATGGCTCTCTCACCCGATCATCTCGTATACGCCGCGCCCGAACTTGAAGAAGCAGTGGATGACCTGACGGAGCGTTTCGGCGTGCGCCCCTCTGCCGGGGGCAAACATCCCAATGGGACGCACAATGCGCTCCTGGCGTTGAGCAACTCATGCTACCTGGAGGTCATCGCGCCGGACCCGGAACAAGCTTCGCAGCAGAGCGAACGGCCGCTGGCCTTCGGTCTGGACTGGTTGAAGATTCCCAGGTTGGTGACGTGGGCTGTGCTGGCGCCCTCGCTCGAGGAAGTTGCGAGTGCCTCCCAGGCCGCGGGCTACGACCCCGGTGTGGTGGTTGAGGGAGGACGCGTCCGGCCGGACGGCGCACAGTTGCAGTGGCGCACGACAAAACGGCCGGAGACGCAGGAAGGCTGGCCGCCTCCGGGCGACGGGATCGTGCCTTTTCTGATCGAGTGGGGAGCGGAAACACCTCACCCATCCGTTACCTCGGCGCAGGGCGTGCGTCTGCTCGAACTCTCCCTGTTCCACCCCCGGCCTGCCGAGGTGCAGCCGATGCTGTCGGCGCTCCACATCGACATCCTGGTAACCGCCGGTCCCGCGCCGGCAATGCGGGCTCGACTGGAGACACCTCTCGGCATCGTTACTTTGGAGTAACCCGGGCAGGAACGCTCTCACTACTCACTCCTCTTCACTATCTCCTCGCCTTTGGACGTTCCGTTCCCGTTCAATTCTGAACGATCTTTCAAAATATCAACAAAATCTGTACAAAAACTACCGGCCACTGACCACTAAACACTGCTGCTCCGCGACGATTTTCCGGCCAAAGTCAGCTCGAACACCCGCTTCCGCGGCGCCTCCATCGCCGCCTTTTTTCGACGATTTTTGCCCAAAAGTGATGCACGCCCATTGATGCACTTTTTTCGCGCCGATTTCCCCCCTTTTTTCCCTTTTTCTCTCTGGTCAGGAGCCCAAAAACAGGAGTGCATCACCTTCGTCCCGTTTTGCATCACTTTTCGCCCCCTTCTGCGCACCCCCGCCGCCGCCCCCGCAGCGCCGAAA
>VXMH01000117.1 GCA_009841235.1 Caldilineaceae bacterium SB0661_bin_32 | reverse complement strand
TTATCTTGCCACTCTTCAACTGTTAATGTGCCGCATCCCTACTACTCTACTACATAATCGACCGCCAAACCAAATCCCGATCCAACTGATCTGTTATGCGGTTTGGCCGTTGATTGCCCCGTCCTCAGCCTACGGTTTCCCAGACGTTTCTGCAGCAGCCGCCCGGAAACAAGAGAGCAGGGGACAAGAGTGACCAATTTACCCCAGCGTTCCACCCCTGTCAAATCTCGATCAAGCTGAAATCTCGAAAGTCTCTTGCAGCCAGACCAAGTTCAATCCCGGGACAACCGTGCCGGCTGCAAACTCTCAGGACGAGAATCCTTAGGGTCAGGATTCATAGTGAAGTTGCCCCCAAAGCCGGGCATAGGCGGAAGAACGGCGAATCAGGTCGTCGTGGCGCCCCTGAGTGACCAGGATTCCGTGGTCCAGGAAAGCTACACTGTCCGCCCTCTGGGCCGTCGCTTCCAGGTGTGCAATGACGATCACGGTGCGCCCTTGCATCAGCCGCCGCATCGCCCGTACAGTCAGAGCTTCCGTTCCGGGGTCGACGTTGGAAAGGGATTCATCCAGAATTGCGACCTCGGGATTGACCAGCGCGACTCGGGACAGCGAGACCAGTTGACGCTCTCCCGCCGATATCCGCGCCCCCCGGGCGTCCACCTGCGTGAGCAGACCATCAGGGAACTGACCGAAGCGCTCCTCCGGCCCAAGGTCGGAGACCGCTTTGGAGATATCCGTCTCTGACGTCTCCGGCCGGAACAGGCCCATGTTTTCGGCCACCGTGCCTCGGAAAAAGTGGCCCTTCTGTGGCAGCAGGACGATACGGCGTCGGATGCTGGCCAGAGTGGCGTCTCGAAGATCCAGCCCACCATACGATTATTTCCTTATTCGGGATCATACAGCCTGGCCAAAGTGGATTTGCCCGCACCCGTATGCCCCACCAGCGCCAGCGTTTTTCCGGGCTGGATCGACAGGTTAATGTCCGTTAGGACTTGGGTCCCCTGTATATAGGAAAAGGTGCCGCTCCTGGCTTCCAGAGGGCCTGAGGCTGAAAGCGCCACCTCGCCAAAGCACTCTTGGATCTCCAGCGGCACATCCAGCAGGGCCAAGATGCTCGAATCCCCGATTCCTTAAACGGGCGAGATACCGTTCTCCGACCCAGACGAACAGGATCAGGTGCCCGGCGATCAGAACTGCCTCATGGGCCACCGCCCCAAGCAGCAGGAATATGCTCAGGCTTAGTGCGTTCATGTCTTTTTCAATGACGCCGCGATCAATGACCCAGGAGACCAGCACCGGTTGGGAGAGAGTGGCGCAGACGGTCCCAATCAGCAGCACCGACGCCACGAGTGCGGGCCTGCGCAAGGAAGCGCCAAACTCAAGGCCGAATTGTAGCGTCCGGTCGGCGAAGGGGGCGATAGCAAAGGGCGAAGCATCTGTTGTGGGGGTCATAGTTCGCCTCCACTACTTAAGACCTCCCGGTAGAGGGGCGTTGTGCTCCACAACTGTTCGTCGGTCCCCTCCGCTGCGATCCTGCCGACGTCGAGTAACACCACTCTGTCGGCGCGGGCTGCGACGCGGCGGCGCTGGGTCGCGACCAGCATCGTCCTCTGCTGCTCGCCGCCGGTCAGTCCTTCCCAGATTGCGGCATCCGTAGCTGGGTCCAACGATGAAGACGCATCGTCCAGCAACAGGACACGCGGCTCGACCAGGACCGCGCGCGCCAGAGAGATGCGTTGCCGCTGGCCGCCTGAGAGTGTGAGACCCCTTTCGCCGATATCGGAGTCATATCCGTCCGACATTTCCGTGATGAACTGGTGGGCTTGTGCGAGTCTGGCTGCCCGCTCGATCTCGGCCCGAGATGCCTCCGGCATGCCCAGGGAGATGTTGGCGGCGATCGTGTCGTTGAAGAGGACGGCGTCGTCGGAGGCCAGGCAGACGGCCGCGCGCAGCGTCTCCAGGCAGAGGTCGCGTACGTCGACGCCGTCGAGAAAGACGCCGCCCTCCCCGGGGTCGTAGAGGCGCGGCGGCAGGCTCAAGAGGATGCTCTTGCCGGAACCGGACTTGCCCACCAACACGACCACCTCCCCTGCGCGTACCTCCAAAGAGATGTTGTCCAGGATCCGCCGCTCACCGGTTCTCACGCTGACGTTGCTGAATCGCAGCCCCTCTCCGGAAGGGGGCAAGGGAGACGGCTGCGACGGGTCGACGATGGCGGGTTCGACTCTAAGCAGGGCGTTGATCCGTCCAGCCGAGGCCCTGGCCTGCATAATATAGCTGAACCGGTCGAGCAGGCCGACTATGTGGCTGGTGAGCCGGACCATCCAGGCGCTGAAGGCAAGCAGCATACCCACCGTCACCTCACCGGAGATCGCCCACCGGCCACCCCACCAGAGGAGCGCCACCATAGCCAGCGCCGGGAAAATGCCCCCGATGAGCGTATAGGATGCATTCAAACGAACCAGGGCCATGGCGCGGGCGATGATATCGCTGTTGGCCGGTTCGAAACGGTCCCACTGATGCGGCTCGACGCCAAAACCCCTGATCACGCGCACGCCGAAGATGTTTTCGTGGAGAATATCGGTGAGCTTGGCCGCGGCCTCCCGCAGCGCCACCGTACGGTTCTCATAGAGCTGTTTGACCGCGGCCGAGAGCAGGAGCACGACCGGGAGGAAGCCGATGCCGATGAGCCCCAGCCCCAGGTTCATCTGCAGCATCAGGAGTACGGTGAGGATCGTACCTGTCGCATACGCGACTGTTGTCGGGAGGAATCCTAGGAGGGTATTGATGGCGTTAGTGTCGGTGGACATCCGGATCAGCAGATCGCCCCGGTCAGCTCGGTCGTGGAAGCCGGTGTCCAGCCCCAGAACATGACGGAACAGACGGCCGCGCAGCCCCAGGGAGCCGAATGACCTGGCTTGGGCGGAGGCGTGATGGCGCATGTAGCTGAAAACTGCGGTCAGCACGCCGCTGGCGACCAGCGCAGTAAGCCAGATCGACAGCTGCCGCCAGTCTCCGGGCACCAGCCCCCGGTCGATGGCGCGCTGGGCCAGGAAAGGCACAGCCACTACGGTGGCCTCCCAGGCCATGCCCGCGCTGCAGCCGCGGAGCGCAGCCCCGCGCCCCTTTCTCCACGCGTAACCGATGGCGCCTTCGGGCCTGCTGTTCGATTGACGGGCTTCGGCAGCTGTTAGAGTCATTTCGTCCGCCCCTTATGAGATACGTCTATAGGAGGCAAAAGAGGGACACGAGACTGGAATCCGCGCTGCTCTCCGCAATCTGTCCGGACGATATCAATCTGTTCGACTTACGTCGTTGCCGAAACGCCCGGCATCTCTGGGTTCTGCTGCAGCCGCTCTTCCCCGATCTCCGATAACGTCTGGTCGGCCTCAACAATTGCCCGCGTGAACTCGTGCTGAGGGGCTCCGAGTACCTCCGAAACCGCCCCCTGCTCGACCACACGCCCGTTGTGCAATACAGTCACATGATCTGCGATGCGGCGTACGACCCGCAGATCATGTGCAATCAGCAACACCGCCAGGTGGCTTTCACGCTTCAACTCATCGATCAGATCAAGAATCGAAGCTTCCACGGAAACGTCCAGAGCCGAGGTTACTTCATCACAGATAAGCACGCGCGGCCTGGCCGCCAGCGCGCGGGCGATAGCGATACGCTGGCGCTCACCGCCGGAAAGTTGACGCGGGAAGCGGGAAAGCAGGGCCGGGGAGAGCCTCACGCGTTCCATCAGCTTGCGGGCTTCAGCCTCCGCGGCGCTGCGGCTCAGTCCGCGCATGGACCGCAGCGCATGGAGGAGAGTGTCCCCGACGCGTCGTCGCGGATTGAGCGAACCCTGTGGATCCTGCGGTACAAACTGAATTGAGCGGCGCTGCGGGACGGTCCGGTCACGCACCCGCGACGCGAGCCGCGCGCCCGCTACCGCCACAGTTCCCGCGTCCGGCTCGAGAAGTCCCAGCAAGCAGTTGACCACCGTACTTTTGCCCGCCCCCGACATGCCGATCAGGGCGAGACACTCTCCCGCCTCAAGAGTAAGGCTCAATCCGTCAACTACAGTGCTTCGTTCTCTGCCCCGCCGGTAGCTGGCAACCAGCCCCTGTGCACTTAGAAGGGGAGACTTGCGTTTGGGCCCGGTCCCGTTCTTCAGGACCCTGGGTAGCGTTCCATCGCAAGCAGCGACAAGCTCGCGCGTATAGGAGTGCTGCGGCTGTGACAGGGTTGCGGTTACGTCCCCTTCCTCCACCACCGCGCCTTCGTGAAGTACCAGAAGTTTGTCCACAGCTCTGGCAACCATGTTGAGGTCGTGCGACACCATAACCAGGGTGATTCCTCGCAGGCGCACTTGGCGTTCAATCTCCTGGGTGATCAGACGCCGGGTCATCAGGTCCAGCGAGGCCGAGGGTTCGTCAAGGACGAGCACAGCCGGATCAGGGGCCAGCGCGCGCGCGATGGCCACGCGTTGGAGCTGACCGCCGGATAGCTCGTGGGGGTAGCGACGCGCAAAGTCCCTGTTTCCCGGCAGACCTACCGCCGCCAGACGCGCGTGGACGAGCTTGGCGCTGCGCCCACCGCGCATCAGTTCCTCGACTTGGCTGACAACACGCATGTTGGGCGTGAGCGCGGCGGCCGGATCCTGACCGAGGTAGGAGATTACCGTACGCCGGTAACGCCTCAGTTCCGACGGCGAAGCGGCAAGAATCTCCTCACCTGCAACCTGGATGGAGCCGGCGATATAGCGCAGTCCGGGTCGAAAATGCCCCAACAGGCCCAGCGCCAGCGTCGTTTTTCCGGCGCCAGATTCCCCTACGATGCCCAGGCGTGCGCCAGAGGGCAACGAGAACGAAACGTCGCGCAGGATCGCGTGGCCGGCCTGGTCCTCTGCCGTGAGTCCGTCGACTTCGATGCCGGCACCGCTGAAGGCGGCAGTCATCGGGCGAACCGGTCTGCAATGGACTGAAGAACGAGGTTTGCGGAGATCGAGAGCAAGGCAATCATGAGTGTGGGCAACGCGAGCGCCCAGAGATTCAGCCCCGCTCCTTCAGCGTTTTCTCGTATCATCACCGCCCAGTCTGTCTTGGGCGTTTCCGGCCCGAAACCAAGCAGGCTGAGCGCCGCTACCAGATAGAGAGCGCCTACAAATCGCATGCCGGAGTCGGCAAGCACAGGGCCGACAATGTTTGGGAGTATCTCCCGCCGCAGTATCGTGAAAGTGCTGTCGCCTTGGGTCACACTTACCTGTACGTACGGCGCTTGGCTCACTTCAAGCGTGGACGCCCGCGTGAGCCGGGCAAGGAATGGCGCGCCCGTGAGAACCATCGTCAAAACAATGACCGGCGCGCCGCCGCCCCAGCCTGTGGCCAGTACCAGCATGACCAGCACTGGCGGCAGCACGAGCAAGAGGTCAAGCGCGGCCAATATCACCGCTTCAACGCGGCCCTTTAAGTATCCAATCGTTACGCCTACCGCTGTCCCGACGACCACAGTGGCTACTGTCGCGGCCAGAGGCGCCAGTAGCATGCCGCGCCCACCGTAGAGAATCTGCGACCAGAGATCGCGGCCGAGCCGGTCGGTGCCAAACAGATAGCCATCGCCAGGCGGCTGAAATGGCGCGCCCACCGTCGTACCAAGCGCATGCGGCGCAAGCCATGGACCAAAAACGGCTAAGGTCAGTACGGCGATTCCCGGTAAGACGACCAGCGGAAGTAGGAACCGACCTGTGTCGGCTCGCAGAAAACGGTGTACACGTCCGTCGTTTTGAAGGTAGTTCGTCGCTGTCATCGTCCGATTCCACACACCATCACAAGAACCGTCAGCGTAGTCGAGGGTTCGTGAGCACACCGATAATGTCGGCGGCCATGAAGGCAACGATCACCGTCGCCGCCATCACCAGGCCTGCCGCCAGCACCGTCGAAAAATCCTTGACTGCCACCGCGCCAGCGAGTAACGACCCGAGACCCGGATAGGCGAAGATCTGCTCTACCACAACCGCCCCACCCACGAGGAACGCAGTAACCGCCGCCAACACCTGTGCGATCGGACCCACGACGCCCGGCAGCAGGTGACGGGTCAGCACTCTGGACGTCCTTAATCCGGCAAGGCGGGCCGCTTCGACATTCGGCGCCGTGCGCATGTCGACAACAGCCGCACGCACGTACCGGCTGGCCCACGCTCCGGCAGGTGCTGCCAGCGAGACCGCAGGCAAAACCAAAATCAGAGGACGGTCAAAGGGGGTCGATCCCGCAGTCAGGAAGGAGACCGGGGGCAGCCATTTAAGAACAAAGGCAAACAGGGAAATCAAGACGCCGGCGAGCACGAAGTCTGGCAGGCTCACACCAATTAGCGTGCCGACGGAAAGAGTAGAGTCGACCGGCCCGCCTGCTCTTAGCCCACCCGCAACGCCCACGACAAGCGCGATGGCAACGGCAAGGACCGACGCTGTCGCGGCAAGCGTGAAAGAATTGAGCCCCCGTTCCTTTAGGAGCGGCCATACAGGCGCCCCGGTCGTGCTGGCCCCGGCATCCCCCCGCAGGATGCCGGCAAGCCAGGCTAAATACTGCTCTGTAATCGGGCGATCGAGACCCAGTCGCTCACGCAATTCCGCCAGGGCCTCGGGTGTCGCCCGGTTGCCAAGAATACGGCTGGCGGGATCGCCGGGCAACACGTATATGGCCAGGAACAGCAGGAGCGAAACGGCCCACAGGACAGCGATACCGGCCGCCATGCGCCGAATTAGCGTTCGAACGAGCGACCCATTCACGTAACTTTCTCTACTCCGAATAGCTGGCCAGGTGGAATCGCGGCGCCGACTGGCTGTAGATTACACCGTTGAGGCCAGGCGCCGCCGCATTTATGTCCTCTTGGAATGCCCAGATGATCATACCGTCGTGATGGTAGAGGTACTCCTGAACATCCATTCCCAGCTCAAGGCGCCGGTCGGAATCAACCTCTGCGACCAGAGCCCCGAGCAATGCGTCATACTCTTCCCCCGCTATTGCGGTAATATTGAACCCCCCTTGGGATCCGGTCATCAGCGCCGCGTGAACCGCAGCGGGACGGTTGGTATGGATTGTGGACTGTAACGGCGTCGTCATCAGCCGCACGAAGTCACTAAAAAACTGGTCGGCAGGAATTTCCTCCAGCGTAAGCGTCACGCCGACCTCCGCCAGCTGCTGTGCCAGTAATGTTGCTGCGGCGACCATGCCCGGATACACCTCGCCGGTCAAAATCGACAGTTCGGTGACACCCGCAGCCTCGAAAAGGCGCCGCGCCTCCTCCACATCTCGTTCGACCTGGGGCAACGTGTCGTTGTAGCCGGCCAGCCCTTTGCCGACGACGTCGTTCCCGACCTCGCCGAATCCAAACAGTACCGTGTTTACAAGCGCCTCACGGTCCACAACTAGCTTCAGGGCCCGCACCACATCCGGATTGTCGAACGGCGGGATTGTGGTATTCGCCGCGAATGAATGTGCAGTGGAGTTCGCCACGCCTGCGGGCAGAATCTGGATATCCGGATTGTCCGCTTCAGCTCGCGCAGCCGCGGGGTTGATGCCTGCGGCATACTCGATCTCTCCGCCCTTCAGCGCGTTCAACCTGGCATTGGCGTCTCCAATGAATATCACTTCGATTCCATCCAACAGCGGCGGACCGTCCCAATAGTCCTCATTTCGCACCAAGCGTATGCTCTTGCCGGGCTCGTAAGCCTCCAGCTTAAAGGGACCGCTCCCCACTGCCTCCGCTCCTCCGGCTGTTCCCTCCGGCACTACTAACGATATTGTGGCGAGGTTGCGGTCCAGAAAGTCCCCTTGGGGAAAGTGCAAGGGCACGACCAGCGTTTTCTCGTCGAGAATGCGAATGTTGGCAATGTCTATGTTGACAAAGAACTGCGCAAAGAAAGGCGCCTGCTCCGGGTCGGCGAACGTGGCGAAAGAGTAGACGACGTCCTGCGGTCTCACAGGACTCCCATTGTGGAAAGTCGCTTCCTGCAGAACGATAGTCCACTCGCTGCCGTCTTCATTAGGAGTTACCGACTCCGCCAGGCCCATCTGCACCTCCGAGCCGACTAGCCACGCCAGGGTATCGTAAACACCCCAGAGGCCAATCCAGTCGGCTAACCCCTGCGCGAAGAAGGGGTTGAATGTGTCGAAGGCTTCGCTGGGCGCGCCGATGCGGACCCGACCGCCGCTTTCGATTGCTGCCTCGCTTGCCGAATCGGCGGGAACTTCGGCGGCGCCTTCCATCGTGACCGTACAAGCACTGAGCAGGAGCGCCAGCGCTACGGCGAAAACGAACATGACAAGACGCGATGATCTACACTGAGTTGACGTACGAACACGACTCCCCACTAAACTGTTAACCATCTCTTCTCCTCTGATGTTTGGGTTCGGTCCTGCAATTTAAGACCGTTCTGATAGATATGATAACGACTCAACCAAAGCCAGTCCCTGACGCCAGTAAGCCGGGCAAAGGCTATTCACACTCCTCACCTCTCTCCACTCTCTCCTCGTTCATTTGGACGGTCGGGCGCAAGCAGCCTTCCTTGTAGGGGGAAACTCCCGCGTCGTCCCCTCGGGCGCACTCCACTGCCGGGCCTTCTCGCTGCCGCATAGTGGCCCCGGCGACAAAACAGGTCCTCAACTACAGTAGGGCCAACCACAACGGTTGTCCCCGTGGCTTCTCCACAGCGACTTACGATGCGCTGCTCTCGAGCTCGAGTTCGGCAACGTGGCGATCGAAGTAATACTGCTGCATCTCCCGTTGCTCCTCGCTGGGCCGGAGCGCACAGAAACCGCACTTGCCCAAATCGGGGTGATGGTGTTTCTGGCAGCACACCTCGATGCGCATAAACAGCGCCTGATGTTCTCCGCTCGTGAGTGGATAAACGGTGAGGAGGTCGCGCAACTGACGGGGGCCGTTGTCCAGTAACGCCGTCTTTTCAGCGAGGGCCTCCTCTACGGTGAAAAATCCGGCCCGCTGCAGGCCCATGAGGGGGACAACGCATCCGTAGGCCGCACTCGCCCACATGACGTTCTGGCCGAGCTTCGTCTGCGCACGTATATGCGAGAACAGCGGGCGCAAGTGATGTTCGATCATACGGTCGAACATCCACGCCACCAGAGATGCGCGGTCCGGTAAAGGGATCGCATCCGGATGCGCGGCCGCGGGGTCGGACTCCAGAACGCCGAAGCGTCGCGACGTGAACGCGGCGTCGGCAATCTGCCCCGATTCGTCGAGCTGGACCGCGAAGTTGCGGGCGCTCACATCCAGCACCCGGTTTCCCGCGTAAAGTCCATAAATGGCAGCTGACACAGCCGGAACGATGTAATATGGCAACAGCAGCGAGGCCTGCAGGAACCGCCAATCCGTTTTCCAATACCTGCCGGTTTCGTCGAGCAGTTCCTCCAGTGTCACTTCGTCATCGAGAAGATCACTGGCAAAGAACCATCCCGAATCGACAGGCTGATCGAGCGATGCCAGTGTGTCCGCCACTTTCTTGTCCTCGCCCGCCAAGTTTGCGAGCGCTTCATCGAGTGGATGCGTGACTTCTGCGTAAGTCATTAGTTTTGTTCCTTTTGGTTCTCAGGCTGGCTCACTTGTCAGCTCACCGCCTCGGCCGTTCGCCCGGCCAATGGGTATGAACATCGGCATTGTCGTGATGGGATCCTCGATAACTACGCACTCGACGTCGAAAACCTTTCGTACAAGCGCATCGGTAAATATCTCCCTAGGGCTGCCATGCGCCACGATTCGACCCTCGCGCATGAAGATCAGTTCGTCGGCGTGGCGGGCCGCTTGGTTGAGATCATGCACAACGATCACTACTGTTCGACCTCGTTCGCGGTTGAGGCATAGGAGCAGTTCCAAAATGTCAACTTGATGGGCGACGTCGAGGAACGTTGTCGGCTCATCCAGAAGCAGAAGCTCTGTCTCCTGTGCCAGCGCCATCGCTATCCAGGCGCGCTGTCTCTGCCCGCCGGACAGCTCATCTACCTTTCTGTCCTCCAACTCCGACATGCTGGTGATCGCGAGCGCTTCCTGCAGCGCGTCCTCGTCACGAGCCGACCACTGTTCGAACCATCGCTGGTGCGGGTAGCGGCCCTGGGCCACCAGGTCGCGCACGCTGAGACCTTCGGGCGCGACCGGCGCTTGGGGCAGAATTCCCAGGCGCCGCGCGAGCTCCTTGGTTCTCATCTTATGAATCGCCTGGCCGTCGAGTGTAACCGCGCCGCCCTTGGGCTTCAGCAGACGAGCCAAACCGCGCAGTAGCGTGGACTTTCCACACGCATTGGGGCCGACTAGCGCGGTGATTTTGCCGTCGAAGATCGAGAGGTCGAGGTTGTCAACCACGCTGATCCGCTCGTATGCTAGGGTAAGGTGTTCGGCCTTGAGTTCTGGCAACAGATTCACCAATGGACGGATTCAGAAGCGCATGCCGCGCGCGAGCAGCAAGAAGAAAATCGGCGCTCCTATCACTGAAGTGATGATGCCGGCCGGCACCTCTGAAGTTCCGCCCACAAGCCGACCGAGCAGGTCGGCGGCAAGAACCAGCACGCCCCCTGTAAGCGCCGCAGTGGGAACCACCCGGGCATTCTGGCCGCCCACCAGACGTCTGGCGATATGCGGTCCCATCAGGCCGACGAATCCGATCAGGCCGGCGATAGCTACCGTACCCGCCGCCAGCGCAACGCTGATCGCGGCGAAGAGGACCTGCATAAGCTGGAAAGGCACTCCCAGGCCGGTCGCTACCTCCTGGCCCAGCGAAATTGTGTTCAGATGGCGGGCAAACAGAGTGGTCGCTCCAATGAGAGTGGCTGTCCATACGGTTAGCAAACGGATCTGGTCCCAGTTGGTGATGGAAACGCGACCCGAAAGCCAGACCATCATGTTCCGCTGCGCCTCATATTCGCCGATTAGCAGGACAAGGCTTGACACTGTCGACGTGAGCGCTCCGATTCCAATGCCTACCAGAATCAGGCGCAGCGGCGACGCTCCACCGCGCCAGGCAAGGAAATATATCAGAATCGCGGTGGCCATACCGCCAAAGAACGCCGCCAACGGTCGAAACGCGAACACGGAGCCGGGGGCTATAATCAGCCAGCCTATCACCGCCCCGGCCGCGCCCGCGCTCACGCCCAGAATATCTGGGGCGGCCAGCGAGTTGCGCGTCAACCCCTGCATGATCGCGCCGGCGACGCTCAACGCCGAGCCGACCAGAATGGCTAACGCGATCCGAGGAACTCGAAACATCCAGATAACCGTCACTTGCGTAGTGTCTTCACCGCCTAGTCCCAGTAGCATGCGCCATACCTCAAGGATGGGAATCGGGTAGTCGCCGTAGCTCACCTGAAACGCGCCGACCATAAGTGTAAGGACAATAAGCGCGCTTAGAATACCCAGGAACCGCGCATCCACGCGCAGTCGACCGGTGAATGACCGCCTTACCGCAGCTCCGGGTGTCATCATCTGGCCATCCTTCGAGCGAAGTAGATGAATACCGGCACACCCACAATCGGCGTGAGCAGTCCAACTGGCACGTGCCCGAAGATCAGCCCCTCACGCACGAGCGCGCGTGACACAAGGTCAGCCGACAACAGCAGGATCGCTCCGCCGCCAGCTGAGTACGGTATTACTAGGCGATAGTTCGCGCCGGTGATGAGTCGCACCGAATTCGGTACCACCAGGCCAACGAATCCAATCGGCCCTGACAGCGCCACCGCGGTCCCCGCAAGTCCTACCGCTGCCAGAGCGGCGAGCATTCTGATGCGGCGAATGTTCTGTCCGAGGCCGCTCGCCACGTCATCGCCCAGCGAGAGAGTTGTTACCTGCCTACTTAGAAGAAGCGCCCCTGCAAACGCCGCGCCAAAGTACGGTGTTGTCTGAAGATACAGCGACATATCTCGCCCGATCACATCGCCCACAAGCCAGAAGCGCACCTCATCCAGTGTCCGGTTGTTCGCTATCAGCAGCGCCGCGCTGAACGAACCGAGAAATAGGCTGAACGCGGTCCCGGTCAGCGCCAGCTTGACGGGCGTCGCGCCGCCTGCTCCCATTGATGCGAGATAATAGACCACGAAAGCTGCCGTGCCTCCGCCGGCGAAAGCAAACCACGCGAAGGCGGATACGCCCTCGACGCCCAGATACAGCGCCGCCAGAATGACCGCGAGCGCGGCGCCCGCGTTCACCGCCAGAATCCCGGGCGAGGCCAGCGGATTCCGGGTGACTCCCTGCATGAGCGCTCCCGACGCGCCAAGGGCCGCTCCTACTGAAAGGGCCACCAGCGTTCGAGGCAGCCGAACTGTCCGCACCACCGTTTGTTGAAACGAATCGTCCTGGTTCAGAAACGAGTCCAGGACGGTGCTGAAAGGGATGCGCGTCTCGGCATAACTCATGCTCGCAATGGCGCAGACGGCAAGAGCGACCAAAGCGATGGCTGGGCCGCCGACGTTCAGATATCGGCCGGCGGCCCAGCGCGGCTGCAGCTGACTCTCATTCACTGCCATGGTTGTTTACTGGGACATGATGTCGTTTTCGACGAAAATGCGCTCGATGTCGTCGAGAACGATATGCACAGCCCCGATGTCGGATATCCACGCGAAGCCCACCTCTTCAACCCTGCCGGCCTCGACGACTTGGAGCTTGGGCCATAGTGGATGGTTGAGCAGACTCTCTTTCAGCTTGTCAACCTGGTCCTGTCTCGTCGGATCGGCGCGCTGGGTAATCACCAGAATGAGTACGTCAGCATCCGCCTTTTCAAGCTCCTCAAAGGTAATGAGGTACTGAATCTGCCACTCGCCCGACTCTTCGGCGCTCAGGTCCTGGCTTGGAGGACGCTTGAATCCGAAATCCTTCAGAACCTGGCCGAGGAATCCCCCACGCGTGTACAACGTAAGCGAGTCTTCATAGACCCGGACGACGCTGACCGATATCTCCTCAGGCGGCACGGTCATGCGCGACTTGATCTCCTCGATTCGAGTCTCGTACCAGTCCATGTACTCATTGTAGGCGTCCAGAGCGTTGAGGAAGTCCGCCTCTTGGCGCGCATACTCTTTCCATCGTCCGGAATGGTTGAATTCGACCAGGACCGTAGGCGCGATGGCGGAGAGCTGCTCGTACTGGTCCATGTGCCAATCAGCGCCGACAATCAGGTCTGGGTTCAGAGCGGTCACAGCCTCCAGGTTCGGGTCCCAACCGACGTCGGCGATTCCGTCATACCACTCAGCTCCTCCGATTTCTTCTGGTATCCACCCCTTCTCAAACTCGCTTGGAGCCGGAGCGCCAACGGGTTTGATTCCAAGTGGCCAGAGTCCGAGCGCCCCGTTCAGCGCAACGGGCCGCTGGGGGGTGGCAGGTATCTCTGTCTCGCCGCCGAAGTGCTTGACCAGCCGCGTTTGAGCTTCTGATGCTGCGTCTTCCTGAACGCTTTCGGTCTGCGGAACCTCCACCGTCGCGACGCACCCTACGGCCGCAACCGCGAAAAGGACGAAAACTGTGAACACGAGCCACCATCTAACGTACAGTGGCGAGCGATGTGAGCTAAGCATAATGCCTCCTAAGGAGATATACTTTGGCTGAAGAAACTCAACCTGACAGGCTGCTTGTCCCAAAACACAAACACAGCTACGAGGAGGCTCTTTATCTTGATTCTAGGCGCCCGCGCCAGCGGCGGCGTGAGCCCCTAACCGCCAGCCGGAAGCGCGTTGTCGATCGAGCCATAGTTGGTAGTAGCGGCCGTCCTCCTGCTCCATCAGCTCCTCGTGTATTCCTCTTTGTACAAGCTGTCCGGAATCAACGACCAGAATCTGATCTGCGGCCTGAATCGTGGGCAGACGGTGCGCCACGATTAGGACGGTCTTGTTACGGAGCAAATTGACCAGCGCCGCCCGAACCGCGCGGTCATTCAGCGCGTCGAGCGAGGAAGTAGGCTCGTCAAGCAATACAATCGGCGAGTCCTTCAAAACGGCGCGCGCGATCGAGAGGCGCTGGCGCTCACCGCCGGAAAGGGTAGCGCCCCCTTCGCCTACAACGGTGTCGTAACCCTGGGGAAGCTCGGCGATGAACTCGTGCGCCTGCGCCGCGCGAGCTGCCTTCTCGATTTCGGCGTCCGTTGCGTCGGGGCGGCCAAAAGCGATATTCTCGCGCACCGTTGCCCGGAACAGATAGACATCCTGGAAGACGACGGTTATATGTTCGAAAAGCTGCTGATGGGTCAGCTCTCGAACATCGACGCCGCCGATGCGCACCGCGCCTTCGTCAACATCCCAGAAGCGCGACACAAGGTTCAGGATTGTGCTCTTTCCCGCTCCCGAGGGACCGACGATCGCTGTCGTCGTCCCCGCGCGGGCAACAAACGAGATATCTCTCAGAATCGGTGTCGATTCGTATCCGAATTCAACCTGCTCGAACTCTACGTCGTGGCCCTGGGGCTCGGCGCGCAGCGTCTCCGGCGCCGCCTGCGCTTCAAGATCCATAATTCGGCCGATGCGCTCAAGCGCAGCATCTCCGAGGCGGAGCATTTCAAACTGCCCTGCCAGCGCCACGATTGGCCCATAAACGCGCAGGATCAGGACGAGGAAAATCAGTACGATACCCGCGTCAATCGCGCCCCCGAACCAGCGGTAGGCAGTTATCGCGATCACCAGAGGGACCCCCAACTGGACAACGCCGACCGTCAGAACGCCAAGGGGCAGAAGGCGCACTACGAGCCGGTTGTTGATCTGGCGAATCGCGGCCACCGCACGTGTATAGTGGCTGAGTCGGTCGTTCGTGCGGTTGAAGGCTCTGGCCACCGTGATACCTTGCACGTACTCCAGCATCCGTCCGCTCGATTCGGCGAGACGGTCGCCTCGCACCAGCGCCAGTGCCTTGAACCGGTTGTTGACCCAAATGAACAGCGGCCCGGCGGCGAACAGGCTCAATGTGACGGCCGCCGCCAAGGGCGCGTCAATGAATGTCATTGCCAAAACCACGAAGATTGGCAGCCCGAGCGCGCCAAATAGCGCCGGTATCCCCTCGGACACATACTGTGTCACCATTTCAAAGTCGGAGGTAAAGTTCGCGGTAACGTCTCCAGTCGAACGCGAACGCAGCGTCCCCAGGGGCAGGCGCTGCACGTGTCCGAGCGTCGACGCCCGCGCATCGCCGACCGCAAGGAAAGTACCGATCCAGCCGTAATAGTTGCTGGCGTACCAGATTCCGAACTGGACGCAAATCGCAACTACGGTTACGCCGGTCGCAATCCACGCGTGGGTTGTCGTCAATGTTCCTTCCCGCAGATGGTCGACCACCCAAACGAAAAACACAACCGGAATGCCCGCGCACATCGCCTGCAAAAAGCGCAGCGCTATCGACATCTTCAGATCCCGGCCGCGCCGGCCCAGCAAACGCCACGCCGTCCTGACGGGACCTATGTAGAAGGGTTGCGTACTGCGCAAAGTCTCCTGCGTCATGCAGCTACTCCTTCACCTGTCAGCGCTGGTTCCGTCGCCTGCACCGCCGTGAGCGCAATCTGGGATGCGCTCGAAAACGCTTCCCACATCTGCGCGTAAAGCCCCCCCTGTTCGATCAGCTCTTTATGGCGGCCGTGCTCCACAATGCGTCCCTCATCGAGCACGATCGTCTGATCAGCCCCGGCGACGGTGGAAAGACGATGCGCGATGATGATGACCGTCCGCCCCTCTGCCAGGCCGTCCACCGCCTCCTGCAGGGCCACTTCGTTCTCCGGATCGGCGAAGGCCGTTGCCTCGTCGAGAATGATGATCGGAGCCTGTTTGATTACTGCTCGCGCGATCGCCAATCTCTGGCGCTCGCCGCCTGACAGACGGTCCCCCGCCTCGCAGAGCGAAGTCTCGTACCCCTGTGGCAGCGCCGAGATGAATTCGTGTGCCCGGGCGGCCTTCGCCGCGTCAACAACCTCTTCGTCGGTCGCATCCGGTTTCGCCAAACGCAGGTTCGCCGCGACTGAATCGTTGAACAGGAAAGTCTCCTGAAAGACAAACGCGACCTGGTCCATCAGCTGTACCATCGGCATATCGCGGATGTCGACACCGCCGATTCTGATCGCTCCCTGCTCCACGTCCCAAAAGCGAGCGATCAGCCGGGCCAAGGTCGATTTTCCCGCGCCCGAAGGGCCGACGATGGCGGTAACCGTACCCGGCTCAGCCGTGAAGGTGATACCCTGCAGTACCTGCCGGGATGGACCGGCCCCGTTTTCGTAGGAGAATCCGACGTCAATGACCTCGATGCGGGCGCCGTCGACGAACGCCGTTTCCCTGGCCTGCGGCAACACGTCCGCTTCGTCCAACTCGCGTACCAGTCTCGCGCCAAGCCCAATGTGTGCCATCGTGGTCATTACATGGAGCAGACGAATAAGCGGCAGAGTGAAACCAAGTCCAGCGATGAAGAAGAAGAGCAGCGATGAGGTGTCGATAATTCCCAGGTGCCAGAACAGAAGTCCAAAGGGAATGATCGTAAGCACTGGGGAAGTCACCAATACGTAGAATACTGTGAAGAGCGGCAGAAACTCCCGACCCCAATCAGCTTCATACTTTGCAGCATCGTCGATTGCAGCTTTGGTTTCTCCGAAGACCCGCCCGGTCCCGTTGAAGGTCCGCACGATCGGCATCGCCCGGATAAATTCGACAATCGAGGAGTTCATGCGCGCCATACTGCGCGTATACTCACTCAGCTTGCCACTGCCGATTCTGACGCCTATCCCCATGATCGGCAACGCGATGACAACGACCACAAGGCTCACCAGGGCCATGCGCCATTCCACAACAAACAGCCAGATGATCAGAAACAGCATCGAAGTGAACGACGAAACCGCGTCCGGCACAATGTGTGCAAGGAAGAGTTCAAGCCTCTCGATATCGTCGCTGAGTACCCGCTGAATCTGGCCGGAGCGCTTGCTGGTGAGAAAGCCCAACGGAACATGCCCGAGACGTTCACCTATGCGTAACCGTAGCTGCTCGAGCGTCGCATAGGCCCCGTGATGCGACGTCCACTCCGAAGCGGCCGCGAGCGCATATTGGAGAATGAGAAACACTGCTGTAAGCGCAGCGTAAAATAATAACCCATCGCGCGTAGCTTCCCCGCTGACGACGTCGTCCACTGCCCGGTAAATGGCCCAGAACGGACCGAGCATCGCCAGTGAAGAGATAGTCGACAGGACAGCTGCTGCGGAAAACGCCTTCCAGCCGGTACGGGCAAAGGGGAGCATGAGCTTGAAACCGGTCAAAAGGTTGATCTCTTCGGAGCCGGCGGCAGCCGTGGATTTCGTCGCAGTAGACGCCGTTGTTTCCGTTGAAGGAGAACCTGTTAAGGTGGATTCAGTCACCGGTAACCTCTTTGACAGCTCCTGAAAGAAGGGGAAGCGGCTGCTTTGCCATTCGCATAAACTTGAACTCTTTTCTGTGCCCCAGCCCCCAAAAATTGCGGGGCACGGAGGGAACGCGAACACCTCCCCCGGGGCGATAGGAATACGCGCTATCGCCCTGGAAGGACCGCACGTCGCAAAAGTATAGCACGCAAAAAGACCAAAAAATGACGAAACTCTGTGCGGCTCTCTTTAACTTCTTTGTTAAGGAAGATTTACTACTGATTTAATCGATGTTGCGAGTTGAACTTAAGCATCTGCTCCCTTCAGTCATCCCGAAAGGGAGTCTCTACCACGGCGGTTCAGAGGTCTCACAGCGTCCCAGTCTTCGCAGTGATCGTACGTCCAGGCCCACACATACCTCCTTACGAAACACGGACGCCTTTCCCGTCACCCGGCACACAAGATATGATGCAGTGCCATCGTGTCGAGATTTCGGGTATACACATCCCCGGCATCGTCGACAGACCACCCCTCAGCGATCCACAGTACATACTGGGGTCCCCCCAAAGAGGCTTGATAAAACCTGCAAAGTCGGAGATTTCAGGTGACACGACTATATCCGTTCTACTAATCCCCGCTCGCCCTGCAATCCGGTCGCCGACAGAGGAACCAGCAGATCGCACTCCTGACTCCTCTCCACTCTCTCCTCGACTTGGTTCCCACCCCAAATCCGGGATGCCACACCACCCGGCGGTCGAGATAGCCCGGTCTCAAGAGTGCATGGTATGATTGCGAGAGAAAGAATCAGCCCGTATCGCGTGCAGGGGCGAAGAAATCCGAGGGAATGTCGTTATGTCGCAAACAGGTCCGGCCAAACAGATCCTGGTCGTTGACGACGAACCGCGTATGGTGCGGTTCGTGAAGATGAATTTGGACCTGGAAGGTTATCAGACGCTGGAAGCCAATGACGGCTTTCAGGCACTGGAAAAGGTACGGGAATATGAACCAAATCTCGTGCTTCTGGACGTTGAAATGCCGGGCCTGGACGGTTTCGAAACACTCAAACGGCTGCGCGAGATCAGCGATATACCCGCCATTATGCTGACCGTGCGCTCCGAAGAGGAAGACCAAATCAAAGGGCTGGACCTGGGCGCGGATGACTACGTGGCAAAGCCGTTCAGCCCGCGTGAGCTGTCCAGCCGGATTCGGGCAGTGTTGCGTCGTTTTGAAGCGACCAACACCCGGCCTGAGGATCAAATTATCACCATCGACGACCGGTTGCAGGTGGACTTGCAGCGGCGTGATGTCATTGTCGACGGGGAACGACTGAGCCTACGCCCAACCGAGTATCGACTCCTCCACCAGCTCATCCAGAACGCTGGCTGGGTGGTCCCCCATGAGGTGCTGCTGACGAAAGTATGGGGGCACGAATACGTGAACGACAATCACCTGTTGCGTCTGTATATCACCTATCTCCGCAAAAAGATCGAAACGGCTCCATCAAAGCCGCGCTACATATTCACCGAACGGGGTCTGGGTTATCGATTCCGTGACTACAAGGATTCAGCACAATCCTGACCCGTGTCAGAGTTGTCAAACGATCCGGCAGGATCATTTTTGAACACAGCGCCGACTATGTTAACATTCATAGTCGGTCTGTGATGGCTTGACATTTTCAACCGTTCAGATCGAATCACTATCCATTCAACACGTCCTGGGACTGAGGAATGGGGTGCCGCCACTATGCGGTCATTCCCAGCGCGAACAGGGCGGAAGAGAAACCCTGGAGGTTCTTGTGGCATCAGTCGTTACCATGAAGCAGCTGCTGGAGGCCGGCGTACATTTCGGGCACAGGACCCGGCGCTGGAATCCGAAAATGCGTCAGTATATCTTTACTGAGCGCAGTGGAATTCACATCATCGATCTGCACCAGACGATGACGCGAATCAACGAATACTATGAGATGGTGCGTCGTCTGGTCGCCGAAGGCGGCACAGTCCTTTTTGTCGGTACAAAGAGGCAGGCGCAGGGCACCGTCGAACAGGAGGCAACCCGTTGCGGGATGCCCTACATCCACAACCGCTGGCTGGGGGGCACGCTGACAAATTGGGCCACGATCAAACAACGAATCGACTATCTGAATCGCCAGGAACGGCGTAAGTCCAATGGCGAATTCCAGTCGCTTCCCAAGATCGAGCAACTGGTCATCGATCGTGAACTCGCCAAGTTGAATCGTCGTATCGGCGGGATCAAGACGCTCACCGCAATGCCCAATCTGATCTTCGTGATTGATACGCAACGGGAAGAGCTGGCCGTCAAGGAATCGAACAAGATCGGCATCCCTTTGATCGCAGTGGCCGATACCAACTCTGACCCGGACGAAATCACTTATGTCATACCGGGCAATGATGATGCGATTCGAGCCGTTAAACTGATTACACGGATTATCGCTGATGCAGTTGAAGAGGGACGGCGTTTCCGCGAAGTGGAAATGGTAGAGACCGGACAGGTTTCTGACGACGAACTGGCGGAATTGGAGCAGTACCTCGGGCCGAGCACACTCGCCAAGCTGCAAGGCATGGAAGAAGAAGGGCAGGAGGAAGAAGCAAGCGAACCCGCCGTGCCGGCGGTCAGCGATTCTGCGGAAGAGAATACAGCGGCTGTCGCTGAAGCGGAACAAGCTCAGACGGGCGAGGAAGCGCCCCCTGAGCAGGCGGAGCCCGAGCAGGCGGAAACTGAGCCGGTCGGCGAAGAAGGGTAGCCGCCGCTGCTGTGCACTAGTCCGGCCTGTACACTGGTCGCAGCGCAACAGCGAATATCTGCAGCGATATCATGTCGAAATGGCGACGCAGAGTCAATTGCGCGCCGAAATCGGACAATCAGACGAATCGTCCGCACGGCTGTGAAGACGTAAAGTTAGCGCAGTGCGGACGATTACGCGGAAACAGCATGCACGCAATGACGTGTGAATAATCTGCAGCAAGGGAATCAGGAGGAGGAGTATGGCTGCAATCACAGCACAGATGGTGAAGGAACTGCGAGGCGCGACGGGGGCCGGCATTCTCGACTGCAAGACGGCGCTGAACGAAAATAATGGCGATTTTGACAAGGCCGTCGAATATCTGCGCGAAAAGGGGCTGGCGGCCGCGGCCAAAAAGGCCGACCGCGATGCCCATGAAGGTATCATCGGCACCTATGTCCACCACGGTAGCAAGGTCGCCGCCATGGTCGAGCTCAACTGCGAAACCGATTTCGTAGCCCGCACTGAGCAGTTTCAAGAACTGGCGCGGGACCTGGCGATGCACATCGTGGCATCCAACCCGGAATACGTGGCTCGGGACGAGGTCCCCACCGATATTCTGGACAGGGAAAAAGCCATCTACAAAGCCCAGGCGCAGGGCAGCGGCAAGCCCGAAAACATCCTTGATCGCATTGCCGAAGGCAAGCTGGAAAAATGGTACGGCGACGTCTGTCTGATGGAGCAGGAATACTTCAAAGACTCTGACAAAAACGTCAAAGACGTTCTCGTCGAAAACATCGCCAGCCTTGGCGAAAATATCCAGGTCCGTCGCTTTAGTCGTCTGCAAATTGGCTAAACGCCTCGCGAGTCCAGCCCAACCTCTTTGGGCTGGACTTTTTTTGTGTCATCGTCGGCGCCCCGTCAGGAAGCGGCGCCCATTTCAAGGAGTTGTTGTAATGGATGCTCTCAAATACCGCCGCGTTCTGCTCAAAATGGGAGGCGAGGCGCTGGCCGGCGAAGGCGGATTCGGCATCGATCCCAGACGGGCTGAAGAAGCAGCGCAGAAGATCCAGGCGATCGTCAACCTGGGCGCAGAAGTGGCCCTGGTTATCGGCGGCGGCAACATGTGGCGAGGCAAGGAGGACGGCCTCGATCACGGCATGGAGCGGGTGACCGCCGACCACATCGGCATGCTAGGGACCGTGATGAACGCGCTCGCGCTGCAGGACGCCCTTGAGCGCGCCGGCCTGCCCACACGCGTCATGACCGGCATCGAAATTCGAGCCGTGGCCGAACCCTACATTCAGCGCCGGGCCATTCGCCATCTGGAAAAGGGCCGCGTTGTCATCTTCGGCGCCGGCACCGGCAATCCCTACTTCACCACCGATACGGCAGCCAGCCTGCGTGCGATGGAGATCGACGCTGAAGTCCTGATCAAAGCGACAAAGGTGGACGCAGTCTACGACAAAGACCCGAAGGAAAACAGTGATGCCCGCCGCTTCAAAAAGCTCTCCTATATCGACGCCCTCAACATGCGCATAGGCGTAATGGACAGTACCGCCATCGCCATGTGCATGGACAACAACCTGCCTATCTCGGTGGTCAATGTCTGGACCGAAGACGCTCTCGTAAAGGTCGTCAAGGGTGAGCCCGTCGGCACCGTCTTCTCCAGCTAAGCCTCGGTCTGACAGCGTTGGCGCCCACCGGGTATCAAACATCGTTTTCCGTTTGTTCTGTACCTCTGCTAAAATATCAAGACAACTAAAGAACTGAGGAAGTGAAAGAACTCTATCCAGAAATTCCGATTGAGCCGTTCCTTCATATCTTGGATTTCCGGCGATAATCCGCGAGTTCAGTTCCAGCCACCGACCCATCCCATTGGCGAAATGGGCCATGTCGCCGACACCAACTGTAAGGGCCCCAAATGGCCTCAGGACTGCGAACAAGCCCTTTCGCGCCTCTGATGTGGAAGGAGTGCCATTGTGATTGAAGACATTTTGGATGAAACACGAGATCGCATGAACAAAGCGATCAACAGTTTGCAATCAGACCTGATGGCAATCCGCACAGGTCGGGCCAGCCCCGCGCTTGTGGAGCGTCTTAGCGTCGATTATCATGGCGTCCCGACCCCACTGATGCAGATCGCGTCGATCTCGGTTCCGGAGGCGCAAACTCTCCAGATTCGCCCCTATACCCCAACCGACATCGGGGCGATTGAGCGGGCAATCGCCATGTCCGATATTGGCCTGACACCGAGCAACGACGGCAAGCAGATCCATCTGACAATCCCCCCATTGACGGAAGAACGTCGCCGCGACCTGACAAAACAGGTATCTCGGCGTGCCGAGGAGGCCCGCGTCGCAATCCGCAACATCAGGCGGGATGCGATCAAAGATATGCGCTCATTTGAGGACGAGAGCCTGATTACCGAGGATGACCTGCGTGACGGCCAGGACCAGGCCCAGGAGGTCACCAATGACTTCGTGGCCAACGTGGACGAAATTGCACGCGACAAAGAAACGGAAATCATGACCATCTGACCGACAAGGAGTCAGTGTTCCATTGAGCAGTCCCGATGTAGTGCGGCAGAGCCCGGATAACCTGATCGAAGACGCTTTCCCTCCTCTCGCCAGAGTTCCCTACCATGTAGGGATTATCATGGACGGGAATGGCCGTTGGGCAAAGGAAAGAGGCCTGATTCGATTTATCGGCCATCGCGCCGGCGTCGATAATATTCAACCGGTCCTTGAGGCCTCTGTCGAATTCGGTATCAAAGTCCTGACCATCTACGCCTTTTCCACCGAGAACTGGTCCCGACCCATCGAGGAGGTATCGGGGCTGATGCGGCTGCTGGGAACGACGTTGCGCAACCGGCTGCAGGAACTCCACGAGAACGGTGTGCAGATTCGCCACAGCGGACGCCTGACCGGTATCAGCGAGGAACTTCAGAAACAGATTCTGCACGCACTCGATTACACTAAGCACAACGACAGAATCATCCTGAACGTGGCCTTCAACTACGGCGGGCGCGGGGAGATCGTCGACGCCACCCGCCGCATCATCAGAGATGGAATCGACCCCGATTCTCTGAGCGAAGAGACCTTCAGCCGCTACCTGTACACGAACGGCCTGCCCGACCCCGATCTGATCATCCGGACCGGTGGAGATTGGCGGATGAGCAACTTTCTTATCTGGCAGTCAGTCTACGCCGAGTACTACTCAACCCCGACATACTGGCCGACTTTCGACAAGGCGGAGTTATACAAAGCACTGATCGAATTCAATCGCCGCAGCCGTCGTTTTGGCGGCGTGCCCGATGCGGAATAGACTCTTCCACTTTGCAGAACGTCCCAAGCCCCTTCTCCCCCTGAACCTTGTAGTCCTGTAATCGGATATCGATAACGGTGAAACGACGAGTCATCGCTGGCCTGATTGCGCTGGTTCCGGTCTTGCTCGCGCTCTGGTACGGCGGTCTGTGGTGGGTACTCCTGCTCACCTTCTTCACATCGCTGGGGGCATATGAATACTTTGTCCTGATCGAGAGGAGCGGCTACAGGCCGGCCCGCTGGTACGGCTTCGCCTGGACGCTGGCGTTAATGTTCTCCTTTTGGTCTCTCGTCCCGGTCGGACCGGAGCTTGTCCTCACATTCGGCTTCATCATTATCTTTGTCCGCATCCTGCTGTCTCAACAGAGCTCTCCCCCACACGAGGACAGCAGCCCGGGCGCAAACGACCCGCTTCAACCTGAAACAGAGGCCGCGGCCCAAGGGCAGGACCATAAGCCATTTCGCAACTGGGCGCTCACCGTTGCCGGCGCCAGCTACATCGGCCTCATGATGGGGCAGGCTTTGGCCCTGCGTCTCCTTCCCAACGGTCTCTTCTGGATGCTTCTTGGGCTGGGCGTCACAATGGTCAACGACAGCGCCGCCTACTTTGTTGGCGTCACCATCGGCCGCAGGCGAATTCTGCCCGCGCTCAGCCCCAAGAAGAGCTGGGAAGGAACGGCCGGCGGCTGGATTGCGGCGACACTCGCGGGCGCCGCGGTGGCGTTCTGGGCACCGCTCGATCTGGCGGTCTGGCTTGGCGCTCTGATAGGTCTGGGAGGCGGAATCCTCGCGCTTTTCGGCGATCTGGCCGTCAGCATGCTCAAACGCCAGATCGGCGTCAAGGACAGCGGCGTCTTCCTGCCTGGCCACGGCGGATTCCTCGACCGGCTCGACAGCATCATGTTCGTGCTGCCGTTCGTCTATCAGATGGCCCTGCTTCTCGGCGCAGCGTAGCTCTTATTCATCCTCGTCCGATGCGCGGCCCTCCCACAGGGTGCGCATTTCCGGGCAGCGCTCCAGCAACGGCTCCAACCTTCCTGCATCCTCCACCCGGCCTGACTTGAGCACAACGATCTGATCCGCGCGCCGCAGGAGAGGCCGTCGATGGGAAACGACCAGATAGGTGGCGCCCTGCCGCGCGAAAAGCCGCTCCCACAGCTGTTGCTCGGTCTCCAAATCCAGCGCGCTCGACAGATCGTCACACACCAGCAACGCTGCCTGTCGGATGAACATGCGCGCCGCCGCGGCCCGCTGCCGCTGGCCGCCGGATAGCCTGACCCCCCTTGGCCCCACGACCGTCTCTAGCCCGTTCTCAAGCTGCACTAAATCCGATTCCAGCACCGCGGCCCGCACCGCCTGGGCTACCTCCTCATCGTCCGCGTCTAGGCCGAGCAGGATATTCTCCCGCAGTGATTCGCTAAACAGGCTGGGCGTCTGCGATATGTACGCGCTCACCGGCGGCACAAAGAAAGATGCCGGTTCGCGAATAAGGCGCCCGTTCCAGTGGACTTTTCCGGATTCGGCCGGCAGCAGACCCAGCAGGACCCGCAGCAGCGTCGTCTTGCCCGCGCCGATACGGCCCGTCACGACCGTAAAGCTGCCCTGCTCCAGACGCAGGTCGACATCGGTTATGCCCTTCTCCGATCCGGGGAACCGGTATGTCAGGCCGGTCGTGGAAAGTGTTCTGAGCGGTTCGGTCTGGTCAGATGAATCTTCGCGGAGGGAAGGAAACGTACCGTCGATATAGATAGGCGTCTTGCGCACCAAGGCGGCGGGTTCTGCACCTTGAAGCAGCCGGTCCATGCGGTCAATCGAGACGCCGGCCTGCTTCCAACGGGCGACGAAGGTTCCAATTGTGGCGATCATGCCGGAGATGAAGGAAAGATAATAGGCAAACAGGGAAAAATCGCCAATGGTGAACGAACCTTCACGCAGCGCGGAGCCAGCCAGCAGCAAGATGAGTCCCATACCGATGTTGACAACATTGTGAAAAGTCGAGCTGAGAACCTCATTGAAGAGACGATCACGCAAGGCGTTCTTGCGGCGACTCTCGTTCAACTCTTCAAAGTGCGCCAGCATACTCTCTTCAGCGTTGGCTACCTGCACCGCCTGTACGCCCTCGAACATCTCGCCGATGAAGCCCGTCACATCGCCGGCAGAAGATCGGTTTGCCTCACGGTATTGCTGGACTCTGACCCTTGCCAGATTGGCCACTGCCACGACGATCAGCAGCGGCAGGAAGGCGAAAATGGTCACGAGCAGATTGATGCGCGCCATCGTGAACAGAGCGGCCACCCCAAATATGCCCGTCGCCAGCAAAAAGAGCGCCCAGACGGTGAAGTTGCCCACCTCTTCCGCATCTTCGCGGAAGCGGCTTATCGCTTCGCCGGTTGAGCCGGGCAACGAACGCGCGCCCGGCATGCTGAGGATATGCTCGAGCAGATTCTTGCGCATGGTGGCAGCCGTGCTGAAGGTCCAGCGAAAGAAGACGTACATGTCGGTAAAAATCAGGCCGTTGCGCAGAAGAGCGACGGCCAGAATCACCGCGGCCCACGCGTTCGGCCCCCACGCCAGTGGAGCCGAGGCCGTCAACGAATCAAAAAAGAAGCGAATGATTAGCCCGGTTGCCTGGAAGATGCCGGCAAAGACGATAATCCGGATCACCGTCGTCAACGAATACAGGCCGGGAAAACAGCGGATCAGACCCAACCAGGTGCTCACCACTGAGAGCGGCGGCCGTTCTAAAATCTGAGTCATCCGTCCAGCTCCTCTATACCTAACTGCAGCAGACGGTGGTAGCGGGAGGCAGGCTCTGAGGCCAGAGCGATGCGGGCGCCCTGCTCCTGGATCCGTCCGTTTTCCAGGAGCAGGATTCTGTCAGCCCGCTGAACCGTGGAAAGCCGGTGCGCGATGAGAATGCCCGTTCGATCTGTTAGTAGCCGCGTTACCGCCCTTTCAAGAAAGGCTTCCGTCGCCGGGTCCAGGCGGGAAGAAGCCTCGTCCAGAACGACTACCCCCGGATCCCGCAGAAAAATGCGCGTAAAGGCTACAAGTTGCGCCTCCCCGGCGGACAGCCCGCCGCTGCCAATCTGCAGTTGCGTGTCCAGGCCTTCACCCAAGGAGGCATACCACTTGGCAAGTCCCAGTTCGTCAATGGCCTCCCGGATGCGGTTCTCGGGCACGGTCCGGTCAAAGAAAGTCAGGTTGTCTCGGATCGAGGCCTGAAACAACTGTACGTTCTGGGTAACCACCCCCACCTGCGAGCGCAATTGGGCCAGCGACCACTGGCGCACGTCTCGTCCCGACACCAGCACATGGCCCCCGTCCACGTCATACAGGCGCACCAGAAGGCGCGCCAAGGTGGTCTTGCCGCTGCCCGTGCGTCCTAACAGTCCCAATACTTCGTTTGGCTCCAATCGCAGTTGAAAGTCGTCTAACGCGAAACTCGCATTACCAGTTCTTTTTCCCTCCGGCGGCGCGTCCGTCGGATAGGCAAAGCGCACCTGCTTGAATTCTACAGATAGGGCTTCTGCCGGCCCAGCGGCCTCGCTTCCCACTGGCGTTGCCGCCCCGGCAGAAGCTGTCGGTGTTTCGGCCAGGCGGCTTTCGGTTGCAAACAACTCCTGTATGCGGGCGATACCAGCCCCGGCGCGTTGGAACTGCTCAAACTCCTGCGCGATCCGTTCAATCGGCTGCGAGATCAAATTTGTATAGTGAAAGATGAGATAGACCGTCCCAATCGTGAGCGCGCCGCTGAAATAAAGAGACGCGCCGACGACAAAGGCGATGGCGTCCCCGACCGAAAAGAGAAACCAGGCGATGTTGATCATCGAGAAGCCCAGCAACTCCGCCCGTATCGTGGTCTGCCAGAATGTGAGCAGGAGTTGATGGAAGCGGAAAAGTGTGAACGCGCGTGCATTGCTTGCGCGGATGTCTTCTGTGCCGGCCAGGCGTTCTTCGACAAAGCCGAAAAAGCGAGCGCTGGCCTCGCGTGAGCGTTGCCAGTGGGGCACGGCCAGGTGGCGCAGGCGCGCCAGCACCAGAAGCGTGATTACCACGAAGACGCCGATCGCGGCGCCAACCCGCATATCTTCGCGCAGCAGCACGATCATCACGCCGATCAGCAGGAGCCCGTTGCCGAAGAGCTGTACTACCAGTTGGGCGAAAAAACGGGTCAGCGCGTTAATGTCGCCGTCAATGCGCTCGATCATTTCCCCAGGCGTATGCTGCTGGTGAAATGAGAGATCCAGGCGCATGCAGTGCCGGGCCAAGTCACGCCGCAGGGCGTTGGTCGCCCGCCACCCTACATTTTCCGCCAAGACAGCGCTTGTTACGGCCGTGATCTGTTGAACGGCGGCGATGCCGATGAACAGGAGCGCCAGGCGCGTAAGGAACTCCATTGATCCGCCGGCCAGCGCCGAGTCCAGGAATCGGCGCATGATCAGAGGGTTGATCAACTGGAGGAGGATATTGGCGCAGAGGACGAACAGAAGAAACAGCGTCTGCCCCAACTGCGGGCGCAGGTATCTTGTCAGCAGACGCGTATAGAGTTGAACGGACGGACGCATAGCGTGCCTCCAGGGGGATGCAGAGGAACGTCAGATCAGCCTGCGAGCAACGACTTGAAATCTCTATTGCCCGTCGGCTCATGCGGCGGCCGCGCCGCATGCCTCCCGCAGCGCGGTCAGGTTTTCGGCAACGCTGCTGTCCGTGTTGAAAACGGCGCTGCCAACAACGATGACATTGGCGCCGTTCCGCAGCACATCCCGGATATTGCCGGCGCCAATGCCGCCGTCCACTTCCAGATCACAGGTGGGGTTGTACTCATCCAGCAGCTTGCGTGTGCGCCGCAGTTTGCTGGTCATCGTCTGGATAAAGCGCTGGCCGCCGAAGCCGGGATTGACACTCATCACCAGCACCTGGTCGACAAAGGGAGCGATCTCGCGAACACTCTCGATCGCGGTAGAAGGGTTCACAGCCACGCCAACCTGGCAGCCCAGATCGACGATCTGCTGGACGGCTCGATGCAGATGGACACACGCCTCCAGGTGAATGGTGATGATATTCGCGCCGGCGTTTGCGAATGCATCCAAATGCCGTTCCGGCTCCTCGATCATCAAGTGTACGTCCAGGGGCAGCTGCGTGATCCGGTTGGCCGCCTCCACCACCAACGGTCCGAAGGTGATATTGGGCACAAATCTCCCATCCATGACATCCAGATGGAGCAGGTCGGCGCCGCCCTCTTCTGCCGCCTGAATCTGCTCCTGCAGACGACCGAAATCAGCGGTAAGAATGGACGGGGCCAGCTTGACCGCATGCGCCACCATCGCAAGCACCTCCTCAATTTATGTCGAGAGTGGACCGGGCCTCAGGAGGGGAGGCCTCCGCGTGGCCGCCAGGGCCCCCTGCGATTGTATCTTCTCGTTCCTTGGCCGCGCCCATTACCTGGATCAGCTCACTGATGTCGTCCAGGGTAATCAGTCCCAGAAACTGCTCCTGATCCTGGACGATGATGACCCGGCTCCCCGCCTCCAACATCTGTTCCCATACGTCAGCCAGGGTCGTATCGCCGCTGGTGACGGGTACCCGCGCCCGTGGAATCATCACATCGACGATTCGCCCATCCTGCCCCTGCCCGCGCAGCGTCGCCACAAGTCGCGGGCGAGTGAGCACGCCGACCAGATTATTGCCCAGGTCGTGTACCGGAAAATCTCCCTGGTAGGTCGTCATAATATAGTCGACCGCCCGGCTGATCGGTTCGCTCGTATACAGCACATGTGCATCCTTGTTCACAGCCTGGCGAGCGCTGAAATCCTTCAGTACATAGCGGCTTTGCACCGCCTCCAACTCGCCGCGGCCGCCCACATAGACGAAAAACGCAACCAGCAGCAGAAAAATTCCGCCCCCGGAGATGCCCCAGATTGCGAACAATATCGCCATGCCCCGTCCAATCAGAACGGCAATTCGCGTCGCCGCAACATACCGCAGACGCAACGCCAGCAGGGCGCGCAGGATGCGTCCGCCATCCATCGGGAACGCCGGCAACAGATTGAAAATGCCCAGCAGGAGATTCGTGCCCGCCAGCGTAAGCAATAGGCCCCCCACGCTCATCGACTGTGCTGTGCGCATCAGGGCCGAAATCAACGCCCACATCGTACCGGTGCGCATACTCAAGGACACCACCAGCAGAGCGGCCGGCAGCAGCACTGCGGCCAGCGCGAAGTTGACCGCCGGGCCGGCAATCGCGATCAGAAACTCCTGCATCGGTTTGCGGGGCATGCGCTCCAACTGGGCCACCCCGCCAATAGGCAACAGTGTAATATGCGGTACATTCACTCCGAAATATTTCGCCATAATAGCGTGGCCGAACTCATGCAAGACCACACAGACAAAAAGCAGCAGAATGACGACGACGCCGTAGATTGCGCCGGCCGCCAAATTGCTGGCGTTGTGACTGAAGAGAAACGCCCCGTAAAAGAGAATCAGGATAAAGGACCAGTGGACCTGGATATCGACACCCCAGATTCGGGCGATCTTCAATGAATTTCCCATTTGTATGTCTTTCATTATCGGCGTCTTCCCGCGCCGGTCTGTACCGGCCATACTTCTCTACCGCAGGCCGCCTCGTGTCGAAACAACTGGCAAAGCGGCAGCGCGAAAGTTCGCTGCCGCCGCTCAACTGCCGAGAAGGTCGCCCGGCTCGACCTGATTGCAGGTCGAGCATGGACACGATGCCCGCAATGAGGAAAAGCCGTAAATGCCATTACCGTGGCCATCGGCCCAGGTAAAGCGGATTGCGTAGTTGCCCACCAGCTCTGCGCTGTCGACCTTCGGATCGGGAGGCGGGCCTACGGCCAAACGCAGCGGGTCCGCCTCGGCCTGGCGTCTGTCCTCCCGGCAGGACGCACACGGACAGACGCTTCGCATCCACGCCAGACGGTATACGCTGCGATGCCCATCCGCCCAATCGATGGTAAACTCTCCCGCCGACGTGTCAACGGTCAGGTCGGTCGGCTGACAGGCATCACGGGTCTGCGCCAGGCTCATCTGCCATTTCCGCCCCTGCTCATCAGGGCCTCCATCAGCTCTATCGGCAATGGAAAGACAAGCGTGCTGTTGTGTTCGGCGCTGATCTCGGTCAGAGTCTGCAAATAGCGCAGCTGCAGCGCGCCGGCCTGACTGGACATGACCTCGGCCGCCCCGGCCAGCGTCTGCGAAGCCTGCAGTTCACCCTCAGCGTGGATGATCTTGGCGCGCTTCTCCCGCTCCGCCTCCGCCTGGCGGGCCATGGCCCGCTGCATCGACTGCGGCAGCTCCACATCCTTCACCTCGACGACACTGACCTTTACACCCCACGGCTCGGTCTGCTCGTCGATGATCTGCTGAAGTTGCTGGTTGATCTGGTCCCGCTCCGACAGCAGCTCATCCAGTTCACTCTGCCCCAGAACGGAGCGCAGCGTCGTCTGGGCGATCTGCTGTGTCGCCAGAAGATAGTTGGCCACGTTGATGACTGCATCCTCGGGGGACAGAACCCTGAAATAGCAGACGGCATTGACTTTGACAGTCACGTTGTCCTTCGTTATGGCCTCCTGCGTCGGCACATCCAAGGTGACGACACGCAGGTCGACCGGCCGCATCTGATCGATAAATGGGATCAACCAGAACAGGCCGGGCCCTTTAGCGCCCGTCACCCGCCCCAATCGGAAAATAACCCCCCGCTCGTACTCCTTGACAATGCGCAATGATGCCCGCAAAAGCCAGACCCGCAGCAGCGCGGCGACAATATAGATCGGAATGTTTGTGAGTAGCCCTTCCATCGATAGGCTCCTGTCGATAGGTCACGCCAACGCGTGACAGCGTCCCCGGTATCATTATATCTTCTACCACACCTAGCGGCAACTGGTCTGGAACCATCCTCCTTTCTGTCCCATTTGCCCACCTGCTCCCCAAAATTGAGGCGCCGTTCCCGCGCCGTCTCCTGCAACCTTCCACCATTCATTGACCACTGCAGTCCCCCCTCCGCTTACGGGTCCCTGCATGCGCGGAAATTGACGCAGCCACATACAGTCGATATGATTTATTCGGAGAAGAGCGCGCGGCGCGCCTGATTACACTTGCAGAGGAAAATTTTTATGGCTGAAAATCCTCGTCCACCACTGTCGGGGAAATGGCTGCGGCTTGCGATCGCTGCGGCCGCATTGGCAATCATCGCAGTTGTCGCTTACATCGGCAGTATACTCCTGTTTGGCCCAACTCTGTCTGACACCTCCTTGCTCTGGTGGAATTCCGGTGGCGGCCCCAATGGCGGGGTCGAAGCGGTCCCGACCGAGCCGGTCGCCGCCCAAACGCTGCAGGTGGTCGCCACCTTCACGCCGGCGCCCCAATCCACGCCAACCGACACACCCCCGCCCATCCCAACCGACACACCCACGCCGGCCTACCCGGAAGCGGTCGTACTCACCGAGACGCTGAACCTGCGGGCCGGGCCGGGTACCGTTTACGGCATTGTCGGTCAGGTCCTGGCGGGGCAGCGATTCCGCATCACAGCCCGCAACAAGGCCAGCGACTGGCTGAAGATCTGCTGCCCCGCGGGAGCTAATCGAGAAAGCTGGATCAGCGCCGACTTCGCACAGAGCAACCTGCCGCCTTCGAGCCTGCCTGTTGCCCAGGCTCCGCCAACCCCGACGCCAACCGCCACTATCGACGCGCCCACTATCGACGAGGTCGATCTCACCCTGCCTGCCCAGGGAGGATTTGACTCGCCCAGTAGCGTGAATCCACTGACGGGCCAACCCTTGGAGGCCGCACGCTGGGGGCTGCGGCCGGTCATTGTCTGCGTCAACAACGATATCGCCGCCCGTCCACAGTATGGTATCAGCCAGGCCGATGTAATGTATGAATTTCTGATGGAAGGGTTAAGCCTGACACGGTTCAGCGCGGTCTACTACGGCGCCGACAGCGAGGTAATCGGGCCCGTGCGCAGCGCCCGCTTGCTCAACTATTACCTCGGCGCACTGTATGACGCGGGCCTGTTCTGCTCCGGGGCCAGTGACGGCGTTCGCTATCAGCTCAAGAACAACAATACGCTCTTTCCCTATCTGGACCTGGATCTGGACGATCCGGAGAGTACCCGCTACGCCCGCTCCGTTGGCAACGACTATCGCACGCGCCTGCGTACCAGCAGCGAGAAGCTGCGCCTCTGGCTTGCAGATTGGGCTGTCGAGCGGGCGCCGTCCATCCAGGGATTTACCTTTGGCGGCTCGGCTGCCGGCGGCGTGTCCGCCAATTCGATCCGGATCCCTTATCCCTCAGTCACGGCCAGCCAGGTTGCCTATCACTACGACGCTGGCAGCGGGCGCTATCTGCGTTCATTGGGGGGTGTTGTCCATCGGGACAGCAACAGCGGCCAGCAGATCGCGGTCGAAAATGTTATCGTTCAGTACATGCTTCACACGCCTGTAAATATCGTGGAAGACGCCTACGGCAACCTCAGCCTCCTTATCAACCCCTTCGGCGCCGGGAGATCCATCATCTTCCGCGACGGTCTCGCTTATGAAGGGACCTGGCGCAACGACAGGAGTGGGGAACTGCCCCGTTTCTTCGCGGCCGACGGCGTCGAGATTCCCCTGAAGCCGGGACGGTCGTGGATCAGCATCGTCCCACTTTCATACGAGATCGCCTATGAGTAAACGCCGCATCGCAACACTTTGGAGGCTCGGCTGCCAGGCCGAGCTGACGGCACAGCCTCAGTCCAAGTCATAGCGGTGCAGCAGATACGTCTCCCGGCTCAAGAGCCCCATGGCTTTCAGGAAGGCCGAGCCGGCGCGGGCGGTTGAGGGCAGCGGCCCCGCTGTCACCGTCTGCCAACCGCTCGCGGGGCCCGCCGACAGCATCTGCTGCCACAACTGTCTGCCGATTCCCCGCTGTCGATACTCCTGATCAACCCCCATAAACAGGATGCGCACAGAACGCGGCTGCCGCAGTTCTAGGGACTGCAGCAGCAAGCGCCCCAGCAGAGAGCGTCCGCCGCGACTGCGGCGCAGGGGGCCGCTGCCGTCTGGCTGTGCCAGAAGATAGCCTACTGGTCTGCCATCGACCTCCGCCATCCATGCCAGCACCGGGCGGCGCAGGATCCACCAGAGCAAAAACTGCGTCTCCGGCCCATCCGGGAGCGGGAAATCTGCCCATGCAGGCACTGTCTGGCTGAAAAGCGGCAGCAAGTCAGCAGCCAGTTGGTTCGGGTTCAGGGGATGAATGATTGCCGGGCCGGGAACCGGCGCCCCTACATCTGTGTATGCGCCCGGCTTCATTGTGAAAAGCAGACTGCGTCCCAACGGCCGGCAAACGGTCGAAAACAGCTCAGGCACATAGGGTGGAGCATACGGCGCGTGCAATGGCGGCTCAAGATGGAACTGATCCTGCAGCACGCCTGTTCCCAGGTAGGGAGACAGCCCAACGGGCAGAATCAGACGGCGAATTCCCTCATGCCCGACATGCTCCTGCACCGCGTGCAAAAGACGCTCCAGGCTCTCTCGGTTATTGGCTGCGTGCAGCATTGCAAGATGCGCAGTGCTGTCGGTGCGGCGCGGGTCGATCAGAACAACCGCGGCCGCAACCGGCTCCTCCATCAGAACCCCCTGATTGATGTTCGGGAACGGCTGATCGCTGACATTGGCCTGCCGGCGCCGCGGGAGAGCTTCAACTACCACATAATGGGGTCGGCTGCGTTCCAGGTGCGCGAACTGCTTGGACAAGACCGCCTGCCGCAACCGGCTCCACGCCGGCGGTGTCCAGCGCGAATCGTCGGCGTAGATACGCCACCATTTGCGTAGAAAACCTGCGCGCCCCCAATATCCTTCGGCTGTCTCAACCCGAAAATTGAAATACTGTGCCATTCTTGACGCCGCCAAAGCTTACGAACTGGGGAAAACCATGGGGATAACTTTCGGCAATTCGGGATAACTGCTGCAATGATGCGGATAACTCTACTGTTTGTCTACGAACAGAAAATGATCTCCCTACTCACCCCGAAATTTCAAAACGTATTGATCCCGTCAGCGTAGTAGAAATTCGCCTATATTGAATGAAATCCTCACCAGGCGCTATATATAGTAAGAATCAGACTTCTCTTAAGTGTTTCACGGGCGGATTGTTCGGGCCTTTCATCTTCACTGCGATTGTCTGCCACTGCCATATTTGATACACTACTTATTCATACAAGTGTAGCGAAGAGGCATAGCAGGCGTTCGATTGACACAGATTCCAGCGGTCCTGAAGCCAGTCGGACAGGTTGGTTGTCTGTCTTGCAGTTTCCCCACCAACAGCCAGACTGAACTGCTTGCGATTTCGTTTATCTCTTGCCCTCCCTTTCGCCTGTTTTTCTGTATCTGCGCGAACAAAAATCTCTTGCGCTTCGTCATTTATTGAGGAACAGGAGAGTGAAAAGGAGTTGTTTTGAATACAGACTGGCAATCCGTATCCTCATCACGTCGCAGTGACAACCCACTGTACGAACGCGCTCAGCCTTCTTCGCCCCGGTCAACCGAGACCCCGCCGGAAGATCAGAAGAGAGCAGAACAAGCAGAGCAATCCGAATTACAGACGGAAGCCGCCTCCGCTGACGAGCAGATTCAGGCAGTTGACGAGGATTTGAATCCCGAAGATATCTGGCAGAAAACGCTGCACGAACTGGCGTTGCAGATGCCTGCCACCACCTTTGAAACGTGGGTGCGCGACACATCCATCATCGGCTACAAAGAAGGTGAATTCATTGTTGGCGCGCCCCATGCCTGGGCCCGAGATTGGCTGCAGAGCCGCCTGCGCAAAAAGATCAAAGGCATTCTGAATCAGTTGACTGGTCGTTCGGTGCAGGTCTTCTTTGAAGTGCGCCCCCAACCGCAGAAGCGGTCCGAATCGCCGGAGTCGGCGCCTCTGTATGCGGATGTGTCGCACGCTGCACCTGAAACAACGTCGAAGCCCGCCCAAGTCGGCTCCACCGTCGCTGGCAGCGCCAATCCGGCCGGTCGTGTACAGACCAATCCCTCGCGCCGCCGCGATGCGGTTCAGACCCCCGCTGCGGCTGCCGTAACCCGGTCAGACGCGGCGCTTCAAAGCGGCGTGTTCAATCCCCGCTATACCTTCGACACCTTCGTGGTCGGAAACCATAACCGTCTGGCCCACGCCGCGGCCCAGTCCATTGTGGAACAACCTGGTCATCGCTTCAACCCGCTCTTTGTGTATGGAGGTGTCGGCTTGGGGAAAACACATCTCCTCCACGCGATTGGCCACGCCATGACAAGACACGGAATGCAGGTGCTTTACTGTTCGTCGGAACAGTTTACAAATGATCTCATCAGCGCCATTCGCCAGCAGAACACCGAAGAGTATCGCAACAAATACCGCCAAGTGGACCTTCTTCTGATCGATGATATTCAGTTTATCGGCGGCAAAGAAAGTACGCAAGAAGAGTTCTTCCACACCTTTAATCATCTCCACGCCGGCGGCCGTCAGGTGGTGATCAGCAGTGATCGACCACCGAAGGAGATCGCGACCCTGGAAGCCCGCCTGCGCAGCCGTTTCGAAGGGGGCCTGCAGGCCGATATCTCGCAACCGGATCTGGAAACCCGCGTCGCCATTTTGCAATCGAAGGCCCAGTCGATCAACCAGACCATCTCGACCGACGTGCTGATGCTGATCGCAGAACGGGTGGAGAGCAACATCCGAGAGTTGGAAGGCGCGCTCAATCGTCTCATTATTCAGGCCCCCTTCCACGACAGGCAGTTGGACCGATCCGTGGCCGAAGGCATACTGGACACGCTCGTACCACAGCGGCGACCCCGCGAAGCCGCCAGCGTCGTACAGATTGTTGCCAGGCATTTCCATCTGACCGAAGAAGCTCTGCTCGGACGATCGCGCACGAAGGAGATCGCCAACGCCCGTCAAATGGCAATGTACCTGCTGCGAGAAGAAAACGGTCTGTCGCTGATCAATATCGGCGAACTGCTGGGTGGGCGGGATCACAGCACCGTTCGCCACGGCGTGGAAAAAGTTGCCCAGGATATTGAACGGGATGAAGGGGTTCGCAGAGAAGTCGTGACCTTGCGGGAGAAGATATACGAGCCGCCCGGTTCATGATGACCAGGCAAAAGCAAGTGACAAAGATCAAGAGACAATTAAACTGTAAGTTGGAGGAGATCTGCGCCCGTCGAACCGCTCGGCCTCCCACAGACCCGGCACGTCAACGCCTTCCGATCGATATCCGCGCCATCTGAAATTGGTTTGCTGGCAATGCCCACCGAACCCGTATCATGTTTCCTCTCTTTTAGGGCGCTTGCATACTCCTTGCACATACAGTACACTTGGAAACAGAGTCATAACTCTGCCACCAAGTAGCCAAGCTGCATAATTGGTCGCCGTGATCTGCTGCTATATGGCAGCGATAAGATGATGCAACCACCGATTCAGCGAAGCTCTATCACGGTGGTATCAATCTTTTTGGAACCTCTATTCGGCTCTGGGCCGGTAGAGCACTGGAGCCTGCGATGGCGGATACCGGTCGTCAGAAAGCATTGGATACAACCCTCGCCACCCTCAACAAACGTTACGGCGAAGGGGTCATCATGAGGCTGGGTGAGGCGACCCGTCTGGACGTGGCCTCGATCCCGACGGGCAGCCTGAGCCT
>VXMH01000092.1 GCA_009841235.1 Caldilineaceae bacterium SB0661_bin_32 | reverse complement strand
TCCATGGCCCTCACCCATAACCACCCGGCCCGGCGTCCCCGGCCCCCCAGCCCGCCGCCCGGCACGTAATCAGAAAGGCAGACCCATGACCGACGTCCTCGTTATTTCCGGCACAAATCACGGCTTCGCGGACAGCGCCGCTGTCATCGGCGGCTTCCTCGGCGACGACCCGGGGATCAATGTCACACTTACCGACGACAAGAGCATCTTCACCTCGTCCGACCTGGCCAAGCACGACGTCTGCGTACTCGGCTCCGGCTTCACCCGCTCCGAACGTCATGCTGACGGGACAGCCACCTACCACGCCGAGTTGACCCCGGAACAGGAGGAGGGCCTCTTCAAATTCATAGCCGGCGGCAAGGGCTTCGTAGGCGTCCATGGCACCGGCTGGTGGATCGGCGGTAAGGCCGCAACCATGCTTGGCGGACACGCCAACTGGCATCCGCCCGGACTGACCTTCACCGTGAATGTAGACGACGCCTCCCACCCGGTCATGCAGGGCATCTCCGACTTCGAAGTCGAGGACGAAATCTACATGTCTGCCTGGGATCCCGCCATTCACGTTCTGGCCAGCGCCCAATGGGCAGATAAGGGACATCCCATGGCCTGGGTCAAGCCGTATGGCGACGGACGCGTCTTCTATACAACCCTGGGCCACACATCCGATACCTTTCAGCGGTCTGCCGTGCAGCAGATGATGCGGCAGGGCACGCTTTGGGCCGCCAACGGAGCTGCCGACTGACGCGCACAGAGCAGGGCGGTGCCGGCCTGCTGGCCCCGTTGGCACAGCCGAACTACCGCCATCTCCTGCTCAGCAGTATTCTCTGGTGGCAGACCTACTCCATCTGGGTCGTTGTAGCCGGGGTCGTCGTCCTCGACATGACCGACTCCGCGCTGGCCGTAGCCCTGCTCACTTTCTGGCGCCGCGCCGCCCAGCTTGCCTTCGGCGGCTTCGCAGGATTTATCGGCGACCGCCTTGGGAGACGAAACACGCTCACATTGAGCCAGGTCGTAATTTTTGCGGCCTGTGTCTCCCTCCTCCTTCTCTCTGAAGGAGACAGGCTGAACGCCTGGCAGATCACGGCTGCGGCATTCATCATCGGCGCCGGCTGGACGGTCGACGCTCCCGCGCGGGCCGCCCTCGTACCTGACCTTCTTGGCAGCAGGCTCTCCGCCGACGCCATGATGTTGGAGAGCCTGACGCACAGTATTCTCATCGGCGTTGGCGCGTATCTCGCGGGCTGGCTTCTCGACAGCTACGGCGCCGCCGCCGGCTTCGGCGCTCTGATAGCGCTCACGGGCGTCAACCTGGCACTTCTGATCCGGCTTGGTCGACTCCAGGTGCCGCAGACCATACCTGTGGCCGACGGCGGCGTCTGGCAATCAATCGGCGAGGGGGTCAACTATCTGCGCAGCAACCGCGCGATGCTGGTTGTCGTCCTCATTTCCGCCCTCGTAAACATCATGGTCTTTCCGGCGTTGAGCCTGATGCCCGTCTTCGCCCGCGACGTTTTTGAACGCGGCGCCATTGGGCTGGGAACGTTAAACGGCAGCTACAGCATCGGCCTCTTCGCCGGCCTCTTTCTTACCCAGCGCCTGCGCCGCAATCTGTCCTTCTACTCGATCTTTGTCGCCGGGTCTCTGCTCCAGTGCGTTGCCTGGGTACTGTTTGCGCTATCTCCCCTCTTCAATCTGGCGATCCTGCTGCAATTCCTGGCAGGCGTTGGGCAGGCGGGATTCTACACCATGCGCAACGTAATTCTGCTCACTTCCTCCAGCAATGAAATGCGCGGCCGCGCCATGAGCACAGTCGCCCTCAGCCAGGGCGTAGGCCTGCCGGGAGAGCTGGTCACCGGCTCTCTGGCCGAGACCGCCGGCCCCCGCCTGGCAGTGTCAGTGCAGGGAGCCCTCGCCACTCTGGCAGCGCTCGCGATCTTCTGGAAAGGAAAGAGTGCCCGCGCACCCTCCCAATGATCTGCGGAGATCACGAGGAACTCTCTTGCCGTCCCTTCGTTGCCCGACGCAGCCCTTCGCGGTCAATTCAAGGTGTTCTGAGTAGTCCTTCGCGGAACCATCACCATTCATCAGCGCCGTCGATTCTCAACCGAAATCAACCCACAATTCCCATCCGGAGAGACCAGCCAAATGACAACCACACTTGACATCAGGACACCAATGCCTCCGCCCCACTGGGCCCTGCTGCAAAGAAGACTCCTCCGCGAGCTGGCTGAAGGCTGCCGCGCCTTCTTCGACCACTACTTCGACGACCGCGGCTACCTGCTCTGCGTGCCCCGTTGGGGCGGCGACGACGGCCCCGACGACGCTGCCGAAAACATCCTCAACTGGACAATGCTGCATGCTCTCGGCGCCGACGACGACATCCTCGACCTCTACAAGCTCGGCTGGGAAGGCCATCTCCAGCAGTACACCGAGGCCAAGACCATCGACGTGCCGATGGCCCGCGACGGCATGTACTTCAAAGAGTTTCCGGTCATGTTCGACTGGTTTCACAACGGCGAAGGCTTCTCGGCCTTCTTCCTCCAGGGCCTCTCCGACCCAGATGACCCCAAATTTCAACTACGCTGCCGCCGCTTCGCCGGCTTCTACATGGACGAAGACCCGATAGCGAAGAACTACGACCCTGAGCACAAACTGATTCGCAGCATGTTCAACGGCAGCCGCGGCCCCCTGCTTCGCAAGGCCACCGGCCTCGACTGGGCCGGCGACCCCATCGAAGTGGAGGGCAGATTCCGGCTCGGCCACGGCGAGCGCAGCTACGACGAGATGGTGGCCCACTTCAAGGACTACAACGACGTTGTCGGCGACCATCCGATCAACATGGCTGCGACCATTTTGCCCCTCAACGCATTCATGCTCGGCCACGAGGACAAATACCGGCAGTGGGTCCTCGACTACGTCGACCAGTGGGTAGAGCGCACCGAGCAGAACGGCGGCATCATTCCCACGAACGTCGGACTCGACAACGTAATCGGCAGCGAATGCGATGGCCGCTGGTACGGCGGCGTCTACGGCTGGGGCTTCACCGTCACAGTCCCCCAGACCGGGGATCTGGCCCACCGCACCTACTTCCACACCCGCGCTATTCACGGCTTCGGCAACGCCACGATACTGACCGGCGACCAGCGCTACGCCGACTCCTGGCGCGGCGTCATCGACCACGTCAACGGCAACGCCCGCGAAATCGACGGCCGCCTCAAATATCCCAACGCCTACGGCGACTATTTCGGCGAGGAAGACTGGTACGACTTCCAGGACGAACCCTTCACTTCCGGCGCGCTTGAAGTCTACTACTGGTCCATGAATCCGGACCACCGCGATCTCCTCGCCGGCGACCCCTGGATCCAGTACCTGGAAGGCAGCAACCCAGATTTCCCCGAGCAGGCGCTCCTGGGGGATTTCGACAGACTCAGACACAATCTCGAAGTCATGCGCGCCGACACCGCCACGCCCGACACGCGCCTCTCCGACGACATGAACCACATCAACCCGGCAGTCACGGAGAACCTCAACAGACTGATGCTCGGCGGGCTGCCCACAGGCCGCACCGGTGGCCCTCTCCACTGCCGGCTGCGCTACTTCGACCCGGACAACAGACGCGCCGGCATTCCCGCTGACGTCGCGGCGCTCGTCGAAAAGCTGACCGCCGATGCCGTCACGGTAACGCTCATAAACACCGGCCAGGTATCGTCCCGGCGGGTGACGGTGCAGGGCGGCGCCTACGCCGAGCACCAGTTCGGGTCGGTCAAGCTGAACGGGGAGACTGTCGAAGTGGAGGACAACACATTCGAGGTCAACATCGCGCCGGGCTGCGGCGCCCGCCTGGAAATCTCTACCAATCGCTATGCGAATACGCCGACGCTGGCATTCCCGTGGCGCAGGTGAAAGAGGAGCCAACTCTTCTGACGAGCATTATCACTTGAGTGGGGGGCAGGGCAGGCCCGCGTATTGACAGCCTCAGTTCGGCTGCGAATAACAGGAGGATTCTGCAAGAACTGTTCGTTTCGAGGTGGAGGGGAATCTACCTGGCCGACGCGGCCAGTTCGGAAAGGCGTGCAAACATGGCCGCGTCGATCTCTTCATGCAGAACATGGGAGATGACCTGCGACCAGCCATGGACAAAATAGTCCCAGCCATCAGCAACTGTGAGTCCGCGGGAATGCACCTGCGCTTCTGCCTGCCGCATGAAGTCCAGTTCGCCGCGATAGTTCAGCTCCCAGACCACACCGTTCAGCGGAAAGAGAGCGCGGTCGGTCAATGGTGATCCAGGGGTGTCTTTGCCCATCCCAGTCGCATTGACCACGACGCTGCCCGGCGGCAGCCCGGCGAGAATCTCGTCGTTACGCGCTGCGTCACTGTTTTGAATGAACTCGAAGCCAATTTCCCGTCCCCCTTCGGCGCAGGTCCGCTCAACCATTGCCTTCAGTCGAGCCAGCCGGGGGGCCGACCGGTTGACCACAACGATCCGGCCTGGACGGTCGGTTTCCCTGGCCTTTTGCATAAGGTGAAGAATCAGGGCAACGGCCGAGCCCCCCGCGCCAAGCATGAGCAGGTCGCCGCCCGTCCGGCCAAAGTAGCCCTCGCCGAGGATGGCATCCATGCTCAGCCCCCCGGCAACGGGGTCGGTTGCCCGTCCGATCAATTTGCCCCCGTCTTTGGCAATGCTGGAGACCTCCTGCGTTGCCCTGGCGTAGGGCCCGAGGCCGTCAAACAGGTCGGCCGCCGCGGCCAGCAGATCGATCTTATGCGTCGTGACGAGCGCACCGAGGGCTAAAGGCTCCCGCTTGATATCCGCAACGATTTGCCGGTAGCGATCGGGCGCCGCGTGAATCTCCACGTCGACCCCGACCAGGGACACCTCGGGACGGCCCAGCGCCTCCATCCACAGCGGAAAGACCCGGCGGGATGAAGATTGCCCAGTGGTTACACCGATGAAGTAGAAGCCAGGTCCAGCCGGCTTGGGTATGCTTGACAGTTCCATTGGACTGTGTTTCACTTTTTCTTCACTCTCTTGCCGGCTGCAAGAGTAGCACACGCCAAAAACGCGTGTCAACAGATGGAGGACCAGTCGTCAGGGCAATCGCATCTCATCTGGTTTGCCAACATTGCCGAAGTTAGCCAGAGGGTCCATGAAGGGCTTTCTCAAGAAACAAACATAGAGCCTACACGAGTGCAGGCACAAGGCCTGACCGATGGACGAACCCGATTCGGATCACCACAAGCCCGACAGATCCTGGCAGCAGGCCAACGAAGCCCGCTTGCGCGGTGTAGCCCAACGTTGGGCGACGAGCCGGGAGACGACTCTCTTCAGCGAAGAGTGGGGGCGCTACTACGTCGCCGTCACTCGCGAAGGCCGGCGCCTCGTCCTATGGATGCTGGACGCGGCAGTGGCTAACACCGACTGGATCCAGAGCGCCATGGACCTCCGTGAACCCCTGCGTCTCCAAAGTTCCTACACGCAGGCAATGGTACTGTCGCTGCTGTGGCAGCCCTTGCCGAAAACAGTGTTCCTCAGCGGGCTGGGCGGCGGCTGCCTCGCCACCACGCTCCATCACCACCTGACGCGGGCCAGATTCGTGTGCGTCGAAGTCGCCGCCCCGGTCGTGACCGCCGCATCCCGCTACTTCGGCTTCCAGCCCGACGAACGCCTGTCGGTCAAGATTTCCGACATCCGCGACTTCCTGGAGCAGGACGCGGATGACTATGATCTCATGCTTCTCGACGTTTTTTGCGACCACGGCGTCTCTCCGGAGCACGCCACAACACCGGACTTTCTGACCCTTTGCCGCAGCCGCATTCGTGACGGCGGACTGCTTGCCATGAATCTTGGCAACAGAGATCCCGCCTTTGCAGGCGTCGTCAAAACTCTCTGCCATCTGTTCCCCACCGTTTACTCCTGCCGCGGACGCGGCAGCACCACCGTCTTCTTCGCGACTGGTCAACGCCCCCTTTCTCCCCGCCAGCTGGAGGAGGCGTCCACCGAACTGGAACAGCGTCACGACTTGCTCTTTCCCCTCTCCCCCTGGGTGGCGCGGCTCGAGCAGCTGCAGCCGCCGTCTTCCGATCAAGAAGGTGACCGGGAAGGCGCCCCGTACCAGGACAGCTAGGGGAACAGGCCAAGTGAACCTTGCTTCGAAGTTCTGGAGCGGGTGGGGACTCGCCCGCTCGCTCCTTATCTACTACGGCAAGCCCGGCCGCGCGCGCCGCGACCGCCGCTTCTACGCACAGTTCATCGGCCGCGGCTCGCTCGTCTTCGACATCGGCGCGCATGTCGGCAACCGGGTGGGCGTCTTTCTCAGATTGGGCGCGGTCTGCGTTGCAGTCGAACCCCAGCCGCTCTTCTCCGGCTTGTTGCAGAAGCTTTATGGCAATCATCCTGCTTTCACACTCGTCGAGAGCGCAGTCGGCAGGGCTGAGGGATCAACCGAGATGCACATCAGCCGCCGTACACCTACCGTTTCTACCACTTCCAGCGGGTGGAGGGAACAGGTCATACGTTCGCCGTCCTTCGCCAGCGTCGCCTGGGAGGACTCTGTCTCCGTCCCGGTAACGACCCTGGACACGCTCATCGACCGCTCCGGTGTGCCCGACCTGTGCAAGATCGACGTCGAAGGATCAGAGCTGGCAGTACTGCAGGGACTGAGCAGGCCGCTGCCCCTGCTCTCGCTTGAGTACATTCCCGCAGCCAGCGCCGGCGCCGTCGCCTGTATCGCCTGCCTGGAAAACCTCGGCAGCTACAGATACAACTGGAGCCAGGGTGAATCACAGAGGCTACGCGAGGAGAGCTGGCTCGCGCCTGCTGAGATGACTGCCCGGCTGCAAGAGATGGAGATCGACGAACCCAGCGGAGATTTCTACGCGCGGCTGAACTGACAGCAGAGGCTGCCCAGCCCAGGCATCCGGCATTCCACTCGATCGCCCGCTTTCACGGGCTGGGGCTCAGTCAGGGAACCGGTCAGCACCACGTCGCCGGCTGCCAGAGCGAATCCCCTCTCGTAGACCTGATTTACCGTCCACGCCAGTGCATGAATCGGATTGCCGCGCGACCGGTCCCAGAGATTCGGCACACTTTTGCCGCCATTTATCCGCAAGTCCACGCACAGTTGCATAAAATCGATGCTGCCCCAGGGGGAAATCCCCTCACCAAGGACAACGGCCCCGCCGTTGCCGTTGTCGGCGATCCCTGCGAGCATATTTTGCACTCCTATCCAAGCGGAACGGCAAGTGGTCGCGTACCGAGTGCCGGTAACGTCGAATGCCGGCGCCGCCGTTACGATCATTGCCAGGTCGTCTTGCGTGAATCCATCATTATTCCAGCGCGGTGCTGCTAAAAACCGGAACGCAACTTCCACCTCGACTTTTGCATCGCGGCAGCGAGTCAGCGGAACGGACGCGCCGTTCTCGAAAACCGTCGGGGCGAATATGCGACCTGGAATCGGGCCGTCGTAGCCCTCAGCTTTTTGCACTCCGGGACTGGTCGCGCCAACTTTCCAGCCAGCAGCCAGGTTGGCGGGATCGCCTGCCAGCAGACGCGCCATCTCGTCCTGTATGGCATAGGCTGAGTCGCGGTCTGGAGGCAGCAATTCTGAAGGCAAGTCGACAGTATCGTCTGCCAGCCAGGCATCTGCCAGTATTCGGCCCGCGCGCCGAATCGTCTCGCTAGCCATCTTTCTCTTCCGTTGAATAGGGCAGAACAGCACGGTAAATCCGTCCAGGTCCGGCACCGCCAGGGGTAGATGGCCTCATCGCATTCATTTCTCAACGCCCTCGCCAGACCGGAGCTCGCTTCTCAGCAAAGGCACGCGGCCCTTCTACCGCATCCTCACTTTCGAGCATCCTCTCCGCAGCCGGATAGTCTCCCCGTATCGCCGCAGCCAATGTCGGAAAATCGAGATTCCGTCGCGCCACCTGCTTCGTCGCGCGCAGCGCCAGCGGCGCACACGCAAGCATGTCCTCGACCCAGACCTGCACGGCGTCGTCCAGCCGCTCCCCGGGCACAACTTCGTTCACAAGCCCGTAGGCCAGCGCCTCCTGTGCACTGAGCTGCCGCCCTGTCAGCAGCAGCCCCATTGCCACCTTGTCCGGCAGCTGTCTGACCAGCCGATGCACGCCGCCGCCCATCGCGGCCAGCCCCACGCGCGGCTCCGGAAACCCGAACTTCGCATGCTCCGCCGTCACGATCAGATCGCAGGCCAGTGCTATCTCCAGCCCGCCCCCCAGCGCAAGCCCGTTGACCGCCGCAACCACCGGCTTGTCCAGATCGAAGCGACGCGTCAGGCCAGCAAAGCCGCTCGGCGGATACTCGTCGCGGCCCTGCTCCGCGCGTACCTTCAAGTCGGTGCCCGTGCAAAAGCTGCGGTTGCCCGCGCCTCGAACGACAGCGATCCACAGGTCACTGTCGCCGGCAAAGGCGTCGAATACTTCTGCCAGTTCAAAGTGGGCCGGCGGGTGGAGGGCGTTGAGAACCTGCGGCCGGTTGAGTGTGATGTGCAGGACCCTGCCGTCAATTCGCAGAAGGGTATGACGCGTACTCTCAGTCAGGGCCCCGATGGTCGTCCGCAAAGCGACTCCTTAGCCCGTTTCCAAGCCGTAGAGTTCGGCCGCGGTCTGGCCCATGATGCGGGACCGGAGGTGTTCGGGGAACTGACGCAAGGCAAAATCCGGGGCGTCGCCGTCCCAGTGGGGAAAGTCGCTCGAGAACATCAGCATCCGCTCAGCCGGAAACATCTCCAGCATGGCGTGGAAGTGGTCCGCGTCCGGCGGCTCCTCCAACGGTTGCGTGGTAACTCGAATGTGGCGGGCCGCAACCTCGCTCGGCAGCTCATTGAGCCAGGGGACCGTGGAGTGCAGCGCCTTCCAGTTCTTGTCCATCCTCCACAGAATCGGAGGCAGCCAGGAGATGCCGCCTTCGACCAGCACAAACTTGAGATCGGGGAACCTGGCGAAGACACCTTCGGCCAGCATACTCGTCACATGGGCGATGTAACTGTTGACCAGCGTCGTATGCCACTCGAAATAGCTGGTGGGATATCCGGCTGCATTGGGCGGGCCCGACAGCCCAACGCCCTCGGAGCCCGGATGGATCGCAACTGCCAGCCCGTATTCGCTCGCCGCTTCGTAGATTGGATGAAAGATCCGCTGGCCCCAGGGGATGCGCGAGGCGCTCGGCAGCTGCACCTGTACAAACTGCGGATGGCCGCCCAGGCGGTGAATCTCCGCGACCGCCATCTCCGGCAGGTGCGGGTAGACGCCCAGCGAAGAGAGCAGCCGGGGAGATTGCGGAAGCCATTCCTCCGCGTACACGTCGTTTACGGCGCTGATCACCGCCGCCGCGAAATCAGGCTCCGGCGACTGGGCCGTGTGCAGCACGCCCCCCGGAAGCAGGACACCGTAGTCGATCTCGTACTTGTCGAGGAAATGCTCCTCCAGGAGCTTGGGGTCGCCGTGGATCGTGCGGCCGTCCTCCAACTCTACATCGGACCGTTCGACGCCCATCGGATTCCACCAGCCCAGATTGCCCGGCCCGCGGTTTCCCGAGGCGTAACGCGTCCGCCACGGCTCCGGCAGCCTCGCCTGCACCCGGTCCCCGTTCACACCGGGATGAATGTCTGTGTCTACGACCAAACCGTTCTTGTTTGTCATCTTCCTGCCAGTCCACTCATTTGAATGCCACTCACAAAATAGCGTTGCGCAAAGAAAAACAGAACCAGCAGTGGGGCGATCATGGCAGTCGACGCCGCCATCATCAGGTTCCATTCGGTGTGGTAGAGGCCCTGAAACCCCCGCAAGCCAATGGCCATCGTCCAGTTCTCGGGGCTCTGCAGGTAGATCAGGGGTTCAAAGAAGTCGTTCCAGTTGTGGATGAAGGCAAAGACCGCAATCGTCGCCAGGACCGGCTTCGAAAGCGGCAGAATCACGCCCCAGTAGATGCGGAAGTTGCTGGCCCCGTCAATGCGGGCCGCCTCATCCAGCTCAAGCGGGATGGTCATGAAGAACTGGCGGAACAGAAATATGTTGAAGGCGCCCCCTCCGAACCAGAGCGGCACGATCAGGGGCAGAAAGGTATCGATCCAACCCAGCGTGCGAAATACGATGAATGTCGGGATCAGGGTGACGATTGAAGGCAGCATAATCGTAGAAAGCACAAGAAGAAACAGCGGCTCACGAAACGGAAAGCGCAGCCGGGCAAATGCGAATGCCGCCAGCGAGGCCGTCAGCAAGGCGCCGGTCGTGGCAAAGATGACGATGCGGATCGTGTTCCAGAAGTACTCGTGAAAGGCCACAGCCTTAAACGCATCAGAGTAGTTGGTCCACACAACCGGTTCGGGGATCCACTTTGGAGGCATCAGAAACGTCTGCCCGCCTGTCTTCAACGAGGTCGACAGAAGCCACACCAGCGGCAGCGCCAGTGTCAAGGCGAAAATGCTCAGGATCACGTACCAGAATCCAGCGAGAATCAGTTCCTTTGCGGTCCTGCTGTCCATAGTCTGCATCAGCAGCTCATCATGGCCGTACTAGCGGCGCACATCTCCCTCGTAGAAGACCCAGCGGTCCGACAGCATGAATTGCAATGCCGTAAAAGTGAGTACAATAATGAACAGCACCCAAGCCATCGCCGAAGCATAGCCCATGCGGAAGTTCTCAAACGCGGCGCGGAACAGATAGAGCAGATAGAAGAGCGTCGAATAGTTCGGGCCGCCCTCGGTCATTATGTAGGCCTGCGTGAATACCTGGAACGCGCCGATGATGGCAATGATCAGGTTGAAGAACAGCGCCGGCGTCAGCAGCGGCAGTGTGACACGCCAGAACCGGCTCCACCAGTTGGCCCCGTCAATCGCCGCGGCCTCGTACAGCTCCATCGGGATCCCTTTGAGCCCGGCCAGCAGGATCACCATCTGCCCGCCGATCGACCAGAAACTCATTACGATCAGCGCCGGCTTCGCCAGCCGCGGGTCTTGCAGCCAGTACAGCCCCTCCAAACCGATCCATTCGAGAAAGGCGTTGGCCAGCCCCCACTCCGGGTGGAAGATCCACACCCACAGAATCGAGTTGGCCACGACCGGCGTCAGAGAAGGCACGTAGTAGGCTGTGCGGAAAAAGTGGATGCCCCGCAGATTCATGTTGACGGCCAGCGCCGCCAGCAGAGCGAAAAAGAGATGCAGCGGCACGCCGACAAACACGTAGTAGCTGGTGTTGTAGAGGCTCAGCCAGAACCGGTCGTCGTTGAACAGCTTCACGTACTGCGCGCCGCCCACCCACACCGACGGGGTGACGATCTCCCAGCGCGTGAACGAGATGTACAGCGAGGCCAGCATTGGGCCCGCGGTAAATATGATGAAGCCAAGTATCCACGGCAGGATGAAGAGATAACCGTCCCTGGCTTCAGACCAGAGGAGACTGGCACGGCGGTTACGCCGATGGGCGAACATACTCTGAACTCGCACGTGATTGCTCTCTATGCCGTCAAAGTAACTGAGCGAAAGTGCTCAGCGGCGACAAGCTTAATGCATCAGGTTCATTGCTTATGTACGCCATATCAGAGTGTGGACCAAGTATCTGACTTCCGGAACGAATCTGAATATGCGGTCCAGCGATTCCGTGGTGATGTGAGCAAGCGCTTGTCTGTCCAAGTCGTCAAGGGAGAGAAGGGACATATCATTCACATTGTAGAGCAAACTCTTCAACTCGCGGGCAGTTCGACCACGAAAGGAGAGACTGTTTTCCCTGGCCGCTGCCACGATGATTTCAGTAGAGGGAAACAAAGGAAGCGGCACAATGGTAGGAATGAACCGACGCCCGATTCCCCATTCCACCATCTGATGGTAGAGTTTCTCAACCGCGACCATCAGTACTTTGGCAAGATGGATCGCATAGTCTTCGAAATACCCGTCGATTGTATTGAGACGCTTCTCGGCGTCGGTAGATAGTACTATCATATCTCTATATGAGAGGCTGTCGCACTTTGCTCGAAACTTTAACTCTTCGACAGCACCCCAAAGCAGAGCAACCGCATCCATTTGCAGTCTCTTCCCTGCTTCGCTTGCTATATGATAGTCCTCTTCCCTAGTTGCTCTTTCCCAGTATCTATCTACTGGAGTTCGAAGATTCTGTTGCCTCAATTCGAAAATCTCTGGTGAAATAGGGTCAGTCTGCCCATAGGACACGATGCACTCGGCCAACTTCCCAATCACTCTCAGGTCGGTGGGGCCGTCACCAATGATTCCTATCCTGCAGTCCATAACAGGCTAACCTATCGTACCTGAGTACCAGAGGTCGGTTAACTGGTATGGTGGTACTTCGACGATTCGATTCCCCTGTTCATCTTCTGTGACATTACCATCTATTACACCGATACCAATTAGTGTCTCCAAGGAAGTGTTCAAGTTTCTTACATCGCTCTGATGCGTCGATTTCTCAAGCCTCAAGGTATAGACGCTCTCAAGGTATTTGGAAAACTCTCTGAGTACAGAAGGGCTATGCGATGTGAGAATGAATTGAGACGATCCATGAACGCGCTGTGTTGAGGCGGCTTGCCTAAGCCAATACATTATCTCTCGGATATTGCCGGGATTGATCCCGTTCTCGATTTCCTCCAACATGATTATGGACGGCGGTCTATCGAGGGAAACGATTAATGCGATAGCTGCAGCCTTCAAGAATCCATCTGAGAGCAGGTCCGGCGAGAATTCCTCCACCAGCCGGTCCGTCCTGGTGCTGCCTAAATCGAACTCCCAAATTGGGAATCCTCTCGGATTCAGCCGCACCCCATGAAAGTCCTCGTTAAACCGCCTTACGAGCGCAACGAAACGGGAGAAGACTCTCTCTTCCCTTTCTCTGGCGTAATAGATGAGCCTCTGAAAGTTGCCGCCTTCGTATCCTATCTCTGAAGGAATCGCGACGCGAGCATCTTTGTCGTAAGGAGTGATTCTTGAGTCCCCATCGCCCGAGTTTTTCAGATACGAAGGCTGAAAATGATAGACAAATGCGGTAAGCAGGTTGAAAAAATCTCTACAGGTTTTCCGAAAAATCTGTGGAAACCGGTCACTTTGGTCGATGAGTGTTCGCAACTGTAAGCGGTTTGATTCTTCATCGAAGCCGCTCTCGAAACGCACTGCTTTCTCGCTGCCGCGCCGCACTTCTATGCGTTCCCGGCAGCTGATGAAATCCTTGGATGGTCGTGTCTGGATCAACTCCAGGTCGTATTTCACTTCAACTCCACTTCCCTCCCACTTCACCGACCATGCCAATGGTTCTTCATCTCGCGCTAAACGATAACGGGGAATGAAGAAGTCTTCGCCTGCCCGAATTCTCGGATGGTCAGTTTTTCTACGAATAGGCGCCGCCCGCCATACCAAATGGGAAAGGTGCCGAATGCCTTGCAAGATATTCGACTTGCCTGAGTTATTGTTGCCGACTAACAACGTGATCGGATGCAGTGTTATAGACGTTTTGCGGTGTGTGCGAAAGTTTCGTAACGTAACTTCGCGAAACATCGGTGCTCTCCATTATCAACAGTAAGGCGTACAGATCTGCCGAATACGAGGCAGCAAGAAAAGACAAAACAGGGTATGGAACCAACTTGCAGCCGGTAAGGGCCAGCAAGACGACCTTTATGGGTCAAAAACGAGTTTCTCCTGGGAGTACTCCAGACAGAAAGCACAGAGCGGGGATCCCCTGCACTTTCTGTAAGTCGACACTACACACCCGGCACGTAGACGGCCAACTCCTCGACCCGGCCGGCGATGGCATCAAGCGTAGCCTGTGCGTCCGCCTTTTCGATGCCGTAGATCGAGTCGAGGGCGGGCTGCACTTCGCGGTGCACGCCGATCCAGTCACCGGAGACCGGCTCCGGCCTGCCGTATTCGAACGCGTCCAACATGATCTGCGCGCTCGGCGGCAGTACGTCGGCCATCGTCTCCAACAGGCTCTCGGCAACGACCTTCAGGGAAGGTACGTTCAGACCGGTGGCCTCCACCCAGTGGCGGAAGGCATTCTCACCGCCGAGGAACTTCATCCACTGCCATGCGGCGTCCGGGTTCTCGGTGCCGCTGTAAAGGCTGTGTCCCGCTGAAGCGACGCGCGTGGTGCGCGTGTCGCCTTCATCCACCGGGAAGTGCGCGATGTCCCACTCAAATTCCGAGCTCATTACATTCGAGAAGACGGAGAACTGCGGGAACATACCGATCCGGCCCGTCGTGAAGAGGTCGCCGGTGCTGAAGCCGCCGGCCTCGGTCACCGTGGCCGGCACGTGGATGCCGCCCTCCCGGTGCCAGTCCTGGATTTCCACGACCTGGGAGAGCGACGGCTCCTGGTTCATCGTGAACTTGGTGCGGTCCTCGCTCAGTACGTCGCCGCCCTTCTGCCACATCCTGATCCAGGTGTTTCGGTTGCGGTGCCAGTCCGCCGTTCCGTAGACGCGATCGGGACCCTCGCCCTGGGTCATCGCCGTGGCGCACTCGATGAAGTCCCCCCAGGTCCAGCTGTCAGAAGGCCGCGGCATGCCTGCGGCATCGAAAAACTCGGCGTTGTAGATGATGACCGTGCTGGTCGTCTCGCGCGGGAACCCGATCTGCCTGCCCTCGTACTGAAAGTCCTTGTACGCGGCCAGCAAGAAATCGTCGCCGCTGATGTCGTCGTCGGCGTCGATGAACGGGTTGACGTCCAGCTGGATATTGCGCACGGCCTGGCCCGAGTTGGTGTAGCTGTGCGCCCAGTAGGAATCGGGAGCGTCGCCGGCCGCGATCAGCGTCAGGAGCTTGGTCTGGATCTGAATCGCGCCGCCCGGCTCCCAAATCGGGTCAATCGTAATGCCTGAGTTGGCCGCCTGGAAGTCCTCGATCAGCGGCTCATAGCGCAGGAAAGCGACTTCGCCGCCCCCTTGCGTCAGAAACGATACGGCGGTCGGCTCCGCCATTCCGGCATCACCACCGGCGTCGCCCCCGGCCGGCGCGGCCACCGGCATACATGCCGCCAACGCGGTCGCGCCGACGCCCAATGAGGACAGGCGCAGAAAGCTGCGGCGTGACAAAAAGTCCGAACTGTAGCCTTTCATCTTACCTTCTCCTTTGTACCTGAATGCTGTTCCACTTTGGGGTTCAAATTGAGGGAATTTACCAGGCGCATGTTAGCACAACGCGACCCGATCCGCTAACCGGCAGCGTGCACAGGCAGGGCGCCTGGAGGAGCGCACCTCACAATTGATAGTGGTCGATTGCCTTCGCCTCTTGCATGGACGATGCAACTATAGTCGATTATAATTGCCTTGGAATGTAGGTGCCCTCAGGAGTCCAAACTTCAGGACATTGGGTCCGCGATTTTGGGCCCGCGCCAAGGCGGCTTTCACGATTGTCAGAAGACGCCTGTTGCGACCGGCTTCGCGGTCACAAGTCAGGGAGGATGGTTACTCCGCTTTCACAGGCCGCGACAACCACCTGTCGAACTGCCGGCAAGTGGAGTTCGCGCCAACTCTCATACCAAAAGGAGGAACGAGAGATGAGTGAGCGCGCCTACGCGTCAGTAGAGGTTCCGCAGCAGACCCTCGACCGCTTCAAGAATGTCGCCACCGCCAACGTATGGGATATCCTCCTCAGGCACTCCGGTGTCTATTTTTCCTTCATGGAAAATGTACGCCTCTGGACCCCGGGCGAGAGGCTGGCCGCCCGCGCCCGCACCTTGCGCTACCTGCCTCCACGCCCGGACTTGCAGGCAAGAGTGCAGATCGGCGAGCAATCCCCGGAATACCAGGCCATGGTCCGCTGCGGCCCGGGTGACGTGCTCGTCTGCGACGTAATGGGCGATGCCCGCCCTTGTATCTTCGGTGATGTCAAGGCTCTGCAGTTGAAGATGAACAACGCGGACGGCATCGTTACTGACGGCAGTATTCGCGACCTGGACGTCATAATGGAAGAAGAGTTCGGTCTGATCATCTATGCCCGCGACCGGACGCCTCGCGGCGGCGTCCCCTACGCCATTCCTGCACAGGAGAATGTGGAGATTCAGTGCGGCGGGGCGCTGGTGCGGCCCGGCGACGTGCTGGTCGGGGATCAGGATGGCGTGGTTGTAGTACCTTCGTGGTTCGCCGAGGATTGCATCGAACTCACCGAGCAGTATGAGGCCGAGGAGACAAGAATCAAGGAACGTATCCTTGCCGAAGGAGTCGTGCCCGGCAGATACTACACGCCGCCAGCGCCGGGGAGTTACGCACGGGCCAGCACAGAAGAGTAGCAGAATGGGACGCAGCGGAGGCCGCGCCGGCGGAACCGTTCAACTGCCCTTCTGGATAAACAGTGGCGTTCCAAATGTACTGCCCCTGGCGCCGGTCCGACCGCGGCGCTACGCCAACCTGTAAAACTGGCGCGCGTTTTCGGACATGATGTTTCGTCTGACCTCAAACGGGAGCGTACCCGGAAGGGCGCGGTCGGGCGAATCAAAGTCCCAGTGGGGGTAGTCGGTGGCGAACATGAGCCGGCTTCCTCCGTCCAGATGCTCAAGCAGCTGATCAAAGTGACGTTGTTGCCGCGGCTCTTCCATGGGTTGGGTTGTGAACCAGAAATGCTCCTGGATGTATTCGGAGGGCGCTTTCTTCAGGAAGGGCACTTCGGCTTTCAGCCGTTTCCAACTCCTGTCCATGCGCCAGCCGAAGGAGGGAACCCAGGCGAAGCCGCCTTCGATAATGACGATACGAAGCTCAGGGAAATGCTCGAATACACCTTCGCAGACGAAGCTGGCGATATGGGCCTGGTAGGCCTGGGGCATGCCGCAGTGATCTTCAAGGTAGTATGAAGGCCAGCCACCGGCTGTGAGCGGATGGCCGCCCTGGCCGCCGACGTGGATGCCGATTGGCAGGTCGTATTCGAGGGCGGCTTCGTACATCTTCCAGTACTTGCGCTTGCCGAGAGGTTCACTGGTCCGGACGACGGTGAGAACCTGCACGAAGCCGGGGTGGCTGCCGCGGCGGTGAATCTCTTGCGCGGCCAGTTCCCCATCTTCATAGTTGACCAGAATCGAAGCGCGCAGCCGCGGCTCGGGTTCGAGCCATTCGGCGACCTGGTAGTCGTTGACGGCCCGGGCCAGTTGGGCACCGTATTCCATGTTCAACTGGCCGCCGGCGCCGGCAAGGGGATTCAGAATGCCATACTCGATGTCCCAGGCGTCGAGCAGCTGGAGCCGCATATAGTCGAGGTCGGTGCCGGGCGGCCGCCCGTTTGGGGGCCAGGCATCGACACGGGCGGCATTGCGATGGAAGCGGGGATAGGAGCCGCCATGGAGGCCGCGCATGTAATGGGCGCGCTGACCGAACATTCTGTGGAAGTCCTGCCATTCCGGCGAAAGATAGTCGGTGATTATCTGCCTGAAAACCGGGTCAATGTGCACGTCAAAGTTATGGATGTCGGTGTCAATGACGGCCAGGCCGGCCTTTTGGGGGACGTGCGGCTGCGAGGTCGTTTCCAGGTCAACTGTCATGATGGTCCTCCATTGAATCGATAGAAGGCGCGGGCGTTCTCAGACCAGATGTTGGCGTGCAGGGGTTCAGGCAAGGTTGCGGGCCAGGCTTCTTCGTCGCGATCATAGTGCCAGTGCGGGTAGTCGGTCGCAAACATGAGCATGGTATCCGACTCCATCTGCTCAATGGCCTGAAGGATATAAGCGGGGTCTGGCGGTGTGTCGACGGGTTGAACTGTCAGGCGAATGTGATCGCGGATGTAGTCGGACGGCGGACGTCTTACCCAGGGCACATTTGAACGCAGCCCTTTCCACTCCTTGTCCAGCCGCCACATAAGCGAAGGCATCCAGGCGAAACCGCCCTCAATCAGCACAATGCGCAGGTCGGGGAAACGATCGAAGACCCCTTCGGCGACGATGCTGATCACCTGGGACTGGAAGACCGGCGCCATATTCGCATACTCTTCCAGGTAGGTCGAAGGCCAGCCCACGGGGCTGGGGGGGTGGCCCGGCGATCCGCCGTAGTGTATCGCGATGACGAGATCGCGTTCAATTGCGGCCGCGTAGAGGGGATCATAGAATCGATTGCCGTAGGGGATGTAAGAGCGGACAGGCAAAACGACCTGGACTATCTGCGGGTGTTCCCCGAAACGATCGATCTCCCGGGCCGCACGAGCCGGAGACTGGCTGGGGACGACAAGCGACCCGCGCAAGCGCGGTTCGGACGCAAGCCACTCGTCGATCTGCCAGCGGTTGACGGCTGTCGCCAGGTCGACGGCCAGGTCCTCCTGTTTGACGCTCTGTGCACGGAAGGCACAGTTGAGGATACCGATTTCCGTATTGAACGGCGCAAGGGCCTGTTCCCGGACAAGCTCCAGACTGGACCCGGCCGCGCCGCCGCCCTGGGGCAGGCTGCCGGGTCGGGCCGAGATCGGTGCGCCGCGCGGGTAGTCACCTCCAGACGGGCCGGGGTAGCCGGAAATACGAATGTACTCCTGCCAGTAGTCGGCAAGGTAGGGTACAAGCTGATCGATCGAGGAGAGTTCATTGTGAATGTCGCAGTCGATCACGGACTGTGTCCGCGTATTCGGCGGGCGTTCTCTGCCGGGCGACTGAATGGACTGGCCACGATCCACAATAGTGTGGCCGTTCTCCGATACCGGTGACTCATTATCGACGGACTTCATCTTGCATTCGACTCCGACTCTGACATCTCAGACAGAAGGACAGCATCTCAGGCAAGGCAATTCTAGTCTATGGGCCTTCTGCCGTCAATGGATCGGAAGGGCGTGCGTGCAGCCTCCCCATGGCCAATAACCTCACCTGTGGGAAGGAGAGCGAGGGAAGGAAGCGGGTCAGCCCAAGGTAATGACGCCCTTCAGGTAGGCGCCGTCTCCCGCCAGGATTTCTTCCATCAGAGACGGGTATCCGCCGAGGGGGGCGGTATGGGTCACAAGCGGCCGCAGGTCGAAGACGCCGGCGTCGATGAGCTTGATGGCCGGCGGGAAGGTGTTGCGGATTCTTGAAGAGGGAGACGAGTTTACGATTGTGAAACCGCCCAAGTGCCAGTGGGAAGGATCGAAGTAGGCCTTCTGCCCTTTAATCCATCCGAAAAGGTTGATGCGCCCGCCGTTCCTGACGATATTTGCAGAGAGATCGAGGCCGCCCTGGCTGCCGGACGCGTCGACAACGACGTCGATGCCGCGGGCCTTGAGGTCTGCGGACAGGTCGTCCGTGTCGCGTTGTGAGATGTCGATCGTTTCCGGCGCCCCCTGTTGTCGCGCCAGCTCCAGCCTGGCTTCGACGATGTCGAGGACGATGAGCTCTCCGACGGGCATGTGCAGGAGGCCCTGCAGGAGGAGCTGGCCCATGAAACCGGCGCCGATCAGGGCTACGGTTTCGCCGGCATTGAGGCTGGTGTGGTCGAGGCCGGTGACGGCACAGGCAACCGGTTCCACGATCCAGTGTTCGTCGGCCAGGTCAGAGTCCGGGATTGGATATACTCTTTCGCCGGACAGGTTGCGAACCGTGGCGAAGCCGCCGCCGGCCACTCTGTCTCCCTCCTTGAATCCGGTCACGCCGGGCCCGATCTTTGAGACGTAACCAACGCCCTCGTGGCCCGGGGGCGCCATAGGGATCATGGCTGAGCCCAGCTTGGCGGTCACGACGTCCCAGGAACAGATGCCGCAGGCCCCGCCGGTCAACTGGATTTCGCCCTCTCCGGGGTCTCCGACTTCCGTTACGAAGAGCTCGATACTGCCATCGTCAAGGTATCGCAGTGTTTTGCTTTCCATATTTGCTTCCTTGGTGGTGAAAAGAGAGCGGACAGGTCGTCTGGACCGCATTCAGGTCAGATGGGGCATTGGAGGGCATCTTAACATAGTGTGGGCCGGTTGTGCAGGTGTCCGGATCGGGATTGGCGGACTGCAGTGGTCGGAGGTCAGTGACTGCTGCGATGGATTGAGGTCAGGCGCGGCGGGGAGAACAGCAAGGGCGAGGAGAGAGGCGTGAGTGGCGTGGGGCGGCGCGTGGAGGGGGGGAGCGCTGAAGGATTTATTCAGGTTTTGTCAGGTTTTTTTGGGGGACTCCCCCGTTCGATTCAACGGCTCAGTCGTTAATGCGCGGAAGGATTTTGGCAGGATTTGTCATGTTTGGCAGGTTTTGTCATGTTTTTGGGGGGGACCCCCCCCTTTTTTCTCAACGGCTCGCCGGTGATTGCGCTGAAGGATGTTGTCAGGTTTGGACAGGTTTTGTCAAGTTTTTTGGGGACCCCAGTTCATCCTGTCGATGGCTGCGGGGCGGTCTGTCCGCGATGCGATTCATGTAATATATTATATATTATTATTCATCAAGTGGGGCTGAACTGTTGCCGGGGCTGAAACCACCACCATTTGCGTGATCACCGCAAAAGATCCGGGATGCACCGTGGATAGTGGTCAGTGGCATGAGACAGCGGGTGGGAGGGCAGGCACAAGGCCTGCCCCTACCGGAATTTTGAGGGAGATTTGGAGAGGGCGGTGTGCAAAGGGGAGCGAGGGCAGGCACAAGGCCGGCACCTACCGGTGCGGTGGGGAGGGATGGCCGGGGAGTGGGAGACAGTGCAGGGGTTTTCTGCGCCAATTCCTGGTTAGAATTGGTCATTTCCGCGGTCACCGGCAGTCGGGTCACGTTTGGACCGATCTGAACAGAGAAAGTTTGCATATTTCAGGACAAATTCGTATGATCCTGATCAGGCTGTTTTTTCCCACAGGAACCCAGGTCGCGAACCCCTATACCCCGCGAGCCAACAAGAAGACAGGGAAACAGAACGATGCAATTGGGATTCAGTACCTGGGGCATGCCTTCAGTTCCTATCGACGCTATTGTTCGCCACCTGGCGGGTCTCGGTTTTGACGGCGTCGAGCTTACCGTTCTTTCCCACCACACAACCGCACTGGAAAGGCTGGACAAGGAGGAACGCAGCCGCATCCTGAAGCTGCTGCAGGACAGCGGCCTCATGCTGCCCGCCATTGCCGGCCACGTCAGCTTGATGGATGAGGACAGCGCCAGCCACGCCGCCAATCTCGAACGGCTCAAAGAAACGATGGACCTCGCGCTCGACTGGGCGTCTGAGGACGGGCCGCCGGTCGTGGATACGACTGCCGGCGGCAAGCCGGACGACTGGGACAGCAAGCTGGGCATGCTGATCGAGCGGATTCAGGAGGCGGCGGAATACGGAGAGAAGACGGGGGTGACGATTGCCATCGAGCCGCACGTCGGCTCCATTATCGACACGCCCGACCGAATGCTTGAGGTGATCAGGCAGGTCGATTCACCTGCCGTCGGCGTCAACTTCGACATCAGCCATTTCAACGTCATGGGCATCGGCATCGAAGAATCGGTGGCCGCAATGGCCCCCCACGCACGCCACACGCACGTCAAGGATGAACGCGGCACTGTGCCGGACTTCGAGTTCCTCGTCCCGGGCGAAGGCGAATTCGATTACGTAACCTATCTGAAGGCGATGCAGCGGCACGGATACACCGGCTTCATCACCGCCGAGATCAGCAACATGGTGCAGCGGCGGACCCCCTACTACCCCCTGGCCGTCGCGACCGAGACTTACAACACTTTGGCGCAGGCATTTGTCGACGCCGGTATTGAACGCAACTGAACGAGGAGCAGTGAAGCTGAAGTAACCAATTCGGCAGCAAGATGAGCAGGAGGTCAGAAGGAACCGTCACCGACATCTTTGCTCGATGCCCACTTGACAGAGATGCCAGGATTCGCGCTTCACGGCCCCGGCAACAGTAAATTCTGTAACAGTGAATAAGGAGACAGCTGTGTCTGATGAGGTAAGCTTCGACCTGAGCGGCAAGGTCATGATTGTCACCGGCGCCGGCAAGGGGATCGGCAAGTCGATTGCCGAAGCGGCAGCCGGCTACGGCGCCACCCTGGCTCTTGGGAGCCGCACGGTCAGTGAAAGTGAAGAGACTGCGCAGATGTGCCGCGATCTCGGCGTGCAGGCTGAGGCATGGCATCTCGACGTGACCGACCTGGAGAGCATCGACGGCTTTGTCACCCAGACCTGGGACAGATTCGGCCGCATCGATTCGGTTGTCAACAACGCCGGCTACAACAGCCCGAAACCGGCCCTCGACTACACTGAAGAAGAGTTTGACTATATCTCGGACGTAAACTTCAAGGGCGCCTTTTTCATGTCAACGGCCTGCGCACGCCGCATGATCGACGCAGGCATCGAAGGAAGCGTGATCGCCATCAGCTCCCAGGTTGGCGTGGTCGGCGGCCCGCTGCGGTCGATCTACGCCTCGGCCAAGGGCGCCGTGGGCCAGATGACGCGTTCCCTAGCGGTGGAATGGGCGCCTCATAACATCACCGTGAACGCAGTTGCTCCGACATTTACGCGCACGCCGCTTTTGGAACAGGCCATCAAGAACCCCGATTTTGCCAAGAACCTGGAAAAGATCCCGATGGGACGCATTGCGGAGCCGCATGAGATCGCCGGCGCGATCATCTACATGGCATCCGATGCCGCCCGCATGGTGACCGGCCAGGTGCTCGTCGTAGACGGCGGCTACACGTCCGTCTGACAGGTATCTGAAACGCAGATCGATGCTGCTCTAACCAGCGTCGACTGGAAGGCAGTTGGCGCGGCCGCCGGACGCTGGCGGTCTCAGTCCCGAAATCTCATTCGCTTCGGGAGACAACATGGCAGACAAGCTACGCGCGGCCGTCATTGGCGCCGGCGGCATTTCCGCGAATCACATCCACGGCTACCTTGCCTCGGGGCGCTACGAAGTCGTTGCCCTGGCCGACCTGAGCGCCGAGGCCATGGCCGAAAAGAACGACCAGTTCGACATAGCCCCCGCCCACTACAACGACGGCCGCGAGATGATGGAAAAGGAGCGGCCCGACGTCGTTTCGATCTGCACCTGGCACAAGGGTCATGCCCCCTGGACCGTCGCCGCCGCGGCCTATAAGCCCAGCGCGATTCTGTGCGAAAAGCCAATGGCGGACAGTGTCGGCGCCGCCGAACAGATGCTGATCGCCTGCAGACGAAACGGCGTGAAGCTGGCCATCGGCCACCAGCGCCGCTTTCTTCCCGCCTACACGCTGGCCAAAGAGTTGATCGCCTGCAATGCCATCGGGGACGTCAACCTGATACAGAGCCTGGGCGGCGCCGGTCTGCCCAACTACAGCTCCCACCAGACGGATATGTACCGCTACCTGCTGTCTGACGACGAGTGCGTCTGGGTGATGGGCAACATCGAGCGCAAGACCGACCAGCACGAGCGCGCCACCCGCATCGAGGACCGCGCCATGGCCGTTTTCCAGTTCGCGGGCGGGCCGCGGGCGATGATCCTCAGCGATCTCGTACCGGATTACTACCAGGGCGCGCAGATCTACGGTTCGGACGGCATGATCAGCATCACCACAGAGTCGCTGAACATCTTGAACGCAAAGAGCGGCGGTCGCTGGGAGAGGCATGTGCCGGACGGCAAGTTTTACACTGTGGAAGAGTTAGGCAACCGCTTCGAATGGCAGGAAGGCGGAGCCGCGCAGGCGGATGAACTGGCCGATTGGGTGGAGGGCAAGGTCGACGCGCACAGAGGGCAGGGCGAGCATGGCTACAAGGCCCTGCAGATGGTCCATGCCGTCTACGAGTCAGCCCGCATGCATGAGAAGGTGGAGATGCCCCTCCAGACACGCGTCAATCCTCTCGATCTCATGGTGGATTCCGGGCACTTGACGCCGCAGCGCCCCGGCAAGTACGATATACGCGCATTGCATCTACGACACGATAACATGCTGGACGATACGCAAAACAGATAGAAGTCATCTTTATCCGTTCGATGGGAATGCATACAGGAGGGCATGACCATGAAACTCACGGCCGAGCAACTCGAGCAATACGACGAAGAGGGCTATGTTATCGTTCGCGACGTTTTCGATCCTGAACAGGACATCGATCCGGTTATTGAAGAGTACAAGGGCGTGTTGGACAACCTGGCCCACGACCTGTATGACGCGGGGGAGACCAGTTCTCTCTACGAGGAACTTCCGTTTGCCGAGCGGCTGATCGCCATCTACCAGGAAAGCGGCAAGGTTCATGCGCAGTACTTCGACTTCTCGCTGCCGCAGGGGAACGTACAGCCTGACACGCCGTTCTGGGCCGGCCCGGCCGTCTTCGGCATGTTGACAAACGAGAGTCTGCTCGATTCCGTCGAATCGATCCTTGGCGGCGAAATCTACTCCAACCCGGTACAGCATGTCCGCCTCAAGCCACCGGAGCATCTCACCCCGGTCAACCAGGAGACCGGGCGCGTGATGCTGGGCAAAACGGTCGTTCACCAGGACCACGGCGTCGTCAGGCCGGAGGCCGACGAGACCCAGATGCTGACTGTCTGGTTCCCGCTCATGGACGTGAACGTGGAAAACGGCTGCCTCTGTGTCTGGCCGGGAAGTCACAAGCGAGGGCTGGTTGACCACTGTCCCACCAATCTCGGTCTTGCGGTCCCCGGCAAGCTCCTTGAAGGCAAAGCCAAGCCTATGATCATGAACAAGGGCGATGCCTTGCTCATGCACAAGCAGACGCTGCACGCTTCCTACTCCAATAACAGCGATACCATCCGCTGGAGCTTCGACATTCGTTACAACCCGACCGGACAGCCGACGGGGCGGCCGGCCTTCCCGGGCTTTGTCGCGCGCAGCCGCAAGTACCCCGACACGGTGCTGCGCGAACCGGCCGCATGGGAGAAGCTCTGGCGCGATACGCGCGATCACATGGCGACGATCGAGGACGCCGGCAGCTTCAACCGCTGGACAGAAGACAATCCCGTTTGCGCCTGACCCGAACGCAGGGCGGCTTTTCGAATAGCCGCATTTCCAAATAGATTCTCAGCCAAGAGAGGTCCAGCAATGACCAACGGTTCGGGCGCGGCCCCACTCAGGATGGCCCAGTACGGGACGAAGCACGGGCACGCCGCGGGAAAGTTGCAGGCGATGCTCGACTCGCCCGACGTCGAGGTGGTGGGACTCTTTGAACCGGACCAGGAGCGCCGCGCCGACCTGGAAGGAACCAGCGGCCCGTTCGGCCAGGTCCGCTGGTTCGACAGCGAAGAGGAGCTCCTGTCCGACACCTCGATCGTTGCCGCGGCCTCCGAAGGCAAGAACGCAGAGAGTCTGCCGCAAACCGAAGCCATCGTCGACGCCGGCAAGCACGTCTGGTACGACAAGCCGGCCGGCGAAGACTGGCCGGCCTGGCAGAGAGTAGTGAGCAAGGCCCAGGACCAGGGCCTGCTCATCCAGATGGGCTACATGTTCCGCTACCAGAACGGCTTCTGCCAGATCGCCGAGTGGGTACACAGCGGTCTGCTGGGCGACATCTATTGCACCCGCGCCCATATGTCGACGAGCGTCGATCCGGGCGGCCGCAGCGCCCTTGCCGTACACCAGGGAGGCATCTTCTTCGATCTGGGCGGACACATGCTCGACCAGGTCGTGTATCTGATGGGCAGGCCGACACGGACAACCAGCTTCTTCCGCACGGACGGAGCAGGGCCAGAATGTACCGACAACACGCTCGGTGTTCTCGAGTACGAGCGAGGGCTCGCTTTTGTTGACATCGCGGCGATGGAACCAAAGCCAATGGCGCGACGCTTCGAGGTCTACGGCACTAAAGGCAGTGCGATCCTGCTCGATCCCTTTGAGCCTCCGTATGCCATCAGACTGTGCCTGGAAGAGGCCGACGAAGGATACAGCGCCGGAGACCAGATCGTCCCGGTCCCAACACAGAGCCGGCAGCAGACCTACGAGGAAGAGCTGGTTGCGTTTGTGGCAACGCTGCGCGGCCAGCAGGCCCCGGACCGCTCACCCGAACACGAACTCCTTGTACAGGAGACCCTCCTGCGGCTGACCGGCAGGATCGCGGACGGGTAGCAGGCCCACCCCGCGCCGAACCGGTCGCCGCAACCTCTTTGCTCGAAGGCAGTCTCTACGCCCGTGCGTGGCGCAGGCGAATGGAGATGTAGATCCTCCGTGAGCGCCGCCACAGCCATACGTTGCGGACAGCTGAACCGAAGTTAAAGGCTGCCACGGCAATGAAGACGCCGGGAACGCCGCAGAGAAGGAGACCGCTTTCCCCGCACGGCCGCCCTCCCAGCAGGCTCCCCAAAGCCAGCAGTGCCGTGATCGTTGCCAGCGCCAGCGCATCCGCTTCGGTGATTCTGCGCGTCCGCTGACTATTGATCAGCGTACCCTGAAACAGACTGGAAAGCGCTGTCAGCGCGGGCAAGGGAATCACCAGCCACAACGAGAGCCTGGCCTGGTGCAACAGCTCCGGAGGAAGCGCCGCGATCCGGCTAAACCAGAGATCGCCAAGCGGTGTAATTGCCAGCGCCAGCGGGACTGCCGCCAGGGACAGGCCCAGCCGCCACGTGAATTTTCTCAACAGTTCGATCGATCCCGGCCGGTCCAACAGCACGATGACCGACTCTACGAAGGCGTAAGCCGCACTGTTCGTCATGAGCAGCACGCCGTACAGGACGGGCCAGAGCGCGAGCGAGCTGAGGGAATCGGGCATGCGGCTGAGGCTTGCGCTGATCAGCGGTTGAAGCAGGATTTGCATGAAGGTTGTAAGCACCAGCGGAAGATAGAAGCGCAGGAACCGTCTCCAGGTCAGGGGCGGATCACCCGGAATCGCGGAGAGCAGATTCTTGCGTACGACAGGTCTCACGCGCAACGTCGCGTAGACGGCCTCGAATAGGACGCCGGTCGAAATGGCGGTACTGGCGACGATGACACCGTCCCAATTCAGCAGACCGAAGAGTCCAACAGCCAGGACCACCTCGAGGATGAGCCGCATCACGGTCCCCAACGATACGGCGCGCGTCTGGTCGCAGCGAATCAGAACTCCGTACTGGAAGCGGCGTATCGCCAGGCTCGGGACGAACGGGAGCATTATCCGAACGCCGCTGCGGACAGGCTCGGCCAGCTCCGCCGGCGCCGAAATCAGGCCAAAGACAACGAGGTCAAAAACGGGCGTAAAGGCGAGCAGGAGGTGGGCCGCCGTCAAGCCGACGCTTAGCCAGATCACATAGCGGCGGCCTTGCCGGTAGGAGGCCTTGTCTCTGCTCAGCGCCGTGGAAGCGGCCAGCGTGGAAATGGAAGGGGCGGAAAGAACCAGAACCAGCGAAAAGGCCAGACCCCAGGCCGCAAGCTGGACCTTGGGATCAACGCTGCGGGCCACGACCGCCGCCAGAATCGGCTGCTCCACGGTGATCATGAACCAACTCAACGCCAGCGGCCACCAGGTCTTGAGGATACCACGCGTGGAAAGCTGGGGCGCGGGGGTCATAGCGGAAAGAGAGGCGCCGGCTACTCGTTTTGCCAGTCCAGGAGGGTCCCCATCATCCCCGGTTCCCACCGGGTCAGCGAATCGTAGGCGGCCGCTGCATCCCGCCAGTTGAATCGATGCGTAGTAATCGGATCGACCACCAGCCGCCCGCCGGCAAGGAGCCTGAGGGCGGTGTTTTCGTCGGCCTGGTGGGTCCACCAGCCCGGCGCCGAATCCAACCGGGGTCTTGTGCTCTCATGGGCTCCGATAACCGTCAGCCCTTTCTTGTGAACGTCCCGATAGAAGTTGACCGCCTCCGTATCTCCTCGCGTGCTGGCCAGCAGCACCACACGCCCGCCGAATCGCGCCAGGTCAAAGGCCGCGGGAATGGCTTCGGGATGGCCGGTCGCGTCGATGACCAGCGCCGGGTCCTCTCCGCCGCACTGCGCGCGCAAAGCCGTCCTGAGGTCACCGTCCGCCGGCAAGGCGGCGTCGACGTCAAGCAACGCAGCAAACTCGAGGCGACGCGCATCTTTATCAATGGAGACCACCGGCAGCCCGCCATTGAGGCGGACCAGCTGCATCGCCAGCAGCCCGACCGGTCCGCAACCTATGACCGCCGCCGGTTCTCCCAACTCGACGCGCGCCTTGCGGACGCCTTGCATTGCGATTGAAGTGAGCCGGAAAAAGGCGGCCCGTTCGTTGGTCAGCCCGTTCGGAACATGGTTGCAGTTCGACGCTGACACAGCCGCAAACATCATGTGGTTTGCGCGCGAAGCTACCCGGTCTCCTATCTCCCAGCCCTCAACACCTGCGCCGACCCCGACCACTTCGCCTATGTGGCTGTACCCTGTCTTCTGGGGATAACGGTCCGGCGTATTCGCAAGACCCAATAGAAAGGCCCTCTCGGTGCCTGGACTGATCAGGGAGACAAGAGCTCTGATCAGAAGCTCGCCGGGTCCAGCCGACGGCATCTCGCAGGCCCGCACGTCCGCGACGCCCCTTTCCACAAACAGGACTTCATAGTTTTGTTTTGACATGATTGGTCCTCTGTGTCTCCAGACATTCACTTACGGGGGGAGCGGATTTGAGATACGTGTCATTTGGCCGCCAAAGAGCCAGTATATCACAGAAACCGGAGTGGCAGAGTATGGTTTACGTGCGGCGGGCGAGGGCAGGCACAAGGCCTGCCCCTACGGGGGCTTTGAGGCGGAGGGCGGTTTACCTCCATCTTGGGATGCAGCAGTACAGGCCCCGGAATTTGACAATTCCGGCTGCCGCGTGCGATTATCTACCCGCTCCAAGAAGGGGCTATAGTCTCGGATATCATTCCTAACCCAAACCTACTGGAGGAACCTATGTTCAGAAGCAAGATTTTGGGTCTTGTAACCGTTCTGTCCCTGGCACTGCTGGTTGCCTGCGCGGCCCCAGCCGCCGCGCCTGCTGCCGAAGAGGCGCCAGCGCCGTCTGCAGACCAGATGGCCTCAGATGACGGCGAAGTCGAGCAGGTTCTGATCGGCGGCTTCGATGTCGGGCCGGGCGGCGATCCCCAGGGCGTACTTTACAACAACGGCGCGGGCAATGTCTGGTTCGTCAAGATGTTCACGCCGTTGATCATTATGGACTCCACCTTCTCCAACCACACGAGCGAGGCCGCACTGGCGGTCAGCTGGGAGCCGAACGAGGACGCAACCGTTTGGACATTCAACCTGCGAGAAGGCGTCAAATGGCATGATGGCGAGGATTTCACCGCCTCCGACCTGAAGTGGACCGCTGAATTCGTTTCGGCGCCCATGGCGGCCGTGACCCATTTCGGCATCAGTCAGCCCAACCAGATAGTTGGTTGGACTGAGTACAATGATGGCGAGGCCGACGAGATCGCAGGAATCAGAGTTGTTGACGATCTGACGCTCGAAATCGAGCTCTCGATATCGAATCCCCGGTTCTACGACTCCGTGCGCGGCTTCTACGCACTGCCGGAGCATGCCATCGACTTCGAGCCGACTGAGATTTTCAGCGCCGACTGGTGGTTCACCAATCCGGTCGGTACCGGCCCGTTCAAGTTCGATTCCTACGAAAAAGACCAGTTCATGACGCTGGCGCCCAATGAACTCTACTGGGACGGCGTACCTGAATTGGACCAGTTGATCAACCGCTACTTCGTTGACGAGACGGCCGCGGTGCTGGCGCTGGAAAGCGGGGACATCGACTTCACTTACGTCAGCGCCGACGTGGCAAGCCGCTTCGCCGGCAACCCGGACTACCAGATTTTCTCGGGCCCGTCGTTCGTGACCAACATGTTCAACTACAACTTCCTGAACGAACCGTGGTCGGACAAGCGTATTCGCCAGGCCTTCATGTACGGCATTGACCGGGCCTCGATCATCAGCGACGTGTTCAACGGGACTGCACAGGCGACGCCCTGCCAGGACCCCTATCCCACCTTCTGGCCTGAAGACGCCAACTACTACGAGTACGATCCCGCGAAGGCCCGTGAGCTTCTTGCCGAAGCCGCCGCGGACGGCGTCACTCTCGACGGCGTCAACCTGGACATCCCCACCTACTACACCTCGCAGCTGGCGAAGGACATTCTGACGGTGATGCAGGCCAACATGGCCGACGTCGGCGTCAACGTCAATCCTACGTTCCTCGACGTGCCGACCTGGCGCACGGTTGTGGATGACAACGCTTCCGAGTGGAACATCGCCTATCGCGGCGCGGGCGGCGGCCCGGCATCCTACAGCCCGATCTGGTACGTCGAAGACAACCAGTGGGGGCTTGAAGACCCGAACTACGTCGACCTGTTTGAGGCGATGAACGCGGCGCAAAATGCAGACGAGTACAGGGCTGCCCGCACGGCGCTCTGCAAGTATCAGAATGAAGAGGCCACTTTCGCTTACTGGTGGGTCTCCACCCGTTACGGCATCGCTACGGTTGACATTGAGGACTTCCACTACTTCCCGGCTCCCGGCGGCGGCCCGTACGTTGACCGCTCCCAGGACTGGAATATGAAGTAACGACTGACTGCGGCGACGCTGACGGCTCTATGCTTCGAGCCGTCAGCGTTTCCGTTCCGAATTCCTTCGGTTCTCTTCGCACCGCCTCTCGCATCGATGCAATACTTCCTCCGCCGCGTTCTGATAAACATACCGGTCCTGTTCCTGGTGACCCTGGTCATCTATCTTCTGATCAACCTGGCGCCCGGCGACCCGGTCGATTTCTTTGTAAACGAGGAGATCGGAATTACAAAAGAGGACCTGGATTTCGTGCGCGAGCGATACGGGCTCGACGACCCGCTTCCCGTACGCTACGTCAAATGGCTGGGTCAGGTCGCCCAGGGCGATCTCGGCTTCCGTTTCAAGAATGGAGACGACGTTGCCGAGGTGCTGGCCGTCCGAATGAGGCGTACCTTTTTGCTGATGGGAACGGCCCTGGCAATTGGCATAGTAGTGGGCATTACGCTCGGCATCTTCATTGGGCTGCGGCAGTACTCGATATGGGACTTTACCTTTACGGGCCTTTCTTTCGTTGGCATTTCCATGCCGGCGTTTATCGCCGGCATCTTTGGCCTGTACGTCTTTTCGGTGAAGCTGGGATGGTTCCCGTCAGGGGGGATGCGCACGATCGGAAAGCCGGAATCGCTCTTTGATCTTCTGTATCACCTCGTGCTTCCGGCAGGCACGCTCGCTATCTTCAACCTGGCGACCTTTTTGCGCTATACCCGGTTCAGCATTCTGGAAGTACGCGGGGAGGACTATGTTCGAACTGCCAATGCCAAGGGGTTGAAGCCCCCGGTGGTCACGTGGCGGCACGTGTTTCGCAACGCCCTCCTTCCCGTGGTCACCGTGGTAGGACTAAGTCTGCCTACGCTGGTTGCCGGCGCCCTGTTTACGGAGACGATCTACAGCTGGCCAGGGATGGGCGCGCTGCTGGTCGATGCCGTAGCGGCTAGGGACTATCCCATGGTGATGGGAATCATGTTGGTGACGGCCCTGGTGGTCCTGACGGCGAATCTCATTACGGACCTGGCCTACGCGGTGGCCGACCCGAGAATCCGCTATACCTGATGTCGAGAGGCCGACGAGGAATCGTGTTCGCCCCATTTGAATCGAATCGCAGGATGACAGCTGCTCAATCAGATCGCTGACATGTCGATAGAAGCTCGACCGAGAAGAGTCCACTCACAGTCCCCGACCGCCCAGGCCTGGCGTCGCTTTCGCCGCCACCCTTTGGCCTTGGCAGGTCTTGTCCTGTTCGGAATCGTACTGCTGGCGACAGTCGCGGCCCCTCTGATCGGGCGCTATGACTATGCCGAGCTCAATCTGCCTGACAAATTCCAGTCGCCAAGCCTGGCCCACTTCCTGGGCACCGATCGAGTTGGACGGGACATCTGGAGCCGCACTCTCTATGGCGGCCGCGTCTCACTCGCGGTCGGCTTCGCGGCCGCCTCCATTTCGACTGTGATCGGCGTCATTCTGGGATCAGTATCCGGCTACTATCGCGGCATGACCGACCAGATAATCATGCGCTTTACCGACGTCGTGATGACTTTCCCGCGCGTCGTGATCATCCTGACGGCTGCCATCTATTTGGGGCAGAGCATTGCCAGCGTCATCTTTCTGATAGGGATTTTCAGCTGGCCCGGAATCACCCGGCTCGTGCGCGGACAGGTGCTGTCTCTGCGAGAACAACAGTTTGTCCTGGCTTCTCGATCACTGGGCTCAGGCAACCGGCGGATAATCGTCACCCACGTGCTTCCCAACGTGGTTGCTCCCTTACTCGCCTCAATAACGTTCGACGTTAACGGCGCCATACTTCTGGAAGCTGGTTTGAGCTTTCTCGGCGTCGGGATACCGCTCCCGACCCCAAGTTGGGGAAACATGCTGGAATCTGCGCGCAGCCTGGACGTGCTCCAGGACGGCCCCTGGATCTGGGTTCCGCCGGCTGTCATGATCCTGCTGACGGTCCTGAGCATCAACTTCATCGGCGACGGCCTGCGCGATGCCATCGACCCCCGGCATCAGCAGGGCTGACAGCAACGAACGTAACGCCTCCAGCTTTACCTTGACCGACGCAGCGCGTAAAGTCATCCCATGCAGGCGAACAGGTTCCGTTGTCACCTTGGTAAGGTCGTCCAGAGTTCAACGAGAATAGAACGCCTGCCCTAGGGCAATTGCAGTTTGTCTGCCAGATCATTGAAGTCCGCGGCCGCCACGTCAACTGAAGGGTCCGAAGCCAGATCCGTTGTCTGGTTTGGCCCAAACTCCCTGGGCCTGTGGACAAATGCGGTCCTGAAGCCGACCAATTTCGACCCCTTCAGATCTCCGTTGTGGGCGGCGACCATCATGACTTCGTGGGGCTCCAGCCCGAGGAGCGCGGCCGCAGTCTGGTAGACCTCGGGGTCCGGCTTGTAATGCCTCGCCAGCTCCGCGGAGAGAACGCAGTCCCAGCAGAGGCCGCCGTGGCGGGCCATGTTTACCAAGAGGGCCACATTGCCGTTGGACAGGGCAGCCACGATAAACCGCTTTCGCAGGCGGGCGAGACCGGAAGCAACGTCCGGCCACGGATTCAGCCGGTGCCATACCTTGTTCAACTGTACCTTATCGGCCTCAGAAAGTCCGGCAACCTGGTATTGCTCCAGGAGATCGTCCAGGATCAGGCGGTGCAGTGCGTCGATGTTCATCCAGGGAAGTTCGCCGGTCCGTACACGTTGCATGGAGGGTCCGTAACCGCCCCGCCAACTGTCTGCAAACTCAGGCCAGTCTACGTCCACGCCCTTATCTGTCCAGACATCTTCCCCTTCGCTGATGATAGACCCCCTCCAGTCCACCACCGTTCCGAAAATGTCGAAAGTCAAAGCCTTAACTTCTGAGAAATCCATAGTCTCTCCAGTTGCTGATCAGGTAGGACGACTTGCCCTACAGGGAATCGCTTGAGCCGGAGGATGCCAATGTTGAGCGACAGATCTTTCCTTGGGCAGGCGGCAGCGCGCCTCAGGATGGCGACAGCGCTTCGATGATGGCGTCGCAGAATTCGGGCAGGTCATCGGGAACGCGCCCGGTAACTACGTTGCCGTCAGTTATCGCCGGCAGATCATGGTAGACCGCGCCGGCGTTGAGCAGATCGTCCGTAACCGCGCAGTAGGCCGTGACGTTGCGGCCGGCGACGCTGTCGGTCCCCTTCCGGCGGTCAAGCGAGATCAACACCTGGGGTCCGTGACAGATGGCGGCCAAAACCTTGCCTGAACGGTGGATGGCGGCAGCAAACTCCAATGTCTTGTCATCGATGCGAAGGAAATCAGGGGCGAGTCCCCCGGGAAACACTGCCGCGTCGAACTCCTCAGGATTCATTTCCCAGATGCTTTGAACCGAGTATCGATTGCCTACGGCAAGGACGTCGAATGGAATCGTGTGCCCGAACCTGCCGGTAATGGGCTTTTCCGGCCAGGCAGGACGCCCGTGGAAGTGGCCGAGGGCCGTCTGCGGCAGCGTGCCAACCACGACGCCGGCGCCGGCCTGGCTTAGTTGCAGTACTGTGTACATCACTTCGATATCCTCAAACTCGTGCGCCGTGAGGACCGCTACAGACTTTCCCTCAATCAGTTTTTCCATTTTATCGTTTTCTCCAATCAGACTCTGTGCTCTTGAAGCGCATCCCAGTCAAATTCAATGCCATGCCCGGCTCTCTCGGGCGCAACAGCAACCCCTTCTTCGATGTGCAATGGGTTCCGAATAAAGCGGTCCAGTCCAAACCCGTGCGCCTCCAGGTAAGAACTGTTGGGAATCGCGGCCAGGAGATGCACCTGAAGGTCGTGGACGCCGTGCGTGGTTACGGGCAGGTTGCAGGCCTCGGCCAGATGGGCAACTTTGAGCCACGGCGTAACTCCCCCCAGGGTGGCCACATCCGGCTCAGGAAAGGAGATGGCGCCGCGGGCTATCATCTGCTGAAACTCGTACACGGTATGGAAGTTTTCTCCGGTAGCGATAGGCAGACCGCCTTCACGTGCGATGCGGGCATGGCCTGCCACGTCATCGGGAATGGTCGGTTCCTCCAGCCAGAACAGATTGCAGTCTGCCATGCCGCGGGCGGCGCGAATGGCCTCATCCACCCGCCAGCGCATATTTGCGTCGGCCATGAGGGGAAAGTCCGCCCCCAGGTGGCTGCGCATCGCTGCCACTCGTTCGACATCTTCTGAAAGTTGATCGCGGCCAACTTTCATTTTTATGGCGCGGAAGCCTTGCTCCTGAAATTCATCTGCCTGTTTCAGCAGGGCGTTCAATGAGAACTGGAGGTCAATGCCGCCGGCGTAGACCGGGACCCGGGGATCATGGCCTCCCAGCAGCCGCCACCAAGGTTCCTCTTGCGCTTTACCGCGCAGATCCCACAGACCGATATCCAAGGCGGCCAGCGCAAATGAGGCCGCGCCACCGCGCCCGACAAAGTGCACGTGCCACCACATGCGTTCCCACAGGCGTTCTATGCGGCCGGCATCTTCGCCGATGAGGGACGGCGCGAGGTCGTCGCGAACCAGGGCCAGAATGGCAGACCCGCCAATGTCGCCGACACAGTAGGTATACCCCATTCCTTCCAGGCCGGCGGCAGTGCCGATACGCGTCACGATAAGTCCGAAGTGGGAGATGTCACCGTGCGTAGAGTCCGAGAGGACGACCGGCAGAGGGATCCGGTAATGTTCAGTGCGAATCTGCGTAATCTTCATTGCAACTCAATCTCCCAGAATCGGCTGTTGCGGCACAAAACCAAGCTCTTCCCGAATCCTTGAAATGTCGTACACGGGATCCTTCTCGCGGCCGGGCTGTTCATAGTGGGAAAAGTCGATCGTGTCGGCATCGCTGCCGTACCATGAGCGCAACAGCTCCGGAACTGGAACGGCCGTACAGGCCTGGCTCCCAACCGCATTGAGAGTCCGCACACCGGGTTTGAACGGCGCCTCGGCCGCCGCCATCAGACAGCGGACGGTATCACTTAAAAACATTACCGAGATCTTCCCCATCCCCCAGATTGGTACGGGTCCGGGTTCGGCCGGCGCCAGTTGACGTTCGTCCGGGGCGATGCTGGCCAGCCGCAGATTGATAAAGTCCAGGGACCCGTTCTGCCTGGACAGGTATCTCGTTACCTCTTCCATCATGTACTTGGAGAAACCGTAGCCATCGCGGTCCAGGCAGGGATGTTCGTCGGGCATGGGCAGCTGAAGAGGGCGGAAATCGACCGACTGCATTCCGACGGCGGCGATGGAGCTTGCCAGGACGAACTTTCTGCACCGGCGGTCTATGAGGTAGCGCAGAAGGCGGTGGGTCCCTGCGACATTGACGCGCAGACCGTCCTCCTCGGTGCACCCGCCCGTCACAGCGGCGAGATGAATCAGGATGTCGATCCCTTCAAAGGGGTCCAGCAAATGGAGCGCATTGGGGTCCGAAAAATCGCCCTGCAGATTCGTCGCACCGGGCACGCCGGTCGGGCTACGGGAAAGGCAGACCAGCTCGTAGGCCGCGTTTCGTGCAATCGACTTTGCCAGCGCACTTCCTATGAATCCACTTGAACCTGTGATAAGAATTCTGCTCATTTTCCCTATTCTTCTGCGGAGGATATGATTCTACAGTGAACGGCAGGTCAACTCCAGCGAATCACCGCGCCGAAAAGATCCGGCAGTTCATCCCTGTTGATCTTCGCATACAGCTCCGGCGCCTCCGAGGCGTCCACCCGATGTGTAATCGTCTTCTCCCAGGGGATGGCGCCCGTAGCGATGTTTCGCAGCACCGCCTCCCGGCATGGAGCCAACCCGTCGTTGCAGGGAAAGAACGCGGTAAGCTGTTTGCCGTGCGGCACGAGGTAGTTGAAGGAGACCGGCTCCTTTCCATAGTGACCAAGGAAAACGAACTTCCCCCGCAGGCGCGCCAGCGGGAACGCGAGGTCCAGGCAGGAGGGGACACCGCTTCCTTCAAAGACTACATCGGCGCCGCCCGGTTGAATCTCCTGCACTCGCGCGGTAAGCTCGCCCGGAGACATGCCCTCGGCGTTGATCGTATGCGTTGCCCCCAACTCCTTAGCCATCTCCAGCCGACTTGCATTGAGGTCGATTGCGATGGTTACGGCGCCGCGCAGATGCGCGGCTGCCAGCGCTCCCAGACCGATAAGGCCAACGGCGTGAAATGCAACAACGTCGCCCATCTGGACGCCTGCCATATCGACGGCGTTGTAGCCAACTGCAGGCATAACAAAGAGCGCCCCCGTAGCGTCATCCACTCCTTCGGGCAGACGTTCGACCTCCGCATCCTCCGGCATCAGAGCATAGGAGGCGTGGGCGCCTGAACAGACCGTTACCGGCTGGCCGTCGACTCGCATAGGAATATAGTTGCGGCGGTAGTACACCTTGTCACCAACATCGAACTTCGTTACCGCGGCGCCGACATCCTCCACGCAGCCAACGGCCTGGTAGCCTGTACATATCGGGTAGGGGCCATAGCTGATTTTGTTGCGGATCACGGCGAACTCTGTGCCTACGCTGACACCGGACCAGACACAGCGAACCAGCAGGTCCGAGGAGGCGAGCTTGGGAATATCGAACTCCTGGAGCGAGAATTGCTGCTGGGCCGTACAGATGAGCACACTACTCTTCATGATGGAGCCGCCCTCCTTAGAGAAGCACGTGGAACGCCTTCGCTGGAAGATTTTCGCCCCGCCGACATGTCCGGGAATGGGACAGAGAGATGTCTTTCGGGCACCTTCAAGCAATGGCAGGTTACTAAAGTAGACCCGAACTGTCAATGACCCCGGGAGGCATTCTCAGGGCGCATAGACGGAGCCTACGCGAGGGCAGGCACAAGGCCTGCCCCTACCGTAGATTGAGGGGGGAGGTGGAGAGTGCGGTGTGGATGGGGA
>VXMH01000021.1 GCA_009841235.1 Caldilineaceae bacterium SB0661_bin_32 | reverse complement strand
GACAAAACCTGTCCAAACCTGACAACATCCTTCAGCGCATTCACCGGCGAGCCGTCGAGAAAAAAAGGGGGGGGTCCCCCCCTAAAACATGACAAAACCTGCCAAAACGCGATAAATCTGCCAAATTCCTTCCGCGCATTAACGATTGAGCCGTTGAATCGAACGGGGGAGTCCCCCCAAAAAACCTGACAAAACCTGAACATATCCTTCAACGCTCCTCCTCGCCTTTGTGCCGCCCCACGCCTCCCACGCCTCTCCACTCTCCCCGCCTTTTCTCCTGATTCAGACAACGACCTCACAAAAATCTGGGATGCGCCCCTCTACATCGCGCGTTTGACAACCGTCCAAACTTCCCTATAATGCAGGCACCGGTAGCCAAACGCCCCGGTCGCAGTCCTCAGACCAGAACTTGTGTATTCCCACAAGAGCCGCTTTCGTGCCCTCCATCCGAGTCGGTTCCGTACGTCAACTGTTCAATGACGGAAGTCATAATGCCTTCACGGATATGTGCCGTTTCGGTGATCGCCTGTATCTGACCTTTCGCAGCTGCCCCGACGGCCACATGCTCTTCACCACGTCTCGCATCGTCGTGCTGTCCAGCACCGACGGCAGCGACTGGAAGCAGGTCCATTCCTTCAGCGTCAACAACCGGGATGTTAGAGACCCGCACTTTCTGGCCTTCGACAACAAGCTGTTCCTCTACACCGGCGCCTGGTGGGTAACCCCCGGAAACGCTGAGGACAGAGATGTAAACGATCACCTCGGATTCTGCGCCTGGAGCGAAGACGGCGAAGACTGGCACGGCCCCCGCATGTTGGACGGTACGCACGGCCATTACATCTGGCGCGCGGCCGCACATGACGGAACGGCCTTTCTCAACGGGCGCCGCATTCGCAATTTCGAAGTGCTTGCCCGACGCGATGAACCGCCGGAGTGGATGGAGTCCTGGCTGCTGCACAGCGCGGACGGATTCGCCTGGACGCCGCTCAGCCTGATCCAACCGGCCCACGGCGACGAGACCGCTCTGCTATTCGAAGAAGGCGGCCTGTTGGCGGTCGCCCGCGCCGGAGGTAGGCCAGCGCAGATCTGTAGATCAAGACCACCTTATACCGACTGGATGTGCGCCGATCTGGACAGGCATATCGGCGGTCCACTCCTTGTCCGATGGGGCGACCAGGTCCTTGTCGGTGGGCGCAAGCACACCGAGGATGGACCTGTCACTGCCCTGTACGAGCTGGTCGGCACAGAGCTGATGGAGATCGCAGTCCTGCCCAGCGGTGGCGACAACTCCTATCCCGGCTTTGTCGAATTGGGTCCGGAGCGGGCCCTGCTGTCCTACTATTCAAGTCACGAGGGCAGCGGAACGGGCCTGGCGCCGTCCAACATCTACCTGGCTACACTAGAAAAACTCTGACACCTGATCAATTCCGAAAATGTGGTCCTTTATCCTTCGCCGCATCCTCCTGATGGTGCCCACCCTGTTTGTCGTCTCTGTCATCTCTTTCGTCATCATTGAGGCGCCGCCGGGTGATTTCATGGACTCCTATGTGAATGCACTCCTGCAGGAACAGGAGGCGGTAGACCCCGCGGAAATCGCATCGCTGCGCATGCGCTACGGGCTGGACGCCCCCACCTACGTGCGTTATTTCCGCTGGCTCGGCAACATCATGCAGGGAAACCTGGGCCGCTCGCTGGAATGGAACCAGCCCGTCAGCAAACTGATCGCCGACCGTCTGCCCTGGAGCCTTGCCATCTCGGTCGCCTCCTTTTTCCTTGCCTACGCAATCGCGATCCCGATCGGCCTCTATTCCGCCACCCGTCAATACTCGCTCGGGGACTATTTCTTCACTCTGATCGGTTTCGTTGGGCTGGCGACGCCCAACTTTCTGCTCGCCCTCCTGATCCTGTGGTATTACTTTGTTGCAACCGGCAACGTGGCAGTGGGCCTTTTTTCCGACGAATACCTGATCGCGCCCTGGAGTTTCGCCAAGTTCATCGATCTCTTGAAGCACCTCTGGCTGCCGGCGCTTGTTGTCGGCACCGCCGGCACAGCCGGGCTGATCCGCGTCATGCGCGCCAATCTTCTGGATGAACTGGAGCGGCCCTATGTAATGGTGGCCCGCTCAAAGGGACTGTCCGAGGGCAAGCTCCTCGTCAAATACCCTTTCCGAATCGCCATGAACCCGGTCGCCAGCACCATCGGCTGGACACTGCCCACCCTGGTCAACGGCGAACTGCTGGCCTCACTGGTACTGGGTCTGCCCACGATCGCGCCCCTGTTTGTAGGCGCGTTGCTCAGCCAGGACATGTTTCTGGCAGGAAGTGTAGTTATGATTTTAAGCACGCTCACGCTGGTGGGCACGCTGCTCTCCGATATCGTGCTCGCCTGGCTCGATCCACGCATTCGCGGCGCCATCTGAGTCTGAAGCACGGGTGAGGAAGGCCTTCGAACTCAAATGTGCAAGCCGCATTAGACTGGTAGAACTGCTATGGCCGTAATCGACGAAAAATTCCAAACGAGCAGTACTGAGGTGGACGCCGGCGAAGAGGATATGTCGGTCGCTACCCAATGGCAGCTGATCCGCTGGAAATTCCTGCGGCACAAGGTGGCGGTCATCTCACTGGTGTTGATAGCGATCTTCTACCTGTTCGCGATCTTTGCCGAGTTCCTCTCGCCTTACGACCCTGCCCACCACGACACCGACTACATGTTCATGCCGCCGCAGAGTCTTCGCTTCTTCGATGAAGGCAAATTTCAGTTGCGCCCCTTCGTCTACGGCATGACTTCCAAGATGGACGAAAACACCTTCAGGACCACTTGGGAGCTGGATACAACCCAGAAATTCCCTGTCAGGTTGTTCGTACGCGGCGATCCATACAAGTTGTGGGGCCTGTTCGAGAGCAACATCCACCTGATCGGCGTCGAAGAGGGCACCTTCTTCCTCATCGGCACCGACAAAATGGGGCGCGACCTGCTCTCACGCATCATCTTCGGCGGCCGCATTTCGCTGTCCGTCGGCCTGCTGGGCATCGCCATCAGCTTCGTGATCGGCGTTATCATGGGCGGGTTCTCCGGTTATTTCGGCGGCGTCACCGACCTGGTCATCCAGCGCATCATCGAATTCCTGCGTTCGATTCCCACTCTGCCGCTTTGGATGGCGCTGAGCGTGGCCCTTCCTCCTACATGGACGGTCGTGCAGATCTATTTTGGCATCGTCGTCATTCTCTCCCTGGTCGGCTGGACAGGGCTGGCGCGCGTCGTGCGCGGCAAGTTCATGTCCCTGCGCGAGGAGGAATATGTGATGGCCGCCCAGCTCAACGGCTCAAATGAGTCGCGCGTCATCTTCAAGCACATGCTGCCCTCCTTCACCAGCCATATCATCGCCTCGCTGACTCTGAGCGTCCCCGGCATGATCCTGGGAGAGACCGCACTGAGCTTTATCGGACTGGGCCTGCAGAATCCGGCCATCAGCTGGGGCGTGCTGCTCAAGGACGCACAGCGGATCATCGTGCTGGCTGATTCTCCCTGGCTTCTCTCCCCGGGCCTGTTTGTCATAATTGCCATACTCTGCTTCAACTTTGTCGGCGACGGCCTGCGCGATGCCGCCGACCCCTATTCATCCATCTAGCCAGACCGCGAACCTTTCCCATGACCCAAGCGCCGCTCCTGCTAAGCGTAGACAATCTGGCCACCCATTTCTTCTCTCAAGAGGGGATCCTGGAAGCCGTTGACGGCGTGTCCTTTGACATTCACGCCGGGGAGGCGCTGGGCATCGCAGGTGAGAGCGGCTGCGGTAAGAGTGTCACCGCCCAGTCGATCCTGAGGATTGTGCCCAAGAACGGCAAAATCGTAATGGGAGAGATTTCATTGTTCCAGAACGGCGAGTCGGTCGATCTGGTGCAGCTGGACGATCGCGGACAAGAGATCCGCCAAATCCGGGGTGGAGAGATCGCCATGGTCTTCCAGGAGCCGATGGCGGCCTTCAGCATGGTCTATACGATCGGAAATCAGATAACCGAGGTCATTCGCCTACATCAGGATTGCAGTCAGAACGAAGCGCGCGAGCGGGCAATCGAAATGCTGGGGCGGGTGGGAATGCCCAAGCCGGAGCAGACGATTGACGCATACCCCTTCGCCCTCAGCGGCGGCATGCGCCAGCGGGCAATGATTGCCATGGCCCTCTCCTGCCATCCGGCTCTCCTGATTGCGGACGAACCGACTACGGCGGTGGACGTTACGATTCAGGCCCAGGTCCTGGAGCTGATGAAGGACCTGCAGCGGGACATGGGAATGGCGTTGATCGTCATCACACACGACCTGGCAGTCATCTCCGAACTGTGCGATCGCGTGATGATCATGTACTTGGGCAAGGACGTGGAAAGCGCGCCGGCAGACGTCATATTCCGCGACCCGAAACATCCCTACACGGTCGGCCTGCTGCGCTCTGTGCCGGAGCTGGGCGAAGGCCATAGCCAGGAGCTCGACCCAATCACCGGTTCCGTGCCAAGCCCCTATCGCCGGCCGGCGGGGTGTCCCTTCCATCCCCGCTGCCCCGAGTTCATACCCGATGTCTGCGACGTCCATCTGCCTCCCCAGATCGAGCTGGCGGGAGGACATCGCGTCCGCTGTCATCTGTATGTCCAGGACTGAAATCATGGCGCAAGCAGATGCTGTTCATAACGACGTGAATGCTGCCCCCGAACCCTCGCCGGAACCTAACCCCGGGGCAGACGGCAGCAATCCTGCCAAATCTGACAATGTTCTCGTAGTAGACGAACTGCGCAAGTACTTCCCCGTCCTGCGCGGCTTCTTCCGCCGCCAGGTCGGCGAGGTGAAAGCGGTGGATGACGTCAGCTTTCATGTCGCTCGGGGCGAGACACTTGCGCTGGTCGGGGAGAGCGGCTGCGGCAAGACCACTACCGGTCGTTGCGTGATGAGGGCGATTGAACCTTCCGGCGGTTCTGTCCTGTTCCGCAAACGCGACGGCGAAGAGATCGAAATCACCGCACTGACCAAGCCGGAATTGCGCTCAGTGCAGCAACATATGGGAATGATATTCCAGGATCCCTTCTCATCGCTCAACCCGCGTCTTACCGTCCTTGAAATAATCGGCGAGCCATTTGTCACTCGCAAGTTGATTAGCAGCCGCCGTGAACTGGAAGAGAGGGTGGCCCAGCTTCTGGGCAGCGTTCGCCTGGACCCGACCTACATGCGGCGCTATCCACACGCCTTCAGCGGCGGCCAGCGCCAGCGAATTGCGATTGCCCGCGCCCTGGCCCTGGACCCGGACTTCGTCGTCGCCGACGAACCGGTTTCGGCGCTGGACGTTTCCGTGCAGGCCCAGATTCTCAGCCTGCTCAAAGAACTGCAATCTGAACTCCATCTTACCTATCTGTTCATTACCCATAACCTGTCAGTTGTCGAATACCTGAGCGACCGGGTCTCGGTGATGTACGTAGGCCAAATCGTAGAACTGGGACGTACCGATTCGATCTTCCGGCGGCCCCGGCATCCCTATACCGAAGCCCTGCTGTCGGCTGTGCCCGTGGTAGAGACCGGAAAGGCCGGCCGGCGCCGGGAGCGCATCATTCTGGAGGGCGACGTCGCCGATCCGTCCAATGTCCCGCCCGGCTGCACATTCCATCCCCGCTGTCCTTATGTCCAGGACATTTGCCGCATCGAAGAGCCCCGGCTGGTCGATCTGGCGGGGGCAAACGGCATCCAGCCCCACTTCGTGCGCTGTCACTTCGCGGAGGAACTGGACCTGCAGGGCGTTCGCAGCTCACCGCAGTGATCGACTGCATGTTCTGTTTACGAGGTAACTGCAGCCTGGCGACATACGTTTCCTTGCCGTCGCCGCTGGCAAAACATCAATGAAGGAATCAGGAGGTGCACATTTCACAAAACGACTGAGTTTCGCAAACGTAATCTTTCACGCAAAAGGAGCATAACTGTGTCCCGTCGCAAACTTCCCTCTCAAAGCGGTGGCGCCTCCGTCGGCTACAGGCTGGCAAAGGGTGTCTCCAGACTCGTTCCTTTCCTGATCATTCTCTCCCTGCTGCTGGCCGCATGCGGCGCCGCCGACGAGCCGGCCGCCAGCGAAGAGGCCGCGCCTGCCGCCGAAGAATCTGCGCCCGCCGCCGATGAGTCATCTTCGTCAGAGGCGGCCACAATAACAGGCCCTGTGCTCACCGACCCGCCAGCCGGAGCAGGTGAGCGCGAAGTACAGAGCGAAGTCTACAACACGCCGGCCGACGCCGGGGGCATCGACTCTTACCAGGAAGCGCCGGCACTCGCCGAAATGGTCGCCGGCGGCAGCCTCCCCCCTGTCGAGGAACGGCTGCCGATCAACCCCATCGTCATCAAGCCTGAAGAGGCCGTTGGCAAGTACGGCGGCGCGCTGCGCAAGACCGTCGGCGGTCAGCGCGCCATGGGTGAGATGGGCTGGTGGGTGATAGAGCCTCTGACTCTCCACTCACCCAAGGGCGTGATCGTTCCCAACGTGGCCGAAGGTTGGTCCTGGAACGACGACCATACCCAGCTGACACTCAACCTGCGCAAAGGCATTAAGTGGAGCGACGGCGAACCCTTTACCGCCAACGATGTCATGTTCTGGTGGCAGGATATCATCCTCAACGAGGAGCTGACGCCGTCACCGCCTACACTGCTGAGCCGCGGCGGCGAAATGGCCGACCTGGCGATGATCGACGACTTCACGGTCCAGTTTACGTTCGCCAAGTCCTACGCACTCTTCCCCACCTACCTGGGAAGCTGGGGCGGGCCGCGCTCCGGACCGACCACCAGCCCGAAGCACTACCTGTCCAAGTTCCATCCCGACTACGCCGAAATGGCCGACATTGAAGGGATGATGGACGATGGCGGCTTCGACAACTGGATGGACCTGTTCGGACAGAAGAACGGCAGCGTCAACGTCGACAAGCCGAGCCTGGCAGCCTGGCTTCCGACCACCGTCCCGCCCAACCCGGTTGAGGTATATGTTCGCAACCCCTACTTCTGGAAGGTGGACACCGCAGGAAACCAGCTGCCCTATATTGATGAGATTCACGAAATTCGTGTTGCTGACGCCGAAGCCGCTCTGCTGAAGACCATCGCCGGCGAACTGGACTTCGTACGCGCCCTGGGCACCGCCAACATCCCGGTCCTGTCTGAAAACCGGGAAAGCGGCAACTTCCGCTTCGCCTATGCGAACTGGATGCCCAACGCCTACGGCAACATCATGTTCAACTACACCATCGACGACGAAGCCAAGAGTCAGTTGTATAACGACAAGAGATTCCGCCATGCACTCTCCGTGGCCATCAACCGCGATGAGATCATCAAGCTGATCTATAAGGGCGGCGTCTTCGCTTCCCAGATCGCGCCGCTGCGCGGCCCGCCATATCACGGCGAGGATGAGCTGTTCCAGTCCTGGACCCAGCATGATCCGGACCTCGCCAACCAGATACTCGACGAAATCGGCATCACCGAGCGCGACGCCGACGGCTTCCGGCTGGGGCCTGACGGAAATGAGCTGCTGATAATCATCTCCGCCACCACCGCCTGGCCTTCAGAGTCGCCCGAGCTGATGGAGCTGGTTAAGGGCTACTGGGCAGAGGTCGGCATCAATGCGACCGTGACCCCGGAAGCAGGTCAGCTCTGGTACACGCGCCATAACAGTGGCGAGCACGACGTGTCGGCACGCGGCGGCCACTTCGGCGGCGGCCCGGTCCACCCGACGTTGAACGCCAACACCTTCGCCATGCGCGGCTGGCAGTGGGCCCGCGACTGGGCCGCCTGGCTGGACACGGACGGCGCGGAAGGCGTGGAGCCGCCGGACGACGTGAAGCAGCTGCGCGTGCTGCGCGACCAGATCCTGGGTGAACCGGACGAGGATACCCGTAACGCCTTGATACGGGAGGTCTTTGAGATCCACATGGACAACATCTGGTCGATCGGTCTCGTCGTCGACGATCCCAAGTTCGGCCAGCTGACCAACGTACATAACCGGCTGCGCAATGTCGTAACCTGGTCGATCTCAGGTGAGTGGACGCCGACCATTCCCGCGCAGTGGTTCATCAACGAGTAGAGACTACGAGTTTCAAACGCGGGCGTGTACATCAGTTCTCACGTATGTAGAGAAACGCTGCGACACGTCCGCCCTAAAGGATCGAAACCGTAACGGGACAGCGGAGCCAGCAACTGGCTCCGCTGTCTTGAATCTGGGGACTTTCAGAAAGGAGAGCAGCAGCAATGGAACACGACGCCAGCAAACATCTCGTCTACCTCAGCGGTGAGATGCTGCCGCCGGATCAGGCCAAAATCTCGGTCTTCGACACCGCCGTCACCTTGGGCGACACCGTGACCGAATCAACGCGCACGTTCGGCCACAGGCCCTTCAAGCTGGAGCGGCACATCGAACGCCTCTACAAATCACTCAAAGTGAGCCGCATCAACCCTGGAATGTCGCCGGATGAGATGACCGCCATCACGCTGAACGTGCTGGAGGCCAATCTGCCGCACGTGCCGCCGCAGGAGGATGTCTGGATCGTGCACAACATCTCGCGCGGTATGGGCGCCGCCGCCGCCGACCCCACCCTGCAGCGCTCCCCGGCCACCGTTATCATCAACACGGCGCCGATGATTCTGCGTGACTGGGCCGGCTTCTACACGGATGGCTGCCACGCCGTGACGCCCTTCAGCCGGGCCATCCCCACACAGTCGCTCGACGCCCGCATCAAGAACCGCAGCCGCCTTGCCTACACCCTGGCCGAAGCAGAGGTCAAGCTGGTCGACCCCCAGGCGCAGAGCGTAATCCTGGATACGGACGGCAACGTTACCGAGAACAAGGGGGGCAACTTCTTCATCTGGGCCGACGGCATCCTCAAGACGCCCCATGCCCGCGGCGCTCTCGCCGGCATCTCCCGCGAGACCGTCCTCGAACTGGCCGGCGTCCTGGGCATCCCCACGCAGGTCACCGACTTCCAGCCCTACGACATCTATACGGCCGACGAGGCCTTCTTCACCAGTACGCCCTACTGCATTATGCCGGCCACCAAGTTCAACGGCCTGCCCGTTGGAGACGGCGCAGTCGGCCCCGTGACCCTGCGGCTGCTGCAGGCATGGAGCGACCTCGTGGGCCTCGACATCATCGCCCAGGCCCAAGGTCACCTGTAAAGTGTTAGAGGAGATACGAACGGAGTAGAACTAGGCGGCTGACCGCGAGCCGGCCCTTTCATACACGGTGATCTGCCAGAAGCCCTCGGTTTCCGCGTGGACCTGCTCCAACCCATCACGCGCCGCGATCGAGTGTACCTCGCTGTGGGGATGAACGAATGTCCGGAAATCTTTGCGCTTAATCTTGAGATACAAATTGAACAGGCCGAACGCAATACGGACCCACCATTTTTCGCGCGGATAGCTCAGAGCGAGAAAACGTTCGGCCTTGCTCGCCGAGGCGCCCAGCAGCTGCCCCAGATGGGGATAACAGCAGATCACCCGGTCCAGGATCACGACATCGGCTGAACTGATCACCGCTGCGGCCGCGGTGAAGTCACCGTGAACATATTGCACCTTGCTCTCTTGCCGCAGCCGTTCACCGATCTCGCGGGCCGCGGCGATGTATGCGGATGAGGCCTCGACCGCGACCGCGCTTTCGGCGAGGCCGCGGCGCAGAAGCTCATGATGAATGCCGCCGGCCCCACTGCCTACATCCAATACATGAAGCGGCCCGCTGCAGTTCTCCAACAGATAGGCAATCAAGCGCTCGGCGCGCGCCTCCAGACCATTCTGCACATAGGCGTCGGCCTCCCTGGACGCCCACTCCGTATCGAACATCCCTTCATAATCGCCGGATTCCGGCGGTTCGCAGCAGGTGCAGGGCATCGCTCCCCTCCCCAGTTCGACAGGCTTGCCGCAACGCCTTAGACCCGCAATTCAGACCGTCCCTCCGGCGTCAGAGCGCTTCGACCGTATTCTCCAGGACGCCCAGGCCCTCGATCTCGCCCTTGATGCGGTCGCCAGGTTCCAGGCGCACCTTCTTGGCGTGGCCGACACCGGAAGGCGTGCCCGTGCTCAACAGGTCGCCCGGCTCCAGCGTGACGAACTGCGAGACGAATGAGAGCGCCTCCGCCGGCGAGAAGATCATCTGGCCGGAACTGGCATCCTGGTGCAAAACATCGTTCTGCCACAGGCGCATGCGCAGGCGGTCGGGATGAGGGATCTCGTCCCGGGTCGTAATCCACGGCCCCATCGGTCCGAACGTGTCCAGCCACTTGCCCACCAGCCAGTCGAAGTACCAGTCACCCTCCTGCTCCGGTAGATCATTGCGGAAGGTCAACTCTCGCGCCGATATATCGTTGAAGATGGTGTAGCCCATGATATGCTCTTCCGCCTGTTCAGGCGTCAGGTCGCGGCCGCTCTTGCCAACCACGACGGCCAGCTCCAACTCCCAGTCGGCGAAGCCGGTCGAAGGCGGGATACGGATCGGCTGCTTCGTTGCCGTGACCGACGAAGTAGGCTTGATAAAGAAGCGCGGAATCATCTTCTCCTTGCCTATGTAGGATCCGCCGCCTTCTTCAATGTGGCTGGCGTAGTTTCCGGCCAGGCACATCAGCTTGCCGGGACTGGGCAGCGGCGCGCGCAGCGTGACACTGTGAAGCGGAATCTTCAACTCCGGCCCGTTCTTGTTCCTGGCCCATTCAAACGAAGCCCGGACGCCCTCCATGGCGGCCTCACCGTTCGCCAAAAGAGTGACCATGTCCGCGACCGTAGCCGGATCACCCAGACGGCACGCCTCCATGGTGCCCTGCATGTCGTAGATGTGGTCCCCGTCCACGACGCCGACCCGCTCTCCGGCATGTCCCACATACGTCGCCAGTTTCATTTTCTCTTTCCTTTTCTGCAAGAATGAACTCTTCGACTGCCAATCTCCGTCCCATCCGGCGCTTCACCCGTCACATTCCGCCGGACTGTTGCAGCAGCTTTGCCACCAGGCCCGTCCAGCCCGTCTGGTGACTTGCTCCCAGGCCGGTACCGTTGTCACCGTGAAAGTATTCGTGGAACAGAATGTGATCACGCCAGTGAGGGTCCTCCTGCAAAACGCGTGTATCCCCGTTGAACGGTCGTCCGCCCGACTCGTTGCGCAGGAACAGCCGGATCAGCCGCCTGGAAAGCTCAACGGCAACTTCCTCCAGCGTCATGAGGACACCGGAACCTGTCGGGCACTCAACTTTCAGCGAGTCCCCGTAGTAGTGATGAAAGCGCTGCAAGCTCTCGATTATCAGGAAGTTGATCGGGAACCAGACCGGACCCCGCCAGTTTGAGTTGCCGCCGTACATTCCGGAGAGGGATTCCGCCGGTTCATACTGAATCTCGAAGGTCCGTTCGCCGACGTGAACGTGATAAGGATGCTTTTTGTGGACCTTGGACAGCGAGCGAATGCCGTAAGGCGACAGAAACTCCTCCTCGTCCAGAAGGTAGCGCAATATGCTCTCCAGCTTGTCTCGTGACAGCAGAGAAGTCAGGTATCGCTCACCCACGCCCGGGGCGTCGGTTCTGCTTATGGTCGTTGCCAACCGCGGTCTGTTCTCCAAAAACCAGTCCTTGCGCCGCTTGAATTCGCGAAGTGAGGACAACAGGCGCGGCTCCAGCGTCTCAACCGCAAACAGCGGTATTAACCCGACCATGGACCGGACCTTCAGCGGGATCAGAGTGCCGTCGTGCATGTGCAGTAGGTCGTAATAGAACTGGTCCCTCTCATCCCAGAGTGAGGCGCCCCCGCCTCGCACTTCATTCATGGCCGTGGCGATTCGCAGAAAATGCTCGAAAAACTTCGTCGCCATGTCCTGGTAGACTGAAAAGTTCGACGACTTACTCTGATAGACAGAGTCCTGCTCAGCCAGCTCCAGGGCGATCTTCATCATCATCAGGCAGTAGAAACCCATCCACGCGGTCCCGTCCGACTGGTCGATGCGTCCGCCTTTGGGCAATCCCGCGCTGCGGTCGAAGACACTGATATTGTCCAGCCCCAGGAATCCGCCCTGGAAGACATTGTTGCCGTCCGCGTCTTTGCGGTTGACCCACCAGGTAAAGTTGAGCAACAGTTTGTGAAACAGGCTCTCCAGAAATGGCCGGTCCGGTATGCCGCTCTGGCGGGCATCGATCTTGTAGACTCGCCAGACCGCCCAGGCGTGTACCGGCGGATTGACGTCGCCGAAATGCCATTCGTAGGCCGGTAATGCGCCGTTGGGGTGCATGTACCACTCGCGGGTGGAAAGCGTCAGCTGGCGCTTGGCGTAGTCTGCATCCACAAGCGCAAGCGGAATGCAGTGAAAACCCGTATCCCAAGTGGCGTACCAAGGGTATTCCCACTTGTCCGGCATGGAAATCACGTCGAAATTGTGGAGATGGTCCCAGTCGCCGTTGCGGCCGTTCTTGCGCCAATCGGGCGCCGGCAAGACCGGGTCGCCCCTCAGCCACTGCGGTATGTCGTAGTAGTAGAGCTGTTTCGTCCACAGCATACCCGCCAGCGCCCGGCGCTGGACCCGCAACTCTTCCTTGCTCAAGCCCTTCTTCTGCACAGCCTTGTAGAATTCGTCCGTTTCGGCGATGCGCTGGCGAAAAGTCCGATCAAACCCCCGGCCAAACGGTTGTCGATGGCCCTGATTGGACAGGCGCCAGCGGTAGACCCGAGATCCGCCTGCCGGAATGATATCGAAATAGTGGGCCGCCGCCTTCGTGCCCTCATTCGCGGGATTGACTGACTCGTAGTCACCATTGATGACGAAGCGGTGAAACGCATCCTTTACGTAGGACGTCCGATTTGGCATGCCAAAGAGCAGAGCCGAATTGGTATCGTTCTCAGTAAAGAGGAATTCGCGGGCATCGTCAGCCCAGAAGATGTAGGGTCCCAGGACGGAGTGCTCGGCTTTCAGAGCCAGGCTGCCGTTGGGGCCCGGCTGCAGCGACAAGCGCGGCTGCTCGTCCACGTCGCCCAGAGGGCCGTTCGCATACCCCCAACTCCAGGTGTTGCGATACCACAGCGTAGGCAGCAGATGAAAGCGGGCGCCTTCCGGCCCTCGATTTGTTACCGTAACGCGCGCGAGAATGTCGTTCTCATCAGCTTTGGCATATTCGACTACGACGTCAAAGTAGCGGTTTTCGTCGAAAACGCCGGTATCCAGGAGCTCAAACTCGCCTTCCTCGTATCCGCGACTCCTGTTCTCCTCCACAAGCTGACCGTAAGGAAAAGCAGCCTGCGGATACTTGTACAGCATTTTCAGGTAGCTGTGCGTCGGCGTGCTTTCCAGATAGTAATAATACTCCTTCACGTCCTCGCCGTGATTGCCTTCAGGACCGGTCAGGCCGAACAGCCGCTCCTTCAAAATCGGGTCATTGCCATTCCACATGGCAATGGCAAGGCACAAGTATTGATTACGATCGCAGATGCCTGCCAGCCCGTCTTCATTCCACCGGTAGGCCCGGCTGCGGGCCTGATCGTGCGAGAAATAGCTCCAACAATCGCCGTTGGCGCTATAGTCTTCGCGCACAGTTGCCCAGGCCCGCTCGCTCAGATACGGCCCCCAATGCTTCCAGTTGTTGGTGCGCATCCGGTACCATTCCAGGCGCTTGTGTTCCGCGGTCTGCGGAATGTTCGACCGCGAAAGTGTTCCGGTTCTGCTCGTCACGTAGGCACCCCGTTCCTAGATGTCTATTCGCCGTCCGCTGCGGCTGGACTCGTAAGCCGCGTCCACAACCTTGGCGACTCGAACTGCGTCCTCGCCGGTTGCCAGGGATTCCCCTTTGCCCTGGCAGGCGTCGATAAAGGCGCGCATAAAGGCCTCGCCCGAGGCGCCGCCGTAGGCCGGTGAACTGCCGAAAGTATAGTCAAAGGTCCGTCGCGGCGCCGATGCCCAGCTCGGATGGGAGCTCTCAACATCGATGCTCGTGGGCGTCCCATTGGAGCTGTATGTGATGCGTCCCAGGCGCCCGTTGACGCTCACGTAAGTATCATACCCGACCGCGTTGTGATAACCGCCCCCGCTCATCGACAGCATGTAACCCGCGTGAAACGTGCCCACCGCGCCTGATGCGAATCCCAGTGACAGCGCGGCTACGTCCTCCACGTCGATATCCTCGCCGCTGCGCGTTGCGATCTGCGCGGCCACAGACACGATCTCGTCCTGCGTGATGTTAAGGATCTGGTCGATGTAGTGGCAGCCCAGCCAGGAAAGGATGCCGCCGCCCGCCTTGTCCTGGTTGAAGAGCCAGTGCCGGGGATTGCGCACCTGCACCTGGGTCGTCACCATGCGCATTTCGACCGATACAAGCTCGCCGATAAGCCCTTGCTCGACAATGCGCCGGGCATCCTGGATCGGAGGCAGTGATCGGTTCTGGTAAAAGACGCCGAGCTTGCGCTGCTCGCGTCTGGCCGCCGCCGCGACTTCCGCGCTTTCGACCGCCGTCTTGCCGATTGGCTTGTCGGTGATTACATGTTTCCCCGCCTCCAAAGCGCGGATGAAGATCGGCGGTCCCAGGTCGTTGCGCAACGCGGCGACGACAAACAGAATCTGCTGCTGACCCAAAACGGACGCCAGATCGGTCGTTGTCCCGCTGATCTTCTCGCCCTGGCTCCCGACGGTCGCCTGCAACAGGTCCTCGTCAGGGTCCCAGAGGGTGATGCTGGCAACCTCCGACACCGCCTGGAGCGTGCGCAGATGGGCCAGTGAGTGGGGATGGGATAACCCTAATAGAGCTGCGTGTACGTCCTGCATCTGTTCTGGCCTCCACGATGGTGTGCTTGACTGGCTCGTTTACAGTTCCGCCGCTGACTCTTTCGTCTGGTTGCCGGGCGTGGGCGCGGTCAGTTTGGGCCAAAGAAAGAGGCGAATTCAGTTCTGTTCTGAAAAGGGCGGCGGTTTCATACGCGGTAGCGTAAATTGGAAGAATACGTTAGCATATCGTAAAGGCGCGTGTCAACCTGCCTCAAACTGCAGAATCCGCATCCATCGTTCGAACCCAAAACGCCCCGGGAGGTATCTCATGTACAGAGCAGCGGTTATCGGTCTGGGCCGTATGGGCAGTACATTCGACGATGAAATCTCGAGCGGCGGCGCCATCTTTCTTCCCTATTGCCACGCGCCCAGCTACGCGGCCTCTCCCTACACCGAGCTCGTTGCCGGCGCCGACCTCCACGCCGAACAGGGCGCCATTTTCGCCGACCGCTGGGGCCTTGACCAGGAGCATATCTACGGCGACTACCGCGAGATGCTGGCGGCTGAACGGCCGGACATCGTCAGCATCTGCACGACCGCTCGCCACCGGGCCGCTATCATCCAGGATGCAATCCAGGCCGGCGTCAAGGCGATCTGGGCCGAAAAACCGTTGACGCTCAGCCTCGCCGAAGCCGACGCCATTATCGAGCTCAGCGCCCGCAACAGCGTCGCCATCGCCGTCAACTGCTCCCGCCGTCACAGTCCATTCCTGACCGAGGCGCGCCGCATGGCGCAGTCGGGTGAACTGGGCGACATCCTCCAGATTACCGCCTACACCGAATGCTATATCTCGCACAACGGCAGCCACGCCATCGACACGATGCGTTACCTCGTTGACGGCGACGTGGAATGGGTGTTTGGCGAAATGGAGTCGGACGAAGAGGCAGCCGGCGAGGAAGACCTGATGGGCAATGGCTATCTGGCCTTTGACAACGGAGTTCGCGGCTACATCCGTGCCATGCCCACCGGCATTGCGCCCTGGGAGTTCGACCTCATAGGCACGGAAGGACGCGTCCGGTCGCTGTCAAACGGCGCCGAGACGCAGTACTATCGCTGGGTTCCCGGCGGCCTGCGAGACGAGGGCTTGCCGGCAAGAGCGCCCTTCCCACTGCCCTTGAGCATCCAGGGCACCGGACTGTCGGTAATTGCCGACCTTGTCAACGCCATAGAGACCGGATCGGACCCGCGCTGCTCGGCTGAAGACGGTCGCAAAGCCCTGGAGATCGCGATCGCCATGCGCGAGTCGCACAGGCAGGGCGGCCGCCGCGTCGACCTGCCCGTCGCCGACCGGTCCCTGCGTATTCTCTCCGTCGAAATCGGCGGAGACGCTGTGCCCGCACGTGTCCGCCGGCTGCAACAGGAGCCCGTGGTCGCCTAGGGAGCAACACGCACGAGTTGAACCTACCGGGAGAAACTTTGATGTCCGAGAGCAAATTTCGCGCCGCAGTGATCGGCTTGGGGCGTATGGGCAGCACATTCGACGACGAGATTGAGCAGGGGGGCCAGTTCTTCATGCCCTACTGCCATGCGCCAACCTACACGGCCTCCCCACGTACCGACCTGATCGCCGGGGCCGACCCGCACGCCGAGCAGGGCGAGATTTTCGCCGATCGCTGGGGCCTGGAAAGAGGACAGATATACGCCGACTACCGCGAGATGCTCGAGGCCGAAAGACCCGATTTCGTCAGCATCTGTACGACCGCACGACTCCGCGCCCAAATCATGATCGATGCGATCAACGCCGGGGTCAAGGCGATCTGGGCGGAGAAGCCCTTTACCCTCAGTCTGGCCGAAGCGGACGAAGTCATCGAACTCGGCAACCGCAAGGACGTCGCCATCGCTGTCAACTGCTCCCGCCGCTACAATGTATTCTTCAACGAAGCGCGCCGCATGGTCGATGAGGGTGAACTGGGCGAAATCCTGCAGATAACCGCCTACGCGCAGTGCAACCTCTCCCACAACGGCAGCCATTCCATCGATGCGATGCGCTACCTGGCCGCAGGAGACGTTGAATGGGTCTTCGGCGAAATGGAGTCGGACGAAAAAGCGGCAGGCGATGAGGACCTGATGGGCAACGGATACATGGCCTTTGACAATGGCGCGCGCGGCTTTCTGCGCGGCACGCCAACGGGCGCCGCTCCGTGGGAGTTCGACCTTATCGGCACTGAAGGACGCGTCCGTTCTCTGGCGCAGGGGATGGAAGCCCAGTACTACCGCTGGGTGCCTGGCGGTCTGCGGGATCAGGGCCTTCCGGCCAGGGCGCCTTTTCCACTGCCTACGCAGATACCGAGCTCGGGGCTGTCAGTAATTGAGGATCTCGTGGACTGCATCGAAACCGGCAGGCAGCCGCGCTGTTCGGGCGAGGATGGCCGCAAGGCACTGGAGATCGCAATCGCGTTGCGCGAGTCCCACCGCCGGGGCGGGCGTCGCGTTGACCTGCCGTTGGCTGATCGCTCATTGCGCATTCTGTCGGTGGAAATTCGCGAAGACGCCGTGCCCGCCCGCGTCCGTAGAATGCAACGCAACTGAGGCGCCGGATAGGAAGGGTTGAGAGTTGAACAGCGCAGACTGCACCCTTAGGGAGCAATAACCATGTCAGAAAGCACCTATCGCGCAGCCGTAATCGGTCTTGGGCGCATGGGCAGCACTTTCGACGATGAAATAAGGCAGGGCGGACAGTTCTTTATGCCCTACTGCCACGCCCCCACCTACGCGGCCTCGCCCCATACGGAGCTGGTCGCCGGCGCCGACCCGCACGTGGAGCAGGGCGCGATCTTCGCCGAACGCTGGGGCCTTGAAAACCGGCAGATCTATGCCGACTATCGTGAAATGCTGGAGGCGGAGCGCCCCGATTTCGTGAGCATGTGCACGACTGCCCGTCACCGCGCCGCAATCATGATCGACGCCATCAACGCCGGCGTCAAGGCGATCTGGGCGGAAAAGCCGTTCACGCTCAGCCTTGCCGAAGCAGACGAAGTGATCGAGCTTGCCGCAAAGAAGGGTGTGGCAATCGCCGTCAACTGCTCCCGCCGCTACAATGTCTTCTTTACCGAGGCGCGTCGCATGGTCGAAGAGGGGGAGCTGGGCGAGCTGTTGCAGATAACAGCCTACACACAATGCAACCTCTCCTCCAACGGCAGCCACGCCATCGACACCATGCGCTACCTGGTTGGCGGTGACGTGGAATGGGTCTTCGGCGAGATGGAATCCGACGAGAAAGCGGCCGGAGATGAAGATCTGATGGGCAACGGTTACATGGTGTTTAATAATGGCGTACGCGGCTTCCTGCGCGGTACGCCCACCGGCGCCGCGCCCTGGGAGTTCGACCTGATCGGCACGGAAGGTCGCGTCCGTTCTCTCGCTCAGGGCATGGAAACACAGTACTACTGCTGGGTCCCCGGCGGGCCGCGCGGCCGGAACCTGCCGGCGCGTGCGCCGTTCCCACTGCCGACAAGCATCCCCGCCATGGGCCCCGCCGTCATCGAAGACCTGATTCAATGCATAGACAGCGGCGCGCCGCCCCGCTGCTCTGATGAGGATGGACGCAAGGCGCTGGAGATTGCGATTGCAATGCGCGAGTCGCATCGACTGGGCGGCTGTCGCGTAGAACTGCCTCTGGCCGACCGCTCCCTGCGCCTTCTCTCGTCAGAGATCGCCCAGGACGCCGTGCCTGCACGAATTCGCCGACTCAAGGGTCGCTGGCCCTGAGTCCCTTACCCTTTCCCGCCCGCGCTGCTGCCCACATCTTGATGGAGAATCTACCATGACTGACAAGACCTATCGCGTTGCAATCATTGGCCTCGGACGCATGGGCAGCACAATCGACGACGAGTTCCCCGACAGAAGTCCGCCCTACTCTGTCGCGGCATCCTGCAAAGCCAGCGAGCGCTTGCAGGTAGTCACCGGGGCAGATGTCGATGCCGCCAAGAGGGCGGCATTCTCAGAACGTTGGGGCGTTGAGGCGCTCTACGAAGACTATGTCGAGATGATCCGTCAGGAGGAACCCGACATGGTTGCCGTCTGCACGCGCGGCCATCTGCACGCCGAGATGGCGACCCGTTCCGCGCAGGAAGGGGTCAGGCTGATCTTCTGCGAAAAGGCGATTGCCTGTTCGATGGACGAGGCCGACGGCATCCTCAAGACTGTCCAGCAAAACGGGTCCCTCTTCAACTCTGGCGTCCTGCGCCGCTTCAACCTGCGCTATCACCAGGCCCGCGACCTGATCCGCCAAGGCGAAATCGGCGAACCGAAAGCCGCCGTCCACTACGCCAGCACCAACCTGCTCCACGGCCACATCCACTCCATCGACACCCTGAGCTTCCTGTTGGACGACCCCAAAGTCGAAAGCATCTGGGGCGAACTCAATACAATCGATCATCGAATCCCGGACAACCGTCTGGATGATGACCCCTATGGCATCTTCCAGCTGACCTTTGCCAATGGCGTCGCCGCCGCCAGCGTTCCCGCCGGCAACTGGGAGTTTGAGGTCATGGGCGATGGCGGAAGCGTGCGTGTGTTTGACAACGGCAATGACCTGCAGCTTCGCAAAAACGAAGTCGGCAAGACGCGCATTGCCGCCAACGTACCCGTCGAGCCGGTACCCGAACACAGCGCGACCCAGTACTGTCTGGAAGACCTGGTCCTGGCGCACGAAGAGAACCGCGCAACGCTTGGTTCGGTCGAAGTCGCCCATCATCTGACTGAGGTCTGCCTTGCGCTTGCTGAGAGCCACCGGCAGGAAAAACGAATCAGCCTGCCGCTGGAAAACCGTTCGCTCTACATCTTTCACCGCTGAAACCTGCGACAAAATTGAGCTGAAGCTACGCGGCCTCGGAATAAATGGCTCAACCAATCAGGGAGGATGAACATGGGAAAAGTGAAAGTCGACGACCGTGACTGGTCCAAACTGAGTTACGGCCAGCATGTTTACCAGCTTGAAGTAGAGGGTTATACCGTCATTCCTGATCTTCTCTCCCCCGAACATCTGGAAAGACTGCGGGTCGAAACGACGAAACTCAACACTTTCGCAGTGGACTACAGCGATAAGCAGCAGGTCCGCCCCAAGGCACAGTTCACAGGCGGCCCCATAACGGAACTGATCGCGCATCCTCCTACGATCCAGTTTCTGGAGCGCCTGTTTGGCGACGACATTGTATTCATGTCCTACGCCTACGCCCGCTCCGAACCGGGTCATCCGGGCATCAGCCTCCACACCGACGGCCAGCCCTATGGATCAAAAATCTTCGGCTACGAGGGCAGCTGCCCCTGCATGGTTCGCGTACTCTACTACCTCCAGGAGTTGACGGAGGAGGTCTCGCCCTTTCGCGTGATTCCTCGCTCCCATCTCGTCATGCACGCACACGGCAACCCCTACGTTCGCTACGAGTCCCACCCGGAGGAGGTCATGGTGACCGCCCCGGCCGGTTCCGCCGTGCTGATCAACCACAAAGTCTTCCATGGAAACTTCCCCAATGTGGGGGACTACGCTCGTGAGCTGCTGGCGATCGCGTACCGTCCCGGGTGGGCCGGGCCGGTCGAAGAGGAGGTGGAACAGTGGCCGGCAGACGAAGTGGCGAAACTGCCGCCTGAAGTCAAGCAGTTCTTCATTGACCGCAACGTCCGCAGATGGGACTACGGCGGCGGCAACAAGCCGCCCAACATGGCCAGCGAAGCGCCCGGCATCAATCCCAGCCGCTGGGAACTGACTTAGCGTTACAAATGGTGCTTCGCGCTAACCTGCTGGCTCGTACACGATTCGCATTTCACAGGTCAAGGAAAGGAGGGCGGGATGCAGATTCCGGGTGAAACCGTAGAAGTCCCCGAAATCCCGTGGCAGCCCAGCGTCGACCTGCCCGCGCAGAACAGCGCCGTAGTTGTCGTCGATATGCAGAACGACTTCGTAAAGGACGGCGGTGCCCTTGTCGTGCCGGACGCCGCCGCCACGCTCGATACTCTGCAAGACCTGCTGGCGCGCGCCCGCCTCGCCGGTGTGAAAATTGCCTACACCCAGGACAGCCACTTCGTCGGCGACCCCGAGTGGGAGATCTGGCCGCGCCACTGCGAAACGGACAGTTGGGGTTGGCAGATCGTAGAGGAGTTGGCGCCGCAACCGGAAGATCTGGTCTGCCAAAAGAGCCGCTATGACGGCTTCTACGGCACTTGGCTGGAGCACTTCCTCACCAACGTCTGGAATGTGCGCAACCTCGTCATTGTCGGCACCGTCTCCAGCATCTGCGTTCTCCACACGGCCGCTTCCGCCGGTCTGCGCTGGTTTTCCGTCGTCGTGCCTGCCGACTGCATCTCGGCCCTTACCGAGTTCGACCAGGCCCTTACGCTGCGGCAGATCTCCTGGCTCTATACCGGCAGCGTGACCAGAACCGCCAAGGCTATCTCTTTCACTGATGTTGTAAGTAATGCGTAACCGAAAACCGTTGACTGTGCACGCGTCCGCCCGCCGGCCCAGGGCCGCCTAGTCATGCCTCCGCGAACCTTCGTCGCTTTCGACCTGGAGACAACCGGTCTGAACCCCAAGCGGGACGCCATCATCGAGTTTGGCGCCGTGCGCTTTCAGAGCGGCCGCCCGCGCGAATACTTCTCTTCCTGCATCAACCCCGGCCGCCCGCTCCCCGTACGCATCCAACAGATTACCGGTATCCGTCCCGCCGACGTGGCGGACGCGCCCTCCATTGACGACCTGATACCTGAAATCATGGACTTCTTCGGCAACGGCGCGCAGGCCGTCGTCGCCCACAGCGCCGGGTTCGACGTCTCGTTTCTCCGAGCGGCCGGCCTGAAGTTGAACGCGCCCGTCCTCGACACCTACGAGCTGGCGACGATCCTGCTGCCCGGTCAGGACAGCTACAGTCTGGGAGAACTGTGCCGGGCACTGGAGATTCCACTGACGTCCGCCCACCGGGCCAGCCATGATGCCGAGGCGACCGCCGATCTTCTTCTCCGCCTCCTGGAGCAAGTCAAGGCACTGCCGGACGCCGTCCTGGAGACACTATGCGAAGCCGGTCGCGGCAGCGAATGGGGACCTCTTCTCCTGATTGAAGACGAGTTGCGCAGCCGCAAGCGAGCAGGGCTCAAACAAAAGCCCGGTGGATTAACCAGGCAGGTCCGCAGCAGCGGCTCCCCTCTGTCTCCTCTCACGCCCGACCCTTCAACGCAGGAGATTTCAGACCGGTTCCTGGCCGGGGCCTTTTCCGACGACGGGCCGCTCGCGGCAGAGTTCGACCCCGGTTCGGGCGCTGAGTTCGAGCGGCGCGACGGCCAGCTGCAAATGTCGCTTCAGACCCTGGACGCGCTCAACCGGGGTGATCACAGAATCATTGAAGCGGGAACCGGCACGGGCAAGAGCCTGGCCTATCTCTTGCCGGCCGCGGCCTGGGCGGTAAGCAACCAGAGCCGTATCGTAATCGCCACGCATACGCTGCCGCTGCAGGACCAGCTGCTGGAAAAGGAGCTGCCCCGTGTGGCCCGGGTCCTGGCGGAAACGGACTTGGACTTGAACGGCAGCCGCCGTCCTGACGTTCGGGCAATGGCCTTGAAAGGCCGTTCCCGTTATCTGTGTACGCGTAGGCTGGCCGGCTGGTTGAATGCGCCGCGCGGCGGCCAGGGCCTCTTTTCCGGGCCCCTGCCTCCCCTCGAGCTGCGGTTTCTGGCCAAGCTGCTGGTCTGGCTGCCGCATACACAGAGCGGCGACCTGAGCGAGCTTCCTATCCACGACCGGCAAGAGCAGGCGCTGATGCCGCACGTCGCTTCCCATGCAGACGAATGCAGCCTGGAACTATGCGCCTTCGGACGTCCTTCCGGCCGCCATGACTTTCTCGGCGGCCGTTACCGTGACTTCTACCTGGAAGCGCACCGGCAAGCCAGTTCGGCCCACCTGCTGATCGTCAATCACGCGCTCCTGCTCGCCGACATTGGCGCTGGCGGCCAGATCCTGCCCGAATACGACAACCTGATCGTTGACGAGGCCCACCACCTTGAAGGCGCGGCAACCGAGCAGTTTACACGGCAGATGGACCTGCGCGGGCTGGCCTACCTTCTGGATAGCTTGGACGGCGCCGTCGAACAGCTGGCCGCCCGCCTGGGGCAGGACCATCTGCAGGAGGTCGCCAGGCAGCTGGCAGCCGAAAACCGGGACCTGCGAACCGGCATCCCTCCATTTGCCGATGCGCTCCGCGAGTTCGTCCTGCGTCACGCCGGGGCCAGGGCCGGCCCCCGCGCGGCGTCCGGCTATCCTCAGCAGGTGGCCCTGGACAGCCGCATGAGGGCGCAGCCGGCATGGAGTGAAATCGAAGTCGAGTGGGACGGGATCAGCCGGAAAATCAGCCAGATGCTGGGCCGGCTGACGGAACTGGCAGACCGGCTGGACGCGTCCCAGTGGTGGCAATGGGAAGATGAGTTCGGGAACTCGTCCGCCGCCGGCGATGGAACGGCGTATGCGCTGCAGGCACTGCACTACGGCCAGGCCGACCTCGCAGACCTCCTGCAAGTTGCGGACGATGTCATCCTGCGTCCCCTGAACCACCAGGAAGAGTCCGTAGCCTGGCTGGAGCTGCCGGCAAGTGGAAGGTCCTCCTCAGCCGGCAGTCTTCGAACGCGTCGCGGCGCGGATGCGGTCATTCTGCGCAGCGCGCCGCTCCAGGTCAGTGAGAAGCTGGCTTCCGAGCTGTTCAGCAAGAAGCGCGCCGTCGTGCTGACGGGCGCGACCCTCCAGGCCGGCGATCGCTTCGACTACCTGCGCGATCGGTTGGGGTGCTGGGACGCAAACGGCGCCGTGATAGACAGCCCCTTCGACTACAAACGCAACGCCCTCCTCTACCTGCCCGGCGACATGCCGCCCCCGGACCATCACAACTACCAGCAGGCCCTGGAGCAGGCGATTCAACAGGCCGCGCTCGCCGCGGGGGGCAGAACCCTCGTCCTCTTTACCAGCCATAGCCACCTGCGCGCCAGCGCCGACGCCATTCGCACGCCGCTTGCCGCCGCCGGGCTGACCGTGCTTCAGCAGGGCGAGGGCAGTCGCCGCCGCAATCTGCGCGACTTTCGGGCCAATCCGAACTCGGTCCTGCTCGGCACCAGCAGCTATTGGGAGGGGATCGATCTGCCCGGCGATCAGCTTGTCTGCCTGATCATCGCCCGCCTTCCCTTCGCCGTGCCCACCGATCCGCTCTACGCCGCCCGCAGCAGCCTGTACGAAGACGCCTTCCACGACTATGCCGTGCCGGAGGCAGTCCTGCGCCTGCGCCAGGGATTCGGGCGCCTGATCCGCAGCGCCGCCGATCGCGGGGTCGTCGTTCTGCTGGACAGCCGCCTGTGGCAGCGCAGCTACGGCGAGATTTTCCTCGACGCGCTGCCCGACTGCACCAGGCGCCGCAGCCCGCTTTCTCACTTGGGCGAAGCGGTTCACGACTGGCTGAACAGACCGGAACAATTTCACTCGACCTTCGAGCCCCGGTTCGAGTCTGATGCCTGGGGAACTGTTGATGAGTGGTGAGTCCGGCCCCGCCCGCAACGCGCCCCTCGCAACCCCGCCAGACCGCCCGCTGCAGAGGGACGGTCGTCTGAAGGTCCTCCTCGACGCCGGGCCTGCCGTTCACCAGAGCGCCGGGCTGGCTCGCTATACTGAAAGCCTCGCCTCCGCGCTGTGGCGGCACTGTCGCGACGCAATCGACCTTAACCTGTTTTACAACCGTCACAGCGGCCATCGCCCCCCCGACTCGCTTTCGCCCGTTCCCGCCCGCACTCTGACCCTGGGCCAGTATCCCTGGCGGCTGGGCGTGCTCGCATGTCAGCTCTTGAGGGCCCCCATCGTAGAACGCAGGCTCGAACCCGGCTCCATCTTCCATGCCACCGAGCATCTGTTGCCATGGACGGCGCGGCCGTCGGTCATGACCGTTCACGATCTGATTTTCGAGCGCTATCCCCAACACCACACGCTGGCAAATCGCGCCTTCCTGCGCGTCGCTATGCCCTTGTTTGTCCGCCGCGCCGGTGCTATCATTGCCGTGAGCAGGCACACGAAGCAAGATATACTGGAACTGTACGGTACGCCTCCAGATAAGATACACGTCGTGGCAGAAGGCATCGAAGAGCGGTTCCGCCCGGCCCGCGCAGAAGAGGTCCGCAGGGTGATGGAGTCACATTCGATCCGGAGACCTTATCTGTTGATGGTGGGCACGCTGGAGCCGCGCAAAAATCACGCGCTCGCCTTCGAGGCGCTCGCCCGGTTGAAGGCGGAGGGCAGGCCCCACTGTCTTGTCGTGGTCGGCAGCAAGGGCTGGCTTTTCGATGACGTCCGCAAAAAGGTGGCGTTGCAAGGGCTTGCCGGCGACGTCATCTTCGCCGGCCGCGTGCCGGATACCGATCTCCCGGCCCTGTACAGCGGTGCCTGCTGCTTCCTGATGCCCAGCCTGTACGAGGGATTCGGCATCCCTGTGCTCGAAGCGATGGCGTGCGGCGCGCCGGTTGTCTGCAGCAAGGCCAGCAGCCTGCCGGAAGTGGCCGGTTCAGCGGCCCGTTACCTTGAACCGATGACTGCTGAAGCCTTGGCGGAGGCGGTCCTCCAGGTCCTGTCGAATCCGCAGACCTCTGCGCAGATGCGCGCCGAGGGCCTGCGTCAGGCAGCCCGCTTCTGCTGGCGAGACGCGGCCATGCGAACGGTGGATGTCTACCGTTCAGTCGCAGGGGGAGCTTGGGAAGTCGGTGCAAGGATCGCGCAGAGCTGAGTCTCCGGGCCTCCTCGCCCTGGATCATCCAAATGAGTGTCTATCAGACCATTGCCAGGAACACATACTGGAGCGCCCTGAGTACAGTCGGCGGTCTCGTGATGGGGCTGATCACCAGTATCGTCCTCGCCCGCGCGCTTGGCGCCCCTGTTCTCGGCCAGTACAACTACTGGCTCTGGCTTATCGGTCTCCTGGCGCTCATAGCCTCCCCCGGCCTGCCGCAGGCCATGACAAAATTCGGAGCCGAGTATCTGGGCCGCGAGGAGAGAGAAACCGCTTCGGCCATTTTTGCGAGGCTGTTGCGCATTGAGCTGGTACTGGGCGCGCTGATCGGGGGCATCGTACTTTTCTACTCTTTGCTCATCCCTTCGAGCGATACGGCCGCCCTTGCCCTCGTCGCCTTTTCCGTCCTCCTCCTCGTGGTGGAGCTCTTCTTGCTGGCAGCGGCAAAAGGCGCGTTGGACTTTCGAATCTTCAGCCAGGCCAGCCTGATTGGGGGCGTTCTCTATGGAGCTGCCGCCATTGCGATCGTTTCATTCGGCTACGGGATATACCCGCTCCTCCTCGCCTACATCGGGCGGCGCATCGTCACAGTTCTCCTCATTGGCTGGAAGCTGCCGGACCACTACACGGCGTGGGGAACAGAGACGCTCACCATCCCGCCGGAGTTGCGCCACCGCATAGTTCGCTACTGCCGCGACATCGTACTCATTTTCGCCACCAGCACCATTCCTTACGAACGTCTTGGCGTCTTCTTTCTGAAACTCTTTGCTACCGACGTGGACATCGCCTATTACAGCCAGTCGTTTGACCTGGCAGTGAAGTCGATGGCATTTCCGGCAATCTTCACCGCGACCTTGCTCCCCACCTTCGCATCGCTGCAAGGGCAAAATGACCGTGAGCGCATTGAGCGGGTCTACCTGTCGTCGAACCGAATCGCAGCCGCAATCGCCATGCCGATCGGGCTGGGTGGCGCCGCGGTCGCGTCGTCGGTCGCGTTGCTGTACGGCCCGGAATTCCTGGCAATGGCCCCGATTCTCGCAATCTTCTTTGTCGGAAGCATCGGCGGCGCCATGGCAACGGTCAGCGTGTCCATGCTATACAGCTTGGAGGAGCAGAGCTACATTGTCCGTCTGAACGCAGTCGCGGCGCTCGTCAACATCACTCTCTCCCTGCTCCTGGTTCCCAGCTTTGGAGCAACGGGGGCGGCTCTGGCCACCTGCGTCAGCCACACCGCTTCCAGTGCCATGTTGATGGCCTACGCGGCACGGCGCCTGCAAGTGGACCTGCCCTTCAGGGTTCTGAGCCGCATCCTGCTTGCAGCATTGACGTCCGCCCTCGCGGCCTGGCTTATCAGCATGTGGCTGGGCGGGTTGGTCGTTGCAGTCGCCGCTTCGCTACTCATCTACCCGGTCATGCTGAGAGCGGTCGCGGCCTTGGACGAATCGGACCGTCGGCTGCTGGGCCGGCTGACCCATCATCTTCCGCAGAGCCTTGCGCCGGCCTACCAAAACCTTGTTCAATTCCTTGTTCGCAGCTAAACCACGTCTGAACTCCCATTCTGGCCGATAACTGTTCATCACTTATCGACGTGAGAGAGTTCTGTGCGAAACGGTCCAAAATCTGCTTGAGCTTTCCTACCCCCACTGCGAACTGTCCTGAAGGAGCTGACATTGAATCCGCAACAATTTATCGCTAAGTGGCGGGCCTCTGAGCTGAACGAGCGCTCCGCCGCGCAGGAGCACTTCATCGACCTCTGCCGGCTCTTGGACGAACCGACGCCCGCCGAAGACGATCCGAGCGGACAGCGATACAGCTTCGAGCGCGGCGCGCGCAAAGACACTGGCGGCCGCGGCTGGGCCGATGTCTGGAGACGCCACTGCTTCGCCTGGGAATACAAGGGCAAGCACAAAGACCTTGACGCCGCCTTCAACCAGCTGCGCCAGTACGCTCTCGCCCTGGAGAACCCGCCCCTCCTCATCGTCTCCGACATGGCGCGCTTCCGCATTCACACCAACTGGACCAACAGCGTCAGTGTCGTCCACGAGTTCGCGCTGGACGAGTTGGCCGACGCCGCCGTACGTGACAAGCTCAAGTGGGCAATGTCCGACCCGGACCGTTTGCGCCCTGGCGAGAGCCGCCAGGCCCTCACCGAACGCGCCGCCACCGCCTTCGCCGCGCTGGCCCAGGCCCTCCGCGCCCGCGGTCACGACCCGCAGCAGGTCGCCCACTTCGTCAACCGCCTCGTCTTCTGCATGTTCGCCGAAGATGTCGGCCTCCTGCCCAACGACATGTTCACGCGCATGTTGGAACAGGCCCGCCGCACTCCCGAGGACTTCCCCGCTATGGCCCGAGATCTGTTCGGGGCAATGGCTGACGGCGGCCGCGTCGGTTTCGAGACAGTCGCCTGGTTCAACGGCGGCCTCTTCGATAGCGACGACGCCCTCCCGCTCACAAAGGACGAGATCGAGACCACCTTGGAAGCGGCCGCTCTCGATTGGAGCGAGATCGACCCCTCCATCCTTGGCACCCTCTTCGAACGCGGCCTGGACCCGGCCAAGCGCTCCCAGTTAGGCGCACACTACACTGACCGCGAAAAGATCATGCAGATCGTCGAGCCGGTCGTAACTCGCCCCTGGCTCAAGGAATGGGAAAGAGCTCGCGCCGAAATCGCTCTGCGCTTGGAGCGCGCCGACGTGGCTAAAACCAGCGCGGCCCGCACACGCCAGCGCGGCCTTGCCGAGGGTGCCCTGCGCGGCTTTCTCGACCGGCTGCGCGCCTTCACTGTCCTCGACCCCGCCTGCGGTTCCGGCAACTTCCTCTACCTCGCCCTGAACGCACTCAAGGACCTGGAGCACCGCTTCCAACTCGAAGCCGAGTCCATGGGCCTGCAGCGCTCCTTCCCCGCAGTCGGTCCAGCCAACGTCAAAGGCATCGAGATCAACCCCTACGCCGCCGAACTCGCCCGTGTTTCCGTCTGGATCGGCGAAATCCAGTGGATGCGCCGCAACGGCTTCAGCGGCGCCCGCGACCCCATCCTCGACCCTCTCGAAACCATCGAATGCCGTGACGCCATCCTCAACTCCGACGGCTCCGAACCCGCATGGCCGGAGGCTGACGTAGTAATTGGAAATCCTCCGTTTCTCGGAGGGAAATTACTGCGAAGCACTTTGGGGGGATCCTACGTTGAAGCGTTGCAGCGGCTGTACGGGGCGCGAATTCACGGCGAAGCAGACCTCGTCTGCCACTGGTTCGACAAGGCCCAGCGGCTGGTAGCCGAGGGCAAGATAGAACGAGTCGGCCTCGTGGCTACGAACTCAATCCGGGGTGGCCGCAACCGCGCCGTCCTGGACAGGATAGTCGAGCACGGCACGATCTACGATGCCTGGTCCGACGAGCCGTGGGTAGTAGATGGTGCAGCTGTGCGAGTTTCGTTAGTGTGCTTTTCTAGCAGAGACGAAGGGATACATGTTCAATTGAATGGACAGAATGTATCGCGGATCAACGCTGACCTTACCGAAGGCTCACTAGATCTTACGAAAGCAAGACAGTTATCCCGCAACAAAGATTGCGCGTTCATGGGCGACATAAAGGGAGGCCAATTTGACATTCCAGGAGATCTGGCACGCGAGTGGCTTCTTTTACCCGTCAATCCAGACGGGAGCCCCAATTCTGACGTGTTAAGGCCCTGGGTAAATGGAAGGGACTTGACACAGCGATCGGCTGGCAAGTGGATCATTGACTTTGGCTTTGAAATGGACGAGTCGGAAGCAGCGCTCTACGAAGCGCCGTTCGCACATTTGGTTGACAGAGTCAAAACTAGGCGTAAGAGCGGCAGCCACCGGGCACGTGCCAAATACTGGTATCGACATGTGTCCCCTGGCCCGGAAACATGGGAAAGGCTTAATGGATTGTCGCGCTACATTGCCACTCCGCGCGTCGCCAAGTACCGCCTGTTTGTCTGGTGCGACGTAGAAATTTGCTGTGACGGTCAACTAATCGTCATCCCTCGTGACGACGATACAACATTCGGCATCCTCCACAGCCGCTTTCACGAGTCATGGTCACTTCGGCTTTGCACTTGGCTGGGCCAAGGCAACGATCCCCGCTACACGCCATCCACGACGTTTCAAACATTTCCTTTCCCTTACGGACTCTCCCCAGACTTCCCCGCCACCGACTATGCAGAGGATTCGCGCGCAATTGCCATCGCCGACGCGGCCCACCGGCTCGTGGAACTGCGTGACCGCTGGCTCAACCCGCCTGAATGGGTCAAGTGGGTTGACGAGCCGGTCCCAGGTTATCCCAAGCGCCCGGTCCCCCGCGACGCAGCCGTAGAGAAAGAACTGAAAAAGCGTACCCTCACCAACCTTTACAACGCCCGTCCCGACTGGCTTGCAAACGCCCACGCCGCGCTGGATGCCGCAGTCGCGGCCGCCTACGGCTGGGATGCAAATATCTCCGAAAATGACGCACTAGGGGAACTGCTGGCGCTGAATCTGGCGAAGGATGAGTCGTAGCAGATCACGACTATCGAATTGCAGTATTGCAAACCCTTCGCTGTCCTGATAGTATCCGTACTTCGAGTGTGAGAGTGGTCGAAATGGATCACCACTCTGGAAGCCAACCTGAGTCAACCGCAATCAGGAACCGGAATGGCCAAGGCATATCGATTCAGAAGTAGCAAATACTTACTGTGTGATCCATACAGAGAACTGGAAAGACAGACCGTCTATTTTTCCAGTCCAGAGGAGCTCAATGACCCCATGGAGGGCCTTCGAGACATTGTCTGGTGTGGGGACAGCATAGTGTGGGGAAACTTGCTCAAGCACTATGTATTCTGCCTGCACCAAGCCTACCTTCTCTTCAAAATCATTGGCCAAGACGAGAGGCTAGGATCTGAGCACATCCCCATATTTGGCCGTTGGGACGACCTTCCAACTCCTCAACTGTATGAGCTCTTCGAAGAGATTTGGAAGATATCTCAAGACGAACTTTGTCTTTCTGAATTCTGCGACAGAATGAAATCGGAAAAACGAGAGGTAAGACGTGATGAGCTACTACTCTACCTCAGGTATATCCACCTAGAGGTCTTCACCAGAATTCAGCGAGTTTGGATAGAACATGGGCTGGCGCCTGAAGAGGAGTTGACGCAGTTGGCCAGTGAATTTCGTAAGCCAAAGCCTACAGCAAGTAAACTGTTAGAGTTAGCTACCTTGGCTGAAGCCGAAATTGAATCCTTCTCTGAGGTGATGTCTCTTGCCTCACGTCAGGTGAGCGAAGGGCAAAGACTCAGTCACGAATACCATTTTCGAGATGCTTTTTCCGAGACACTCAAGAGAAATCAGAAGTTCCTGCTAATGGACTTTCCCCGAGTCTATGTGGAGCAACTTGACAAGCTGCTTTGGCCCGAGTGGTACGCCGCTTGCTTTTCTAAGTCCTTCCATAATCCTTCCATGTGGTCCCACTATGGCGATGGACACAAAGGAGTCTGTTTGATCTTTGACACCTCAGATTCTACAAGTGGAAGCAGCTTGGATATCTATACACCACCAAAAAACCGCGTCAAGTCAGGTGGTCCCTCCAAAGAGGAAAGGGAATACTCTTCGATGCAATTGAGTGACATTAGTTACTCAGCCAGACCAGTAACCATAGACTTTTTTAGAAACATTGGAGTCTTGCCACTGCCTTCACTCATGAGGCTCTGGTACACGGATGAAGGAGGAAATGTTTCGGGCTGCGCCGATCACTTCAGCACGAACAGTGGGGTGGATTCTTGGAGGGAAAAACATTGGGCGGACTTCCTGAGCGACATCACTTCAAAGAGTAAAGACTGGGAATACGAACAGGAGAGTCGCCTCATTGTGCATGGACTGATAGACTTGGCACTGGACAAGCGACGACGCACATTGTCCTATAGATTTGAGTCCCTAACAGGGATCATCTTCGGAATTCGCACCTCAGACGAAGACAAAGTGAGGATCATGGATATCATTCAGAGGAAATGCCTAGAGAACGAACGTACTGATTTCGGATTCTTCCAAGCCTACTATTCGCCGAAGCACGAGGATATTCGAAAATTCAAATTGCAGGTCTTCTGAATTTGGTAGCTGTTTCTGCGTAGCAATACAGTTTGTGAAATACGAGCTTGGGCACAAAAGCTGGCTTGCAAGCTAATGCGCATAATGGAGCGAACTGCCCAGCCTATGGAGGGGCAGAACGATGGTCGGGAAACGGCGATGGTATCTTCCCTGGCTTCTAATTCGGGTGCTAGGACGGACACTCATGAAGCAATCCATTATTCAAGAGCATCTGAATCGGACCACCCTTTAGTCTTATGGACCCGTAGCGCGACCATTTGGCCGGTATGCGCAAGCGAAAGCCTTAATGCCTCGTGAACATCGCCCTGCTCACTATGGACTTTCCGCCGAGTACCGGCGGCGTGCAAAACTATCTCCTTGAACTGAGCCGGCGCGTCGGCCGACACTACCACTTAACCGTGGCTGTCCCACAACGTAACGCCTCTCTTTTTCAAGAAGAGCCTTTTTCACTTGTCTCCTTGCCATCATCGATGCCGTGGCACTACGCCAGGGTACTGGCAACGCTGCGCCCCCATGTCACCATTGTGGGCCATGCGCATCCCAGGATGCTTTTGCCCGCGGCATTTCTTTCCAGGAGACGCTTCATCGGCCTCGCTCACGGTAGTGACTATGAAGTCGCGCAGCATCGCTGGCATGCTCCGATCTTCAACCGTCTTCTAGCCTGTGCCCGACCGCTGGTTGTCGGATCCAGAAACATCTCACTGAGACTGAATGCACTAGGCCTTGCGAACCTTGAGATCGTCCATCCTGCGACAGATCCCCACGTCTTCTCACCTTCCAAAATACCCACCACTGGGCCGCCGGTCATTTTGTCGGTGTGTCGCCTGGTGCCGCGTAAGGGACTCGACATCGTTCTGAAAGCGCTTCCATCCCTTCTTGAATCTTTCCCCCGGTTACAATACTGGATCGCTGGCGAGGGCCCTCAGCGCGCTGCATTGGGCCGCCTGGCCCGGACCTTGAAAGTTGATCACGCGGTCAGTTTCTTGGGAAATCTGTCTCACACTAAGTCTTCCGGGGGCATTCCGCATTTGCCAGAACTCTATCGGCAGGCGTCAATATTTGTCTTGCCAACCAGGGTTGATAGCGAAACAGGGCCCGAAGGCTTCGGCATCGTATACCTCGAAGCCAGCGCCAGCGGCCTGCCCGTAGTCGCGGCCCGCAGCGGCGGCGCCGCCGAAGCCGTACTTGAAAACGAGACCGGCCTCCTCGTTCCTCCCGACGACCCTGTGGCTCTCGAACAAGCTCTGCAAAGTTTGCTCAATGACCCAGAAATGAGACAACAAATGGGCCGCGCCGGCCGCCGCTGGGTCGAAACTGAAATGAACTGGGATCGAGTCGGCCGCCAGTTCCTCTCCATAATCGATCGCGCGCTATGACACACCGACCCATTCTCTTCGTTGACCACGCTGATGCCCTCGGCGGAGCCGAACGAAGCCTGCTTCTTCTCACGACCTTCCTGGACCGTGATCGATGGCAGCCCCATCTGATTGCGCCGCCCGGGACGCTGGCGGAAGAAGCGGAAGCAGCAGGAATTCCAGTGCACGTCCAGGTGCTGCCGCGGCTGCGCGGCTCCTCTCGCAGCCTGCTCGATCTCTGGCAGCAGGCCGTCCGCATTTCGAAAACTGCCCGCGAAATCGGCGCCGTGCTTGTCCATAGCAACACGGTGCGCGCCACCGCCTACGCCGCGCTGGCTGCCCGGCTCGCCGCACTGCCGTTCGTCTGGCACATGCGCGACTACTGGCTTTCGGAGGCCGAACCCGCCTCAAAATGGCCCGATCGCCTGGGCAAGTTCATCTTCTGCCGCATGGCCACCAGAGTTTTTGCCATTTCACATGCTGTCGCCGGGGTCTTGCCTTGCAGCGCAAATCTTTCCGTTCTTCACAACGGCATCGACCTCTCCTACTTCGATGAGGCCCATACAGCGGCCGGCAACACAGCTTCCCTCCGGAAGGCCGCCGGTTTTCCTCCCCAAGCGCAAATCGTTGGCATGGTTGGCAGGGCGCGCCCCTTGAAAGGACAGCACATCTTTCTGCAAATGGCGGGCCAGCTCCGTGCAACCGCGCCCCGCTGTCGTTTCCTGGTAGTGGGTGGAGACCAGTTCAACGTGGGGGACGACTACGAAGCGCACCTTATGGCCCTGTCCTCCCAACTCGGCCTGGACGAACAAGTGCACTGGACCGGCCAGCTGGACGATGTCCGACCGGCGCTGGAGGCAATGGACATCTTCGTGAATCCCGGCGTGCCCGAAGGCTTTGGACTGGTCAATGTGGAGGCCATGGCCATGGGCAAGCCGGTCGTAGCTTTTGATCACGGCCCCCTCCCTGAAATCGTCGCCCATGGCGAGACCGGGCTTCTCGTGCCGCCTGGCGACACGGCCGCCCTTGCCGGGGCTGTCGCCCGGCTCCTGCAAGATCCGGCGCACGCCCAGCGCATGGGCCGCGCGGGCCGTCGCCGTGTTGAAAACCTTTTTCGAATCGAGCGCACGGTGAACGAACTCGAAGCGCACTATCAGGAGTTGGTCGGGACCGCTTAGAGAATATGCCGCCCGTTGCTAATGATGTACTGGCTTAATGCCGCATGAAAGTACTGCTGCTCTACAAGGACTACTACCCGGTCCTCGGCGGGATCGAAAACCACATCCGCCTGCTGGCCCGCGGGCTGCGAGAAGAGGGCATCGACGCCCGCGTCCTCGTCACCAATACCGGGCCGGCCACCATTCGCCAAGCCATCGACGGCGTTCCCGTAGCCAAAACGGGACGCCAGGCCCACCTCCTGTCCACGCCCATCAGCCTGCCCTTCTTCACCGAGCTGCGCCGCCAGATGGCGACCGTCGACCTCGTTCACCTCCACACGCCCTACCCGCCCGCCGAACTTGCCCAACTCCTGCTGGGACGGGGCAGACCCGCGGTGATCACCTACCACAGCGACATCGTCCGCCAGAGGCGCACAGGAAAGCTCTACGCGCCCCTACAGAGAAAACTCCTGCGCCGCGCTGCGCTGGTCGCCGTTTCCAGTCCCGCCTACATCGAGTCTTCCCCCTTCCTGCGGGACATACGGAAGAGCTGCCGCGTGCTCCACTTCGGAATCGAGACGGAACGCTTTGCGGAGACTGAGCAGGTTCGCGACGATGCACGGCGCCTGCGGGGCCAATACGCTGACCTCCCTCTCCTGCTCTTCATCGGCCGCCTGCGCCACTACAAAGGAGTCGACGTGCTCATCCGGGCCATGCACCGCATCCGGGCCAGGCTCCTCATAATCGGGACCGGTCCAATGCAGCAGGCTTGGCAGAGCCTGGCGCAGGCCGAAAACCTGGCCGACAAAGTCTTCTTCCTGGGCGATGCTTCGGAGAGGGAGTGCCTGGCCGCGCGTTACGCCGCCGACCTGTTCGTGCTGCCGTCCATAAATCGCGCCGAGGCCCTGGGAATCGTGCAGCTCGAAGCGATGGCCTGCGGCATGCCTGTCGTCTGCACGGAGCTGGGAACCGGCACATCCTACGTCAACCGCAACGGAGTGACCGGCCTGGTTGTCGCTCCCAACGACCCGCAGGCGCTGGCCGCTGCAACGAACAGGCTGCTCGTGAGCCCGGCGCTGCGCGCAAAAATGGGAGCCGAAGGCCGCAGACGGGTGCGGGAGGAGTTCTCATTTCAATCCATGATAAGCTCAACCATCGCCTTCTATCAGGAAGCCCTGGGCGAGGGATGAGGACCGCCCGTGAATCTCTTTCTCTCTTCCCCCGCTTCTGACCACTCCCTCCTCGCCTTCCAATGAGCCGCTACATTCTCGATGCCCGCACCGCAGTGCCCCACTTCCCCGGCATCGGCCGCTACGTCACCAATCTCTCATCGGCATTGATTCCCCTTCTTGCCGCCGGAGAAGAGCTCACCTTGCTCGACGGCCCGGCAGCAGCCCAGCCTGTGGAAACTTCAGCGCCCGCGACGCCTTTCGACATTCGCCGGCAGTGGCGCATCCCCCGCCTCCTCAGACGGCTCCGGGCTGACGGACAGGCTCTCTACCACAGCCCCTACTACGTCATGCCATACCGACCCGGTCTGCCCACCCTCCTCACCTTCTACGACGCCATTCCGCTCAGATTCCCGGGCGCCGTTCCGGCCCGGGCGCGACTCTTCTTCCGGCTGGCCGCGACCCTCGCCCTGCGCGCCTCAGACCATGTCCTCGCCATCTCCGAAGCCGCCCGCAACGATCTGCGCAGCTGCTTTCGCGTTCCTGCCTCCAGGATCACCGTCACACCTCTTGCCGCCGGCGCCCATTACAAGCCTCAGCCCGCCGCTGAGGTCGGCCGCGTGCGCGACAAGTACGGCCTGCCCGAACGATTTCTCCTCTATCTCGGCATCAACAAGCCCCATAAGAATCTCCCGGCCCTCATCGACGCCTTCGCCCGGATCGCCTCACCGCCCGCGCCCCCGCTCGTCATCGCCGGCGCCTGGGACGACCGCTACCCGCAGCCCAAGCAACGCGCCGCGTATCACCAACTAGGCGACGCCGTCCGCTTTCTCGGCCCTGTAAACGAACGCGATCTGCCCGCCCTCTACAGCGCAGCCGCGCTGTTCGTTTTTCCAAGCCTGTACGAAGGGTTCGGACTTCCCGTTCTTGAGGCGATGGCCTGCGGCACGCCGGTAGCCTGCTCAAACACGCCCAGCCTGATCGAGGTCGCAGCCGGGGCCGCCCTCACGTTCGATCCCCATTCCGTCGCCGAAATCAGGGACGCAATCGTCGAGCTCGTCGAAGACGGTCCTCAGCGCGCCCAACGAGCCGAGCAGGGACTGGCGCGGGCTGGCCTCTACAGCTGGCAAGCGACCGCTGCCGCAACCCTCCACTGCTATCGTCATCTGCTTGGGAATCTGCGCGAGGGCTGACTGCCGCACAGCTGTAACGGACTTCAGGCCCTGCTGGCGTTGAGCCGGTACACGGTGCGTATTCCTGCCAGCGTCAGCCAGGGATCGTACTGGTCGATGGCGCTTGTCAGCGGGGTGACGATGTTGCCAAGTCCCCCGGTGGAGATGACCGTAAGCGGCGTATCCAGCTCGTCACGGATGCGTGCCAGGAGACCCTCAACCAGTCCTGTATAGCCAAGAACGACCCCCGACCGCAGCGCCTCGTCCGTATCGCGGCCGATCGCCGAGGAAGGAGGAACTAACGCGACGCCGGTGGAGGCCGGGAGCTGATCACCGCTCTCCCTCGCCAGATCGAGCAAAACAGGGGCTCTCTCCATCAGCGACTCCGCCGCCGTCGCAAGGCCCGGAGCGATCGCCCCGCCCCGAAAGCGCCCGCCCGCGTCGACAACATTGAACGTCGTCGCCGTGCCGAAATCAACGGCAACCGCCGCGCCTGTCGTACGCGCCCGAACGGCCGCGGCGTCCACAAGCCGGTCCATCCCCACCTGGTCCGGGTTCCTCACCTCCAGGATCACCCCCACGTCCATGCCTTGGTGAAGCACCAGCGGCTCGCGCTCGAGAACATCCGCCAGCATGCCCTTCCACAGCTCGGTTAACGGCGCGACCACGCTGCACAGGGCAGCGTCTTCAAAGTCCTGCGCGCCGAACCCGCTCTCCTGCCAAAACGCAAGGAGAGACTGCCTGAGCGCCTCCGGTCGGCCGCGCCGGTCCGCCGGCAGCCGCCGCGTGGCCAGGGGGTCCTCATCATTGTCGTCATCACTGTCGCCATAAGCGCCCATGACGACGCTGCTGTTACCGATATCGACGGCCAGAAGCATTTGCGGTGGAAGGCAATCGGAGAAACGGAGAAAACATTCCAGAGGAAAAACTGGCCTTTGCCAGGGCCGGTCCCGTCAGCTGTCGCCGCCGGCGCTTTCCTCCGTTGTCGGAGCAGGGGTGGGCTCCTCCACGTCGGTTACGCCGGGAATGACCGTTCCCGGGCCGTACAGGAACATGGCGTTCCAGGGCCGGTAGACCGATCTGATCGGGTCCTCCCGCGTCACCCCATTCTCTGTCACCTTGCGGATGACGGTCGCGGTCAGGCCCTCTTTGGCCCACTCAACCTGCTTGATCTGCCCGGCCTCCAGGCTGGCGTCTTCCTGGTAGATCGGGGCGCCGGGCTGTTTAACATCCTCGTATACCGCCTCGCCGATTTCCACCACTCGGTCCGGCTTGGTGCCGTAAAAGCGGAAGGAGAGAACGCCCTCCGCACTGTTCACTACCGGCTGGATCAATAGATGCGCGTCGGTATCGTTGAGGAATCTGAGGTCAACATAAGGCGTGTATATCGTCGCGTCAAATCCTGGGTCGCCGTACCAGCTCACGACGTAGCCGTGGTTGTGGCGCTCGAGAAAAGGAAACCCGCCTTCCAGCGCCGCCCGAAAAACTGTCGTACTCACCTGGCAGACCCCGCCCCCAACGCCCACCGCCGTCCGGTCCCCCCAGATAATTGCCGAGTCTTCGAATCCGTTTGCCCCGCTGACCGC
>VXMH01000008.1 GCA_009841235.1 Caldilineaceae bacterium SB0661_bin_32 | reverse complement strand
TGTGGGGGCAGATGTTGCGGAGGGCGTAGTAGGCGCCGTCGAGGTTGAAGACGCCGATCTCGCGGCCGTTGACGGTTACGATTTTGCGGCCGCCGGGGGGGATTTCGCCGGCGGTTGCGATTACGTGCGCGGGCATCAGTTGAGGCCGTAGAGCTCGGCGGCGGTGTCGTACATGACGCGGGGGCGCAGCTCTTTGTCGAGCGAGCGCATGAGGCCGCTGGGTTCTTCCCAGTCCCAGTGCGGATAGTCGCTGGCGAAGACAAGTATCTCGTCGGCGTGGAGCCAGTCGAGGAAGGTTTCGAGGGCGTGACGGTCGGGCGCGTTGGGGAAGGGCTGGGTGCCGAAGCGGATGTGTTCACGCAGGTATTCGCTGGGCAGGCGTTTGACCCAGGGCGTGTAGTCGCGCAGGCTCTTCCAGTCAGCATCCATGTGCCACATGAGACCAGGGACCCAGAAGGTGTCGTGCTCGATGAAGAGGAACTTGAAGTTGGGGAACTTTTCGAAGACGCCTTCGCAGATGAGGCTGGCGGTGTGGGCCATGGCGATCTGGGGGCGGGCCATGCGCATTTCGAGATAGTAGGTGGGGAAGCCGGCCGCGGTGGGGGGCGCGGAGAAGCCGGCGCCCTCGCCGCCGAAATGGGTGCACATGGGCAGGCCGTTGCGCTCGCAGGCTTCGTAGATTGGGTGATAGATGCGGTTGCCGAACGGGTGCAGGCTGCCGGCGGGCATCAGGACCTGGGCGACGCCGGGATGGTCGCCGAGGCGGTCGATCTCGGCGGCGGCCTGGATGGGGTCGGCGGGGGCGATGTGGATCGAAGCCTTCATGCGGTCGTCTTTGGCGACCCATTCTTCAAGCGTAAAGTCGTTGTAGGCGCGGCAGTAGGCGGTCGCGTAGTCGACGGTGGGATGGACGGCAATGTTGTAGGGTCCGCCGCCGCCGGTGAGGACGGCGACGTCGATGCCGTAGCGGTCCAGATGTTTCTTGCTACAGACTTCGGGGAGAGTTGAGGGGTCGGGCTCGTCCTCGGTGCCTTCCCAGAGGTCGGGGCGGGCATGGCCGCCGGGCATGTTTGTGTAGCCCACGTGCGGGGTCATGGGGCCGAAGTCTTTGATCTGTTCGACGTACTGGCGCGGCAGGTAGGGGAATAGGGCCTCGATGCCGGGCGGATTGTGATGCACGTCGCAGTCGATGATCCGCTGCCGGGCGGCGGTCTCCTGGGCGGGACTCTGCGCCTGCGCTGGTTCGGCGCCATTTGCAGGCGGGACGCCGGCGCTGCCGGTTCGCTCTTTCACCGCTGTGGCCATGTTTCGGCTCCTAAATGTTTGCTGCTCCCGCAGCCGCTACGGAGCAGGGGGATTTTTCACCCACTATTGTCAGAGGGGCAGGTCAAATCGGCACTTCGCCGCCCGGACAGCCTGTCAAGTCGCTACTTCCCGGCCTGCCTGAGCAGGGCACGGGCCTGCTCCAGTATTTCCGAACTTGGCGGATAGTGCCTGCCGGGCACGACCTTATCGGCCAGGATCCGTTCCTTTGCCAGTCCCTCGGCGGTCTCATAGACCTCGGTCAACTCGACGCACTCCTCGGCGAACCAGGACGGCACGACGACCACGCCGTCGTCGTCCCCTACGAGCACGTCGCCGGGGCACACGAGCGCGCCGCCGCACTGGATATTCACATTTTCCTCAGCCGGGAAGGCCCAGGGCCCGCCGCCGTAGGGGGTGCGGTCGCGGGCGTAGATAATGAGGCCGTACTTTTCCTGGAGCATGATGTCGAGGTCGCGGATGCCGCCGTCGGTGACGACGCCGTCGGCGTTGTTCATTCTGAGCTGGAGGGCTTTGACGTCGCCGAATACGGCGGGGCTGGCATTGCCATAGATATCGACGACGAGCACGTCGCCGGGGCCGCAGCGGGACATGGCCCTGTAGTCGATAGCGTCCTCGCCGCCGGGCGTCTGTGCGGCCAGGTCAGGGCGGGGCGGCAGGTAGCGCATGGTGCGGGCACGGGCGGCCAGACGCTGGCCCGGTGTGTATGGGCGCACATTATCCATGAAGGGAAGGGGCACGTTTGCGTAGGTATGGACAATGTGCCATACGGTGGCTACCGGGAGTTTTTTGAAGCGGTCCAGAATTTGCTGCGGTACTTCGACCGGTGTAAAGGAGCGTTCGGTCATCGGGAGACTCCTGAGACCAGCGAGTGGTGAATGGCTAAGAACACGGTCTGTGCATTTCCAAAATGATACGTGAAATCGGTCGATACGTCTACCAGGAACGCTGGAGCGGATAGAATTGCCGGGCACAAGCCGACGGGCTGCCCGGGGCAGGTGTAGATGGGGTTATTCTTACTTCTGTTTGCGGGCGGCCCGCACCTGCTCGTAGGTTTCCGGCCCCGGCGGATAGTATTTGCCTGGCACAACGCCTTCAGCAAGGATGCGTTGCTTTATCATCTCCTCGGCTTCCTCGTGCACTTCAGTCAGCTCGACGCACTCTTCGGCAAACCAGGAGGGCACGACGACGACGCCGTCGGCATCGCCGACGAGGACGTCTCCGGGCCGGACGAGGGCGCCGCCGCACTGGACGTCGACGTTTTCCTGGGCGGGGATGGCGTAGGGGACGCCGCCGAGGGGCGTGCGGTCACGGGCGTAGATGATGAGTCCGTACTCCTCCTGCACCATGATATCGAGGTCGCGGATGCCGCCGTCGGTTACGACGCCGTCGGCGTTGGTCATCTTGAGCTGGAGCGCTTTGACATCGCCGAAGATGCAGGGGCGGGCGTCGCCCATGACGTCGCAGACGAGGACGTCACCGGGACCGCAGCGGCCCATGGCCTTGTACTCGGGTGAATTTTCGCCGATCTGTACTTCGGCCTGCAGGTCGGGGCGGGGTGGCAGATAGCGCAGTGTGCGGGCGCGGGCGGCGAGTTGCTGGCCGGGCGTGCAGAGGCGCACGTCATTCATATAGGGAAGGGGGACGCCGGCATAGCGATGGACGGAATTCCACACGGTGGCAACCGGCAGTTTCTTGAACCGGTCCAGAACATGCTGCGGCACTTCGACCGGGGAAAAGGAGCGTTCTGTCATCAGGTGTCTCCTGGTGGGGTGGATTCTAGGCTATTTGCTGCGCGCAGAGCGCGTTCAGATAGAGAGATATCATTGCATTGGTCTCGCGGGACGCGCTTGACGGGGCCGACATCTGCACAAGCCAGGGGACAGTTCTGCCTCTGGTTGGGAACTGTATCATTGCAGCGTCTGGGGGAGGCCACAGTCCCGCCGTGATCATACCCGAAAACGGAGGAAATGCCTATCAGAGAGGGTAGTTGGATTCGGTCCAAAACGGCGGGAGTTTCGGGTGATCCTGAGCCCAGGTCAGGGAAGAATGACCGTCTTCGGCGGCGGAGATTCTCTGAAACGATTTCATTGCGGAGGCGACTTCAGTGTAAGATAGACAGATTGTGCCCGCTACGGAAAGCCCCTCCATGAAATCGAGTGAACCCATACCAGCCGCCGCGACGCGGTCGCATTGGGGTCTGCTGATCGCCCTGATGATACCGGTCGGCATGGCGACGATGAATATGTCGATGTTCGGTGTGGCCCTGCCGACGGTTCGGGATGCGTTCGCGGTGGAGGCGGACATGACGGCCTGGCTGCTGGCGGCTTACAGTCTGCCGTTCGTTATATTCATGCCGCTGTACGGGAAGCTGGGTGACAGCCTAGGCAAGGCGCGTCTTTTCCAGAGCGGAATCGTCTTCTTCTTCGCCGGCTCCGTCATCTGTCTGCTGGCGGGAAACTTGACGCAACTCCTTATCGGCCGCGTTCTGCAGGGGATGGGCACGGCTGGTTATTACCCCCTTTGCATCGCCATTATTGCGGAGCGATTTCCGGCGGGGCAGCGGGGCAGGGCGATGGGGACGTGGAGCTCGGTGGCGCCGGGCGCGTCGACGCTGGGACCGCTGTTGGGCGGGTTCGCGGTCGATAATCTCGGCTGGAACTACGTTTTCGTACCTAGTCTGCTGGTAGCGCTGATAGCCCTGTGGGCGGCGTACCTGCGTGTGCCGTCGCAGAGCCCGATTCGCGGGGAGGGGTTGCAGGCGTTTGACTGGCTGGGCGCGGCCTTGCTGGGGGGCGCGCTCGTATTCGCCATCTTTTACCTCTCGAGCCGCACGGTAACGGGAGTCGAGCCGCTGCGGGACTGGCGGCTGCTGGCGGCGGCGGCCGGTTTCGGGCTGCTATTCTGGCGACGGGAGGGCCGGACGCCCCGGCCGCTTGTCAATTTCTCACTTTACCGGCGCAAAAATTTCGGGGTCGCTTCGCTGGCGGCCGGCTTCCGCATGGTGATAATGCACACGGCCAACTTTCTGAACGTTCTGTTTCTGACCGATGTATACGGGTTGGATGCGATTGGACTGGGCATATTCACGACGATCTTCTCCGGCGCGATTTTTGCAACGACCCAAGTGGGAGGTCAGCTGGCGGACCGGATGCACGGCCGCTGGCTTGTGGGAGGGAGCTTTGCAGTGATGATCTGTGCGCTGGCCGGCCTGGCACTGTTCCCGCTGCCGCTGCTGGGGGCGGCGGCGTTGATGCTGACGCAGTCTCTGGCGGGCGGGTTGGCGATGGCTGCGCTTCACCGTGCGGCGATGGAGGAGATCCCGATGGAAGAGAGCGGGTCGGCGGCCGGGCTGTACAGCACGGCGCGATTTGGCGGCGGTGTGGTCGGCGCGACGATCGCAGGCGTGGGGCTGCAGCAGGCACTCCTGATTGCGCCGGGGCCGTTGGAGGCCTACCAGTGGGTTTTTGGAATGGTTGCGGCGATCAGTTTGGCGAGTCTGGCGGTGGCGTGGCGGTTGGAGCGGTGAACTGCAGGGGCTAGGGGGCAGTGGATGGTGCTGAGGGCGCCAGGCTTGTGAGGACAAGTGTGCGCGGGCTCCTTCACTTCTTTATGGCAACCAGTGTGATTGCGCCCAGGTTTGAGGCATATTGGCGAAAGACTGAACGCATTTTGAGGATGCGGCGCCGGGCCGCGGGGGTCGTTGCCACTTTGAAGAGAAAGCGCAGTGTGCGCGGCAACCCTTCATCCTTGATGAAGCGGGCCGGCTCCAATAGATGCATGGGGGGCGGACTCCTGGGTCGCTACCTGGAATCCGTTTTGTTCCAGCAGATCTTTCCACTCAGTGGGGGTCAGCGGCCTGGCCCCGACATGGATGGCATCTGAGAGTGTCTTGTTGATCTCGGCCTTTTTTTCATCGTCCAGATCGTCCGGCTCCAGACTCAGTTCGTGGATCCCGTAGCGCCCGCCGGATTGGAGCAGTCGCGCGGCCTCCTTCACTATCGACTCCTTGTGGGCGGGGGTCTGCATCGACAGCATCGCCTCACCGTAAACCACGGTTGCGGAGGCTTCCGGCAAGCCCGTATCCTCCGCGCGACCCACCAGACAGTTGCGTCCGGGTCCGTCCAGATAGTTATTCACCTGCTGTGCTGCGGCTTCGTCCCTTTCGACGCCGGTATAGGAGAGCGGGTTGCGCTCCAACGTCTCCCGAGCGGTCACGCCCAGTCCTGGGGCAAATTCGATCACATGGTCGGTAGACTGGATGTCAAGCGCTTCCAGCATTTGCCGGGTCAGCTCCAAGCCGCCGGGCCGTAGAACACGCTTCCCCAACTGCGCCAACAGCCAGTGGCCCGGCATCCGGTTATAGTCCAGTCCGCGGCCAGGCAGGTTTGGATCCAGGTCGGTTTGCGTCATGGTTCCATCTCCCAGTGTTTTCTATCTTAACTATTGCTTCCCCAGCCGCCGCCGCCTGGGGTCTCGATGCGCAGGCGCTGGCCGGGCCGCATACGGCGGGTGACTTTGGAGGAGAGCTCTTCTTCTGAGCCGTCGGTATCGATGAGGAGATTGCGGCCCGGCGCGGCCGGGTCGCCGCCGGCGAGGCCCCAGGGGGCGATGGCACGACGTTCGCTGAGGATTGTGGCGGTCGTCGGCCGCAGAATTTCGTATTCGCGCACGATGCCGTCGCCGCCTTGATGCGTTCCGGCGCCGCCACTGCCGCGGCGCAAGTGGTAACGGGTCAGGCGAAGGGGGTAGGCCATTTCGAGGGCTTCGACGGGCGTGTTGAGGGTATTGCTCATGTGGACGTGGGCGCCGCTGAAACCGTCGCCCTGCGGGTGGGCGCCCATGCCTCCGCCGAGTGTCTCGTAGTAGGTCCAGGGCGAGCCGTCGGCGTTTTCACCCCCCATTGTACAGTTGTTCATGGTGCCCTGGCCGGCCGCGGCGATGCGGTCGGGCAAAGCCTGCGCGAGCGCGCCGAACACAGCGTCGGTGATGCGCTGAGAGGTCTCGACGTTCCCGCCGGCGACGGCAGCGGGCGGGCGGGCGTTGACGAGGCAGCCGGCCGGCGCGTCGACCTGGACGGGCGCAAAGCAGCCGGCGTTCACAGGCACGTCCTCGCCGACGAGGCAGCGGACGACGTAGTAGCAGGCCGACCTGGTCACGCTGAGAGGGGCGTTGAGGGAGCCGTAGATGCTGGGGCAGGTGCCGCCGAAGTCAAGGGTCACAGTCTCGCCGCTGATCGCGGCGGTTACGCGGATGGGCGCGTGGGTTGTCTGGCCCTCGACGACCGATTCGATAGGATCTTCGAAGGTGTAGCTGCCGTCGGGCCAGTTGCGAATGGCTGCGCGGGTGAGGCGTTCGCTGTATTGCCGCAGATGGCCGGCATAGGCCAGCAGTTCGGCGCTGCCGTGGCGGGCGGCCAGCTCGTGGAGGCGGCGGTCGCCGACGGCGTGGGCGGCCCGTTGGGCGGCGAGGTCGCCGCGGCGCTCGTCGGGCGTACGCACGTTGCGCAGGATCAGTTCGAGCAGGGATTCGACCAGCTCGCCGCCTTCGTAGAGCTTCAAAGGCGGGATGATGATGCCCTCCTGGTACAGCTCTGTGGAGAGAGGCAGGGAGCCGGGCGACATGCCGCCGACGTCGGCGTGATGGGCGCGGCTGGCGGCGAAAAAGTGGGGGGCGGACGGCGAGGAGTGTGAGACTGCTCTCTCCGCTGCGCTGGCGTCGCCTTCTCTTGAGTGTTCGTGATGGGTTTCGTCCAGAAATACGGGCGAAACGAGGGTGATGTCGGGCAGGTGGGAGCCGCCGAAATAGGGATCGTTGAGAATGACGACATCGCCCGGCCGCCAGCGGTCGAATACGGCGAGGGCTGCGGCGACGCTGTCAGGCATGGCGCCGAGGTGGGCGGGGATGTGTGCGGCCTGGGCGACGAGGCGCCCGGAGCCGTCAAAGAGCGCGCAGGAGAAGTCGAGGCGTTCTTTTATGTTGGGTGAATAGCTTGTGCGCTGCAGGGTGATGCCCATCTCCTCGGCAATGCCGCTATAGCGATGGCGGTATAGTTCGAGGGTGATGGGATCGGGAGCCATGGACTGTGGTGGTCAGTTGTCAGTCGAGTCGCCGGCATGCGGATTTCAGGCGTGGGATTCCTGGGATTGGGCCCAAGAGAGGACTCGCAGGCCGAAAAGGACGAGGAGGGCGGCGACGGCAGTCCAGACCCAAAAGCGGAAGAAGGCGCCGCGGAGAGCCCATTGCGCGGCGAGGGCATCGTTGATCGACTTGGGGTAGACCAGTTCGTGGCGTTCGTCGATTGCCACGTTGGTGAAGTTCTGTGTGCGGCCATCGGGCCAAAGGACTTTCATCTCAAGCACTTCTTCATTTTCTTCAAGGTCGAAGAGGACTGTGCGGCTGGAGGAATCGACTTGACCTTCCAGGGTTTCGAATTCGAGGACAAGGGAGAGCATCGCCCCGTCGGTGGCGTGAATGTCATCCTCGGGGACGGTGAATGCGACCCAGTGATGGCCCTCCGGCACGTCGGCTGCGTAGATTTCGGCGTCGGGCCGGCCGACTTCGAGCGCGTCGCGGACCGGGACCCAGAGCAGAAGAGCGGCCACAATCAGCGGCAGCAGAAAGAGCAGAAGACGTTGCTGGGAAGAAAGTGTCACCATCGTACAACTCCGAAAGGAAGCATTTCTCGTATTTTGGTGTCCAGATTGTGGTTGCCTGGCAGAGCCCACTGGAAGTCAGACGTTATCATAACACAGGCGGGCCGCAAGACCAGCTTCAACTGCCGGCGCGCGCCAGCAAGAGATTGTGACGTTCGTCGACGCTGGCCGACCAGCCGGGCGCGACAACGGTGGTGGTGTCGAACTGGAAGATAGTCGCGGGGCCGTCGAGGCGGTTGCCGGGCCGCAGGCGAAGGCGGTCATAACAGACGGTGTGAGAGGAGCCGTTGGGGCCAAACCAGACCGGCTTGGCGGCCACGCGGGCTGCATCAGGGTCGGGGGGACCGAGGGGTTCCTGCGGCAGGCTCAGCGCGGCGCCGGACCCGGTGCCGCGCAGACGGACGGCGACGGATTCGACAGTTTCAGTGCGCATGGCGTAGCCGTAACGGGCATCGTGGGCGTCGTGAAAGGCTTCGATCGAACGCTGCACGGCTGCCGACGCCTGCGACGAGGCCGGCGCGGGCAGGTCCAGGGGGACGGAGAGCTCGTAGCTCTGCCCGCGATAGCGCAGGTCCATTGAGGCTTCCAGTGCGGGCGCGTCGACCCCTTCTGCGGCCAGCACGGCTTTCACCCGCTCTTCCAGAGCCGTGGATATTTCCTGCAGAGGCGCAGGTTCGTGCGCCAGGCTGCCCGCCTCGATCAGAAGGGCCTGGGAGGATTCATGGACGACGTCGGCGATCAACAGGCCCAGGGCACTGAGAACACCGGGGCTGGGGGGCAGGAGGATGCGGGGAATGCCGAGGGCGTCGGCCAGGTCACAGGCGTGAAGCGGGCCGGCGCCGCCGAAGGGCACGAGGGTGAAGGTACGCGGGTCGAAGCCGCGTTCGACTGAGACGCGGCGCAAGGCCCGTTCCATGCGGGCATTGGCGACCTGGATAACGCCGAGAGCCGCTTCGTGGACAGAGAGTCCGCGCAGCCGGGCGCCCAGGGCGGCCAGGGCTGCCTCGGCCGCGTCGACATCGAGTTCCATGGCGCCGCTGCCGCCGAGAAACTGTCCGGCATCAAGGCGTCCGAGTACGAGATTGGCGTCGGTTACAGTTGGCTGCTGGCCGCCGCGTGCGTAGCAGACGGGACCCGGCACTGCGCCGGCGCTCTCAGGTCCGACGCGCAGGCCGCCGCCGGCGTCGACGCGAGCCAGGCTGCCGCCGCCGGCGCCGACGGTGTGAATGTCGATGACGGGCAGGCGCAGGGGCAGACCGGCTACTTCGCTTTCGGTGGTGCGGGGGACGCGGCCGGGGCAGAGAGCGACATCGGTGCTGGTGCCGCCCATGTCGAAGGTGATGATGCGCGGGTCTTGCCGGCCCGATTCTCGACCTGTTTTCAGTGACGAATTCTGACCGGCGGCCGGCGGCAAGTCCTCGACGCCGGCAAGCTGCGCCAATCGAAATGCGCCGACGACGCCGCCTGCGGGTCCGCTGAGCACGAGGCGGGCCGGTTCGCGGGCGGCCTGGGATGCGCCGATGGCGCCGCCGTTGGACTGCATGACGCGGATGGGAAGGCTGGCCCGCTGCTGATCCGTGTTTTGGGGGCGCTCGCCAGCGGCTTCGGCCAGGGCGTCGGTAAGATGTTCAAGGTAGCTGCCTACGAGCGGGAGCAGGTAGGCGTTGATGACGGTGGTGGCGGTGCGCTCATACTCGCGATATTCGGGCAGGATGTCGCTGCTGAGCGAAACGACGAGGTTGGGACAGGCGCGGCGCAGGATCTGGGCGGCGCGGCGTTCGTGCTGGGGATTGCGGAAGCTGTGAAGAAAGCAGACAGCGAGACTCTGGGGGGCGGCGGCATTGATCCCGGCGGCGGTGAGGGCGAGGGCATCCTCGTCCAGGGGGGTGAGGACATTGCCGTGAACGTCGAGCCGCTCCGTTGCCTCGAAACGAAGACCGGCCTCAACGAGCGGGTGCGGCCGCTGCTGGTGGAGGGCGTAGAGATGCGGCCGGTTCTGGCGGCCGATTTCGATGACATCAACGAAGCCGGCGGTGGTCAGCAAAGCGGTACGTGCGCCGCGGCGTTCGAGCAGAGCGTTGGTGGCGATGGTTGTGCCGTGCACGAGCTCGGCGTCAACGGGAGCCTCTGCGGCGGACACGATGCCGAGGTGTGTCAGGCCGGCCAGGATGGCGCGGCTCTGGTCCTCGGGCGTGGTTGCCTCTTTGTGCACCTGAAGGCGGCCATCCTGCAACAGGACGAAGTCGGTAAATGTTCCGCCAACATCGATTCCAACCAGGGTCGTGGGCATCGTGGAAGTTCCTGAAGGTGTTCTGGGACGGACGGGCGAGACCTGTCAGCCGCCCGAGATAACGCGCACGTGCGCCACCCATTTGACCTGCCGCAGAGCGTCGTCGGTCTCGCTGGGAACGATGAGACGAACAAGCCCGCCGGCGCGTGTCAGGGGTTGGCCGTCGAGTGTATGAGCGAGAAGGATGGGGCGGGACGTGGGCGCGGCCAGCTCGGTCCGTTGCGCGCGCGTGCCAAAGCCATCGCCGCTGACCACCTCCACCTGTGTCCATTCGCCGGGCCAGAGCAGGTCGACAAGATCGAGCAGGCGGAGGCCGGTGAAGGAGAAAGGTCCTGACGTACCGTGGCCGGTGGAGACGATATAACAGTTCGGCACGGTAACTTGGAGGGGGGGCGACAGGCTTTCCGGGAGGCGGTCTGCCGGGATGAAATCGAGGCTGCGCAGAGCGGCCGGGGCGATGCGGCGGGTAGAACCATCCGGCAGGTGAACGGTCATATCGGCGTCGGCGGACGGCGGCAGGGGGTTGGGCTCGTGTGAATGGGGGGCGAGCGGGTCGTGGACTGTCACGGTTTCGGTTCCATTGAGAACGTTAAGGGATAGCCGGCGGAGCGGGCGAGGGTATGGGCGTCACTGACCAGCCTTTTGGCTTCGGGCCGTGGACGGGAACAGACCGGGGCCATTCCTTTCGAATGCGCTTCCCAGGTGACAGTCTCTGCGATTTCGGAGGACAGGCTGAAGACGCGGCCGAGCGTGTCGACGACGAAGTCGTAGGGGGTCACGTCATCGTTATGGACGAGGATGGTCCACGGCTCCTCGCGGGCGGTGTCAACCGCGGCATCAGCATCGGGACCGGCATCGGTCTGGATGCCGCTGGCTGCTTCCAGGTGGAACGCGGCGTCGATGCCCCATACCTTGTTGCGGGCTTGGGGTAAAGAGCATCCGGCGAGGCGGGGCGAGATCGTGGAGGATGTCCGGGACCGTCTTGACAGGTGTCTGGTGACCATAGAGCAGAAAGTACCACAGCGGACGAGTAATGGGCAAAGTTTTACGAAAGTTCGCACCCGTTTTGGGATGCACCCGCCAAATACGGCGATTTGCCTGGGCTTTTGGAGCGTGCTATACTGCGCCTGTCCACCGTAGTAATTCTTTCGAGTTGCGGTTGCTGACCGCCGCCCCGGCGAGGAAGCCGCTGATAACTCCTATCCGCCATTCGACGTAACGTATCCCGTGCCGCATCTTCATCGCCGCTATTTTTCGCGCGCTGCAGGGTAGCGCAACAACCATTGTCACGCTTTCCTCTTTGTGGACGGTTTTGGCAACGAGTCCCGCCAGGCGGAATGGAGTTTCTGCTCGCCCCCGCTTGCGCGACCGAACAGTTCTGCCGCAGAGAAGAGAGTGAACCAGGCTCACCGGCGTCAGATGACGCAGGCGGGCCCAATCTTCACCAAAGGAGCAAAGTACCAAAATGGCAAGTGTAACCTACGAACACGTTTACAAGCGCTTCGGCGACGTCGTGGCCGTCAACGACCTGACGATCCACGTCGAGGACAAGGAGTTTCTGGTCTTTGTCGGCCCCTCGGGCTGCGGCAAGACGACCAGTCTGCGCCTTCTGGCCGGGCTGGAGGAGATCACTGAGGGGCAGATTCTGATCGGCGACCGCATCGTCAACGACGTGCCGCCGAAGGACCGGGACATCGCGATGGTGTTCCAGAGCTATGCTCTCTACCCGCACATGAGCGTCTATGACAACATGGCGTTCGGTCTGAAGCTGCGCAAGACGCCGAAGGACGAGATTCAGAGGCGTGTGGAAGAGGCCGGCGGGATTCTGGGCATTGAGCATCTGCTTGACCGCAAGCCGAAGCAGCTTTCGGGTGGTCAGCGCCAGCGCGTGGCGGTCGGCCGCGCGATCGTGCGCGAGCCGGCAGTGTTCCTCTTTGACGAGCCGTTGTCGAACCTGGACGCCAAGCTGCGCGTGCAGACGCGTGCAGAGATTTCCAAGCTGCACCAGCGCCTGGCGACGACCTTTATCTATGTGACGCACGACCAGGTAGAGGCGATGACGATGGCCTCCCGCATTGCTGTGATGAAGGACGGCGTCCTGCAGCAGGTCGACTCGCCGCAGAACCTGTACGACCACCCGGCGAATATCTTCGTGGCCGGCTTCATCGGCAGCCCGAGCATGAACTTCTTCGACGCCACGCTGGTGGAAAGCGATGGCAAGATGGAGGTCAACGCGGGCGGTTTCCGGTTGGATGTTCCGGAAGAGAAGGTGACGGAGTGGCGAGAGCATATTGGCAACGAGGTGATCTTCGGCATCCGGCCCGAGGACATCCACTCGAAAGAGTTTGCACCGCCGCAGATTCTTGAGTCCGACATGACGGCCCAGGTCGATGTAACGGAGCTGATGGGCAATGAGATCTTCCTCTATTGCCTGACACCGGACGACAAGCAGTTCATCTCGCGTGTCGACCCCCGTGTGCGGGTTTCGACCGGCGACGAGATCGAGCTGGCGATCAATATGGCCAATGCGCACATCTTCGATCCGAAGACGGAGTTGTCGCTGGCCGGATAAGTTTGAGCAGCGAGGGGAGAGGAGCGGGGAGTGAGGACCCTTTCCTCCTCCTCTCCTCCGGTTGTCTCCTCCCACTTCTCAACGCGCCCTCTCATTCAACAGTTGTACTTTGCAAGACATCCTTGTCGAAATCGGGGAGTCTTGTACAGCAGTTCCCAGCAACCAGTCAGCGGTGACCAGAAGTAACGACTGTCCACTCTTCGCACATCACTGCCTGTCTTCTCTGAAGGCGGATTGTCAGATTCCAAAGTCGGTTCCTCCAACCTAATATCCCAGTCCAGACAAGGAGCGTAGCATGAAACTGTTTAATCGATCGACGGTACTCCTGCTGTTGTTTGCCATCTTGTTGGCGGCGTGCGGAGCTCCGGAAGCGCCGGCGGCCGCGGAGGCGCCGGCTGCAGAAAGCGAGAGCCAGACGGAGGAGATGGGCACGACGGAAGACTATCTCAATGCCTCGCGCGAGGAGACGGTGATCCTGGACCGAACCAGCCCACTGCAAGGCAGTGACAACTGGAATCCTTACGTGCGCGGCAGCGCCGTCGGGTGGGGTTATACGGAGTTCTCGGATGTGCTGACGTTGCTGAACTATGGCAGCGGCGAAATCGAGAACTGGCTGGCCGAGTCGCTGACGCCCAACGAGGATCATTCCGTGTGGACGCTGAAGTTGCGCCCTGGAATCACCTGGCATGACGGCACGCCTTTCACGGCGGACGATATCGTCTTTTCGACCGAGCTGCAGATGAACAACGACGCCCTCGGTCAGCATTTCGCATACCAGGAATGGATCGAGTCTGTGGAGAAGGTCGATGATCTGACGGTCATCTACAACCTCAAGAAGTCGAATGTGCGTTTCAAGCTGGAACGTTTCTCCGATAACATCTGCGGCGTCGACTATTTTGTTCCCAAACACATTTGGGAAAATGTCGAAGACCCGGCCACTTTCAAGAATTTCGACCTGGAAAAGGGTCTGCCGATGGGTACCGGCCCCTACAAGCTGGCCAAAATCACTGAGAACGAGACGATCTGGGTCCGCCATGACGACTGGTGGGCAGCCAAAACCGGCGTGAAAAAGCTGCCCGAGCCGAAGAAGCTGGTTATGTCCTACACCGGCACCGAGGAGGTCCGGCTGGCGACAGCGATTGAGGACGACTATGACGGCCTGCACGATATCACGTTCGGCTCGTTCCAGGCACTGGTGGCGCAGAATCCCAACTGGATTGCGTTCCAGGATGAAATGCCGTTTGTCTGGCCCGATCCATGTGCGCGCAGCCTCACAGTCAACAACTCGATCGAGCCGTGGAACGACAAGGATATGCGCTGGGTCCTGAACTATGTGATGGACAGGCAGCAGATCATCGATATCGCCTATGAGGGGACCTCTATCATGGGTCCGTATCCGTTCCCGCTCTACCCTTCGATGCAGAAGTTTGCCGACCTGGTACCGGCTGAGACGATCGCCAAGTTCACCCAGCCCAACGTGGCCGCGGCGGAGGAGATCCTTCTGGCAAAGGGCTATGAGAAGTCGGGCGACTACTGGGAGAAGGACGGCGAGGAACTGAGCCTTGAAATCCAGGTCTACGAAGGCATCAGCGAGCTGGAACGCGTCGCCGATGTTTTCGCTGAGCAGCTGCAACGATTCGGCATCAATGCCGTCAAGGTAAACCTGATTGGCGGCACCTGGGTCGAATACCTGGACACGGGCAATTACGAGACACAGAGCGGCTGGCAGACCTGCGGCTCGATCGTGGAGCCGTGGAATACGCTGCGCACACTGCGCGCGGATGAGGTGCCCCCGGCGGGCGAACGCCACCAGCTGCCTCACTCCAACCGCTTCCGCTGGCACAATGCGGAGTTCAGTGAACTGGTAGACCAGATCAGCGAGTTGGGTTGGGACGATCCACTGTTGTTCGAGCTTACGGCACGCGCCCTGGAGATCTACTACGACGAGATCCCGGCCATCCCGACGGCCCAGTCCAAGAAACTGGTGCCCTTCAACACCACCTATTGGACGAACTGGCCGACGATCGACAACTATTATCAGCGCCCGGTGATCTGGTGCCCCAGCTTCGTGGGCATCCTGCCGGAGATTGAATCGACGAGTAAGTAAATGCAGTGGTTAGTGGTCAGTGGTTGGTAGCACCACTGACCGCTGAGACTTTGCACATGCGCGGTCTGACGAAAGAGTACGTTCTGCAACGTTTTCTGATGTATCTCCTGACCATCTGGTTGGGATCTACGTTGATCTTCGTGATCCCGCGTCTGGCGCCGGGCGACCCTGTGAGCGAGATGGTAGGCCGCCTGTCGCTGGATGCGGGGTACATTGAGAACGCGGACAAGCTGATCGAGAGCTGGAAGGCCCGTTTCGGGCTGGATGCCCCGATTCATGTACAGTATTTCCGCTATTGGGGCAACGTGTTCCGGCTCAATTTCGGATATTCGCTGTCGCACTTCCCAACCGAAGCGTGGACCATGGTCAGGGATGCGCTGCCCTGGTCGCTGGGTCTGTTGACCGTGGCAACCGTGCTCTCCTTTTCGATTGGCGTGACGATCGGTTCGCTGATGGGCTGGCGGCGCACGCCGCGCTGGTTGCAGCTGATCCTGCCCAGCAGCTTGACCTTTACTGCGATCCCCTACTTCATGTTCGGCATAATGCTGATCTATCTGGTGGCATTTGAACTGGACTGGCTGCCGGCAACGGGGGCCTATTCGCGCAGAGTGGACCCGGGATGGAATCTGCCATTCATCAAGAATGTGCTCACCCATGCGATTCTGCCGGTGGTGTCGATCGTGCTGACCTCGATGGGCGGCTGGGCGCTGGGCATGCGGGGGCTGATGATCAGCGTCAACAACGAGGACTACTTCCTGCTGGCGCAGGTGAAGGGGCTTTCGCCGACGCGCATTTTCTTCCGCTATGGGGTGCGCAATGCGATCCTGCCGGCGCTGACGGCGCTTGCGCTTGGCCTGGGCGGGCTGATCAGCGGTTCGATCCTGGTCGAGTTTATCTTCGCCTACCCGGGCACCGGCTATACGCTGTACCAGGCGATAATCTCGCAGGACTATACGGTGACACAGGCGATCGCCAATCTGATCATCCTCGTGACCGCAACGAGCGTTTTCCTGCTCGACCTACTCTACCCCTTCATCGACCCGCGCATAACCTACAAGAGGAACATGCGCTAGAACAGGAAACAGAACAGACCGTTGACTGTCGGACGGCAAGCCGCTGATGAAACAACCACCCCGGCGCGCGGCTGGGGGCTGAATACGTGGGACTCCCCGTGGCTGAACTTCAAGTTCCTGCTGGGCGTTGCCATCGTCCTGGTGATTCTTCTGTTCGGCCTGTTGGGGCCACTCTTCTGGGATACGGACCTGGCGTACACGGGCGCGGGGCCGCTGAACAAGCCGCCGGTGTGGGAGGAAGAGGGCCTGCCCGAACATCCCCTGGGAACCGAGAGCAACGGGCGCGATATGCTGGCGCAGTTGATCCTGGCGACGCCTTCCTCGCTGAAGGTCGGCTTTCTGGCCGCGATCATCGGCATGGGCATCGGCATGGCGCTCGGTTCGGTGGCGGGGTATGTCGGAGGATGGTGGGACCATGTGATCCGCACGATCAGCGATTCGGCGATCACGATCCCGGCGCTGGTCGTACTGGTTGTGATCGCCTCCTACGTGCAGATGACCGACACGACGGCGATGGCGCTGATCTTGGCGGCTTTTGCCTGGCCCGGACCGACGCGCCTGGTGCGCTCGCAGATTCTCACGCTGCGCGAGCGCAGCTATGTGCGGATGGCCCATCTCTCGGGCGCGCCGGCGCTGGAGATCATGTTCGTGGAGATGCTGCCCAACATGCTGCCTTGGCTGGCGGCCAGCCTCACCGGGGGAATTTCGGCGGCGATCCTGGGCGCGACCGGACTGGAGGTGCTGGGACTGGGCCCGACGCGCGTGCCATCGCTGGGGCTGATCATCAACCAGGCTACGACGAACGCTGCGCTGGTGCGGGGCCTGGTGTGGTGGTGGCTGCCGCCAATCATCATCCTGATGGTCATCTTCGTCGGCTTCTTTCTGATGACGATCGGGCTGGATGAGATCGCCAATCCGCGCATCCGGCAGTTCAGTTCGTCGCGCCGCGAGCGGATTGCGGCGGGAGAGGCGCCGTCTGTCGAGCACGTGGACGGGGGTGTTGCAGCCAGGAGAGATGCCGCCCTTGAGGTGGACGACCTTCACGTCCATTATTTCACGCCGCGTGGTGAGGTCATTGCGGCGAACGGTGTCAACTTCAATGTGCGCAGGGGCGAGATCCTGGGGCTGGTGGGTGAATCCGGTTGCGGCAAGACGACGGTGGCGATGGCGATTTTGCAGGTTGTACAACCGCCGGGCCGGATCGTGCAGGGGGCGGTGCGAATTGAAGAGCAGGACCTGGTCAGTCTTTCGGGCAGAGAGCTGCGCGAGGTGCGCTGGCGCGATCTGGCGCTGGTGCCGCAGGGCGCGATGAACTCGCTTAACCCGGTCACGCCGGTCCGAGAGCAGATGGCTGACGCGATCCTGGCGCACGAGAACATTGGCCGCGCGGCGCTTGAACAGCGCATTCTCGGCCTGTTGAACGACGTGGGGTTGCCGGAGCGGGTCATCGACATGTACCCCCACGAGTTGAGCGGAGGAATGAAGCAGCGGGTCTGCATTGCAATGTCGATTGCGCTGAACCCGCAGGTGATTATCGCCGACGAGCCGACGAGCGCGCTGGACGTGGTGGTGCAGCGCGTGGTGGCGCAGACGCTGCTGGAGGTGAAGGAGCGGTTGGGCGTCTCGATGGTAATGATCGGCCATGACATGGGCTTGCAGGCGCAGCTTGTGGACCGCATTGCGGTCATGTATGCCGGCAACCTGGTCGAAGTTGCGCCTGTGGAATCGGCCTTTTCGGAGCCGCTTCATCCGTACACGCAGCTGCTGATCGAATCGATCCCATCGATCAGAGAGCGCAAGCCGTTGAACGTGACGGAAGGGCTTACGCACGACCTGCGCAACCCGCCGCCCGGCTGTATTTTCCAGTTCCGCTGCCAGCATGTCGAGCAGATCTGCCGAGAACGCAGACCGGATCTGGTGGAGAGAGAGGATGACCACCTTGTGGCCTGCTGGCTCTACGAGCCGGAGCGTCACGCCCTGATAGAGCTGGAAGAGGCATGACCCAAACAGGAACGGCGGCACCGCTGCTCCAGATCAGAGATGCCACGATGGCGTTCGGCGGCGGCTTTCTGAGTTCGCAGCCGCCCCTGGTGGCGCTGGACTCGTTCAGCCTCGACCTGCACGAGTCGCCGGCCCAGATCACGACGATTGCGGGCGAGAGCGGCAGCGGCAAGACCACCCTCGCCAATCTCGTGCTCGGCTTTGTCACGCCGACGCAGGGGCAGATCCTCTACAAGGGGATTGACATTGCGCAGATGGACCGCCGTCAGCGCATGACCTACCGCCAGGAGGTCCAGGCCATCTTCCAAGATCCGTATGAGGTCTTCAACCCCTTCTTCCGCATTCAGCACACTTTCAACCTGGTCATGCGCCATTTTGCCCTGGCCCAGGACAAGGCTGAAAGACGAGAATTGATCGAGGACGCGTTGAACGTAGTCGGTCTGCGCGGTGATGAGATCCTGGAAAAGTATCCCCACCAGCTCAGCGGCGGGCAGCGGCAACGGGTGATGGTAGCGCGCGCATATCTGTTACGCCCGCGGTTGATTGTCGCGGATGAGCCGGTTTCGGCGGTGGACGCTTCGCTGCGGGCCATGATCCTGGATATCATGCTGCGCTTGCGCGACGAACACGGGATCTCTTTTCTATACATCACGCACGACCTGTCGACCGCCTACCAGATCGGCGACAATATGATTGTCCTGTTCCAGGGCATTACCGCGGAGACGGGCGATACCGGTCGGATTATCGAGAATCCGCAGCATCCCTATGTGCAGGAGCTGATCAACTCGATCCCGGTACCGGACCCGAAGGTCAAGTGGGACACGGACATCCGATTGCCGGCCGAGGAGACGATGCGAATGCAGGACGGGGAGGGCACGCCCCGCGGCTGCCGCTTCTACCCGCGCTGCCCGCACGGGATGGACGTCTGTCTCGAAAAGCAGCCACCGCTCATCGCGGTTGAAGGCGACCATGCAGTGGCCTGTTATCTGTATGAAGACGAAGTTGAGGAGCGAGTGAAAAGAGTCTAGGAGTGAGTGAAGAGACGTGAGACGTGAGAAGTGAGAGTCAAATCGCCACCTCCGCAATGCTTCCTCTCGGTCCACCCGCCTGCTCCAGCACGCCGCCGTACGCGCCTACAACTGAAGGAGTCAGACGATGACGTCTCCATTCACCGACTTTGATCTGATGCGCGATCTGCGACAGGACGGCGGCAAGATCGTTCTGCTGGTGATGGACGGCCTGGGCGGGCTGCCGGCTGCGCTGGGCGGAAGGACCGAATTGGAGACGGCCCACACGCCCAATCTGGACGGGCTGGCCGTTTCCGGGTCGTTGGGACTGAGCATCCCGATTCGGCCCGGTATCGAACCGGGGAGCGGGCCGGCGCATCTGAGCCTGTTCGGTTACGATCCGGTGCGCTATATGATCGGTCGCGGGGTGCTGGAGGCGCTGGGTATCGGCTTCCCTTTGCAGGGAAACGACGTGGCGGCACGGGGCAATTTCGCGTCGGTCGACGGCAGCGGGCTGATCACGGACCGGCGGGCGGGGCGGATCTCTACGGAGGAGTGCATCCGGCTGGCGGCGAAGCTACGGGAGGCGAGCGCCGGGTTGTTCGAGGACTGTGAAGTGTTCGTCGAGCCGGTGCAGGAGCATCGCTTCGTCTTCGTGCTGCGGGGCGAGGGGCTGGGCGGCAGTTTGACGGACACGGACCCGCTGTCGGCAGGCAAAATACCGCTGCCGGTGCGGGACGAGAGCGGGAGCAGCGAAGGCGCGCGTACGGCGGAACTGGTGAATCGATGGACTGCGCACGCGCGTGAAGCGCTGGCCGATGAGCCGCAGGCGAACAGCCTGAATTTGCGGGGCTTGGCGCAGGACCCGGGGCTGCCGCTATTCCCGGACATCTTCGGGATGCGGGCGGGCGCCATCGCGGTCTATCCGATGTACCGGGGGGTGGCCAGCCTGGTGGGGATGGAGGCGGTCCGGTTTGAGGGTGACCGCCCGCGGCATGAGATCGACGCATTGGTCGCGGCGTGGAACGAGTACGACTTTTTCTTTGTTCACGTCAAGAAGACGGACAGCTACGGGGAGGACGGCGACTTCAAGGCGAAGGTCCAGGAGATTGAAGCTGTGGACGCGGAGATTCCCCGCATTCTGGCGCTGGGGCCGGGGGCGCTGATCGTGACCGGGGACCACAGTACGCCGGCGGTGCTGCGCAGCCACAGCTGGCATCCTGTGCCGACGCTGCTGTGGAGCCCGCACGCGATGCCGGATGCAAGCCGGAGTTTCGGTGAAAGGGCCTGCGCGGGCGGTCAGTTGGGGCTATGCCATGCGACGACGCTGATCCCGCAGGCGATGGCTCATGCGGGCCGGTTGAAGCGTTTCGGCGCGTGAGTCTGCAGGGCCTAGGGGCCAGGAGTTAGTGAAGAGGGCTGGGATGAACGAATATGGGTGGTGTTGAAGAGGCTATCGTCAGGGCCGCGCAGTTTTTTTCGAATGATGCGGCGGTGGTGTGTTTGACGGGGGCCGGGGTGAGCGCGGAGTCGGGGGTGCCGACTTTTCGGGACGCGCAGACCGGTTTGTGGAGCCGGTTCGATGCCGAGGAGCTGGCCACTCCACAGGGGTTTGAACGGGACCCGGGGCTGGTGTGGCGCTGGTATATGTGGCGGCTGGAGCAGGTAGGAGCAGCCGCGCCGAATCCCGGGCATCGTGCGCTGGCGGAGCTTGCACGACTATGCGAGGCGTTCTTGCTGGTGACGCAAAATGTGGATGATCTGCATGAGCAGGCGGGCAGCGCGGACGTGCTTCACCTGCATGGAAGCCTGTTCAATTTCCGTTGTGCTGCGTGCGCGGCGCCGCATCATCTTACGGTAGAGGAGCGCGGCGCGGATTCGCCGCCCGCGTGCGGCCTCTGTGGTGATCTGGTGCGGCCGGATGTGGTCTGGTTCGGGGAGAGTCTGCCCTGGGATGCAGTGGAAGAGGCGGCTGCGGCGGCCCATGGTTGCGATGTGATGCTGGTGGTGGGCACGAGCGGGCTGGTCTATCCTGCGTCGCAGTTGCCGCTTGTCGCCAGGCAAGGAGGGGCTATGGTGATTGACGTGAACCCGGAGCCGGGTCCTATCTCGTCGATTGCCGACATTTTTCTGCTGGGCAAGAGCGGGGAAGTGCTGCCGGCGCTGGCGCGGGCTGTGAGGGAGCTCCGGGCAGAGTTGTGAGCGCTTGCCAGCAGTTTTGGGATACGTGCGCGTCCGTCACTTGGCCTGCCCAGATGGGCAACTGGCCGCGGCAGATCGAGGAGTTGGCCCGAATCTCCAAATACGCCGGGGAGCAGAAGGAGCCTCAATGAGAATTGCCAGTGCAGGGAGGGAGAGGTGTCTGAGAACAGGTTAGAACTGGAGAGGGAGATCGCCAGTACCCTGGAAGAGCTAAACGAGACTCGACGGAAGTTGGTGGCGCTGCGGCGCAAGCTGCCACCGGATCCTGTGAGAGATTACGAGCTTAAGAACGCGGACGGCCCCGTGAAACTGTCGGCGATGTTCGGCGACAGCGACGATCTCATCCTCGTTCACAATATGGGAACCGGATGCTCGAACTGCACGATGTGGGCCGACGGGTTCAACGGCGTGTACCACCATTTGCAGAGCCGGGCCGCGTTTGCGGTGGTGTCGCCTGACAATCCGGGGGTACAGCAGGCGTTCGCGAGGAGGCGGGGCTGGCGGTTCCCGATGTATTCGGCAGAGGACACGACCTTCACCGAAGATATGGGCTTCCGGTGGGAAGAGGAGGCGTTTCTGTCGGGATACCAGCCGGGGGTTTCGATTTTCTGCAAGAACGCAGACGGCACGATTGTGCGGGTCGCGAAGGACTATTTCGGGCCGGGCGACCTGTATTGCGGCGTGTGGCACCTGTTCGATCTGCTGCCGGATGGTCCGGACGGTTGGGACCCGCTGTTCGATTACCCCTCTGCAAGCGGCTGGGCGGGAACAGACCGCATTGGATAGAGATTTCTCCGCCAAGGCAGGACAAGCCTGCCTTGCGTAAGTAGCTTCCTCCCTAGGCGCTTCGAAAGAACCTGCAGCGAAACCGGTTGCCCGGGCCGGCGCAGGCGAGTTGGAAGAGCGTCCACCGAACCCAAAACCAGGAAAATTTGCCAGGTTCAGGAAACCAATTGTTGCCCTGGGCCGTACAGTTGTCAGGCGGGCCTCACGGGATGCAGTTATCAGGCCGCCGGAAAAACTCATAGACAACTGCATAAGATCAGGTGCGCGTCTCCTCCGACGTGACGCAATCGGCCGGAAAACGGAGGGGGCGATAGCGACAAGGAGAGCAGTTATGGTACGCAGAGCCGACAGAGCACCCAGATTCGCACCAAAGAACCGCGAATGCGGTTGGAGAAGTCTTTCACGCAGGTGGCATGTCCCACTCCTGGGGCTGCTGGCGCTTCTTTTGGCCGGCTGCGCGATGGCGATGTCGCCAGCGGAGAGCGCGGAGCAGGCTGCGGCACCGAGATCGAGTAAGCGGGCGTCAGAAGGTCGGATGGCGTTGCAGTCCGCCTCTTCTGCCTCCAGTCCGGGGCGGCCATCTCCCCATTCAGGACGCGGCGACCGGCGCGGCCTTCTGCCGGAGGCGCAGCTGCCGCCGGTGGTACCTACAAGCCTGGAAACGACATCGACATTCGGACTTGATGCGGACGACGCGTCCTGGCGCAGGTCGCTCGCGCTTGCGCGGCAGGGCTACAGTCTGGAACCGGATGACGTACGGGTTGAGGAATGGCTCAACGCGCTGCGGTGGGACTATCCGCTGCCGGAAGGGGAAGGGAGCTTCAACCTGGATCTGACGATTACAATCGATCCGATTGACCCGGATTCGTTGCTGGCGTTGCTGGGGCTCAGCGCGGCTGCGCCGGCGGAGATGCCGTCCAGACGGCACATGTCGGTGGTGCTGGATGCTTCCGGTTCGATGGAAGAGGACAACAAGCTGGATACGGCGCGTACGCTCGTCGAAGCGCTGATCAGGCGTCTGTCGGCAGAGGACCGCATTTCGCTGGTGCAGTTTTCCAGTGTCGTCCTTGGGGAGTACACGGTCCGGCATTCAGCTCCTGACGACCCGGCGCTGGAGGCATCGTTGCGCGAATTCAGGCCCAACGGGAGCACGAATGCCGAGGCGGGCTTGCGCAAGGGATATGAGCTGGCGCTGGAAGGGCGGCGGCAGGATCCCGACGCGTTGCACTATGTCTTCTTCATCAGCGACGGTGTGGCCAACGTGGGGGACACGCGCGCGGAGTCGATAATCGAGTCGCTGGGCGGGCAGCGCGCGGAGGCCAACCCGATCCGGCTGGTCGCGGTGGGCGTGGGCATTGCGAACTACAATGACGACCTGCTGGAGCAGGTGAGCAACGACGGCGACGGCTGGTACCGATATGTGTACTCGCCGGAAGAGGCGCAGGGCCTGCTGGCTGCCGAATCATTCGATCAGCTTTTCAGCCCGGCGGCGGACGAAGCGCGTGCACAGGTCTCCTGGGATGCAGACACGGTCGAGGAGTGGCGGCTGGTCGGGTACCTGAATCGTGCGGCCGCGAATGAGTCATTTGAGGATGACGAGGAGGATTTCGCGGAGTTGCACGTAGGCCAGGAGAACACGGTTGTCTACCGGTTGAAGGCGCGGCCGGGGGCGGAGGGGCCGCTGGGTGCGCTATCCTTGCGCTGGCATCATCCGGGCAGCGGCGAGGCGCAGACGCAGGAGTGGACGCTGTCTGCCGAAACGCCGATGTCGTGGGAGGAAGTCGCGCCGCTCCGACGCCTTGCGCTGCTGGTGGCGCTGGCGGGCGAGAACTCGGCTGAGCGCTTGGATGACGCGCAGGAACGGCGCAAGGCGATTGAAGAGGAGTTCGCGCTGCTGGGGCGTCTGACCGAGACCAGGCAAGGACAGGAGTTCGGCGAGATCCTGGCGGCTTCGTTGCCTGAACCGCCGGCGTGGTTCGAGCGGGGGAGGTCGACGCGGGAAGAGTAACGGTTTGTGTGACCACAACTGAGTGGTAAGCTCAGGGTAGGGAGTTGAAGCAACGAGACAGATAGAATTTCGGTGGATCGTCCGATTTCGAGATTAAGTTTTGAACGCCCTTGTTTCGGCACCTGCCTTGATCACACTTTCCTTGCTTACGGATGTTAGACTTGGGCTCCCGCTAATGGACGGCCTAACTTCGCAGGAGTGAGCCAAAATGGGTACACAGGTTGTATTGGACGTTCCGGATGAGATTTATGAGCAGGTCGAAAAGCTGGCTGTGACCACAGAACGCGACATCCCGGACGTACTACTGGAAACAATAGCCCGCACATTTTCGCCATTTCCGGTTGATCCCAACCGAACTGTCATGAATCAAAATGTAGAGACATACAGAGAGCTACACGCAGAATTGGTAATGACCCACTTAGGTCAATTTGTGGCGATCTGTGATGGCAGGCTTATCGATTACGACCCTGACCCCGTTTCGCTCCTGCAACGAGTACGTACACAGTATCCTGAGAAAGTGGTATTACGCAGAAAGGTCGAATCAGTTCCCGAACTTCAACTTCAGATAAGACATCCACGCATCGAGGCATGGGAATGAGTCGCGTCCTTTCCTTCGCCTACGACAGCTCATATGATCCTCCCGCACCATTTATTCTGATATCGGTCGATGGGTATATTTCCGGCAGATCACCTGTAACCGTACCGGCTTTCGCCGATTCTGGCGCAGATGGAACCATGCTTCCCCAGGATATTTTGACAGCGGTCGAAGCAGAATATGAGGACACTGTTCTGTTGCGCGGCACCGCAGGTGGTGTGCAAAAGCTCGACCGATATACGGTACGAATCCGCACTGAAGAAAAAACGATTGATTCAGTGTCGGCCGTGGCAACGGCTGCTGGAAGTGAACCACTCATAGGCAGAGACGTTCTCAATCACTTGGTCGTTACACTAAATGGGTCTGCAGGCTATACAGAAGTTCAGGTTGAGTGAAGAAAGTCCTGGCGGAGCGTTGCGATGCACGAGTCAGCAGGCCCAGTTGGGACGATTCTGACGAAATCTATCGAGACAGTAGCCTTCGTTCAGCCACAAGAGAATTCTCCCACCGGACGTTCCGAGCATCTTTCCCCGAAAACAGAAAGCACTTCCTGAGCCCTCCAGAAGATCTGCAGGTGCGGTAGATTTCCGCGCTGTCCCCGCAAGGCTCCAGGATTCAAGTCGGAAACATGATGTGAAAGTTGCTCCGTTCTCTCGATGAAGGGACAGAATAGTTTCCGCAAATTCCGGTTATTCATTGCGCCGTCAGTGTGCTATGATCGCACTATTTCCCATCAACTGTCCGCTCGCTTTTCACGAAGCAGCGCGTCTCTCTTGTCTCTGAGGATTGCCAATGTTGTCTCCGCGTTTGTTTGCGCTGGTGGTCGGTATCAATCACTACCGGAGCAGTGTTGTATCCGATCTGGGCGGCTGCGCCAACGATGCCAGGGCGATTTACGGATTTCTGACCCAACGAATGGGCGTGCCGACCGAGAACATCCGGCTGCTGACATCGACAGGGGCGGAACCGGATGAAAAGCTCCCCTCCCGACAGAACATCATAGACGGCTGGCGGTGGCTGATCGAGCAGGCCAGAATCGGCGACCAACTTTTTTTCCACTTCAGCGGGCACGGCTCCCAGGCCATCTCCAACGACCCCTATGAGCCGGACGGTTACGACGAGACGCTGGTGCCCTGCGACAGCCGCGCAGTGGACGACGGCGGCAAGCCCGTCTACGACATTTTGGACAAGGAGCTGGCTGCGCTGATCGCTGCGGCCGAAGAGAGAGGCGCGCTGGTGACGGTGGTGCTGGACTGCTGCCACGCGGGTTCGGGCACGCGCGCGCTTGTGCCGGTGCGGCGGACCGCGGCAGACCGCCGCGTGCGTCCTGCCGGCACGGTTCTGCCCGAGGCGTCGGGTGGGAGAACGGTGGCCAGCCGGCACTGGTCCGGGAAGCTGGGCAGCGAACACGTGCTGCTGGCCGGTTGCCGGGACGAGGAGATGAGCCACGAGTACCGCTCGCCGACCAACGGCGCGTGGTACGGGGCGATGAGCTATTTCCTGCTGCAGAAGCTGCAGGAGCTGCACCCGCAGATGAGCTGGAGGGAGGTCCACGACGCTGTGCAGACCCAGGTGCACAGCGTCTATGCGCGTCAGATTCCCCAATTGGAGGGCCCGGGCAACCGGGCAGTATTCGGCGAACTGACGCCCCATGCCGGCTCCTATCTGAACGTAATCAGCGCCAGAGAGGCGGGAGATGCGGGAAGCGACGTCGTTATTCGCATCGCCGGCGGCGCGGCAGTCGGTCTTACGCCGGGCAGCCACGTGGAGCTGTTTCCGGCGGGCAGCGATGCGCTGGAGGGCCGGGGACTTGGCCGCGGCGAGGTGACCGAATCCAGAGTCGATTCGTCATACGCACTGATCAAGGGTGTGCGCCACACCGAGTTCAGTCTGCCTGCCAGGGTGAAGGTGACGGCTTACGGATACCAGAGGTTGATGTACGAGGTGACCTGCGCCGATCCTTTTCTGCTGGCGGAGTTGACCACCGCGCCCTCGTCCCCGTTTCTGCACGCGGTGGGAAAAAGCACTCAGGATGGATTTACCCATTTCCAGGTAGCCGTCGAGAACGACGCCTATGTAATCCGGGACGGCAGCGGCGTCCAGATCGTGCAGGACAGGCCGCCGCACACGCAAGCGGGGGCGGCCAAAACGGCTGAGTATCTGCACCATCTGGCGACGTTTCACAATGTACGCACGCTGCGCAATCCGGCGCCGATGGCGCTGATGGAAGAGGCGTTGAGCATTGACGTCCAGACGTACACGCGTGCCAGCTTTACGTCTCCCAAGGACGGCGAGCCACTGGGCCGGGACGGGGTGCTGCCGCCGGGGCGCAAGCTCTGGGTAACAGTGCGGAACAACAGCTCGGAGAATCTCTACGTGACCGCCTTCTCTCTGTCCGCGCAGTTCGGAATCCGACGCATCTTCCCGGAGCGGGCGCCCTACCAGTTGGTGGCGCCGGGCAAGGCGTTCTTCATCAACAACATCGGGCCGGTTGTGAAGGAGCCTGGAAACGAGTCCGAGACGGAGATATTCAAAGTCTTCGCCACGCGCGTTCCCACCTCCTTCGACGTGCTGGAGATGCCGGAGCTGAACGAGCCGAACGGGACGGAACAGACGCGGGCATTCGGCCCGCTGGCGGAACTGATGAACGGCATCCGTTACGACGGCCCGCGCGTGCGCAATCTGATGGTGCAGCGGGACGACACACATGATCGCTGGATAACAAAGCAGGTGGCGGTTACAGCCCTTCGAAAGCAGGAGGAATGCGCTCTGCCGCAGGGGCAGAACAGGATCAATGTGGGAACGGACCTGGACATTACGGTGGAGAAGCCGGCGGGCCTGGGGGGCCTGCTGGTCGTGAGCAGTCTGAAACATTTCGCCTGGGATGCGGAGGACCCGATCTCCTTGCCGCCCGGTCTGAACAGTCCTGAAGCCGCGCCGTTTTTCCAGCCGCTCTCATTCTCGCACGATGCGGGAGCCGGCGGCGGTTCGCCCGGTGTGCTGGTCCTGGACAGCTCAGCGGAGCAGCTTAAGACGATCAGCGCCGAGTCTCCGCTGCGGATTGCGCTGAGTGTGGAGAACGACCCGGACATTGCAGGGATTGTCGCGGTCGCTTTTGACGGCGAGTATTACTACATGGTCGGCCATCCAACCGACGCCCAGAACCTGTCCCAGTCCGGCGACAGAAGGCGTATGGCGGTGGAGATCACCCACCTGCCGGTCCCGGACTCGGCGCTGGCAAAGTCCGGTTCCGCGGGCGGCTGGCGAAGATCATGGTCAGGAGCAGGGGGAGAGACTGAGGCTGGAGGCGAGGGCGGCAGGGGCGCAGGAGGGGTATTAGGACGGCTGATCAGTTTTTTCCAGGAGGAGTGGCGGCTGGCCGAAGCCGCGGCGCGCAAGGATCCGGCGTCCGACAGCGGGGACGTCGGAGGGGAACCGTCTGTCCGAGATGCGAAACATGCCGTGCGCGTGCTTTTCTACAAGCTATTCTTTCAGAAGCTCCCGCCTGATCTGGGTGTACGCCAAGTCCGCTTAGGGGAGGGCGGCGCACCGGAATACTCGAAGGTTACGTCACAGGACGTTTCCAGGGCGCGGCGGGCGCTGCTGATCACTCACGGCTTCGGCAGCAGCACCGATAAGCTGGTCCAGAGAGCACTGCCCCATCTGTTGGCGTTGGATGAATACGACCTGGCGTTGACGTTCGACTATGAGACGATCAACACGGGCATCCGCGAGAGCGGGCTGCTGATGACTGCACAACTGCGCCGACTCGGGTTTGGCGCCGATACGGGGCCGCCGCTCGATATATACAGCCACAGTATGGGGACCCAAGTCGCCCGTGTTTGCGTCGAGATGGAGAGCGGGCACCGGTTTGTAGAGCGGGTTATCATGGTCGGCGCGCATAACACCGGCACTGCGCTGGCTGAATCGCACCGGCTGATTCCATGGCTGGCGACGATTATTCTCAATCAGGCGGGGCTGATGGACTATGAGCTCCTGGCCCAGCTACTGGTGATCGGGATCGCGCGGCTGACCACCGGCATACAGGACCTGGCGCCGAGCGCGGAGCTGTATCAAAAGCTCAATGACCCGCGCAATGAGGTGAACGTGAAGTACTATATCCAGATCGGCGTTAACTCCGAGATGGACGGTCCCGTGAACTGGCGCAAGCTGTTCTCCAAGACGGAGATGACGCGTATACTGGACAAGGCGCTGGACCAGGTTCTGGGCCCGAATGACCTACTGGTTGGGGTAGCGTCGGCGCGGGGTGTGCGCGGGGGCAACTGGCCGGACCTGCAGGTGGATGTGCTCAGCTGCCATCACTTCGAGTATTTCTACGCTGAGGAGTCGCTCGAGGCGCTGCGCCGGCAGTTCGAAGGCGCTGACAGCCGATCTTAATTTCCTTTTGAAAACGTGCGTCAGACTTGCTAGCACTCGGACAGTTCGGCCCAACGTGAGTATCGATGATTCTTAGAGTTACTGAGCATTTGGCAGTTCGTCCCATGTACGCCCTTCGAGAATTCGGCCAGACTTCTTTTTGTTGACACCGCCCCACTGCTTAAAAAAGAAGGGGATTTGACCCCTCTGGCATTGTGCTTGGATGCCCAAGACCCACTCCTTCTGCATGGGCCTAGCTCCTGGACCCGATTCACCGCCGACGATGGCCCAATCAATCCCTTTCAAGTCAAGTTCCGGAAGCGATCCCAATAATGGCTCGAATGACACGAACTTGATCTTCGCCTCGGTCCCCTGAAGATCTGCGATGCGAAAAACGTAATCTTGGCGCTCTACACTGACCCCCATCCAGACATTGTCAGGCCACTCAATTGACTGAGACATTCTTAGAAGACGCTCTGAACGTTTGGTGAGCACTTGAAACTGGTGCCAATGCGCCCGGCGCATTACGTCGAAAGTTTCCTGTATAAACCATGCAGGTACATCTTTGTGGAAAAGATCGCTCATTGAATTTACAAAAATGATCTGAGGTTTTTTCCACTTTAGCGGCAAATCAAGAGCGTGTTCATGAATAGCGAGCGTAAACCCATTCGCATAATTTGGTTGACCCATCGCTTTCAAACGTATCGCCATACGTTCAGCGTAACAGTGTTGACACCCAGGACTGACCTTTGTACATCCAGTTACTGGATTCCACGTAGACTCCGTCCACTCGATCGACGATTTGTTACTCATAGTTGTCCTACCCTTGGCTAGGAAAGCCTACAAATAGGTGATCCGCGAAGGTATTTTTCCTATGCTTAGTCACTGTAATCTTTCCACAGTTTTCTAATCGCTGTAACACATCTTTGTAGTTCTTCTTTATAAAGGGGCGGTTCACATTATGCTGCCTATAGATGTCAATCATCTTAAGTGTCTGTCCTGCAAACTCCTCAACAAGCATTTCGCCCAGGTCATCAAGGGGGCGTGATAATTCGAACAAGAAGGGCTGTCGAATGCTAGCCGGATTGTATTCAAAAGAAGCGACTCCTTGTGGCGCGTCGGAAGACTCCTTAGCCATAATCTCCTTCATAATTTCATATCCCTTGTGACTCTTGCTTACGAAGATCAGGTGGTGCTTTGTCCTTTTGCCACCCGCATCTTTGAACCGGAAGGGCAACACATATTCTGGCCCCGAATCCCGGATAGCTTGACAGAGTTCCTCAATAATGGTCAGTTCACGCTCTTCAGGAGTAAGTGGGCCAAGCCTCGCTCGCAAATCGTTAGCTCTCTCTTCCTCAAACAGAGCGTTCAAATGCTCCCTAACCGCTTCATTGTGCAGGCCCATATTGATACGATTGTAGTTAAAGAAGAAAATGCAGTCACACCCCCAGTCTTTGACTACAGAATTTACCAGACGAAGGGAAAGCCCTTTGTATCCCCAAGGATCTACGAAGAACAATGTCGGAACCAACTTCATTTCCTCAAACCTTTTGACGATTTTTTCTCCAACCTCTTGGGTTAAGACTTGAGGGGCGTATTTGAGCGTCCCAATGTCAGGCAACTCATTGATTGCCCCCTGAAGGGAATCCGTCTTATGCTCATCCTTGTCGTTGAAAATAGTCACTAGACGTTGACGCAAACTCTGATCTTGAATTGCCTTCTCAAGAACCAGCAGAGGGGTCGAGTTTGTTCCATCGGAGTACCTTCCTGGCCCAGCGAACAGATCAATATAAGCGATTCTCTTCCCGCGGTTATACCGATTTTGAGTCCCCATCATTACCTTTGACCACGCGTCGAAATACTTCGCAACTATGGTTGACTTTACTTGTGATTGCTGGGTACTCTCATCAAAGAAACTTTCGGTCGCCATTTCGTCAAACTCTCCTTGTAGTTGAATTAATACAATTGTGCTTCGAAGAAGACTGTCTTAAGAAACAGCACCTCGTGTTACGCGTTTAGCGAGATGGAATCAGTTTCCTTCAGACCTACCTTCTTATTCAAGGATAGTACAAAGGTTCCAAATTTGTCAACTCTTTCAAGTACCAGGGATTGGGAAATCGCGTGTGCATATTGTGACCCCTCAGAGAGTCGGTGGTGGGTACTGCCTGATCACCATGACCTGCAGTCGAACACTCCGAGCGAAATCACCCCTTATATCTCTTGGCGCTCGGACAGTTCCGCCCAACGCTCGAAGGCCGATTCCAGCGACAGTTCGACGGCTGACAGCCTGGCAGAGAGGCTTTGCAGCGCCTGGTAGTCGCTGCCGCTGTCGTTGATCTGCCGTTGCAGACGCGTTTGCTCCTCTTCCCAGCCGGCAATCTCCGTTTCCAAACGCGCCAACTCCTGACTCTCCTTCCAGGTCAGTTTCCTGCCCGTTCCAGCCGGGCGCGGGGCCGTCCGTCCATTGGCGGCGGGCCGCCGCGGCGCCGGGGCGTTTCGAGCACGGTCGACGCGGGTGGCTTGTCTGTCCCGGCTGTACAACCGCCGGTAGGTCTCGTAGGGGGCGGGGTATCGTTTTCCCAGGCGTCCACCCTCGAAGGGCATGATGAAGTCGACGGTGCGGTCGAGGAAGTAGCGGTCGTGGCTGGCGACGATCAGGCAGCCGGTGAAGGCGTCCAGGAACTCTTCGAGCACGGTCAGTGTCTGCACGTCCAGATCGTTGGTTGGCTCGTCCAGCAGAAGTACGTTTGGCTGATGGACCAAAGTGCGCAGGAGGTAAAGCCGACGGCGCTCACCGCCGCTGAGGCTGCCGATGCGCCCCCACTGCATTTTGCGGGAAAACAAGAACCACTCCATCATCTGGGCGGCCTCTACGCGGCTGCCGTCGCGCGCCTGAATCAGGGGCGCTTCCTCTTCGATGAACTCAATCAGACGCTGCGCGTCGTTGAGGTCGCGCGTCTGCTGGTCGTAGTATCCGCGCCGCACGGTTTCGCCCCATTTGATCTGCCCCGCGTCGGGATTGACCCTGCCGGCCAGCAGGTCGAGGAAGGTGCTCTTACCGGCGCCGTTCGGGCCGAGGAGACCGATGCGATCACCCGGTTCAAGCGTGAAATCGACCTGATTTACTGCGGCCGAACCTTCGTAGGATTTGGTCAGGCCTTTTGCCGTGAGAACAGACCTGCCGAGCCGGCGGGTGGCCAGGGCCATGACGACGCGATCGGTGTCGGAGTCGTAGTGGATGCGCTGGAGCTCGGCCACGCGCTGCCGGCGGGCTTTCTGCTTGGTGCCGCGGGCCATTGGCGTTCGCCGAATCCATTCGAGCTCTCGCTTGAGGAGTTTCCGGCGCTGGCGTTCCCCGGCGGCGAGGCGTTCGTGGCGGTGTTGACGCAGCTCCAGATAGCGGCTGTAGTTGCCGGTGTAGGAGACGAGCTGGCGCCGGTCCAGCTCGACGATGCGATGGACGACGCGGTCGAGGAAGTGTCGATCATGGGTGACCATCAGTAGCGCGCCGGGTTCGGTGGTCAGGTAGTCTTCCAGCCATTCGATTATCTCGATATCGACGTGGTTGGTGGGCTCGTCAAGGACCAGCAGGTCGGCGCGGTCGATCAGGGCCCGGGCCAGGGCGACGCGTTTGCGCTGCCCGCCGCTGAGGGTTTCGATGCGGGCGTCAAAGTCGCTGATTCCCAACTTTGTGAGGATTGATTTGGCGCTGGCGGCTGCGGCCCAGCCGCCGCTGCGCTCCATCTCCTCGGAAAGCTCCAGCAGGCGCTGCTGCAGGGCCTGGCTGGCCGGTTCGCGCTCGAGGCGCTGGCTGGCGCTTTCATAGTCCCGCAGGAGGCGCATCTGCGGCGAGCTGCTGCGGAAGAGCTGCTCGAGTACGGTCGCGCTTTCGTCCAGCTGCGGCTCTTGCTGGACCATCTCGATGCGGACGCCGCCCCAGACGGTGACGTGGCCGGTGTCGGGCGCTTCCAGGCCTGCGATCATGCGGAGGAGGGTCGTTTTGCCGCTGCCGTTGACGCCGATCAGGCCGATACGTTCGCCGGCGTTGATGGAGAACGAGACAGCATCGAGCAACAGCCGTTCGGAGAACTGCTTGGAGACGTTTTCGAGGGAGAGAAGGTTCATGCCGACTGCTGGATCGCCTGCAAGGTAGCGGGATCTTCCAAGGCGCTTATGTCGCCCGGATCTTCGCCCAGGTAAGCGGCCCGGATGAGGCGGTGCATCACCTTGGCATTGCGCGTTTTGGGGAGCGCGGCGCAAAATCTTACCTCTTTGGGCCTGAGAGGGCGGCCCAATTCGGCGGTGATGCGCTCTTGCAGGGATGCGCGTAATGATTCGTTGACGTCGATGCCCGGTTTGAGGACGGCGAACACGACTACGTCGTTGTCCTTGAGAGGATGGGGCACGGCGACAGCGGCGGACTCGGTGACGTGGGGATGGGCATTGACCAGCGATTCGACTTCAGCGGGGCCGAGACGCTTGCCGGCGATGCTTATGGTGTCGTCGCTGCGCCCCAGGATGTACCACATGTCGTCCTCGTCAATGGCGCAGAAATCTCCATGCACCCACATGCCATCGAAACGGCTCCAGTAGGTATCCAGATAACGCTCGTTGGCGCCCCAGAAGCCGCGCGTCATTCCGATCCAGGGCTGGCGGACAATCAGGTCGCCCACTTCGCCGCGGACAGGGTTGCCGGACTCGTCGACGACATCGGCATCCATTCCGGGAATTGGTCCGCCGAAGGCGGCAGGTTTGAGCGGTTTGAACAGGCTGCCGGCCAGGATGCCGCCGCTGATCTCTGTGCCGCCTGTATAGTTGAAGATCGGCTTGCGGCTTTCGAGCACGTTTTCGAAAATCCAGCGCCAGCTTGAGGGACCCCAGGGGCTTCCGGTGGCGCCTACGGCCCGCAGGCGTGAGAGATCATGGCGGGTCACGTAGCCGGTTCCGTGAGGCATCAGCGTCCGCACGAGCATCGGCGAGAGTCCCAGAAGGGTGATCCTGTGCTTTGCGCAGAGTTCCCATACGCGGTCGACCGATGGGTAGTCGGGGGCGCCGTCAAAAAAGAACATGGTTGCGCGGTTCAGCAGGGTGGCCAGGACGAGCCACGGCCCCATCATCCAGCCCATATCGGTCATCCAGTAGACGCGATCACCGGGCTTGACGTCCATGGCGTGGCGCATATCCTGGGCGCCTTTGACGGGAAAGCCGCAGTGGGTATGGACGGCGCCCTTGGGCGGTCCGGTGGTGCCGCTGGTGTAGATGATCATCAGCGGGTCTTCGGCGCCGGTCGGGCTGGTCTCGGCCTCGGGTGCCTGTGGGGGAACCAACTCGTGCCACCAGTGGTCCCGGTCCGCGTGCCAAGGGATCTGGGCGGCGGGCGACGAAACCGGAAGGCGCTTGCAGACGATAACATGCCGAACGCCGGGAACACCGGCCAGCGCCCTGTCCAGCGTCGCTTTCATTGGCACGGCCCGCCCGCGGCGCAGAAAGCCGTCGGCGGAGAAGACAGCTTTGGCGCCGCCATCGCTGAGACGGTTTCGGATGGCGGACGGGCCGTAACCGCTGAACAGGGGGAGGACGATGCCGCCTATTTTGACAACCGCCAAAAAGGCGACAGCCAGTTCGGGGATCATCGGCATGTAGAGGCCGACGGCGTCGCCGCTGCCGATACCAAGGCGGCGCAAGGCATTGGCACAGCGGCAGACTTCCCGGTGAAGCTGGGCGTAAGTAAGGGCGGCGTCCTGCCCTTCCTCGCCTTCCCAAATGAGAGCGGGCTGGGAGGCGGTCGCGGTCGTCTGGTACTTGTCGAGGCAGTTGTGAACAATGTTCATTTTCCCGCCGACACACCAGCGGGCGAAGGGCGCGCCGTCGGACAGGTCGACGATCTGCGAGTAGGGATGGGCGAAGCGGATATCGAGGTCCTCCATCACCGCATCCCAGAACCAGCTTATGTCTTCGACTGAACGCGCGAGCAGGTCATCATAGGAAGCGATGCCGTGCTGATCCATAAACTCTTGCAGATTGCTCTGCGCGATCCAGTCAGGATTCGGCTGCCACGCTATGTCCTGGCCGAAGGGAAAGTGGTTGGTGGACATGATCTGTCTCGAACTGGGGATGGCTTGACCCGGGACTCCCTATGCACCGCCAACATTATAGCGAAGAGCGGGGCAAAAGGTAAACAGGCGGCCGAGTGGGAGGTCTGGTTCGAGGGGGGAAATAAGGGTCAGGAGGGGAAGACGGATAGCTGGGAACTAATTGGATTCTGGAGTGCGGACCAGATTGAGGCGACGATCAGCGCTTGTCCAGGGGGGCGGAGCAGCCGGGCTGCGTTCGACAGCGATGGGAGGAGCCGGGAGCCGGCTCCTGCGCCGGACGGCCCAACGTGCGGGAAGAAGGACGGGCTGGCAGCCAGCTCGAAGAGCAGGACCAGATCGCTGAAGGCGAGGATAAGCAGTCCCGCCGGCAGGACGCCGAATCGCGGGGCGGCAAGGGCCAGACCGAAGGCAAGGCCGGCGGCGGCGAAGAGCAGGAGAAGCGTGTAGGCTGCGGCCGCGGCCGTCTGGACAGGATGGCGGCGGCGCGTCCGCAGCAGAAATGCAAGGCCGGCCAGCGCGCCGACGAGCAGAGAGAGACTCAACGCAAGTAAGCGAACGCCTTCGAGGGCCGGGCCATATTGGGCAATCGCGGCGACGAACAGAAGGTAGCCGACAGCAGTGGCGGAGATGCCGAACCAGGCCCGCCGGGTCGCGAGCGCGCTGGCCGCAAGGTGGCTGCCTGTGAGGTTGAAGGTGATGGCGGCGGCGATACCGAAGGCGTAGCGGGCGGTTTCGGCGCCGGGGCGGGTGAGAATGAAGCCATACCAAGCCAGAAGGAGCAGAGTAAACGCAGAGGCTGCTTGCATCCAGGCGGGGAGGCGCCGTTTGTGCGGGCGAGCTCTGCGAAGGAGAAGCCCGCCGGACAGAAACAGGGCCCAGAGGAGGAGCAGAAACCAGGCAATGAGGTCGAGGACCGGCATCGGTGGCGCCGTCATTCACCGGGAAGGAAAGAGAGAAGGCCCGGGCTTCCCCTGCGCCCCTCAGTCCTCACTATTCGTGTGTTGATTGGTGTCTTGTCGATTGGCGGCGTAGCCGAGGAGTTGCGGCTCGGCCCAGACGGCCCAGTTCCAGCGACTGTTGCCGAGACCGTCGGTCATGAGCTGCAGGACCGAATGTTGCCCGGCCTGGTTTGGCAGGTCGGTGACGAAGCGTTCCCACTCGCAGCTCTGCTTTGTGCTGCTCCAGATGCGCACGCCGTTAAGGAGGACACGGAAAGCGCAGAAGTTGTCATCTTCCATTTGGGCGCCGTCGCGAATGCCGATTGCGAACTGCATGCGCAGCCGGTCGACCTCGGGGGGCACTTTCAGGTCGTATTCGACGACGGCGCTGCCATCGACGGGCGGATGCTGCCACAGAGCCGGCTGCTGCATCATGCCACAACTGGCCGTGTCGATTCGCACCTCCATCAGGTCCGGTGTACGGGTGGCGCTCTGGCGGGAACTGGGGAAGAGCTCCAGGAGGTCGCATTTCCACACGAGGGCAAACCCGTCTTCATCTGCGCCTTCCTCTTCCAATAGACTTTGCCAGAGCTCCTCCTGCCACTTGAGGTAGCCCAGATACTGGGAAAGCTGCGAGAGAGAGTGCTCGTTCAGATCGTGAATACGCCGGATTACGGCGTCTAACTGTTCCTGGCGGGGCCTGTTCATGGAGGTCTCTGGTTGCTGGTTTCCGATACACGCCGGCGCGGCGGTCGAATGCGGCTAGAATGCGACGCCCATCAGCGTCTCCCAGCGGGAGGCGGCGGTCGGATTGCTCAGGAGGACGAGGGCGACGTAGGTGGGTTCAAACGGCCGCCGTATCAGCTTCATGCCGGCTTCGCGGGGGCTCATGCCGCCCTTCTTACAGTTGCAGCGTTTGCAGGCGGTCGTCAGATTGGTCCAGCTGTGATCGCCGCCGCGACAGCGGGGGATGACGTGGTCCACGGTCAGCGAGTGTTTGCCCGGTGTGTCGCCGCAATACTGACAGGTGTAGGCGTCTCTCAGAATCACGGCGCTGCGGGTGGGGGGGACAGAGCGATGCGGCAGGCGAACGTAGCGATTAAGTCGAATCACCAGCGGCTCGGGCAGGGCCTGGTTGGCGCTGTGCAGCATGCGTTCGGTGGCCTCAACCAGTTCCGCTTTATCGCGCAGCAGCAGTACGACTGCGCGCCGCACGGAGACGAGGCTCAAAGGTTCGAATGTTGCATTCAGTACCAGCACGGAACGGGACATGGCGGTGGTGTCTCGATGGCGTTACTGAAGATTCGATGTGGCGCAGATGCCGGCTTTGCCAGGCTGCTGAACGCAGCGAGGGCCGAGTTGCCGGACGGGACTCGCTCTGGGAGCAGATTATACCAGCGCCACGACACGGGCGCGAATGATGACCTCCATCAGAAAGAAACAGACGATTGCAAAGAGAATTGTCTTTACGTTTTCATCCTGCAGGCGGCTCAGGTAGAGATAGGCTGCCGGCAGAGTAATGACGGCGACGGTCGCGTAGAGGATGTGTACAAAGGCGCGGGCCAGATTCCCACCCAGCCCCTGACCGTAGAGCACCCACCCCAGCAGAAACTCCACGATCATCAGCAGTTCACCGATTGCAGCGGCGCCGTACCAGCTGCCGTCCAGCGGGCGGGAGCGAATGCGGAACCAGACGGCCCACACGCCCAACGCGATGAAGAAAAAGATGCCGGTCTGGGCCAGACCGCGATGAATATCGCTCAGAAAATCCACTGTTACGGAAAACCGTCGTTGAAGTGCAAGTCTCTTCGTCAGCTTTCTGGCGCCAAGTCGCCGGACGAAATGGAAGCCGGAGCGCTTACCGCTGCGGATGGACGCTCAGGTACTGGTGCAGCACGCCTTCCACGTGCCCACCGATTTCATACGACTCCCAACCGGGACTGGCCGCCAGAGCGAAGATGCAGCCGCCGATCACATAGGCGTCCTGTTGCATTGCCAGATCGTACCAGACAAGCTGCTCCACGTAAGCGCCCGGACCCCAGGAACCGAAGCCGTGCCGGGCCCAATACTCCTGAAAGTGCTGCCAGCCTTTGGCGTTCTGCGGGCCCGGTCGATTGGCAACAAGGCCGTCAACGCCCAACTCCGTCATCACCAGCGGAATTGCGCGGCCGGCGGGCTTCAGGAGCTGATTGTAGAGCTGGCGGTAGCGCAGTGTCAGCCAGCCGGTGTCATGCGGGGCCACGCCCGGGTAGCGGCCCTGGCCGTCACGGGTGCTGGCATAGTAGATGGTCGGGGCGGAATACTCGTGCAGGCCCAGCCAACCATCGTGGGCCTGGGCTTCGGCAACGGCGGGCAGAAAATGTTCCCACATTTCGGGAGCCGGCTGGCCTGTGCCGAAGTTGCCGATTACGCTGCGAAGACCTCCCTGGGCGAGGAGCCGCGTGCGTTCGACTTCAAATTCGGTCAGGCGTTTGAATTCGTCCAGATTCCCGGCCACCGGTTCATTGTAGGCTTCCCAGCCGTCGTAGTGAAGGCGGCGCTCGGGATGGTCGGCGATGGGCCAGAGGCGGTTGACGAAGTCCTGGGCGGCGGCTTTCGCGTTGAGGTTTTGCAACTGCAGCTGGGGCAGATCTATACGCCCGATCAGCCTTGTAGTCGGGGCAGTCTCCTTGATCTGGCGGGCGAAGCGAAAGTCCAGCTCGAGTGTCTTAACGACGGCGACGCCGCCGCTGCGCAGAAGGTTGAAGACGCTGGGATGGTTGCGGGTGATGAAGAGACCCAGCTTGCTGGGCGGGCCGGGCGGGAACGGGGTCACGGTCGGCGTCGGCGTATGGGTGGGCGTCGGCGGGAC
>VXMH01000070.1 GCA_009841235.1 Caldilineaceae bacterium SB0661_bin_32 | reverse complement strand
GATCGTCCCCACGTTCACATGGGGCTTGTTCCTCTCAAATACTGCCTTCGCCATTTGGTTGCTGCCTCCTGCTTATGTTTAATGGTCTAATCCGCTGCCTCGCTGCAAAATGAGCGAAGACTTCGAAGCGCGAAAAGATCGTAACTATACAGTAACTGCTGCAAACCGCCCACCAGGGATTAGGTGGGCGGCAATGATCCTGCAGCTCATGCACTCAATTGTCAAAAACGCGATAAATTTGAAGGTTCAGGCCCGCCTTACCCCGGCGCGCCAACCTCTTTCGTCTCTGGAGCCCACAACCGGACTTGAACCGGTGACCTCATTCTTACCAAGAATGCGCTCTACCGACTGAGCTATGCGGGCAGATCATACGACTTCCAAATCGCACTACCTCTGAAGTGGGCGGGGGCGGATTCGAACCACCGTAGGCGACAGCCGTCTGATTTACAGTCAGATCCCTTTGTCCACTCGGGCACCCGCCCATTCTCTTAGCGCTTCTATTAATGTGCTTCGCCTGCCCAGCCGCCGCCTACGCATCTGCAATCTCAAATCGGCTGCGGTAAATACGCCTATACCGGGAAGCCGACGATCGGACTCGAACCGATAACCGGCTGTTTACAAAACAGCTGCTCTGCCGATTGAGCTACGTCGGCGCGTGCTCAGGCGACACCTGAGTGATTATAGCACACTCAAAGGGCTGGTCAAATCTGATCACCTCCAATTGCAAATACGTTTCTTACACTTTTTTGCGCCCACCGATCCACTTGCCGCCAGGCATCAGGACCACCCGCTGTCAGTCCCCTGGCTTTCAGAATCTCCAGACTCCACAAGCCATTACGCGTAACTCCTGAGCCTCCCGGCCGTTCACGATCCAAAGTGAGGCTGGAAGATGCTTCTCTCTCCTCACTCCTCTCCACTCTCTCCTCGCCTCTGTTCCCACCGCAGTTCCGCCGCCCAAACAGTCGTGATACAATCAAACATATGAAAGCCCGACTTCCGCAACAGGTTCGCCGAAAACTCGAAGAGCTCCCAGGCAAGCCCGGCTGCTATCTCATGTGGGACGAGCATGCCAGGCCTCTCTATGTGGGAAAAGCGCTCGTCCTCCGCCCTCGCGTGCGCAGCTACTTCCAGCGGTCCGCCAAACACTCTCCCCGCATCGACGAGATGGTCGGCAAGGTTCGGGACATCACCTGGTGGGTCACCGGAACCGAGATGGAAGCGCTGATCCTCGAAAACGACCTGATCAAGCGTTACCAGCCCCACTACAATGTCATGCTCAAGGATGACAAGGGGTATCCCTATATCAAAGTCAACTGGCAGGATGACTTCCCCAAAGTAGAGCGCGTGCGCCAGCTTCATAACGACGGCGCCCGCTATTTTGGCCCCTTTACCAGCAGCTGGGCTGTAGGCCGCACGCTCGAATCGGTACGCAAAGTCTTCCCCTACCTCGACTGTGACCGTGCCATCTCCGGCAACGACGAAAGCCCCTGCCTCTACTACCACCTTAAACTGTGCGGCGGCCCTTGTATCGGTGTCCAGAGCCGCACCGAATATCGCCAAGGCATCGGGCAACTCGTCAACTTCCTCGAAGGCGACACCGAGAAAGTGATAAACGAGTTGGAGACCCGGATGCACAACGCCGCCGGTCGTTTCAACTTCGAGCTCGCCGCCGTCTACCGGGACCGCATCAAAGCCGCCCAGCGCATCGTCCACCAGCAGAAAGTCGTCGGCGTCCAAAACGACGACGAAGACGTCGTCGCCATCGCCCAGGACGCGAAGTCCGGCGACACCGTCGTCCAAATCCTGATGGTGCGCCGCGGCAGACTCATTGGAAGAGAAAACTTCGCCTTGCAAGGGGTTGAAGTCTTCGAGACCAGCGCCGAAAACCTGGGCGATCTGATCGGCATCTTCATCCAGCGCTTCTATGCCGACGCCTCCCACGTTCCGCCCCGCGTGCTTGTCCAGTTCGCACCCCGCACAAAAGACCTTCTGGCAGCCTGGCTCAGCAAACTGCGCGGCACAAAGGTCGAGATCCGCATGCCCCAGCGGGGCCAGAAGCGCAAACTGATGGAGTTCGCCAAGAACAATGCCGCAGAGCACCTGCGCGTCCAGAAGGCCGAATGGGCCGAAGACACCAATCGCCAGACCGAAGCGCTCGCCGAGCTCCAGGAGGCTCTGACCCTCCAGGTGCCCCCAACCCGTATCGAATGCTACGACATCAGCACCTTGCAGGGAACCAATACAGTCGGCTCCATGGTCGTGTTCGCCCGCGGCGCCCCCATGAAATCCGCTTACAAACGCTTTAAGATTCGCGGCAAAGGCGCCCACGGCGAGCCCGACGACTACGCCAGTCTGCGCGAAGTCCTGCGCCGCCGCTTTCGCCGTGCCGTCGAAGAAGACGCAGACCGGCCCGGCCGCAGACCGGCCGGCGCCGGTCACTGGAAACTCCTGCCCGATCTTGTAATCGTTGACGGCGGCAAGGGCCAGCTCGGCGTTGCAAATGAGGTGTTAGAGGAGTTCGGTCTGTCCGACAGAGTGCCCGTCGTCGCCCTGGCAAAACGGGAAGAGGAGATCTTCCTTCCCCAGCGCCGCAATCCGGTCCACCTGCGCCGCGGCAGCCGGGCTTTTTATATGGTACAGCGTATCCGCGACGAGGCCCACCGTTTCGCCGTCACCTACCATCGCAACCTGCGCCGCAAGGGCCAGACGACAACAGTGCTGGACACGCTGCCCGGCATCGGCCCCAGAAGGCGGAAATCACTTCTCCAATACTTCAACGGCGATCTCGATAAGATGCGCCAGGCCACCCTCGATGAACTGCGCACCGTGCCGGGCATGAACCGCAGCGCCGCGCAAACGGTCAAGGAGCATCTGTGAAGGAGTACCTGCAATGACTCGCGGCAACCGGGCCGGCCTCGCCCGCTTTGTCGGCGCCCCCCCCTCTCTGGCGCTGCTGCAATCTCTTCTCTATCTCAAGGGGTTGCCCCTGGATGAGGTCGCCGGTCTCCTCCAATCCGACTCCCTGGTCGTCGAATTCTCCCCCGGCGATGAACTGACCCGGCAGGATGACGTCGCCGAGTATCTTTTCTTCATCCTCAGTGGCTCCGTCCGCGTAACCCGGCGGGACAAAACCGCAACCGGCGTCGAAGACACGCTCGCCCGCGTTGCCATCGCCGGCGATATCCTCGGCCGCTACGAGTTGACCTTCAGCCTCTCCTACATAAGTACAGCCGCGGCTGAAAACGAAGTCTCGGCCCTGTGTATCGAACGTTCCACGGTCGAACGGCTTCTCTACCGCTATCCCACCGCCCACCAGCAGACCGCCTACCAGACAATGGTCAATCGTCTGCGGACCATGCCGCTGCTCGCCGATGTTGACATGGTCATCCTGGGCTTCCTGGCTGACGAAATTCGCGGCCAGACAGTGAAGACGGGTACCGTCCTCTACACACAGAACCAAGTCCCAGGCACACTCTACCTCATCGCCCAGGGACAGATTGAACTCTACCATCCTCGCAGAACCGGCAACCGTCTGCTGTTGGGCACCGGCGGCGCCTTCGGTTTTCCCGGCAGTGTCGGCGTGACCAATAACTCAGCCCCGGACAAATACGGCCACTGGGCTGAAGCCAAGACTGAAACGACTGTCTACGAGTTGCCTTGGAGAACGGTCCGCCAGGTCGGCCGCCGCTTCCCCCAGGCAATTGACCCGGAAATACAGCTGCTGCCTGCCAAAACCATCAGCGCTGTCTCCATCTTCGCCGGCCTGACACCATACGAACAGATCCAGCTGTCCGGCTTCTGCAGCTTCTACCGTATCCCCCAATACCATCCAATCATGCAGCAGGGCGACAGCGCCGACAGCATGTGGATCCTGCTGGAAAACAGCCGCGCCGTCTTGAGCGCACTGGACGAAGAAAACCGCGCCCTGCCCCGTGCACCGGTCCGCGGCATAGTTACTTTCAACGAGACTGCGCTCCTCGCCCCGACCCCCGTGGAGCTGACCGTCGAATCCGAACCCGGCAGCCTCTGGCTGCGGCTCCACCGGCAGGACTACCAGCGCCTGGGGCAAATCTGCGGCCCTGAAATCGTAGACAAAGTCGCCGACCGCCTGCCCGCCCAGACCGACGATGCCGATCACGGGCAGCGGCAGGACTATCCGTGGCTGCGCAAAGACGAGCTGCTTGTCAATCTGCATCTGCGCCATTGGCTCGCGCTGCTGGGCCAGACGAAGATTTCCGCCCTTGCCATCCTCGCCGGCGCCGGTCTGATATGGCTGCTCTCAAATCTCGGATTCTCCCTCTGGATCGCCTTGGGAATCAGCGCACTTCTCGTGCTCCTGTCGCTAATCTGGGGTCTCCTCAACTACCTGAACGACTACTTTATCGTTACCAACCGGCGGGTCATCCAGCAAGAGAAGGTCATCTTTTTCAGTGAACGTCGCCAGGAAGCCCTGCTCGAACAGATCCAGCGTGTAGACGTATCCACAACATTCTGGGGCAATCTGTTCAATTATGGCACCCTGTCCGTTTACACCGCCGGCACAACGGGCTCCATCGACTTCGACTTTGTCGGCGCCCCCGACAGTCTCCGAACGGCAATCTTCCACCACCGCAGCCTGTCCCAGCAGCGGTCCAGCGCCGAAAACAAGCTGGACATCCAGAACGCCCTTGAGGATCGTCTCGGTCTGTCCGTCGACTTGCCGGGCAGAGTGCATACCGATCTGGCGCCTTCCACCCCGAAAGACGCCGCTACCGGGCTGGACCTCTGGCAAAAACTGCGCCAACTCGTTTCCGTCGACCGCTCTCTCGACTGGGAGTCTACCGAACGAATCGTCTGGCACAAGCACTGGTGGGTCCTCTTTGTCCAGGTTGCTCTTCCCGGTCTCCTGCTCCTGTTTGAGCTCCTGTTTCTGGCCGGCGGTTTCTCCTCGCTTGCCCTTATGCAGCAGCTCCAGTCCAGCCTGGACGTGCAGACTCTTCTGGTGTCCGGGGGACTGGTGACACTCGCCACTCTGGGCTGGATCCTCTGGGCCGTCGCCGACTGGTGGAATGACACCTACACTGTAACCGAAGATAGAATTATCGACGTCGAGAAGCTGCCTCTCTTCCTCAGCGAACAGCGCCGTGAAGCCCAACTCAGCGACATTCAGGACATCCGCCTCGAGATGAACTCACCACTGAAAGTGATGCTGAACTTCGGCAACATTATCGTTCAGACCGCGGCCGGCGAAGGCGCATTCACCTTCGATCACGTTCCCAATCCCAGAATCGTCAAAGAAGAAATCACCCGCAGAATGATCGCATGGCGGCGGGAGGATGAACGGCGCAAAGCCCAGGACCGCAGCAAGGACCTGCCCGACTGGTTCGAAATGTACAATCGGTTGGAAACGGGACAAGCCAGAAACGGGGAGTGAGGATCTGGCAGCATAAAGAAGCGACAGCAGAAGGTGGGAAACTGTCCCGGCCTGTTTTACGTATCTGACGAATAGATAAAACGCACCTTAACTACCATACGTCAAACGGTCTATCAGCCGGCGCGGCAGCTTGACAACTCGCATCTGGCTTTGCGTCAGATCGATAGGATACGCGACCCGGCGCTGTTCCCACGTCAACGCCTCCAGGTCCAGCAAAGCGTAGGCCGCTCTGGGATCGTTGTCCCTTGGCTGCCCCACACTGCCGGGATTGAGGATCAGGCGCTCCAGCTCCGTCAGCTCCAGGCGCACACGTTGCCCCTCGTAGGGCCTTAGATAGTCGACAGTCACCGGAATACCGTTGCGGCTGCCTCGCCTCGAAAATATCTTTCTCAGCTGCCAGCGGTAGATCGCCGGTTTGTGAGTGTGACCCACCAAACACATCTTGGTCTCAAAATGGGCAAAGTTCTCCAGGGCAATCTCCGGCGACTGCACATATTCCGACACCGGTTCGCGAGGGCTCGCGTGCGTGATAATTAAACTGTCGGCGCCTTCCGGTTCAAGTGGTTTGGCTGGTAAACTGTCGAGGAAACTGCGACTTTTTTCGTTCAGCTCGCCCTGCGTCCATTCAACGGCCGCTCGGGCCAAGGGGTTGAAGTATTGAATATCCAGGCCTGGGCGCCCCAACACCGCCCAATCATGGTTGCCGATTACGCACAGGTCCGCCTCGGCCCGTACAAAATCGATACACTCATTCGGCGCCGGTCCGTAACCGACCACATCGCCCAGACACCAGATCGCGTCGAAACGGTCCGCAGCATCGGACATAACCGTTTCCAGGGCGACAAAGTTTGCGTGAATATCTGAAATGATCAGGACGCGCATTTTTTCATCTTAACACAGGCCGGATTTGACCTCAAACGGTCACATGTATTAATTGAATATATGCTTTTCGATTTAGACTGCAATTTCAACTGCAATGCCCGCACCACATCGTTTGTGAGAGATAGCTGACATGACCGGAGACGCAAGCTGCGCATTTCACCGCATCGGCATCCTGCACCACCCCCGCAAACCGGAATCGCTGGATTTGGCGGGTCAGATGGAACAGTTTCTGCAAAGTGCCGGCGTGAGTGAAACTTGGCGCCATTCCGCCTGGGATTCCGATGTCATCAAGTCCCGGCTTCCCGACGTCGACCTGCTGATCACCCTCGGCGGCGACGGCACAATGCTGCGCGCCGCACGGCTCGGCGCGGCCTTCAACGTACCTATGCTCGGCGTAAAAATGGGAAGGCTCGGCTTTCTGGCGGAAATCTTTCCCCAGGACTGGCCCTCACCCTTGGAAAAACTGCTCGATGGCGACTATTGGATCGAAGAGCGCCTCATGGTGCGCGCTATCGTGGAAAAGGCCGGCGCCAACGGAGCCGAACGCACCGTTCGCTGCACCTTCGATGCCCTCAACGATGTCGTCCTCAGCCGCGGCAGCCTCGCCCGCATCGTCCGTGTCAGCGCCAACCTCGATGGCGGCTACCTCACCACCTATACCTGCGACGGCCTCATCGTCAGCACCGCCACCGGCAGCACGGCCTACGCGCTCGCAGCCGGCGGGCCTATCCTGCCGCCGGACCTGCGCAATATCCTCGTGATCCCCGTCGCCCCCCACATGAGCATGGACCGCGCAGTTGTCCTTTCCGAAGGCGCGGAAGTGCGCCTGCGCGTCTACAGCGACCACTCCGCCATGCTCACAGTGGATGGCCAGTTCGAAGTCGAAGTGGACGACACGGACGAAATCGTTGTCGACAGCAGCCCCTATCAGGCCCGCTTTATTCGACTTCGCCCGCGCAGCTACTTCTACCAGACGCTCATGGACAAGCTGAAATGACCGGTCTGACGCTCACATTGCCCCCCTTATGGGAAGCCGGTGACCTAGTGGAAAGCAGAATCTGATGTCAGACGATTCAAACCAGTCCGACAAGGAGCTTTACCGTACCCTCGATCTCGAAGAAGATGCCGGGCAAGAGGAGATCACGCAGCAGTTCCTGCGGCTGCAGAAACTGTACCAGCCCGAAACCCTGGAATCCGCCGCCGACCGGGCCTACGCCGAGCAAAAGCTGGTTGCCATCCAAAAAGCCTACGAAATCCTCGGTGACCCCGCCCGCCGCGCCATCTATGACGGCAGACCCGCTCCGATCCAGGTAGGCAGCGACGGTGAACCGGAAAGCCTGACCTGCGCCAACCACCCCGATCGGGAAACACTCCTGCGCTGCAACAAATGCGGAAAACCGATCTGCATCTCCTGTGCCGTGCGTACGCCCGTCGGCTACCGCTGCAACGAATGTGTACGCGAGCAGCAGAACATCTACTTCAACGCCTTGGGCCGGGATAACATCGTCGCCCTGGCCGTTGGCTTTGTCCTTACCTTGATCGTCGCCCCAATCGTCGGCTTTCTGCTCGGCAGCATTGGCTTTTTCGGATTCTTCATCGCCTTCATCATCGGTTCCGGCGCCGGTACCCTCGCGGCCCGCATCATTCGCCGCGCAGTGGGCAACCGCCGCGGCCGTAAACTGCCCCACATGGCCATTGCCGGCATCATTCTGGGCGCGGCGCCGTGGGCGCTTCTGTTCCTCCTTTCAGGCGGCAGAGCCTTCCTTATGCTGCTCCTTTTTGCCGGCCTGACCATCGCCTCTGCCTTTCCCCAATTGCGTTAGAGCGCTCATTGCGTTAGAGCGCTCAACCGGAACCGTTCCCACTGTATCAAAAAGGCGGCACAGATCTCGGAGACGCCCACGGGGGAGCGGGCGCCTCCGCACCGCGGTCCCGGGCTCCGGTGGCCCCATTGCCACAGTAGCCCGGGACGTCTCCTTCAGCCGGCCTGTACTGCGCGCATACCGTAAGCCGTTCCAACTCTCCGCCGGCCCCCCGTCCTGATTTCACCCACAACCAGAATTAAGAGCGCCGCACTGGCGTGCCCCGCCAGGACCCAGGCCAGCAGGCCGGGGTTTCTCAGACCTCTCTCATGCACCCCGCCCGCCAAGCGCATCTCCAGCGGTGGTTCCACTCCCAATGCAACGGGCGTCCGGCTGGCAGTTGTAAGCGCGTAAACCAGCCCATTCCGCCCAGCTGCCGGCAACAGTTCTGCCACCTGCGCATTTTCCAACCGCGCCAGGCTCTCCCAGCGACCACCGCCGTCAGTGCTCATCGCCACCTTGCCCGACGATCCCTGCAGTGCGTCCCTATCCGAGACGCCTGTCGCGGCATACAGAACCTCAGGTTGCGCCGGGTCCACCGCCAGGTCGTTGACGATGAGCTTGCCGTCACCAATCCCGTCCAGCCCGAGATTGACCGGCCGCCAGGCCGCGCCGTCCTTGCTCACAAGCACACCCCCGCCCGCCGTGCCTGCATAGACCCTCGGCGGCGACGCGTCGGCAACCGCAACGGCTGTCGGCGGGCCTGGCAAACTGTCCACAACCACCCACCGCAGCCCGTAGGCCTCAGCCCGGTAGAGATTCTCCAGGGTACGCACAAAGGCCAGCCCCGCCCCTGTGCTGTCAGCCGCGATCTCCTCCACCGGCTCCTCCAACAGCAGATGCCCGCTCGCAACCAGGCCCTTCCCTCTTCCAGCGCCGATGTCCCGCAGGCGATAGACCCCGTCCGAGACCGTCCCCACATACAGCAGCCGGTTGAACGCGTCAAAGGCTACCGCGGTAACGCCGCCAATCGATTCTGGATCCAGGGTGAACTCCACCCACCTCGCACCGCCGTTTCGAGAGACGAAGACGCTGAGCCTGTTGGCGGCGCCGATAAACACAATGTTCGAATCCATCTTGTCCACCGCAACCGCGTTTACGATCACACCATGCGGCACTGGCAGCTTCTCCCAAGCCCCATCGACCCCGGCATAGAGCCGGCCGCCGTCAACCGCGTAGCTGCGTCCGTCCACCTGCGCAGCCGCCGCATAAGCGCGAACGTTCTCCAATCCCGTAATCGAGACGCTTTTCGACCCGGAACCCGCCGCCGCGCCAACCGACGCCACCAAGGTCAGCAGCAGCAGGGTCGTTCCTGTCAAGAGTATGCGTAGAATCATGGCTGGGCCTCCTCAAACTACGATTCAATCCGTCAATGCCATGATTGTACGTTCTTCCCACACAATCTTCCGGCCAGCTGTCGGAACGTTTTCGGACCGTTCTCTTACGATTGGTTCAACCCGGACCCAAATACAGGGGCGGCCTTGTGCCTGCCCGCGTATCCCCAATTTGGTCTGTCCCCAAATCTCAAAACTGCTTGCGGGCCATTTATGCGTGTGCTATCATTTAATTTGCCAACTGACACGCATCGGCAGATCGTCTGACCGAGCGCCGTCTTCTGTCCGTTCCCCGCAGGCAGAAAACACAAAATAGAGCCCAGGGGCGGCTGAAGATGCCCTCTGGGCTCGGGGTTTCCGGATTTCCGGCCCGCATGGGTCGGGCCACAGGCTTGCAGGAGTGGAGAAAACTGATGGGCACGCAGTCCCGCTCACATCACAGAGCAGAAACGCAGTCAACGATCTCAAAGCGGATGTCTGGCGTCATCCTGACGCTGGCGGCAATCCTCCTGCTCTCCGCATGTACCCGTGAGCGCCTGGTCGAGGAGGTGGGCAACTCCTTGGAGCCGCCGCAAGAGGAACCGGTCGTAATGGCGCCGGACACGCCGCAGCCGGCGCCGACCGAAACGCCGTTGCCCACACCCGAAGACACGCCCGAGCCGACCACAGTCACCTATGAAGTCAGACCGGGAGATACGCTCACTACAATTGCAGAAAAATTCGGTACCGAGATCCAGCGAGTTCGGGAGATGAATCTGCTCACCACGGACGCTCTCCAGGTGGGGCAGGTGCTTCGTCTCCCTTACGTGCCCGGCCTGACAACGCCGGAGGGCATCCCCACGCCCACGCCCGAACCCTTCCGGTACACGGTTCAGGAGGGCGATACGCTGCTGTCCATTGCCCTTCGCTACGACGTTGCCTTGAACCGGATCCTTCGTCTCAACAACCTGAGAGACGAGCACAGCATCACCATCGGCCAGGAGCTGCTGATTCCCAGTGCGAGCACATCCGCCGGTCAGGCCAGCGCACAAAGAGACGCTGCCGACCCCGCCCTCTCTCGGCAGGTGGGCACCCACACCGTCCGCCCCGGCGAGACTTTGGCTTCCATCGCCGATCGATACGGGGTGACCGTGCCCGAACTGATCGCCTTCAACAGCAACACGATCACCAATCCGCATGTCGTCAGAGTCGATACCGTTCTCCTTATTCCCGGCCTGTCCGCCGCCGACGTAAGCATTCTGAGCCAGACGCTCTACACCGTTCAGGAGGGAGATACCCTTTTCGGTATCTCCCAGCAGTTCGGGGTCAGTACGGAAGCGATCATGGCGGCCAACAACATCTCCAACGCCGACCTGCTCCGCGTCGGAGATCAACTGATTATCCCGCAATCGAATCAGTGAGTCCGTCTATTATCGATTGGTCAACTATCGGGTCAGATGTTGGGTACCCGAGGGGCTGGCGACGATCAGGTCCGTCACCAGATCGAGGAACAGGCCATGCTCAATCACGCCGGCGCGCCTCTCCAACGCGCCGGCAATGCACTCCGGCTCTTCCATCGGACCGAACTGACAGTCGAGGATCACATTGCCGCTGTCCGTTCGGAAAGGACTGCCGTCAGGCCTCGTCCGCACCTGAACTGCCGCCCCAAGCCGTTCGATGTACTCGACGTGGGCCCGCAGACCAAAGGAAAGCGCCTCCACCGGCAGTGCCCATTTCACGCCCAGTCGCTCAGATAGCTTCCGCTCATCGACGATAATGATCTCCCGTTCGCTCGCCTGGGCGACAATCTTCTCTCGCAGAAGCGCGCCGCCCCCGCCTTTGATGACGCGCAGCTGCGGATCCACCTCGTCAGCGCCGTCAACTGTCAGGTTGATCTCTGGATGACAATCGAGCGTGGTGAGCGGAACTGCCAGCCGCCGGGCATCTGCCGCAACCTGCTCCGAACAGGGTACGCCGAGAATGTCTGTCAGCGTACCGACTGCCAGGCGCTCCGCGATACACTCAAGCGCCTTCAGGGCCGTACTCCCTGCGCCCAGCCCAACGACCATCCCGGATTCAATATGCGCCACCGCAGCTTCGGCCGCTTGCCGCTTCAGCGTATCTATCTCTTGCATCAGGTTCTTCACCGCCAAAAAACATGAACGCGGCCGGAATCAGGGCTCCCTCACTGTAATGTGGAACCCGTCCCCCGATCGCGTACGCCGCCCGTCCGGCGCTGTCTTCAAACCACCGTCAGCGAATCGACGAGCCGCTCCAGTTCCGATTGTGCGTCTTCTCCCAAGTCGATCCGTATCACGCGCCGCCCGGCGTTCATCAGCGCCTGCCGGTCTCCCAGCGACTGCGCCTCGATCAGGACCCCGAACGGCAGCGCCGACTCCGGCGAACCCGGCTCGTCGGGTATGTCAACGTCAGAAGAAGGCCTGTCGGTAAGTTGGATAAAGAGACCGTTTCCGCGGTCCCCCTTATGCAACTGGCCCGTAGAGTGGAGAAAGCGGGGACCGTAACCTGTCGTCGTTGCCAGCTTTGTCCTGTCCCGCAGACGTCCCTGCATGGTCTGTAGCAAACTGCTCACTCGAGAACAGGGCCGCATGTAAGCCTGTACGCTGATGTAATCCCCCGCGCCCGCCTGTTTCACAAAGGCGGCCAGCGCTTCGACCGCACTGCCGGCCGGCCTGTCCCCGTCCTCGCCGCCCAGGTATACCTTCAAGCCGCCCGCTTCCAGCGACGGTTGCGGTGCGGGCAGGCTTCCGCTCTCCATATAGGCCGACATCATCTGGCGTGACTGCTGCTTCGCCGACTCAACATCCGGCTGGTCGAACGGATGGATGCCCAACCGCGCCCCTGCGACCGCCGTCGCAAACTCCCATAGAAAGAACTGTCCCCCCAGGTCGTACCGATCGCGGAAGCGTACCCGGATCACCGGATGGCCGGCGTCGATCAGCGCCTGCACCTTCGCATCCTGCGCGCCTGTGTCGCTCCACTGCAAATGAACGAACAACCTGTCCGCGCCGTAGGCATCCGGCGGCGCAGCCGGTTCTCCCACCACCGGCACGATCCCCGTCCCCGATTTCCCGGTGCTCTCGGCGATCAGCTGCTCCAGCCAGTCGGCGAACGAAGCCACCTCCTCGTCCGCGATAACTGTCAGTTTGTCCTTCCCCGCTTTGGCCATCTCGGCCATCACCACACCGATCTGCGCGCCGGGATTGAGAGAACCGGTGATATGCCGTCCGCAGTCGTTCTTCGTCTCCTGCCCCCGCCGCAGCAGACGCCGCAGATTCACCCCCAACAGCGCCGCCGGAATCAACCCAAAGTGCGACAACGCCGAATAGCGGCCGCCGATGTTGGCGTCGTTGATAAAGACTGAGCGGAAATTACAGGCATTCCCCAGCCTGACAAGCTCGCTGCCGGCATCTGTGATCGCGACAAAGTGCGCACCCGCCTCGGCTTCTCCGAGCTGCTCCTGCAGCCGGTTGTAAAAGAACTTGAAGAGCGACAGCGTTTCAGCCGTCGTGCCGGACTTGGTGGCAACAATAAACAGCGTTCGCGCCGGATCCAATCCGTCGGCCAGGCTCTGGACAGCCGCCGGGTGCGTACTGTCCAATATCCGCAGCGCCAGCGGGCCGCTGCCGAATGTACGTGCAAAAACCTCCGGCGCCAGGCTGGAACCGCCCATCCCCAGCAGAACTGCCTGCGTATAGCCTTCCTGCTGCAAGTCCTGCAACAGGGCGCTGATGCAGTGCCGCTCCTCGTCCATCCTGACGGCAATATCCAGCCAGCCCAGCCGGTTCACAATCTCGTCCGGCCTGTCGCTCCACACGCTGTGGCTCCTGGCCCAGATGCGTGTGACGATACGCTCCCTGTCGACCTCCTCCAGAGCGCCCTCTACCTGGCTCCGGAGGGCACCGTAAAAAAATCGGCGCGCGCCCTTGTCTGGTTGTCGTCCCCCCCTGCGATGGCGGCCGCCTTCTCCGCAATCCCCGACATCAACTCATCAAATGAGTCAGCGAAGGCGTCCACGCCTTCACCCATCAACTGCGTGGTGACCTCACCAAGATCGATGCCAAGGCCGGCCAGCTGCGCCAGCTGCTGCCGGGCCTGCTCTACATCTGCATCCACCGTGCGCGCCGCGTTGCCGTGGTCCAGAAATGCCTCCAAAGTCTCAGGGGGCAACGTATTGACCGTATGGGGGCCAATCAGTTCGTCCACGTAGAGCGTGTCCGGGTAGTCGGGATTCTTGGTGCTCGTACTGCCCCACAGCGGCCGTTGCACCCGCGCCCCCTGCGCCGCCAGCCTGTCCCAGCGAGGACCGCTGAAAAGCGCACCGAATCGGTGATAGGCCATCTTCGCATTCGCGATCGCAATCTTTCCCTGAAGCTCGCTGTTGCCAAGCGCAACCAGCTTGGGGTCAATCTTGCCGTCCACCCGGCTGACGAAGAAAGAAGCGACCGACGCCACCCGGCTGAAATCCACGTTCGCGGCAGCCAGCTTTTCCAGGCCGTGTATATAGGCCATCGCGCTGTCTTCGTACTGCTGCAAAGAAAAGATAAGCGTGACATTAATGTTGATGCCCTCGCCGGTGAGCGTCTCGATCGCCGGGATACCCTCCGGCGTGGCCGGTACCTTGATCATCACGTTCGGCCGGTCCACCAGGGACGAAAGGCGGCGGGCTTCCATGACCGTCCCTTCCGTGTCATAGGCCAGCTTCGGATTGACCTCAAGGCTCACATAGCCGTCCAGCCCGTCCGTGCTCCCGTAGACCGGCTGCATGATGTCGCACGCGCGGCGGATGTCCTGGATGGCGAGCGCCTCGTATATGTCATTGACCGAGCTGCCTTCACCCACCAGCCGTTCAACCGCGGCGTCATAGTCTGTGCTGGCCGTGATCGCCTTCTGGAAAATCGACGGGTTGGACGTAACCCCCCGCAGACCCTTGCCGACCAGTTCGCCCAACGCCCCGGAATCCAGGAAGGAGCGCCTGATGAAGTCCAGCCATACCGCCTGACCGATCGCCGCCGCTTCGTTCATTCTTGTCATGATTGCTCTTCTCCTCAAGTTCCTCTCTTCGCTGAGACTTGGTTCGGCCGCGCCTGGTGCCCCTCCCCTGCTAGGACGAATTCAAAACTGTGCAGCGTCAGAGGCCGGCTGCCGGCGAATGATTTCGACCACTGCATATTTGGCGCCATGTTTGGTCCTTCAATCCTGCTTCGTCACGTAGAGAACGTCGGGATCCAGCGCCGCGTCTCCTTCCCCTTGAATCAGTGCCAGCGCCGCCATCGCCCCCCCGATCAGTCCCGCATGATTGCGCATCTGCGCTGCGACTATCGGCGCCCGCACGTCTATATATTTCACAAACTTTTCGCTTCTCTTGCTCACGCCTCCGCCAATGATAAACAGATCCGGCGAAAGTAGAAATTCAACGGTCTGAAAATATCTGTTCAGACGCTTCCCCCACTTCTTCCAGCTCAGCTGTTCCCGGTCCCGGGCACTGTTCGCCGCCCGGCTCTCTGCGTTATACCCGTCAATCTCCAGGTGCCCGAACTCCGTATTCGGCGCCAGGTGTCCGTCGACAAACAGCGCCGAACCAATGCCTGTGCCCAATGTGAGCAGCACGACCACCCCTGGCTGGTCCCTGCCCGCGCCAAAGACCATCTCCGCAATACCGGCCGCATCGGCGTCGTTGACGATCGACGCCGGGCACCCCGTCACTCGCTCAAACAATTCCGGCGCGTCGGTCCCGATCCAGGAGTCGTCCACATTGGCCGCCGTGCAGACAATGCCGTTCCGAATCACCGCCGGAAACGTGCAGCCCATCGGGCCTGCCCATCCGAAGTGACGGACGATCTCCAGCACAACCTCGGCCACCGCCTGCGGTGTTGACGGGTCCGGCGTATCAATCCGGCGGCGCTTGGTTAGCAGCTCTCCCGTTTCAGCGTCCACCACCGCGCCCTTTATGCCGCTGCCGCCAATATCTATGCCTAATATGTCCATCTGGTCCTCCTTGGACGGGGGCTGACAGCTACTGGTCTGAACGGTGTCGGCAGGATTGCCTCAGTTCGATCTCTGCTCATCAGGGCTGTGGCGCCGCCCCGTCACACGTGCCGCTCCACTCGCTGCAAAGTGCCGGTCTGCGCCGACGCCAACATCGCCTCCACAACGGCCAGGTCCTGCAACGCCTCCTGGGGCGAGTTGCGGTGCGGTGTTCCATCCCGTACCGCCGCGATGAACGCAGCCAGCTCCTCCCGCACGCTGATCAGGACATTGAACTGCTGGCGCTCGCTCTCTCCGTCCCGCTCAACGACCAGTTCTCCCCGCGAAACGCGCAAGCTGCCTTCACTGCCACCAATGTGGACCGCATCGGTTCCCAGCGAACTGCCCATCGCGTACGTGATCAAATAGGCGCCGACCACGCCGTTGCTGAAGCGCAGCGCTGTACTCATCGTATCCGCCGGCGGCAGTTCTTCTCTGTGCGCCGCTGTCAACGCGCACACACTCTCAATCTCTCCCAGAACTACGCGCAGACCGGCCACATGATGCACGCCGCCATCCAGAAGATAACCTCCCCGCACCTCACCCGAGTTCCGCCAGGTCGCCCCCTGATAGTCGGCCTTAATCGGCAGCTGCAGTGACAAATCGCAGAACAATGGCTGCCCGATCCGGCCGGCCTGCACCGCCCGCGCCGCTGCCTGAAAGGCCTCCTCGTAGCGCCAGTTCTCCCCCACCATCCACACCCGGTCACCCAACGGCCGGCAGGCCGCGATCAACGCCTGCCCCTCGGCAACGGTCTGCGCGATCGGCTTTTCACTGAAAACATGCTTTCCCGCCGCCAGTGCCTGGGACACGACCTCCGGCAGCATCGGAATCGGCAGAACAATATCGACGGCCTCGATGCTCGCGTCCGCCAGCAGCATTCCAATATCCGTAAAAATGTCAACGTCGTACGGGATCGATTCCGCCACCGTCTCGGCAGATGCCTGCGTGCGGCTGTACACGGCCGCAATCTGCACTGCATCTCCCAGCTCCAGCAAAGAAGGCGCGTGCGCCTTCCGCACAAAGGTGCCGGCTCCGATCAGAGCAATTCGAACCGGTCTACCCATCGACTTTCTCCGATCACGTTGACAATTCTGATATCGCCGTCCGTTTTGCTATCGCTGGCATCTGATGCTATCGTGGACGCAGATAGAACCTGCCGCAGGATGAGGATCAACTAGCCGCATTATATCACACTGCGCCCGGAGAAACAGTTGAATTCACTGCTGCTTCTGTTGGCCGTTCCGCTTCCACCGCAATCCTTGGAGGCCATCGGTCCTCTCATCGAAGAACGCCAGGTCGATACCCGCTACGGACCCGTCGGCCCCCTCGCCCGGCGCGGCCGCCCCGACGCGCCATCGGTCTGGATTCAACCCTACTACGGCCTGCCCTCTCGCACCGATCCCAGGGCCACGCTCCAGGCAGCGCAAACACTTCACGTCAGCCGGATCGTCGCCTGTGACAGCGTCGTCGCCGTCAATCCTGTGTTGGCCCCGGGCCACCCGTTCCTGATCACCGACTATATCGACTTCACGCGCCATCAACCACAGACATTCTACGAAAACGAGGGCGCGGGCGGCCTCAGCCAGACCCCTGCTGTCTGCCCCCGTCTGACCCAGGCCTTGTCGCACGTTCTCCCCATGGCGCCGGGCGGCGTCTACCTGGGAGTCGACGGCCCAAGGCGCGAGACCGCCGCCGAGGCCCGCATGTTTCGCAACTGGGGCGCCGACGTCATCGGCCAGAATCTCGTGCCTGAGATCGCGCTCGCCCGCGAGTTGGGCCTCTGCTTTGCCGGGCTGGCGATCGTCGAGGAAATCAGCGCCGAATACCCAACCGCGCCCGCCCGGGAAGACGACTTTAGCGGGCTGGAAGCCGTCGTGCAGACGCTGGCCGCCCTCACGCAGCTGATCGATCCGAACTCCGCCTGCGACTGCGGCGGGCGCCTCGACCCGCGCCAGGCTGCCGGGCCCGGCGCCGCAGCAGACCAGCCCGCTCCGCTGCCCCGCAAATGAAAATCTCCCAGCTCTATGACCAGTTGGAACTGTATAGCGAAGGCGACCCCCCTTCCCACTCGCTCTTCGTCCTCGCCCGCCTGCTCGGCACGCCCGACAGACTCCTGATCATCGATCCGCCCCATGACGTCGCAACCCGCTTCGACGTGGCCGAAGAAACGGCCGCGCTCTTTACCTCCACCGCCCGCGACGTCGGACTGCCGCTCGTCCAGACCCGGCCCGGCGGCGTCGCCCACATCAACGTTGGCCGGCATCTGCTGGATATCTACTCCCAGCAGCATGCCAACCTGGTCTGTTTTCCGGCTATGGGGATACTCTGTGGAGGGGTTTTCGGCAGCGATCTGGCGCTGCCCGAACTCGGAGAAGGCTCTGACGGCGAGGATGAGATTGAGAGTCTGCGCCTTCTGGCCCGTCTGGTGAAAGGACGTCGTCTCCAGCTATACATCCCCCGCGCCGGTTCCGTCGCATCCGACAAAGTGGAAGTGATGGGACGGCTGGCTGCCGATGTCGGCTACATCCACGGACTGCGCCGAACCATTTCCCAGGCGATTGCTGACAATGACTTTTGGAACCGGTCGGAACAGATTACGGAAGCGCTCCTGCCCGAAAATCGCCGTATGCCCACCGCCGTAACCACCCACCGCCAAAACATCCAGCGCCTCTATAACGCAATTCTGGCGTGAGCCGTTTTCCCATCACGTCCCTTCGCTACCGCCAATTCGCAACTGAACCTGTGCCAGCAAGGATTCCACAAGCGCAAGGCCTGCCTGCCGGTTAAGAGGGGTTGTGTCAGATCCGATCGCCTCGTAGCGGAACTGAACGGCATAAGGCGTGTATTCAGCGACCCCTGCAAGATCGGATGCCTCTACGCCTCGTTTTTGGAGAAGATTGAACAGCAGTTCCAGATCGTGAGTAAGAGGATATGTTTCGCCCAACAGAGCGAGCCACGCCTTGAGCAGTTTCTCCGCCGCCTGCTGTACATGGAAGCCGAAAATTTCATCGGCAAAAACGGCGGCATCGCTCATGCCTTTTAGGGCTTCGATATCCCGCTTCGAGGCCTCCACTAACATGCGGGCACACTTATCGTCGCTCATAAAGTACCCGTCCTTCACGCAGCGCCCGCGCCAGCACATGATTTAGAGAATCACGCCAGTAGTCGACCTCGTCGCGGCTGTAGACCAAAATGTCTTTGGAAACGCCGAATCCGGAAAGCGTTCGGTATAGTCGCGCCGCTTCCAGGCGCCGGCTCCTTTCCCGACCAAACGGCTCTGATTCCACCACCACCAGGTCTACGTCAGACCCAGCACGCGCGTCACCGCGAGCGCGCGACCCAAACAGGATAATCTGATCGGGATCAACCTCCTCTACAATCTTCTCCACCATCTGATCCAGGACTGCATCCGACATGTGCGCCATCTTCACATCTCCCTGACTCGCCCCACCGTCTCGGCTCACCCCGACCCTCCTCCGAACAGACTCCTCTGCTCCGGCGAATCCGGATATAACGCGCCGATGTGCTCGTATGCCGCTTTCGTCGCCATCCGCCCGCGCGGCGTCCGGTCCAGAAAACCCAGCTGGAGCAGGTAAGGCTCCACCACGTCCATAATCGTGTCGTCCTCTTCACTGATGCTGGCCGCCAGCGTCCCAAGCCCGACCGGACCGCCGCCGAACTTGCTGACAATCGCCTCCAGCACCCGCCGGTCCAGATCGTCCAGCCCCAGATGGTCGATCTCATTCACGGCCAGCGCCTCACCGGCCAGGGACACGCTGATCTTCCCATCCCCCCGCACCTGCGCATAGTCGCGCACCCGCCGCAGCAGCCGCAAGGCCACCCGCGGCGTACCCCTGGAACGTCGTGCAATCTCCGCCGCGCCCTCGTCCTCAATGACCGTCTCCAGCATTGCCGCCGCCCGCAAAATGATCGTCTCCAACGCCTCCCGACCGTAGAAGTCAAAGCGCTCCACAACACCAAACCGCGCGCGCAGCGGCGCCGTCATCAACGCCAGACGCGTGGTCGCGCCGATAACCGTGATTCTCGGCAGTTTCAGCCGAATGCTGCGCGCGCTCGGACCGCTACCCACAGTAATGTCGAGCACAAAGTCCTCCATCGCAGGGTAGAGAATCTCCTCCACCACACGTCCCAGGCGGTGGATCTCATCGATAAAGAGAATATCTCCCTTGCGCAGATTTGTGAGTATCGCCGCCAGGTCCCCTGCCTTCTCAATCGCCGGCCCTGAAGTCGGCTTCAGATTGCCCTGCATCTCATGTGCAAGGATATGGCTGAGCGTAGTCTTGCCCAGCCCAGGCGGACCGTAAAGAAGCACATGATCGAGCGCCTCGTCCCGTTGACGCGCCGCCTCAACCAGAATGCGCATCTTCTCCCGCATCTTCTCCTGGCCGACCATCTCGTCCAGGCTCTTCGGCCGCAACGCGTAGTCGACGCGGCCGTCCCCGGCCTGTCTCTCCCCCGATACCTCCCTCCTGTTCGGTCCGGAAGCCTTGCGGACGTCTGCCTGCCTCACGCTGCGTTCATCGGCCATTTTCTCTTGTCCATTAGATACGGAAGAACGATTGTGCTACAAATTGTATACCAGCGGGCGAATGGGAACAAAACAGCCAAAATTGCCCTGCCTCTTTTTCTCAGATCCCCTTGACGGAAAGCGCAAAAACTGATATAACATCTCCCACATTTTCTACTTTAACCGTCATTCACAGGAAACCGTCATGCCTAAGAAGGCTACTAAAGACCGCAAACGACTGTTGGTAAACCTCGAACAGGTGAACGAAGAGCTGGGACATCTGCGTAACATGATGCAAGGCGAGGTAGATGTTGAGTTGGACGAAGGCGACACCGAAATCGTCGAACGAGAGAAGACCGCCGCCCTGATCACCGTGCTGGAGCGTCGTCAGCAGGACATTGAACACGCCCTGCGCGTCATCGAGTTGGGGCAGTACGGCATCTGCGAACGCTGCGGTGGACAAATCCAAAAGGAGCGCCTGGAAGTTAAGCCCGACGCAACCCTGTGTATGTCCTGCCAGCGAGAAGTCGAATCGATCAACCGCCGCAACCGCGCGCCGCGTACCGCGCCGGCCCGCTGGTAGCTGAAGACTGCCTGGGAGGCTGGTGAGGAAAACCAGCCGGGCAAGAAACCTTTATGTCAACCAATCTGTTTGTGTCTGGCCATCCGCTGGTGGAGCACAAGATAACTCAGCTGCGCGACACGACGACCGACTTCCGTCAGTTTCGTTCTATCGTCGCCGAACTGGCCATGATCCTGGCCTACGAAGCCACCTCCGACCTGGACACCAGGCAGATTGAAGTTCAGACACCCCTCACGACCACCACCGGCCGCAAATTCGACGAACGCGTCGGCTTGGTCCCAATCCTTCGCGCCGGCCTGGGTATGGTTGACGGAATGCTCAGTCTCATACCCCAGGCCGAGGTCTGGCACCTGGGCTTCTACCGCGACGAGGAGACGCTGCAACCGGTAATCTACTACAATAAACTCCCCGAAGATCTCTCCACCCACACCTGCTTCGTACTCGACCCCATGCTGGCGACCGGCGGCTCTGCCCTGATGGCCGTCGACATCCTCAAGCGCCGCGGCGTCACTCGCGTGAAATTCGTCGGTCTCCTGGCCGCGCCCGAAGGCATCGCAGCCCTCCACGGTGCCCATCCCGACGTCGCCGTACATGTCGCCGCCGTCGATGAACGCCTCACTGACGCCGGCGACGCCGCCGCCGGATTCCCGCCCGGCTTCATCTGGCCCGGCCTCGGCGACGCAGGCGACCGCCAGTTCGGGACCAGGTAGACCTGTCCTCGCATCAATTGTGCAAACAGGGCTTGGTAGGCGGGACCGGGGCTTACGCTATCGCAGCGCGATAACCGTAGCCGCTTCGTCCGGGGCCTCTTCCGGCACGCTGATCACGAGCGCGCCGCTGCTCACGTCGATCGGCAGCGCGGCGCCTCCCGCGAGTAGCCTTGCCCCCTGCGCGGCAACCCCTTCGATGCGAATCTGCCCGTCGGCCGGCCAGTCGAATACATGGAGGTAGACGACGCCTTCCTTGCTGGTCGTGCGCAGGTCCGCCCGCCCCTGGACCGGTCCCGGCTGCGTGCCGTAAACTGCCTCCCCGTTCACCTCCAGCCAGCGCCCCATCGCCTCCAGGCGCTCGACGTTCGGCTGGGGGATGACGCCCTCACCCGTCGGGCCCACATTCAGCAGGTAGTTGCCCCCTTTGCTGACAATGTCCACCAGCTTGCGGATCAGGTCCACGCTGGATTTCCAGTTGTGATCGTTGATCTTGTACGACCAGCTGTCGTTGATCGTCGCCGGCGTCTCCCAGTCCAAATCCAGGACCTCTTCCGGAATACGGTTGTCACCTGCCGTGGCATAGTCCCCCAGCGCATTGCCCAGCCGCCCGCAGACCAGGCAGTCCGGCTGCAACTCGTTGCACAGCGCCAGCAAGGACCGGCTCTGCTCCTCCGAAATCCCCTTGGGCGTATCGAACCAGATGATGCCGATCGGCCCGTAGTTGGTCAACAGCTCGCGCACGTGCGGTTTCACATAATCCTCGATATATCCGGCGAAATCCTTCTCCGCCGGATCGAAGTCCCAGTCGTTGCCGTCGCCGTCCGGGTGATGCCAGTCCTGCGTCTGCGAGTAGTAGAAGCCCAGCTTAATCCCCTGCGCCGCGCACGCCTCCGCCAGCTCCTTCAGCACGTCCCGCTTGAAAGGTGTGGCATCCACCATGTCGTAGTCCGTAACCGCCGAGTCGAACAGGCAGAAACCGTCATGATGCTTCGAAGTGATGACCAGATACTTCTGCCCCGCCCGCTTTGCCAGCGAGACCCACGCCTTGGCGTCGAACTTGACAGGGTTGAACTGCGCCGCCAGCTTCTCATATTCATGGACCGGGATCTCCGCCCGGTACATGAGCCACTCGGCGATGCCGGGCCAGTCGCGCCCATGCCATACGCCCGCGGGAACTGAGTACAGCCCCCAGTGAATGAACAGCCCGAACCTGGCCTCGCGCCACCAATCCAGCCGCACATCGCTGCGCGCCCCCGGCCGCTGGCTCCTGTCCGGCTCCACCTCCGGCCGCGTGACCGCGAAATCGTACCCTCGCCGCAGTAGCAGCATCGCCATATCCTCCAGCGACTCATTCTCTTCAGCCGCCAGCCGCTCGATGCGCTCCACAAATGTTGAAGGAATATCTATCAATAGTTCCGGCACGAGTTACCTCCTGAAGAACGCCCCAAACGTTTACCAACAGCGACAGCGTCATCCACATTTGTGCCGCTGACCACTGCCCACTGAAGTTACGCCTTGATCCCGGACAGGATCACCCCGCGAATCATCAACTTCTGTGCGAAGAAAAAGACAATGATCATCGGAATAACCATCAGGAAAGACATGGCCATCATGTAAGGGATCTGCGTTTTGTAGAGCCCTTTGAAAAAGGTGATGCCGAGTGCCAGTGTGTAGTTCTCCTGGCTGGTAAGGAATATCAGCGGCCCGAAGTAATCATTCCATACCGCCTGAAACGTGAATACCGAAGTGGTGGCGATGACTGGTCCTGAAAGCGGAACGAATATCTGCCACAGAATACGCAAGCGGCCCGCGCCGTCTATGAGCGCGGCCTCCTCCAGTTCAATGGGTATTCCCTTAAAGAACTGGCGCATCAGAAAAATGTTGAATGCCCCGCCGCCGAAAAAGGCCGGAACGGTCAGCGGCAGAAACGTGTCCAGCCAGCCGGCGCGATGAAAGCCAACGAACAGCGGGATCAAAGTCACCGTGCTCGGCAACATGATCGACGCCAACACCATGATGAACCACACGTCCCGCCCGGGAAAGCTGATACGGGCGAATCCATAGCCGCACAGTGTCGCCGAAATCAGAGTTCCCACCATCACCGCAGTTGTGATCGTCAGCGTATTCACCAGCCAGCGCGTCCACTGCATGCTCTCGTACGTCCATCCTTCCGGGAAGTTCTGCCAGCGCAAGGTCTCTGGGAAGAAAGTGGGCGGAAAAACGTAAACTTCAGCTTGGGTCTTCAGCGACGTCGTAACCATCCATAACAGGGGCAGAAGAAAGACGACCGCGCTCAGGATCAATATCAGGTAGATGAACAGGATGCGGTAACTGTCTTTCGGCCTGCGCCGCCAGTCCAGGTCCAGGATTCCCCGGTAAACTTCCTGGTCGCTGATCATCATTTGACCTCCGCTTCGTAAAAGACCCACAGAGCCGAAGAACGAAAAACCAGGAGTGTCAGCACCAGGACGACAAACAGCAGGAACCAGGCCATCGCCGAGGCCATACCCATCTGCGTCCAGTTGAACGCACGCTCGTAGAGCATGAGGTTATAGAAATAGGTCGACTTCAGTGGCCCGCCCGAAGTGAGAACAAACGCGTTCATAAAGGTCTGGGAGGCAGCGATCATCCCCATCACCAGGTTGAAGAAGATCGTGGGCGTCATCATCGGGATCGTGATGTTTCGGAAAAGCTGCAGTTCGTTGGCGCCGTCCAGCTTGCCCGCCTCATAGAGAGACTCGGGAATCCCCTGCAGTCCGGCCAGGTAGATGATCATGCCGGCGCCCACCCCCCACAGACTCATCATGACCATCGACGCCAGCGCCGTCTCCGGCTCCGCAAAAAACGGGAACTTTGAGAAGCCCAGTCGCACGAGAATAGCATTGATCAGCCCGTAATCGCGGTTCATCAACCAGCCCCACAGTATCAGGCTTGCGATGGCCGGCACGATGGCGGGCATATAGAAACTGGTGCGGAAAAAAGCAATGCCCTTGACGCGCTGGTTAAGGAGAATAGCCAAAACAAAAGCGCCAATCAGGGCCAAGGGCACCGATGTCCCGGCGTAAATCAGTGTGACCTTGCAGGCCTGCCAGAAGTTCTTGTCCGACGTGAACATCACGACATAGTTGCGCAACCCAATCCACTCCGGCGCCCGCAGAAGGGGAAACTTGGTGAAGCTCATGTAAAAGGAGGTAAGCATAGGGCCAATTGTGAAAATCAGCAGTCCCAGCACCACCGGGCTGATAAACAGATAGCCCTGGACCGTGTTCCGCATTCGACTGTTCATGAGCTGAGTCTGTCCTGCGAATGTAAACCGGGGGAGGTAGGGGTGAATGGGATCAGCAGGTGCCTTTAGTCTAGGTCATTCCGGCATCCGCACAGTGCGTCACTGAAAAATGGCTGGTGGCCGCGAGGACCACCAGCCAATATCAATCTGCTACTTTTCTACGCGTTTTGGTCCAGGCAGGGCTGAATCGTTGCGTCCGTCTCGGCGAAGGCGTCCGCTGCGTTCGCTTCGCCGCGGATGACCGCCTCAAGCGCTTGCCTGTAGCTGTCGCTCACCATGCCGGCGTAAAAGCTGCCGCAATCGCCTGGGTGCTCTATCACCGGCAGGATCGCGTCGTCGGCCCCGTTGATAAAGGCCATCAGATTCTCAGGAGGCGTCGGCAGACCCTCCATCCAGCTGGGATCGCTGGCCACCGACCTCAGCAGCGGCACACCCAGCTCAGCTCTGGCCGCCTCAAGCTGCACCGTCGGCCGGATCAGCTGCTTGATGTACTCGTAGGACATGTCCAGGTTCTGCCCGCCGGCATAGGCCGACATCCCCCATGTACCCATACCGGTTCGATGATGACCGTCTGGCATGAGCGGCATCACCTGAACGTCCCATTCAAACTTGTCCGCCGCCGCTTCCCGCACGGGGCCGCGCAGGCTCTGAATGTGGCAGTAGGTTGCGGCCCGGCCGAGGAAGAAAGCGTTTCCGCCCACGTCAAGGCCCAGGGGCTGGGCAATGTTGTGCTCGTTCCACAGCGCTGCATAGGCAGTCAGCGCCTCAACCGTATTCGGGTCCGACCAGGTGGACTGATTGTTCTCAATATCAAGGATCTTGCCGCCGTATCCGACAACCCAGGGATAGACCGTCGCCCACCAACTCCAGGTGGCGTTGGAAAGCCCCCAGTAGCGCGGCGTGCCGTCGTCCTCCGTCTCAAGAGCCGTAATCTTCTTGCAGTTGACGATGAAATCGTCCCAGGTCCACTCGTCGCTCGGCGCCTCGGCGCCGGCCTCCTCAAAGAGGGACTTGTTATAATACAGCGTCACCACGTCCAGCGCAGACGGCAGCATCTGGATCTTGCCGTCGAAAACGCCGAGCCCGAGCATATTGGGGAAGACGTCGTCAATGTCGACGTCGGGGTCGCCTTCAGTGTACGGCGTCAGGTCCAGCGTAACGTTGTTGTTGGCAAAAGGAACAACGAACAGATCGGCGCTGAAGAAAACATCGGACAAAGTGCCTGCCGCCGCCGCCGTGTAATACTTCTCCGCCAGGTCGCCGGAGACCATGTTAAACGTGACAGTAACGTCCGCGTGCTTCTCGTTGAATGACGCCTTGATCAGCTCATTTACCGGCTCGACAGGCGCCCCGGCCAGGATGGAAATCTCCAGCTCGACCGGCTCATCTGCCATGGCGGCATCTCCGCCGGCCTGCGGCCCTGCCACCGGCGCGCATGCAGCCAGCGCCGCCGTGCCGCCCACAGCCGCCGCCGCTTTAAGGATCCCGCGTCGGGTAAAGGTTCTGTTACTGCCTTGACTTTCGATAGTCATCGATCTCTCCTGATTTGGTTGAAACGTTTATGATTTTGGGGATTCTTCAGGAATGGTGGTATGCCATTATTGCAAATTCGCGTTCTACAACCAAATTTGGACAGTTATAGAGTGGACAAGACCGTTGCGACCGCGACCCTGTCCGCCTCGGGCCGAACTGGGGGAATGTTGGATAGACAAACTGCTCCGGACGCGGCGCCCATCACCCATACCGAAAGGACCTGCAATGAGCACTCTGAAAGTTGGCCTCGTCGGCGTCGGCGGCATCTCCCGCACCCACATGCCCGGCTGGGCCGCCTCCGAAGAAGCCGAAGTCGTGGCCGGCAGCGACATCAGCGCCCAAGCGCTCGATGAGTGGGGCGCGCTCCACAATATCAAGAAGCTCACGACCAACGCTGGCGAGCTCTTCTCCGACCCCGACGTCGACATCATCGATCTCTGCGTGCCCAACATGTACCACGCCCCCCTCGCAATCGCCGCCCTCGAAGCCGGCAAGCACGTGATCTGCGAAAAGCCTCTCGCGCCCACGCCGCAGGAGATCAAACGGATGATCGCCGCGCGCGACAAATCCGGAAAACTGCTCATGACCGCCCAGCACTTCCGTTTCGCCGGCGTTTCCCAGGCCATGAAGGCAGAGATCGATACCGGCACGCTGGGCGATGTCTACCACGCCCGCGGCTGGATGCTCCGCCGCAACGGCCTCATCCCGACCGCCACCTTCATCGAGAAAAAACACAGCGGCGGCGGCCCCTGCATCGACATCGGCGTACATATCCTCGACCTCACCCTCTGGCTGATGGGAAATCCGCAGCCTGTGACCGTCTCCGGCGTCGCCGACGCCCGCCTCGCCCATCTTCCCGGCGCCTTCGCCACCTGGCGTGAAGGACCGATCCCCAGTACCTTCGACGTCGAGGACTACGCCGCCGCCTTCGTCCGCTTCGAGAATGGCGCCACTCTCGTGCTGGAGGTCAGCTGGCTCCTCCACCACGATGTCCGCGGCGAAGACATGCAGTCCTGGATCTACGGCGACCAGGGCGGCTGCCACTGGCCCTCCGCCCAGTTCCTGGACACCAACTACACCACCCGCCAGTTCAACAACCGTACCCTCCAGCTTATCCAGGACAAGATGGAACCCCACGCGCTCGAATGTGTCGAATTTGCCAAGGCCGTCGCCGCCGGCGCGCCCTCACCCGTGCCCGCCGAACAGTCCCTGCAGGTGCTCGCGATTCTCGACGGCATCTACCGCAGCCAGGACGAAGGCCGCGAAGTATCGATCGAACTGTAAGAGCAAACCAGTAGAACGGTCCCAATGAGCCCGGGACTTCAGCGGCCAGCGTGAGCAGCTTCAGCCTCCGCTGCTCACTGCCAGCCGGTCGCCGCCGTCCGGCCACCGTTCTTATAGGGAGAAATCTATGATTATCGAACAAATCGCCGATTACGCATGTGAGACGGGGGAAGGCCCTCTCTGGCATCCCGACGAAGGCCGCCTCTACTGGGTCGACATCCCCCCCGGCAAACTTTACCGCTACGACCCCGCCACCGGCGCGCACGGCCTTGTCCTCGACGCCGGCGAAGCCATTGGCGGCTTTACCATCCAGGAAGACGGCGCGCTTCTCCTCTTCATGGCCCGCGGCCGCATCGCCCTCTGGCGCGAAGGCCAGCCCCTCAAAAACCTCATCGACGAAATTCCGGCCGAGCGCGAAGGACGCTTTAACGACGTCATCGCCGACCCCGCCGGACGCGTCTTCTGCGGCACAATGCCCCGCAGCGGCAGCAACGGCGTCCTCTACCGCATGGAAACCGACGGCACCCTCGCCATCGTGATCGAAGATGCCGGGACCTCCAACGGCATGGGCTTCACCCAGGACCTCAAAACCTTCTACCACACCAACACCCGCCGCGGCATCACCCGTTACGACTACGACGTCGACAGCGGCCACATCACCAACCCGGAGTTTGCCGTCCGTGAAGGCGCGGCGTCCAACGGCCGCCCCGACGGCATGGCCATGGACGCGGCCAACTGCTTCTGGTCCGCCCGCTGGGACGGCTACGCCCTCGTCCACCACATGCCCAACGGCCGCGAGATCCAGCGCCTCAACTTCCCCGTCCCCAAGGTCTCCAGCGCCACCTTCGGCGGCCATGACTATACCGATCTCTACGTCACCACCGCCGGCGGCCACATCAAAGAGACCGACGGACCCCAGGCCGGCACGCTGTACCGCGTCCGGCTGGGCGTGAAGGGCAAGCCGCCTTTCCGCTCCAGAATCGACGTCTAGACACCGGCGCCCAGTTGCATTCGACGCAAGTTGGCGTCATCTGCAAAAAGCAAGAGCTCTGGATGACGAAGCTGGCCCGCCATGCAAGCGCGACTCTGCTCAATGCCTCGAAAGGACTGGAAATGACATCAAAAACCGATTCGCCGGCACAACAGTCTCCGACTTCCGGCAAGCGCCCGGACTCTGCCCCCTACCGTGTCGGCATCATCGGCTGCGGACGCCCTCTCAGAACCGAAGGGGCGACTGGCTTCGGCATGGCGCACCGCCATGCCATGGGTTACGCTGCCTCGCCCCACACGCACCTGGTCGCCCTCGCCGATATCAGCCGCGAAAACGCCGAGGCATTCCAGCAAGAACACGGCGGCGACACCATCTACGAGGACTATCGCCAGATGTTGGCCGAGGCAGAACTCGATATCGTCTCCGTCTGTGTCTGGCCCCACCTGCACGCCGAAATGGTCCTTGCCGCAGCCGAAGCCCGCGTGCGCGCAATCCACTGCGAAAAGCCCATCGCGCCCACATTCGGCGAGGCCCGCCGCATGCTGCAATCCTGCGAGAACAACGGTGTCCAGTTGACCTTCAACCACCAGCGCCGTTTCGCCCCACCATTCAGCGTCGCCCGCCGGCTGCTGCGGGAAGGCTCTATCGGCGACCTGCAGCGCATCGAAGGCCGCTGCCCCGACATGAACGACTGGGGCACCCACTGGTTCGACATGATGCACTTCTTCAACGATGAAACACCCGCCGAATGGGTCATGGGCCAGATCGATACCAGCGAAATCCGATCGATCTTCGGCATGCCCCACGAAACCCAGGGCATCAGCCACATCCACTTTCAGAACGGTGTCGAAGGGCTTCTTATGACCAGCGCCACTATCGAAGTGGGGGCGGCGTTCAGGCTCCTGGGCAGTGACGGCATCATCGAATTTGGACGCGGCCGCGAAGGCGGCCTTCGTATCTTGAACGGAGACGCCTCCGGTTGGCGTGACCTGGATCCGGAGGGCACGATGCACGACCTGGACGCCGTGCAAAAGGGGATTGCTGACCTGGTCGAAGCCCTCAATGAACGTAGGGAGCCTGAACTCTCCGGCAACCGTGCTTTTCGGGCAGCAGAACTTACCTTTGCCACTTACGAGTCCAGCCGCAAACGCGGCCGCGTGGACCTGCCTCTGGAAATCGAGGACTCGCCTCTATTGGATATGCTGGCCAGCGGCCCACCCAGGCCGGAGGTAATCGAAGATTGGAAAGCGTTACGTAGTCAGCCGGAACCTCGGGACGCAGCCGGTGCCAGCCGGGGGCCGCGGGAGTGATGCGGTAGGAACAGTCTGAATCAGCAGGCCTTACCCGGCACTTGGTGCCCGCCCCCCGACCGGCGCCGGTTTGGCCTGAAACGGATGGGACAGGTATATTCTTACAAATGCGAGCGACTCAGACCGCGACACTTTTCCCCTTCGTCAATCTCAAAGCCGTGTAATTCGAAGGCGAATCCGTACTCGGTTGAAGGGTATGCCTCCCTCCAGGTCCGACGTCATCCGTTTTGTATCCTGAATCTCCCCTTACGTCACAGGAGCCGGTTCATGTCCGAAACCAACATCCCCGCGATCCAGTCAGCCGTCCACAAGCACAGAGACGCCATCATCACCTTCCTCCGCCAGATCTGCGCCATCCCCTCCATCGATTCCCAGATCGGCCCCGTCGGTGAACGCGTCCAGTCCGAACTGCGCAAACTGGGCTTCGATGAAGTCTGGTTCGACGCCATGGGCAACACTGTCGGCAAAATCGGCAACGGCGAACGCATCCTCGTCTACGACAGCCACATCGACACCGTCGGCATCGGCGCCGCAGACGAATGGGAGTGGGACCCGTTCGAGGGCAAAGTCGAGGACGGCATCTTCTACGCCCGCGGCGCCTGCGACGAAAAGGGCAGCACGCCCGGCATGATCTACGGCCTCGCCATCGCCCGCAGCCTGGGCCTGCTCGACGGTTGGACCGCCTACTACTTCGGCAACATGGAGGAATGGTGCGACGGCATCGCCCCCCACGCCTTCGTCGAACATGAAGGTATCCGCCCCGACTTCGTCGTCATCGGCGAACCCACCAAAATGCAGATATATCGTGGCCACAAAGGACGCGTCGAGCTGAAAGCGGTCGCCAAGGGCAAGAGCGCCCACGCCGCCAGCAATCACCTCGGCGACAACGCCATCTACAAGGCCCTCCCCCTCGTCGAAGGCATCAGCCGCCTCGAACCGCACCTGGGCGACCACCCCTTCCTGGGCCCCGGCAAGATCACCGCCACCGACATCGAAGTCGAAACGCCCAGCATCAACGCCGTCCCCAACCAGTGCACAGTCTACATCGACCGCCGCGTCACCTTCGGCGAAGATCTGGAAGCCGTCATCGAGCAGGTGCGCGCCCTGATCCCCCAGGCAAATCAACAGGCCGGAGACGTGACCTTGGAAATGCTCTACTATGACGATCCCAGCTATACCGGCTTCGTCTTTCCTGTCGAAAAATACTTTCCCGCCTGGGCGCTCGCAGAAAATGAACCGCTCGTGCAGGCAGGGCAAGAGACCCGCAGACGCATCGGCCTGCCCGACGCCCCCACAGGCAAATGGGATTTCAGCACCAACGGCATCTACTGGCGCGGCAAAGCCGGTATCCCCAGTATCGGTTTCGCCCCCGGCGACGAAGTGACCGCGCACACCGTCCTCGACAGCGTCCCCCTGGCCGATGTCGTCAAATCCACCGAGTTCTACGCCCTCCTCCCCGCAATGATCAAGTAGCGCCCACGCCCCGCGTGCCCCATACGCCGCGACCCCGACCAGCCGTCCGCCGCCAAAAATTTTCAATTGGACGAAATCTGAACAATTGGCGACAATAAGGTGTCTTAGAGATGCCCTCCTCGCAGCACGGGCGCCTGTTTAGTATTCTGATGATCAGCGGTGCGGTAGCGCAGCTCCTGATACGCCGATCTCCTGATACGTCGACTGTGATGACTCGCCATGACGATTGCTGAAAACCTGCGCCAGGTGCGTGCACGCATGGCCGGGGCCGCGCGGCGAGCGCAGCGGTCCCCGGACGAAATTACGCTCGTGGCGGTGAGCAAGACAAAACCGCTGGCGCTGATCGCAGAAACCGCCGCCGCCGGTCAGGTCGACTTCGGTGAAAATCGGGTGGAAGAGCTCTGGCAAAAGGCCCAAGCTGCGGCGGCAGCCGGACTGGACCAGATCCGCTGGCACGCAATCGGCACGATCCAGAGCCGCAAAGCGAAACTGGCGCTGGGGCCGCCTGCCGCCGAGTCCCAGCCGGGCAAGGGTCCTGTCTGCCTGATCCATGCAGTCGACAGGCCAAAAATCGCCCAACGCCTCAGCCGTCTGGCCGCCGAAAACAACCGCACGCTCGACGTCCTCCTGGAAGTCAACGTCAGCGGCGAAGTCAGCAAACACGGCTTCTCCCCCGCCGGCCTGGTCGATGACCTGCCCGCGCTCCTGGACCTGCCCGCCCTGCGTTACTGCGGGCTGATGACGATGGCTCCGTATGTGCACGACGCCGAAGAAGTCCGTCCCCTTTTCCGCGAACTGCGGACTCTCCTGGAAGAGCTTCGGCACACATTCCCCCCCGCCCAGTTTCCCCAGGCAACCTGGCAGCATCTGTCTATGGGCATGACCAGCGATTTCGAAGTCGCCATCGAAGAGGGCGCCACAATCGTGCGCGTCGGTACCGCGATCTTCGGCCACAGGGAGTACGAATGAATCAGCTACACGGCAATACGACCTTCATCGGCGGCGGTGCAATGGGTGAAGCCATAATCGGCTCGCTCATCAGCCAGCAGCTGCTTGGCCCCACGCAAATCTGCGTTTCCGAGCCCGTGCCCGCCCGCCGCGAATTCCTCAAAGACACCTACGGCGTGAAGACCGAAACCGATAACGCCCGCGCCGCAAACCGCGCCTCCGTCGTCGTCCTGGCCGTCAAGCCCCAGGTCCTCGACCTGGTCATGGCGGACCTGCGCGGAAACCTGTCCCAGGATGCGCTCGTAATCAGTATCATGGCAGGTGTGCGTATCCAAACGCTACAATCAGGCCTCGGCCACGACAAAATCGTCCGCTCCATGCCCAACACGCCCGCGCAGGTTGGCCAGGGTATGACCGTTTGGACCGGCGCCGCCGCCGTTACCGAAACCGACCGCGCCGCCGCCCAGGCTGTCCTTGAGGCCATGGGCCAGGCCATCTACGTGGCGGAAGAACACTACCTCGATATGGCCACCGGATTGAGCGGATCCGGGCCCGGCTTCGTCTATCTCCTGCTCGAGGCCCTCATCGATGCAGGCGTGCATATCGGCTTCAGCCGCGATCAGTCCCGGCAGATGGTGTTGCAGACAGTAGCGGGCAGCGTCGAACTGATGCGCCAGAGCGGCCTCCATCCGGCCGACCTGCGCAACCGTGTGACCAGTCCCGCGGGCACAACCGCCGCCGGTACCCTCGCGCTTGAGCGCGCCGGCGTACGTTCCGCCCTCATTGACGCAGTCGACACCGCCTATCGCCGCAGCAAGGAACTGGGCGACGGTAGTGCCTAGTTACCAGTAAAAGGTGCCGCCTTCTGGACGCAGATGACACGTGCGTGTCATCCAATATACGTAAGGAGTTGTCGTGATCTTCCTGCTCTTGGCCCGAGTACTCCAGATCTACACCTTCGTTCTCTTGATTCGGATTTTGATCACCTGGATCCCGAACCTGGACCCTTATCACCCCATCGTGCAGCTTCTGTTTCAGGTAACCGAACCGGTGCTTGAACCCGCTCGCAAGCTCATCCCGCCGATCGGCATGATCGATATCTCCCCGATCGTCGTCTTCATCGTCCTGGGTATCTTGCAGGATCTGCTGATGCAGCTCGCCTACTAGTACACTGCGGAACCCTCTATGAATCTTGCTCATGCGGAACGGGCAGAGCGTGAAATCCTCAATCCCTGCAATAATCTAATCCACAAGGAACGACTGTGTCAGCAAAGTTAGAAGAAAGAGTTGCCCCCCGCCGGCGGCCGTGCACCGCGGCCCCGGTCAGGGCGTTCGTTTTACTCCTCATCGCCGCGCTCGCCCTTGGCGCCTGCAACATCCGCAATCCTTTCGATCAGAGATCTGAACCGGCCGCACAGCTGGAAGAAGGGAGTCCCCTCTACCTCCTCGTCGAACGCGCCAAAGAGGATCTGGTCCAGACGGCCGCCGCCGATTCAGACGAGATCACCCTTGTCAGTACCGAGGAAGTGGAATGGGGCGACACCAGCCTCGGCTGCCCCCATCCGGACGAAATGTACGCCCAGATGATCACGCCCGGCTTCTTCATCGTATTGGAATCCGGCGGCAACACCTACGACTACCACACCGGCGCCGACCCCGAAGGACCGCTGGTGCAGTGCACTGAAGACGGCACACCCGCCGGCGCGGCTGGCGCCCTCCTTGAAGAGCTTGAAGAAGAGGAAGAAGAGACCGAAATGGATGCAGACGACGCCCTGCCCCGCCTGATCGAACGCGCGACAGAGGACCTCATCCAGGCCACCGGCGCCGCCTCCGACGAGATTACCGTTCTCAGCACCGAAGAGGTGGAGTGGAGCGACACCGGCCTCGGCTGTCAGGAGCCGAACAAGATGTACGCGCAGATGATCACGCCGGGCTACAAGATCGTCCTCGAATCCGGCGGCAACACATTCAACTATCACACCGGCGCTGACCCCGAAGGTCCGCTGGTGCATTGCACCGAAGACGGGACCCCCGCCAGCGCGGCTCTCGCCCTCCCAACCGAACCGATAGGAGATATCCAAATGGACGACGGCGCGCTGACACGCCTCATCGAACGGGCCAGGGAAGACCTGGTGCAGGCAACCGGCGCCGCCTCCGACGCCGTCTCCGTTGTCAGCGCCGAAGAGGTCGAGTGGAGCGACGCCAGCCTCGGCTGCCCGCAGCCGGATACGATGTACGCCCAGGTGATCACCCCGGGTTACAAGATCGTCCTCGAAACCGGCGGCGAATTCTACAACTATCACACCGCCGCCGATCCTGAAGGCCCGCTCGTGCAATGCGACCTTGAGGCCGGCAGCGAAGAATAGCTCGTTCCTTCAGGCCAATGAACGCCATCAGAAACCAGGATCAGTTCGACGAGCTGGTCCTCAGCGCCATCGAAGACCTGCCCGACCTGTTTCTTGACTGCCTCGAAAACGTCGCTATCGTAGTCGAGGAATGGCCCGATCGTGCTACCCTTGAGTCCGTCGGCCTGCGCCGGCGCAGCAGTCTCCTGGGCCTGTACCAGGGCATCCCCCAGACCGATCGAACACACGGCTACAACCTGGTTATGCCCGACAAGATCAGCATCTACCGCCGCCCCATCCTCATGCGCTGCCGCACCGAATCCGAAGTCCGCGAACTCGTCCAGAGAGTCGTCCGCCACGAAATCGCCCACCACTTCGGCATCGACGACGACCGCCTCGTCGAGATCGGCGCCTACTGATCCCTCCGGACATACCCAAACTGCACCGTCCTCCAACTACGGTAGGGGCAGGCCTTGTGCCTGCCCTCGACACCACTGACGTCAATTCCCCGCCAGACTGTTCCCACCCCAAGACCGGGCTGCACCCCCAATTTTTGGGTGCATTGGCAACCCTCACTGACTATGCTAAGATGACTTCTATATATCGTGTTGTTTTACCCGCGCCGCTCTCGTGAACAGGCCCATTCAAAACGCACTGCCGTTCCTCGCCAAACCAAACGGGCGCCTCTGACAAACCCCCGTCCAGCCCAAAACGGCAAAAGCCCCGTTTCCGCGACGGACGACCTGCCGAATTAGGGCCGTACGTACACGTTGTACCCCGGGCGCCTCACAATTTCTGGCCTGCAGCTCCAGGGAGCACGCCGGCCGCCAGCCACTTGTGTCTAGGTGTCAAATGGTCGCATCCCGCAGTTTCCGGTTCCGCTTCGAGTCTATCCTGATCTACCTGGGCCTCGGTATCTTCGCCTTCATCGCCGTGACGCCCTTCCTCCACACCATCGCCCGCTCCTTCAGCGCCGAAGCACCCATCCTCCGCGGCGAGGTCTATATCTGGCCGGTCGGCTTCTCCTTCGACGCCTACGAGCGCCTGGTCATCGGCGGCACCTTCTGGCTCGCCTATCGGAACTCCTTCCTCATTACCACCTCCGCAACCCTCGTGCAGATGCTCATGACCATTCTCTGCGCCTACCCGCTCTCTCGCATCTACCTGCCGGGCCGCAATATCCTCATGACCCTGATCGTCTTCCAGATGATCTTCCCCCCCAGCCTGATCCCCTTCTATCTGACCGTAAGGGAAGTCGGCCTCATCGACAGCTGGGGCTCTCTCATCTGGCCCTACGCCATCAACACCTTCAACATGATCGTCCTGAAAAGCTATTTTCAGGCGCTGCCCCGCGAACTGGAAGAGTCCGCAATCATCGACGGCGCCAACGATTTCAGGGTACTCATCCATATCATGCTGCCCCTTTCCGTCCCCGTGCTCCTGACCTTGACCCTCTTCTACGTCGTCGCCAACTGGAACCTGTTCCTGCCCGCCATCTTCTTTATCAACGACGGCAACAAGCAGCCCCTCCAAGTGATCCTGCGCGACATGATCTGGTCCATGCAACTCGCCACCCAGACCGCCAGCGCCGACGATTTCGAAAGGCTGGCCGGCATGGAAGCCCTCAAGGCCTCCAGCGTCATCATCGCCGCGATCCCAATGTTGGTCGCCTATCCGTTCTTCCAGCGTTACTTCATCAAAGGCATCCTTCTGGGAGCAATCAAAGGGTAGCGGTCGTTGAGATCCGGGTTGCCTCCAACCGTCCTTGAACCGTGATTGAAGGATCTGTCCCAGGCAGTTGACATGAAGCGGCTTTCATCTCTGGTGTGTCCAAAGTTCAGTTTCCACAGGAGGGAATCAAACATGTCTGCACAGTCAAAGTTTACCCGCCGCCAGGCCCTCAAACTGATGGGGGTCGGCACCTTCAGTGCCTATCTGGCCGCCTGCGCCGCGCCCGCCGGCCCGTCCGACATGGCCGACTCCGATATGCCCGCCGGCGAGAAGAAGACCATCTCTATCTCACACATTGGCGGCGGCAGCATGGAGGCCTCCGAGAAGTCACACCGCATGAAGCTGCTGCGCTCCAGCTTCCCCGACATCGAATTCGAGAACCGCTGGGTCAGCTACGCGGCCTACCTGGACAAAATTCCAGTCCAGATCGCCAGCGGAGACCTCGCCGACCTTCAGTTCTGCAACGCCTTCAACGACATTCCACTGATGATGGAGAACGAGGTCATCATCGAGACCGGGCCGCTCCTGGAACAGGTCGGCCAGAACATCCTCGCCGTCACGCCCGAGGCGGCCTGGGCCTCCACCGTCTACGATGGCAGGCAGGTCGCCGTCACCCATAATATCTACGACCTCAATATCTGGACCTGCCAGTATCGCGGCGACTGGCTGGAGTCGCTCGGCCTCGGTATTCCCGAAACGATCGACGAATACGGCGAGGTGCTCCGCGCCTTCTCCAACAGCGACCCCGACGGCAACGGTCAGGACGACACCTATGGCCGCCTGCTCTACAACTCCGTCCGCTTCGACGACGACTTCTTCCATGCATTCGGTGTCGCCGTCGGCCATCACCTTAACGGCTTCTGGCGCGATCGCGACGGCCGCCTCGAGTTGGACTGGATCCAGCCGGGCATGAAGGACGCGCTCTCTTGGATGAGCTCTGTCTGGGCAGACGGCGGCTTCCATCCCGATTCGATCAGCATCCCCCTTGGCCAGAAAGACAACGCCTTCCGCGCCGGAATCGCCGGCAACGTCTACACCGCCTGGAGTGCCATCGACTTCGCTCAGGAAAAGATCAGGACCGTCGCCCCCGAAGCCACCGTCGTCGCTGGCCCTGCCCCCGAAGGACCGGGCGGCCGCGGCTACACCGGCGAAGGCTGGCCCTGGTGCTTCGTCATACCCATCACAGCCCCTTATCCCGAAGACTGCGTGAAGGTCATCGACTGGTTCTTTACCCCGGAGATCGCCTCCCAGATTATCTGCGAGGGCGTGCTCGGTGTCACCAACAAGGGCCTCAACGAGAACGGATGGTGCGTCGAATACAGCCCCGAAGAGAAGAAGGCCATGGGTGACGAGTGGTCACAGAAGCAAAATGAAGTCCAGGACATCAGCGTCTTTTGGGGCCTCTGGCTGACAATCGGGACGTTGGGCGGTGTCCAGCCCTTCCCCACCTTCCCCCCCGATATGAAGAAGCATTTCGAGGACATGCTCGCCGCCAAGTACTCCGAAGAAGCGCTTGCCGCCCAGGTAATCTCGCAGGAATACCTCAGGCTCACTGAGAAGCCCCGGCCCGTCCAGGCCGATAAGGAGTTCTGGCCCGGCCTGCAAACCCGCTTCGGCGAGTTCATCTCGCAGGCGGTGGCCGGCACCATCGATATCGACCAGGGTTGGTCGGAGTGGCTCGACTTCTTTGAAAAGAACGGTGGCCCTCTCCTCACCGAGCAGGTCAACGAGATCTGAGCAGTCAAACATCACTGGTCGGAGGCCGGATTCCCTTCCGGCCTCCGACCACCGCCAGATGAGGATGGCAAAGTGGCTACATCAGCCCTATCCAACTCCACCGCGACGTCGGGCCGCCGCAGGGCCTTCTGGGCGCAGTTTATCTTCAACGCCTGGACATACCGCTATCTCTACCTGATGCTTGTCCTGCCCTTCGTCTTTTTCGCTGTCTTCCGTTTCTACCCCATGTGGGGCAACATCATCGCCTTCAAGAAATACCAGTTGATGCACGGGATCTGGGGTAGCCAGTGGGTTGGACTCAAGCACTTCAACACACTCTTCGACGATCCTGCCTTCCTGCGCGTGCTGCGCAACACCGTATCCATCGCCGTTTTCAAGATGCTCTTCACCTTTCCTGCCCCCATCATTCTGGCGCTCTTCGTCAACGAAGTCCGCCACATGGCCTATAAACGCTTTGTTCAAACCGTCGTCTACGTCCCCCACTTTCTCTCTTGGGTGATCTACGGCGCCATACTCTACATCGTGCTCTCGCCCGCAAACGGCATCGTTAACAACATCATCTCCTCACTCGGCATGGAAAAAGTCGCCTTCTTCCAAAAACCGGGCTACTTCCAGCCGATAGTCATCATCTCATCACTGCTCAAGGAGACCGGTTGGGCCGCCATCATCTACCTCGCCACCATCTCGACCATCGATCTCACCCTGTACGAAGCCGCCATCATCGACGGCGCCAACCGCTGGCAGCTCATGCGCTATGTGACCCTGCCCGGCCTCGCCATGACCATTGTCACCCTCTTCATCCTCCAGATCGGATTCTTCCTCAACGTCGGTTTCGAACAGATATTTATCCTGCAGAACAACATGGTGCTCACCACCGCCGACGTCATCGAAACCTTCATCTACCGCGTCGGCATCCGCCAGGCCCGCTTCGACTTTACCACCGCCGCCGGCCTCTTCAACGGCCTGGTGGGGATGGTGCTTGTCCTCCTCGCCGACCGCCTGGCCAAACGCCTGGACCTGCCCGGCATCTTCTGATTCTACTCTCCCCTCGCCTCTGTGCCTGCCCTCGCACCGCCAGCCCCGTCGCACGCGCCGCCTCTCCGCCTTCCCCCTCAATCTACGGTAGGGGCGCCTTGTGCCTGCCCTCGCACACGCCGCCCGCGCCGCCTCTCCCCCTC
>VXMH01000058.1 GCA_009841235.1 Caldilineaceae bacterium SB0661_bin_32 | reverse complement strand
CCCTTGCCAATCAATTCAATCCAACATCTGTAGGGTTGATCAGAGGTTCCCTAACACGGGCAGGCCGCGGGCCCACTGACCAATTCAGCCAGCAGTTTACGACCCGGATTTTGAAACGGCTATCCCCTGTAGCCGTTGTGGGGGTATTCCCCGGTGTCGGCAGGAAAGATCTAAGTGATCAACGATAAGCAGCTGGGAAGGCAGGCCTCTACGCCGCCCAGATCGCGCCTGGCGAAGAAATCGGCGTCGGCAACAGAGCGCGTTGTCCACCGGCTGTTCGGCAACCGGCGGGAGTTCAAGACGAATCTTTCGCTGCTGTCGATGTCACTTCCTGGAATTGTCCTGCTCTTCATTTTTGCCTACTTGCCGATGCTGGGCATCGTCATTGCCTTCAAGGACTATCGCTTCAATCTGGGAATCCTGGGCAGCGAATGGGTTGGCTTGGAGAACTTCCGCTTTCTCTTCGGAACGGACGCCGCCTTCCGGATCACCCGCAATACGCTACTGATGAATCTCCTGTTCATCAGCACAACCACGGCCTGCGCGCTGGCCGTTGCCATTCTGATGAATGAAGCCTACCGCAGCCGTATGAGCAAGTACTATCAGACGATGCTGTTCTTCCCCTACTTCATTTCCTGGGTGATCGTCAGTTATTTTGTATTTGCTTTTCTCAATGGCCAGACCGGGCTGATCAACCGGTGGGTAGACGCCCTGGAGCTGGACCGAATTGCCTGGTATCGCTCTCCGGAGTACTGGCCCGCCATCCTCGTGCTTGCCAATCTGTGGAACGGCATTGGATTCAGCAGCATCATCTACCTGGCCGGCATTCTTGGCATTTCACCGGAGCTGTTCGAGGCGGCCAAAATCGATGGCGCGGGCAAACTGCAACAGATCCGCTATATCACCTTGCCGATGCTTTACCCCATGATCATCATTCTCACTCTGCTTGCGATTGGGCGCATCTTTCACGCCGACTTCGGCCTGTTCTTCTTTCTGCCCCGAGACAATCCCCTGCTCTACTCGACCACCGATGTAATCGACACTTTTGTGTATCGCTCTCTGGTCGAACTGGGCGAGATCAGCATGGCCGCTGCTGCCGGTTTTTACCAGTCGTTTGTCGGATTTCTGCTGGTCGTGGGGGCCAATTGGATTGTGCGCCGGGTAAACGAGGACTACGCGCTGTACTAGAATGCCGCCGCCATGACCGTTACGACCACAGGCCAGCCAGCACCGCTCAACCGCTACCGGCTACAAGCCTACTTGGGCAGGTTCGCGGTCCACACAGTGCTGACGCTGGTCGGCTTGACCTGTCTGATTCCGCTCATCCTTGTCGTCAGCATTTCGCTTTCCGACGAACTGCGACTCGCGAAAGAAGGCTACCAGCTCCTGCCGGTTGGCTTTACGACTTTCGCCTACGAGTATATCCTGCAGGAGCCGGGACAGATTCTGCGGGCGTACGGGGTGACGGCATTTGTAACCGCATTCGGTACCGTCGCCGGGCTGCTGGTCTGCTCTCTGCTGGCGTGGCCGCTGGCGCGCAAAGATTTTCGTCTGCGGGGCCCGCTGTCCTTCTATGTCTTTTTCACGCTGCTCTTCAACGGCGGCATGGTTCCCTTCTATATCCTGGTTACCCGTTACCTGGGCCTGAAGGACAATATCTTTGTCTTGATATTGCCATATATGGTCACGGCCTGGTATGTGCTGATCATACGGACCTCCTTTGCCCAACTGCCGACGGAGTTGCTGGACGCAGCCCGGATCGACGGCGCCGGCGAATGGCGGATCTTCTTCCGGATCGTTGTGCCGCTCTCCAAGCCGGTGCTGGCTACGATCGGACTCTTCTTTGTGCTGCGTTACTGGAACGACTGGTTTCTGGCGCTGCTGTTTATCGACGACAGCTCGATGTATCCGCTCCAGTATCTGCTCTACGTGCTGATGGCCAACATCAACATAATGGCGGCCAATCCGCAGACTACAGGCATGCCGATTCCGACGCTCTCGGCGCGCATGGCGATGGCCGTCCTGGCCTTCGGGCCGGCGCTCTTTACGTTCTTGCTGCTGCAGAAATACTTCGTCCGCGGCATTACTATCGGTGGTCTGAAAGGATAGGGCCGGTCAAGGCGTCCCCGCTTCCACTGCGTTTGCGGATGAACTAATCTTGGAGACTTTTGACGACGGAAAGAAACTCTCGCCGTCTACCATTAGCCACATTCAAGCATAGGATTTTCAAAGTTCAGTTCACCTGAGAGGAGAAGACTCAAATGAACCGACACCGTGTTTTGGGCGTGCTCAGCGTCTTGCTGGTCGCGTCACTGATACTTACGGCCTGCCCGGCGCCCGCGCCGGCGGATTCGTCATCTGGCGAAGGCCGGCAGGCCGCCGCGCCTTCGCCCGCCGAAGGGCTGGTGAATATCACTTACTCGTACGGCAGCCGCGGCATACCGGCGGACCTGCAGATGGTGGAGGATGCGATGAATGAACTCCTCCACGAGAAGATCGGCGTACACCTGACCCTGGAACCAATCGACTTCGGCGCGTTCAACGATAAAATGCAGTTGCGCCTGTCTGCGGGTGAAGAGTGCGACATCATTTTCACGGCGCCCTGGATCAACAGTTACGCCAACAATGTTGCCAACGGGGTGCTGGCGCCGCTGGATGATCTGCTGCTCAATCATGCGCCCGGCCTGTGGGGCAGCATGCCGCCCACGACCTGGGACGCGGCCCGCGTCAACGGCGTCATCTATGGCGTCATCAACCAGCAGATATTCCCCAAGCCCTGGGGCGTCCATCCGCGCAAAGACCTGGCTGAGAAGTACGGGCTGGACCTCGATTCCGTGACGAAGTGGGAAGACATGGAACCCTGGTTGGCTGACGTTCGTGACGGCGAGGGCATCACGCCTGTATTCGTTGCTGCGCCGGGACGGGGTCTCTTCCTTTCGCAGTACTACGGCTTCGACCCTCTGGATGACGGCATCCAATTCCTGGGCATGAAAGCTGATGACGAATCGTTGACCGCAGTAAACATGGTGGAAACGGTCGAATTTCAGATGGCGGCCGAATCGACCAAGCGCTGGGTGGATGAAGGTTATATGCCTCTTGAGCCGTTGCCCAATGACGAGGCTCGATCTGCGTTCCGTGCCGGTCAGTATGCAATGGGCTATCATGTAGAAAAACCGGGGAACGACGTTGAGGCGCAGAACGCCTACGGCTTCGAGTTCCTGAGCAAGAGCCTGACAGTCCCGCTGATTCTGGACACCGCCGGTGCTACCGCAACGATGAACGCTATCTGCGCCACCTCCAGGAATCCGGGCAAGGCGATGGAGGTGTTGGAGGAGTTCAACACCAACGCCTATATCTACAACCTGCTTTCGCGCGGCATCGAGGGCGTGCATTGGGTCTGGGAAGATGAGGCCAACCAGGTTATGCGTTTCCCCGATGGTGTGGACGGCAACACCAGCACATACAATCCGAATACGGACTGGATGTTCGGCAATCAGTTCAACGCCTACTATCGTGACGCCAAGCAAGTCGGAGCGTGGGAAGCAACCAAGGAGATGAACGACACGGCATTCCCGTCGGAAGCGTTGGGCTTCGTGGTGGACCGCGAACCGATCAAGACGGAGATTGCCCAGACGTCGGCCGTTTACAACGAGTTGGTTCTGCCGATCCAGTACGGTTGGGTCGCCTATGAGGATGGCGCGGCCGAGGCCATCGAGAAGCTGAACGAGGCCGGCGCCCAGACCATCATCAACGAAGTAAACCGCCAGCTGCAGGAGTGGCGGGCGAAGAATCCACGCTAACGGCGAGCGTATTTCAGTAGAAGGTCTTACCGGTACACCAGTCGCGTTCTGCCGCTGCGCCGGCCTCTCACAAGGCCTTGGCGCAGCGGCGAACGCTTACCTGTAGGCAGTTCAGTGCGTGCCGGCGGCAACCAAGAACAGACAATTCCACACACAAGAGAGGTGAGCCTCGTGCTTACACTCACTGCCAGCGTCCCTCTTGATGTACCGCCCGCATGGGCCGTGCTGGAGCGGGCGCTTTTTGATCTGATGGACCGCTCCGTTCAACCCTTTTTGGAGAAGTACACAAGGCCCGATGGGACTTTGATCTGGGCCGACAGGTGGAGCGGCTCACGCGACGGCGCCGATGATTTCTACGAAAGCTCATACAACTGGCCCCTCTACTACCTGATCGGGGGCGGCGATCACCTGCTCACGCAGGGGCAGCGCCAGTGGGACGCTATCACGAGACAGCTGGAGGAACTCGGGCCGGTGCTGGACGAGTATGAACGGGGCTATGATCAGTTCCACCAGAGCGAAAGCTACATCTACTTCTACTTTCTCTGTCTGGCGGACCCGACCAATGAACGCAATCGCGAGCGCGCGGTACGGTTTGCCGGCCTCTATCTGAACGAGAACCCCGATGCCCCCAACTACGACCCCGAGCGCAAACTGATCAGGGCCCCGCACAACGGCAGTGGCGGCCCGCGCTGGGGCCATACGGACAGCCCGGAGCCAAGTTACGGTTGGAGCGCGACCATGCGCACCTATGGCCTCCCTTACACAGACATCGAAGGCGTCCGCGAATACGACGATCTGAAGGACCCGGCCCTGTCGCGACGCATGGGGAAGGCGATGCAGGAGCGAATGGGCAAGGGGGACGTAGCCGGGAATCTGATGGTCACGAGCCTGATTGCGAACGCCTTTTTGCTCACCGGCGAGGAAAAGTACCGGCGCTGGATCGTCGAATACGTTGACGCCTGGCGGGAGCGGGCCGCAGGCAATTCACCCGCGGCGGAGCAGTCCGGACAGTTGGAGCGGCCAAAACCCGACGGCCTTCTGCCGGACAATGTGGGGCTGTCCGGAGAGGTCGGCGAGTATATGGACGGACGCTGGTACGGCGGTCTTTACGGCTGGAGCTGGCCGCACGGCTACTACAATATCGGCATGGCCGCGACCGTCAGCGGCGGCAACGCCTTTCTGCTCACCGGCGACGAGGCATATCTGCAGCTGGCCAACGACCAGTATGACGCCATCTGGAATTTGGGCGAGATGCGCGATCCCCACGGCGAAGCGATGAGCCTGCGAAGTCACTGGGTGGACCAGCTGGACGACGAAGAGGAAGGGATCTTTGTCGTCCCCTACCGGCACAACGACGAGGGCTGGTTCGACTATCAGCCGATGTCGCCGGTCTATCCCGCGGCTGTCTGGAACATGACGATGGATCCCGCCGACTGGGAGCGGATCGAGACGCTGCGACGGGTGGAAAAGTACGACTGGCGCCGCGTTCAAGGCTTCCGCAACAAGGAGGACAACGGCCACGAACAGCCCTGGCTGCGGTTCCTGGCCGGAGACAACCCCGACTATCCTGAGCAGATGCTGGCCGCCACCTACGGGCAGGTCTGCCGCCGGCTGGCGTTGATTCGAGAAGACGAGGAAGACCTGACGCAGGTCCACATCCACCACTGGCAACAGCTTAACCCTGTGATCACGGAGGGGCTGGTGCAGCTCACGCTGGGCGCGCCCCAGATCATCTACAACGGCGGGCTGCTCCACTGCCGGCTGCGCTATTACGACGCAGATCGCAAGCGGCCGGGCCTGCCTGCCGACGTCGCTGCACTGGTAACGCGGTTGGAGGCGGAGCGCACGGTGGTAGAGCTGGTCAACCTGAGCCCCTACGAGTCTCGCGTTGTGTTGCTGCAGGCGGGCGGATTCGGCGAGCACCGATTCGAAACGGTCCGGTACACAAAGCGAACAAGCGTTTATCCAGGCCCCCAACCGGCATACCAGTCGCCTGAAATCGAACAAACAACTGTGAACGCGGACGTAAACGACGTCTACCTGCAGGTCGAGCTTCCGCCTGCCACGCAGATTGAACTGGATATCACGACGGCCCGCTACGTCAACGAGCCTTCCTACAACTTGCCCTGGTAAAGGGGATCCCGATGAAGATTATCGCTCTCGACACTGTATGCCTCTCACGCATGCACGAACCGGAACGGCAGTGGATCACTGCCAGCTACCGTACCGTGAAGGCCGATTGCGCAGTTGTACGGGTCCAGACCGATGAGGGACTGGTCGGCATTGGAGAGGCGAGCGCCTACGGTGTGCCGCCCCGCATCGCCGAATGGGTCGAATGGCTGGCGCCTACACTCATCGGCAAGGACCCGACAGACAAGGCAACGCCGCCGCATCCCAACGGCCGCGACCGCGCCCACGACGCGGCCGTGGCCGGCATCGACTGCGCGCTGTGGGACCTGCGCGGGAAGGCGGCGGGCAAGCGGGTCAGCGAGCTGCTCGGTGACAGTCCGTCCGGCAAGGTACCGATGTACGCGTCGAGCGGATGCCGCTATGACTGGCGCGACCGGCCCGAACAGCTGATCGAAGAAGCGTTGGGATACGTTGAACAGGGTTTCCCGGTGATGAAGTTCCGAATCGGCACGCACTGGGAGTGGGACGGCGTAACCGTAGACCGCTTTCTCGGCCTGGTCCGAGAGCTGCATCAGGCCGTGGCGGGTAGGATGAAGCTGGCGCTGGACGGCAATTGCCGGCTTACGCTGGAAGAGGCGCTGCCTATTGCCAGGGAGCTGGATCGGCTGGATTTCGCCTGGCTGGAGGAACCGGTCCCGTGGAGCGATATAGACGGCTATGCCGCGCTTGCCGCCGCGGTGGATATGCCTGTAACCGGAGGCGAAAGCTTCACGACTTTGGAGCAGTTTCGCCCCTACATCGAGAAGCGGGCCTATGATATCGTGCAGCCTGATGCCGGCGTCTGCGGCCTGACTGAACTGGTGCGCATCGCGGAGCTGGCGGCGCATCACGGCCTCAAACTTTACCCCCACTCCTGGCACAATGGATTGATGGCGATGGCGCACGCCCACGCGGTCGCGGCCCTGCCCAACCTGGAGATTCTGGAGGTCTGCCAGATTCAGGGGCCGCTGCAATGGAATATCGCCGCAGAGCCGCCGGCAATGGACTGCGGACATCTGCAGCTGCCGGAAAGCCCCGGCCTCGGAATCGAGTTGGCGGAAGGGGTTGCCGAGCGTTACCCTTACATTGAAGGGCACTACGCCCTGACGGTCGATAGGTAGTCGCAGTGCCGCGACGACGGACGTGCACAGTTCGGCCGGCTCTGTTGACAGCCTGCCGCAAGGTCGTGAAAGGCGGGAATCTTACATGAAGAAAGTACGCGTTGCCGTCGTCGGCATGGGTATAGGCAGGCCCAATGGGCTCGCGCTGGCAAGCAACCCGCGCGCGGAGGTGGTGGCCCTTTGTGATCTGGTCGAAGAGAGCATGACCGACTTCGCGGCGCGCCTGCCGCAGCCGGACGAGATTCGCCTCTACACCGACTTCGACGAGCTGTGCCGCAACCGGGAGATCGATGCAATCTTCATCGGCACGCCCAATCAACTGCATGTGCCGATGGGACTGAAAGCGGTGGAGCACGACAAGCATGTCCTGGTGACAAAGCCGCTGGCCGACTCAGTGGAGGCGGCGGAGCGGCTGGTGAATACGGCAGAGGCGGCCGGAGTCGTAAACATGATGTCGCTCTCCACCCGTTTTTCCGCGGAAGTCCAGTATATGGGCGCGCTGGCGCAACTGGGAACGTTCGGCGAGATCTACTACGCCCGCGCCCGCAGTATCCGCCGCAACGGCATTCCGGCCTGGAACACCGGCTTCATCCGCAAAGGCGGCGGCGCGTTCCGCGATATGGGCGTGCACGTACTGGACTCGGCATGGTGGATGCTGGGGATGCCGCGACCGGTGAGCGTGACCGGCGTCGCCGGCGCGAAGTTCGGGCCGCGCGGGCTGGGCTTCTTCGGGCGCAGGGCGCCGGATCAAGTCGCGTCGGCGCCGGAGAGTTACTACAGCCAGTTTGCCGCCGACGATTACGCCGGCGGTTTCATCCGTTTTGAAGAAGGCGGCGCCCTGCAGGTAGAGAGCTTTTGGGCCTCCCACCAGCCAGGTGACCTGCAGATTGAACTGTTCGGCGACGAAGCGGGGGCACAACTGCGGCCGCCAACGCTGTACACAAATGGCCCTGTCCCGGCTGCGGTGGTGGAAACGGCTAAGGGGTTTGGCGCCAAACCCCAGGCAGGGCGCGGACTCAAGGATGAGGGCAGCCCTCTGGACATCACGTTCGATGGTCTTACGCAGGAAAGAAGCAAGGCTTGGAACACAATTGCAGATCACTTCATCGCTTGCATTCTTGACGGCGTCCCGTGCGAGGCGCCCCTGCGGCATGGATTGATCGTCCAGACGATGATGGAGGGTCTGCTGAAAAGCGCGCAGAGCGGAGAGGAAGTTCGACTGGGCGGATGAATGGCGGAATTCGTCTTTGCTTCAGAGAGGCATGATTAACAAGGAGAAGAAAGATGCCGGTTCTAAGCGACGGAGATTGGGCCTTTTGGAAAGAGAATGGCTATGTCGTGATCCCAAATGCAGTACCGCAGGAGAATCTGGACGCGCTCGTCGAGCAGATCTGGACCTTTCTGGAGATGGAGGAGGACGACCGGGACTCCTGGTACAAGTACAAACCCTACACGCGTGAAGATCTCTGTTCCCCCATCTCACAGGCGGGGATGGTCGAGATGTACCAGCACCAGGCCCTGTGGGACAACCGTCAATACCCGCGCCTCCATCAGGCGTTCAGCGAGATGCTGGGTACGGAGAAACTGTGGGTGTCGCTGGACCGCGCCAACATGAAGCCGCCCGACAAGGCTGACAGACCGGAGTGGGGCCATAAGGGGATGATCCACTGGGATATAGACACGGGCGAGTTGCCCTTGCTGGAGGGAGACGAAATGGCCGCAACCTGGCGCCCGAACCCGGACACGCACATTGGTCTGCAGGGCGTTCTCTACCTGACCGACACCGACGTGGACCAGGGCGGCTTTCAGTGTATCCCCGGTTTCCACAGGACATTTTACGACTGGGTCGCTACGCAGCCGGCCGACCGCAATCCGCGCTTTCCGGACATGGACGGCCTCGACATCAAAGTCGTGGAGGGCAAGGCTGGTGATTTTGTCATCTGGCACAGGCTGCTGGCGCACGGCAACGGCCACAACCGCTCGACGCGGCCGCGGCTGGCGCAGTACATCACGATGTCGCCGGCGCCGAAGAAGGACGAGGAGCAACGCGCGGCGCGTATTCGCTCCTGGCAGGAGTGCCGTCCCATGGAACACTGGCCTGGAGACCTGCGCGATTGGGAGCGCCGGCACCAGACGCCGGCCAGGCTGACGCCGCTTGGACGCAAACTATTGGGGGTGGATTCCTGGGAATGAAATCTCGACAGAACTGATCCTTCCCCTTTTACGACTCTCCAACCCCGCATTATCTGAAGGAATCCACAGATCTGACCTGTGGATTCCTTCGTTTTATCTCCCAGATATCTCCAATAGCTTTAAGAGTGGCGCTTTCCCCTCTGCGCCGCGCTGGGCACGCGTCCTCAATGCCATGGCCGAGAACTCTTCACCCCCCGAACGCTTATGCTCAAGATATTGGTGACCTGCGGATTCCTCCAGCCAGGGGTGGTCTGTATGGTCTACGAGTTTGGGGCCAAGCATAGCATTCAGTATAATTGCTTCAACAGCACGAGCCAGAATGAACAGTTTCTCTAAATCTTATCGCACCTTATCCTTAAATTGGCGGGTATATTTATGACGCTAACGCTTAATTTATCTCCAGAATTGGAGCTTCGGCTGCTGTATGCAGCGGAGCGGTTGGGCCTGCCTCCCACTCAATTCATCATGCAATTTCTGGATAAACATCTACCACAAAACGATAATGGCGCTGAAATTGTCTCGCTTCTTCAATCATGGATTGATGAGGAAGACGACACAGAACAAAAGGAAACAGGGGACTATTTGCAGCGCGTGCTTGATGAGGATCGTTTGTCAGAACGTAAATTATTCCCTTCCGAATTGAAAGGTGTGAGCTGGTGAGTCGCGTGGTTTTGCTGGACACCGGCCCGCTCAGTCTGGTGACAAATCCAAAACATTCGCCGCAAAGTCTTGCATGCACGCAATGGCTTCAAAGACTTATCATGGCTTGTATACGAGTCATCATTCCTGAAATAGCTGATTACGAACTGCGTCGCGAATTACTCCGAGCCAACAAGACCAAGGGCATTGCTCAACTTGATGCTCTAGAAAATCTGTTAGAGTATATGCCGATCACCACAAACGCAATGCACCAAGCCGCAGCCTTTTGGGCACAAGCCCGAAAACAAGGACAACCAACGGCAGGCGATAAGACCATTGATGGAGATATGATCTTAGCAGGTCAAGCTGCTGCACTAGATGTTGCCGATTTCGTAATCGCTACCACGAATGTTGGTCATTTGACTCGATTTGTACCGGCAGATCTGTGGCAGAATATTGAGAATCCTTAAGATATCCCAGATTGACTACTATATCCCCCCAGCGCGGAATTATATCCGGACAGCATTATCTCTTCTCTCCACCCGCTCCTCACCCTATGCGCCCTGGTTTAGCCCCGTTTTTTGAACCCCCAATCGCGTTGGAGTAGAATGTCCCGTGCCCGGTGGATGCTCTGGCATCTCGCGGAGCGTCAGTTTCGTTTCCCTCCTTGGGCAATATAGAAAGACATCGACGGCATCGTGCATTCTACGTTGCATTCCACGGCCGCAGAGCGTCAGGTTGTCTCCCCATTTCACGCAGGTATTTCCCTGCCCGACGTTCTCAACACAAACTCAGGCTATCAGCGCTTTCTCTGTATCCTGATTTTGGTGGGATTCGGTCTGCGCCTAGTCATGTTGGACCGCTTTCGGTTCCATCAGGATGAGGCTCTGTACAGCTATTGGGCGCTGCGATTTCTCCATGATGACCCTCTCTTTCTTGAGCAGTGGATCGACAAGCCGCCGCTGTTCGTCTGGCTGCTTGCCTTCTGCTTCAAGGCTTTTGGCGCATCCGAGGCCAGCGCGCGTTTTCTGAATATCGGCATCAGCCTGCTCACGATCCCGGTCGTCGCCGCTGTCGCCAGACGGGCATCCGCCACACCCGCGGCCGCAGGCGCGATCGCAGCGACGGCTTTTGCGCTGAATCCATTTGCCATCAGCTACAGCCCGACGGCATTCACCGATCCACTGCTGGTGCTGGCGGGCGTCTGCTCACTCTATGCGGCGCTAAGGGGGCGTCCTTTTTGGGCCGGCCTGTGCTTGGGCGCCGCGATCATGACGAAGCAGCAGAGTGTCTTCTTTATCCCGCTGGCGCTGGCCGTTCTGATCGTGGGAAACGGGAAAGCAAAGGCCGTCGCGGGGGCGATCCTGCGCGTTGGTGGCGGGCTGGCGCTGACGGTTGTGCCGGTCGTGTACTGGGACAGCCTGCGCTGGGCAGTCGCGCCGTCGCCATGGGATCTAGGTGTACGCAACTACGGCGCGTTGGGATTGCTCCCGCTCGACCAGTGGCCGGACCGCGTTGCGCGCATCGCCGACCTGCTCTGGTATCTGACCGCCAATCAGATCGTGTGGATCGTTCTGGCCGTCACTCTTTTGCTTGCGGTCCTGTCCGCGCGACTGACAGAGCATTCCTTTCCGCAGCGGAACACGGTGTTTGCGGCGCTGTTGTGTGGATGGATCGGGGCGTACTGGGGCATCCACGCCGTTGTCAGCCTGCCGCTTTGGGACCGGTACTTCCTGCCAATTGCGCCCGCATTCGCCATTCTCTGCGGATGGATCGGAGGCAGGATACTGGCTTCCGGTTCCCAACTGTGGAGATCGGCCGCAATTGGGCTGTGGATTGTGCTGCTGCTTCCCGGCGCGGTGCAGGCGGCCCGGGGCGAACTTCCGATAGGCGGCGATCACGGCGCATACGAAGGCCTGCGCGAGGCGTCTGCCTGGCTTGACAGCCATAGCCCGCCGGGGGCTGTTCTGTACCATCAGGCGCTGGGCTGGCATTTTCAGTTCTACCTGTTTGAGAATCCACGCAGTTACGTTGTGCGCTGGGTTGCAAGTCCGGTTGCGCTGGCGGACGATGCCGCCAAGAGACCGCAGAGCGCCCGGTTCGTGATCGCGCCGGCATGGCAGCCGTTAAGGAACTTCCATCCCCATCTGGCGGCGCGCGAACTGGAGCTGGTGCCGAGAGTCACGGAAGGGCAGTTCACACTATACGAACTTGTGCCGCGCCGGCGTTAATCCGGTCGCCATCGACCGTTGCCTTATCGACAGTTGCCGGCCGCCGGAGGTGCAGGCACAATGGTACAACCCTATCTGAAGGAGAATCGAGATGACAGTTGACAAAGGCCATTCAGAGTCTGGCGTTCTTTCCAGGGCGCAGGGCTGCCTGCTCGGCCAGCTGATCGGGGACGCACTCGGCAGTCTGGTGGAGTTCCAGACACCGGGACGGATACTGAGCCGCTATCCTGAAGGCGTGCGGGACATGGCGGACGGCGGCACATGGAACACGATCGCCGGCCAGCCCACCGATGACTCGGAGATGGCTCTCCTGTTGGCGCGATCGCTCGTATCGCAGGGGAAATTCGACATAACGGAGGTGGAAAAGGCCTACGTGTTCTGGCTGGAATCCAATCCTTTCGATATCGGAAATACCATCCTGAGCGGCCTGACCGGCCGGCCCAATCCGGGCAGCCAGGCCAACGGGGCGATGATGCGAATCAGCCCGCTGGGGATATTCGGCGCCAACTACACGCTGGACCAGGTGGCGGAGTGGGCGCGGCAGGACGCCGCCATCACCCACGTCCACCGGGTCTGCCAGCAGGCCAACGCGCTCTTCGCCATGGCGATCGCGCACGCAGTGCGCACGGGATGCGGCGCGAGCGACCTGTATCGAAAGATCGCAGGCTGGGCGGAAGAGATGGAAGTAGACTACAGGTTGAAGGAGACGGTCGCCGCAGCCGCCGCCTCTCCTCCGGACGACTTTACTCATAAGGAGGGATGGGTTCTGATCGCCTTCCAAAACGCCCTGTGGCAGCTTCTCAACACCCAAAACCTGGAGGAGGGGATCGTTGACACGGTCATGCAGGGGGGCGATACCGACACGAACGCAGCAATCTGCGGGGCCCTCCTGGGCGCTGTTCATGGTCGGGAGGCAATCCCCGGGCGCTGGGTTGAGACTATCCTGGGCTGCCGGCCGCAGGCGGGAACGCCCGGCGTCTTTAAGCCCAGGCCGGAAGTCTTCTGGCCGGCGGATGCGCTGGAGCTGGCCGAGGAGTTGATAACGCAGGCTGACTGACATATCGCAAAACCGGGATTGAATCGATTAAAGGGTGGACTGTGATGATGGAAGCGATGAAACGGGCGGCGTTGTGGGCGCCGCCGCTGGAGGAGCTGGCCCCTTTTGTGCGGGAAGGACTGCAGGCCAACTACGCCGTTGTCGAAGTTGAAGTGACGGACTGTCCCGACCTGCGGAGGCTGGGCTGCGCCAGCCCAGGCATCTGTGGCTCGACCGTCCTGCTGGAGGTGGGTGGGGAGCCGTACGCCCATAATCCCAAATACCGGCACGTCACCTTCGACATGGCGGAGATGGCGAGCGCCTGCGGACAGGCTGAAGGTAGCCTGTTCGGCGCGGGCATGGCCTTTCCGGGTGTGTTGGATGGACATTGCGGAGAGGTGATCGCCACATTGCAGGCGGGTGGGGTCAACCGCTCCAGAGTCGCTCGCGTCGGGCCGCAGCAGGAGTGCATCGTTGAGCCCTATCCGTCGACGCGCCACAGCGGTCTGTCCAATCTCTTTCTATCCGAGGGCCGCCCGGGTCCCGTGCTCAAGGTCAGCGTCGAGAGACGGACCGGCGCCGAACGCTCGTTCACGCAGGCGCTGCGCAAGAGTCTGCAAGCGCATCCGGAAATCGGTGGAGATTTCGGCCTGACCCGACGCCATCCTTCGGCCTTTGGGGAAGGCCGAACAGCGCCTGCGGGGGCCCGTCAGGTCGGCTTGGGCGGCGTCTTCGTAATCGAGGCAGGCCGGATTCGTTCGCATGTCATGCCGGACTACGAATGCATCGCCCACCGCTATTACGATACGGAGGCCGAGGAGGTCGTTGCCGAATTTCTCCAGTTCTATGAGCACATGGGGCCCGACCTGCTCTGCTTCGCCGTCTGCTGGACCGGAGACCCGACAGGCGGGCAGCTGCATCTGCGCGAGTCGGGTGAGCACACCCATTTCTTCCATATGGGTAAACTCAGCCAGGCCGGTCATTATCACTATGATGTCACCCCCGATACCATCCGTTACTCGGGTTACTTCAACGTTGCAGCTGAACTGGTGCGCATCGGCGACATCCGCGCTCAAACAGCGAAGCGATAGCGCATTAACATCTATGCGGAACTTGAACGGCAGTCAAAACACACCGATGAGGAGCGAAGATGAAAATTACAGAGGTAAATGCGGTGGGTCTGCGCGGCGCGACGCCTGAGGGCGGCTGGAGCGAGGAGCTGAAAGAGGAAGACTGTGTCCACACGCTTGTTTTCGTCGAGACGGATGAAGGCGTCACCGGTTACGGTTCAGTCTTCACCAACGACGGGCTCGTGCTGGCCGCTCTGGAGGTGCTGCGCCCGCTCCTGATCGGTCAGTCCGCGATCGAGCCGGAGAGAGTGAGCGAGCGCTTGCACCAGAATACATTCTGGCTGGGGCGGGGCGGCAGCGTCACGCACACGATCAGCGGCATCGACATCGCCATGTGGGACATTCTGGGCAAGGTCACGGGGCAGCCGGTCGGCCGCCTGCTGGGGGGACGCTACCGGGAACGGGTCCGGCCCTATGCTTCTCTGCTGATGGACCAGCCGGCGCCGCTCAGGGATGAACTGCAGATGTGGAAGGAGCAGGGCTTCCGCGCCTTCAAGATGGGGTGGGGTCCCTTCGGCCGCGTCAGTGACGCGCTGGACGAGGAGATCGTGGCCGCTGCCCGCGAAGTCGTGGGCGACGACAACCAGTTGATGGTCGACGCCGGCGGCAGCGACGCCCACTGGCAGGGCCGCTATACCTGGGCGCTGCGCTGTGCAGGGATGCTGGCCGATTACGGTGTGGACTGGTTTGAGGAGCCGCTGCGTCCCGATGACCTGGAAGACTTTATCCATCTGCGCCGTAACACGACGGTTCCCATCACCGGCGGCGAGGTTCTGACGCGGCGCCAGTCCTTCCTTCCCTTTCTTCAGCAGGGCGCCTTCGACATCGTCCAGCCGGACGTCGCCAAGGTCGGAGGAATCAGCGAGGAGCGCCGCATCGGCTGGATGGCGCAGGAGAATGGCGTACGCATGATCCCGCACGGTTGGAACACGGCCCTGGGGCTGGCGGCCGACCTGCAGCTGGCCTCGGCGCTCGCCGACACCGACCTGGTGGAGTACAAGACCGGTTCCCCCTATATCGACGAGATCGTGGTCGGCGGCTGGCAACTGGACGGGGAAGGCATGCTGCAGATTCCCGACGGGCCGGGCCTGGGTATCGAGTTGGATATGGACGCGGTGGCGCGCTATTCCTGATCGAAACGACCTTCAGGCAGCTGCCGTTTCAGACCGCCGGGCGCGTGCGCCAGACGCGCAGTTGCTTCTTGCCGAGGATAAGCCACCAGAGTGTCACTGTCTCGGAGGTGAAACCGGCCAGTAGCGCTGCCACGCCGAGGGACGCGCCTTGCAGCCCTGACAGCGGCAGAGCCAGCAGGGCGACGAGGATGGCGCCGGTACGCATCGGTGCGCCAACTGCCATTGGTCGAGTGTCTCGCTCCATAAAGGCGATGCTGTGAAAATAGGCGCGGTGAACGACGACGAACGGGAAAAACGTATATATCTGGAGAGGCATGCGACTGAGCTCGGCCAGGGCGGGCGTCAGTCCGATGACCTGCTCCAGCAGGACGGTTCGCAGGGGTGTCCAGAAGAGCAGCAGACAGATAGCTGAGGCGGCAAGTCCGCACCAGTAGGCGTAGAGCAGAAACGGACGATAGGAACGCAGCTCGGCGTAGAATGGGGGCACGAGCGCGCGTAGCTCATTGAGCCAGCGGTAGGTCCACTGTCCGAGCGTATAGGCCACGGTCAGTGCGGCCATCGCTTCTGCGCCGTGCGCGCCCCGTACGACGAACAGGTTGATGAGCGGCCGGCTGGACTCCTGCATGAAGTTCATTAACGCCACCGGCCAGGTGAAGTGAAAGAGGGCCGCATATGTAATTGGTGGACGGTCCAGCTTGTCCGGCAGACCCCCGCCGAAGAAGCGCCAGAGATAGAAGATAATGACGATAAACTCGGTCAGGGTTGACGCGTAGAGTACGAGGATCGGCAGCCAGATGGGCCGGGCTCGAACTGCGTCGACCTCGAGGAGTGCGACGACGGCCGCGAGTCCGGCGGCAACGCTCAAGGCGGTGGCTACACTGATTTTGCCGGTCTGCTTTCCCCGGGTCAGGACGCCCATGCCGAGTTGAGTAATGCCCCGCAGCAGGGGCATCGGCAGCAGCCAGAGCATCATGATGCGTACGCGTTCGCTGGTCTCCGTATCGACCGCGTGCAGCTCTTCCAGCAGTAGGCGGCTGATAAGCGTGCCGCTGAGCAGCCACTGTACCGCCACCATGATCAGCGCCAGCCCGCTTACATAGATCAGGCCCCGCCAGAAATCCCGCTTGTCCTCCACCAATACCATCCCGGCATAGCGAAGTTGCGCCAGAGGGCTGGACAGAGACGTTACCAGCCCCCAGGCCAGTCCAAATGCGGCCAGGACGCGGACCGCGTCCGGCATACGCGCCATCCCCGCGTTGATGCTCTGCGCGCCGAATTCAAAGATGAGGATTGTCAGAACCAGCGGCAGAAGGAACTGTGTAAAGCGCAAATACATGAACTATGGGCCGGGTAGTATGCGATGCGAAGAGGCAGGCGAAAGGGCCGAACAGCCGCTGGGCGCCCTGCGGCTGAGAACAGAAATAACAAAGCACAACCACACAGATTATCACACAGGGTCAGATGTTGCTGTCCTGGTGCGGTCATTTACGGCTTGCGCATCGGCTTCCAACCGCTTATCGGATCGCCTGAGTCCTACCTATACAACGGGTGGCAAGGCTATATGTTGTGTACCTTGGCGTCCAGTTTCTGTATCGGCACAACTTCCCCCCCTTCACCGGTCCGGCTCAAACACAGACCCGTCCAACACTGTCTGCAAACCCGCCGACACCAGGTCCAGCCGCCTGATCTCCTCCGCCGGCAGGTCCAAATCGACCGCGCCCACCGTGTCTTCGATGTGCGCCGGTATGTCCGCGCCAGAAATAATGCACGTCACTTCCGGCCGCGACAGAATCCACGCCTGTGAAACCTGACCCGGCGTCGCTCCCACGCGCCCGGCCACCGCGATCACCTCCGCCACCACGTCCGCTGCCCGATCCCGCAATGTGTCCTGGAAGGCGTGCCGCCGCCGCCCGCCCCACAGGCTGTTCTCTTCCGGCATATTGTCAGGCGTGTAAGTTCCGCTCAGCAGGCCCACCGCCAGCGGGCTGTAGACCATCACCCCCAGCCCCATCTCCGCCACCATTGGAAACATCTCCCGCTCCAGTTCCCGGTTCAGCAGATTATAGGGGTTCTGCACCGTGATTGCCGGCGCCGCGTTCAACCGCTCCTGCACCCGCAATGCTTTCACCACCTGCCAAGCCTGGTGGTTACAGATACCTACATAGCGTACTTTGCCCTGCTGCACGAGGCTGTCCAGCGCCCGAAACGTCTCCTCCACAGGCGTCGTTTCGTCCAATCCATGAATCAAGTAGACGTCGATCCGGTCGGTATTCAGCCGCCGCAGCGAACGCTCCGCCTCGCGCAGAATATGGTAGCGAGACAGGCCACTGTCATTGGGGCCATCGCCAATCTCCCCGCGGACCTTGGACGTGATAACTACATCATCGCGCCGCCCTTGTAGCGCCTTGCCCAGCAGCACCTCCGATGTGCCTCTGAACGCCCTATCGTCCCCCAGTCCGTAGATGTTGGCGCAGTCGAACAGATTCACGCCCTGATCCAGCGTAGCCGCCACCAGATTGCGCGCAGCCTTTTCGTCGTGCTGGCCTCGAAGACCAAGCCCCAGCGCAACGCGCGATACCTTCACGCCGGCGCTGCCGAAATTCACGTATTGCATCCCTCTCTCCTCGTGTTCGTAATCGGATTGTGAACGGTCTCGGAAAACTCTGCCCCGCTGCACGCTCCCAGCCGTTCTCTTCCGCAGTATAAAGGTTCACTTTGGAAGATTCAACTGCCATATCATATGCCGGTTCAAGGCCTGACGTAGAAATGGCAGGGTGTGACAAGGCCGATTCGATTGCCGTCAGCCAGAATTCCTCTTCGACCTCACCGGAAGTAAGAGACACCAAAATTTTGACAGTCATCGAATTTTTCGCTAGAATTCCCGCTTGATATTCGTTCTGCGACCGCTTCTTCACTTTGGCTGCCAGGGTACGAAGTCGTGCCCACGGCACAATTGACAACCGAGTTTCAGCTTCCGAAGAGCCGTTCCCCCCAATAGGCATCTACACAATCCATACTGTCCAATTTCAAGGAGACAAGAAGAATGGAAAGCAAAGTAAGTCGACGTCAATTCCTCCGTCTGGTCGGTGGCGCAGCCGGCGCCGCAGCCCTGGCCGCCTGTGCCGCACCCGCGGCGCCCGCCGGCAGCGGCGAAGAGGCCATGTCCACGGAGAAAGTCGTTATCCGCTACGCCGGACTGGACGGCATGGGCGCCCGTGTCGAAGCATTCATGCTGCCGTGGGTCGAGGAGAACGGCTACGAACTCGAGCGCGGCGCTTTCGGACAGCAGGAGCTGACTGACAAGATCATGCAGTCCGTCGCCACCGACACCTACCTGGCCGACATCTTCCAGTTCCCCAGCAACGCCCGCGCCGATGTCATCAATGCCGGCGCACTGCAGGAGATCCCGCAGGAGGTGCTGGAAGCCATCGACTTTGAGGACGTTCTGCCCGGTATCGTCAATACCCTCTCCTGGGAAGGCAAGATCTACGCCCTGCCCTACGACGGCGACATCCACTACTACTCCTTCCGCAAAGATCTCTTTGCCAACGAGGACATTAACAGCCGCTTCAAGGACAGCTACGGCTTCGACCTTTCGCCCGACACGGGCGCCGTGACCTGGGATCAGTGGCGCAACATCTGTGAGTTCTTCACCGGTTGGGACTGGAACGAGAACGGTGAGGACGATGACTTCGGCGCCGCCTGCATGACCAAGCGCGGCGATACCCTCTGGTGGGGCTTCAACTCCCGCGCCACCGCCTACGCCAAGCATCCCGACGACGATGCCTACTTCATCGATCTCGACACCGGCGAAGCCCGCCTTAACAATCCCGGCTTCGTCCGCGCCCTGACCGAATGGGTCGAAGAGATGCAGAACTGGGCGCCTCCCGGCGGCACAAACTTCACCTACGGTGACTCTCTCAACGCCATGAACGGCGGACGCGTTGCCCAGACCTACAACTGGGACGCCGTCACCAGCGCCACCGCGCCTGAAACCTCCGTCATCCAGGGACTGCAGGGCTACAACATCCTACCGGGTTCACACGAGGTCTTCAACTCCAAGTCGGGCGAATGGGACTACTTCGACGTGCCCAGCCATGCGCCGTTCCACGCCTTTGGCGGCTGGGTCATCGCCGTCTCCGCCCAGGTGGACGAACTGGCCTACGATGCCGTCTGGGGCTTCGTGACCCATCTGACCAAGCCGGAGAGCGGCCTGGCCTTCGTCACCGACCTGACCGGCGCCAGCCCGTACCGCTTCAGCCAGATGGAAGCGGTCGAAGAGTTCGCCACCGGCCCGCTGCAGTTGGGCGAGGAAGTTGCGATGGACTATCTGAACGCCGCCCGTGAAACCCTCGACCATCCCAACGCCGTCACCGACCAGGCCTTCGGCGGCTGGGTACAGTACCGTGACGCGCTCGAACTGGGCGTCTCCAAGGCGCTGGCCAACGAACTTCCGCCCCAGGATGCCCTGGACGAAGTCGCGGCCGCCTTCAACGAGATCAGCGAACGCATGGGCGGCCTCCAGCATCAGGCCGAACTGTACGCCCGCACCTTGGGCAAGTAACCGCAGATAGCATAGTCAGCGGCCAGCGGCCAGCGACCGGCGGCAAAGAGCCTGGACCGGTTGCTGGCCGCTGGTGACTACCCTTCCCTCTATCACATCGGCGCAACAGCCGGGCCAGCCAGCGAAACATCCAGCAAATCCATGGCAACTGAACCCCAGATCTACCCCTCGAAACGATCTCGCTTCGAAATTCGGGACAATCTCTGGAAGTGGATCTTCCTGGTGCCCGCAGTTGCCATCATTCTCATCCTGCTCGCCGTCCCCGTGCTGTGGACCCTCTATGCCGCCTTTACAGACCTGCACCTCTATCGCATCGGGGATTTCGACACGAAGTTCGTCGGTCTGGCCAATTTTGAAAAGCTGCTGAGCAACCGCTCCTTCTGGCGTACCGCGCGCAATACGGTCGTCTTCATGCTGGGCGTTGTGCCCGCACAACTGATCATCGGCCTCACAGTCGCCCTGGCGCTGAACAACATAACCCGCGGTCAGAAGCTCTTTCGCACCTGGTTCCTGATGCCGCTGATGGTCAGCCCGGTCGTCGTATCCTTTATTGTCGGCCGTATGCTGTTCCAGGAAGACATCGGCCCTATCAACGACATCCTGCGCAGCTTCGGCTTTGAAGGCGTACCCTGGTTGACGAGCCCCACCTGGGCGATGGTAGCGCTGATGGCCATCGACGTCTGGCAGTGGAGCTCCTTCATGATCCTGATGCTGTTGGCCGCGCTGCAGGGGGTGCCCCCCGACCTGCACGAAGCCGCCCGCGTCGACGGCGCCAATCAGCTGCAGGCGTTCTGGCGCATTACGGTGCCCCTGATCATGCCCATCACCATGACCGCCCTCCTGATTCGTATTATCGATGCCTTCAAAGTCGTGGAGATTATCATGGTGCTGACCGGCGGGGGGCCGGGGCAGGCCACCGAATCGGTGACGCTCGCCATCTATCGCACCGGGGTCAAGGGAGGCGATCTGGCCTTTGGCAGCAGCCAGGCCTACTTCCTGCTCATCGTGCTGATGATCTTCGGTGGGGCCTATCTTGTACTGACAAGAAGAGCGATGGGGAAAGACTGATGGGACTGGCCGCACAAAAACGGGTCCGCACGATCATATCCTACTGTATTCTGGGCTTTTGGTCCTTTATCCTCCTCTTCCCCATGTATTGGGTGGTGATCACCTCTTTTAAGAACGCCATTGACATGTCGATCAAGGCGACATACATGCCCTTCATCGACTTTCAACCCGGTCTGCACGCCTGGCGCTATCTTTTCGTCGACCGGCTCACCTGGTTCCTCGATCCCTTCATGAACAGCGTGCTCGTCGCCTTCATTTCGTCGACGGTCGCGCTGGTGATCGGCTCCAGCGCCGGCTATGCCCTGGCCCGATTCGACTACGGCGGCCGCAACAATTCCATCGTTCTCGGCTTCATGTCCCAGCGCATGTTCCCCGGCGCTCTCTTTATACTCGCCTTCCTGGTGATGTTTCGCGAGTTGGGCCTCCTCGACACCCGCCTGGCCCTCATTATTGTTTACAGCAGCGGCGCCATTCCTTTCATCGTCTGGGTGATGCGCGACTTTTTCGAAGGGCTTCCGGTGGAAATCGAGGAGAGCGCCATGATCGACGGCGCCAACCGCCTCGGCGTCCTCTTCCGCATCGCCATGCCCCTGGCCGCGCCCGGTCTCGTGGCCGTCTTCGTCCTCTCTTTAATCGGCGCCTGGAACGAATATCTGGTCGCTCTCACGCTCACCTTCCGCGAAGCCATCACCATCCCGCTCTTCATGACCATGCAGGTCAGTCAGACCGGCTACACCGAATGGTGGAACATGAGCGCAATTTCGCTGGTAAGCGTCATCCCCGTCGTCGCAGCCGGCATGGCCCTGGAGAAATACATCACCGGCGGCCTGACCTTCGGCGCCCTCAAAGGCTAACGCGGCCGAACGTATCCGTCTGTCAGCCAGACTCTGACGACTCCTCCCTGCTGCGTCGTCGACCCACCCACAGCCGCACCAGCCAGATCAGGACAGCCAGCGGAATCAGAAAGACAAGCAGCAGCGGCGCCAGGTAAAGCACAGCCCAGATCAGCGCCGTCAGCAGCCCCTGCAGCGTTGCCACCAATGCCCGCAACGCGTTTCGTACCGGCCCGCTTGCACTCCAGGGCTCCTCCACGATTGGCCGGAATACGCTGTCCGGAATCAGCTCAACCCATATCGTAGAAAAATCGATCTGATTGTCCAGCAGGTTTTGGCGACCCTGCAGCGTCTCGATCTCTTCCCGGATCTGTGTCAAGCTGCGGTGCACCGCCAGAATGTCCTCGACCTTGGAATTCGGCCTTTCCCGCACCTCCGTCAACAGGGCCAGCAGCTCGGTCTCGGTCGCGCGCAGGTTTCGCAGCCGCGCATCGAGATCACTGTACTGGTCCGTGACGTCCTGTCTGTTTACATTCAGGTAGTTCACGTCCGTGGCCAGCGCCTGCAACAGGTCCAGCGCCTCTTCCAAGCCCGCGGCCGGCACCCGGAGCGTTAACGATCCCCGCAGCACTGCCGACTCGTCGTATCCCCCGTTGGAAAGGTCCATGTCGGCCACGTACCCGCCCAGTTCCGACACGACCTGCTCGACACCGGTCAGCGCTGCCGCCGTGTCCGCCACGACCAGGGAGATGTTGGCATTGGCGATGACCTGTCGTGACGCCTCCGCACCGTCAGCCGCCCGCTGCGGCGCAGACGCCTCCTCGTCCGCCATCTCGGGAGAGGACGCGCTCATTGCGGCCGATTCAGAAATAGCCATATCCGAAACACCGGCGCCGCAGGCCGCGCACGCAATCCCCAAGAGAGCCAGAAATATGGGAATGGTTAGTCGAATTCGTCCCACTGTTCACACTCCTGTCATCTCAACATGACGCAAAGACTCTGGAATATGGGACGAAAAGTGCGGCCGAAATGTTCCCTGCGCGACCGTTCTGGCGCCCTTTTGTCTGTCTTTCAGCCCCCAAATTTGTCTGAGGCAACCCCTCGTACCCCCGGATCCGCCACGAACAGCCCGCCCGCATGAGGCTGTTCCGCCTTCTCCGCGTCACTCATTCGGAACGAGGCGCTCGTAATGTAGAGCTGGTCCAGATTGGATCCTCCGAATGCGCAGGCCGTTATAGCCGACGTCGGCAGCACGACCTCCGCCAACACGGTAGCCGTGTCAGGATTCCAGCGACGCACACGGCTGGCCCCGTAATGCGCCACCCACAGCATCCCTTCCTCGTCGATCGTGAACCCGTCGGCAAAGCCCATCTCTTCCGGGATGTCGATGACGATCCGTTCATTGTCGATGCCGCCTGTTCCAGCGTCGTAGTCGTACGCGCGGATGGCGAAATCGAGCGAATCGGTGTAGTACATCGTCTTTGCGTCCAGGCTCCAGATGATGCCGTTCGAGATCCCGATATCTTCGATCATCTTGTGTACGCTATGGTCGGTGTCCATCCGGTAGACGCTGCCCTGGTCCGACTGGTCGTCATAGGCCATCGTGCCCGCCCAGAAACGGCCGGCGGGGTCGCACTTGCCGTCATTGAAGCGGTTATCCGGCAGATGGGACTCCGGATCAACAAGTATCTCGACCGCCCCGCTGGCCGGGTCAAAGGCGGCGAAACCGTCCTTCAGGGCCAGCATCAGCCCGCCGGACGCCCGCTGCACCACCGTTCCCACGTGCTGCCCAACGTCCCATTCCCTGTTCGCCCCTGTCGCCGGGTCATAGGCGTATAGCTTGCTCGACATGATATCCACCCACCACAGCACATTTTCGTCGGCGTCCCAGATGGGCCCTTCGCCCACAAGCGCGTGGGCGTCGATGAGAAGATCAACACTAATGGACATTCGATTCCTCCTCCGGGAACTTCGTGACTCCTGCTGTTGGATCTCTACCGTTTGCACATTCCCTCAGCCACGCTGCGGCAAAATGGCTTCTCGCAGTGAACATGTTTGCCCGCCAGCGCGGCCTGCCGCGTCATCGTCGCGTGCAAGAAAGTAGGCGTTGCGATACGGTTTGGTTCAATTCTTGAAACGCGGCAGGACCTCTTGGATGAACAACTCCGTGCCTGCCGTTTCCGGGAAATCGGCAATTCGGATCTGGAACAGGCTGGCGCCGGCGTCAATAAACTCCTGCAGTTGCGCCGCCACCTGGTCCGGCGTGCCGACAATAGCGCCTCTGCCTCCCAGCGCGTAGGGTGACGCCTCCCCCTGCCGGCGGGCTACGTCCTCCGAATAATGGACTGCGATCGGCGGCAGGGCGCTCGTCTTGCGAATCTCATCGAAATCCCGGCCCACCGCCTGGCAGTGTTCTCGCAAGACACGCAACTTGTGTGCATAAATCTCAGAAGTCCCACCCGGCATGTTCCACCAGTCGGCGTGCTTGGCCACCACCCGCAACGTCAACTGTTCGCCGCCCCCGCCAACCATAATCGGCGGCGGCGGATCTGGCTGGGGATGACAATAGGCGTTGTCGATGCGGTAGCAGCGCCCTTCGTAACTGGCAGGTGATTCCGTCCACAAGAGTTTGACGATTTCAATCGTCTCCTCCAACTGGCGAATCCGGGCCGCCGGTCTGGGATACGGCCAATTGTAGGCTTCGTATTCCTCCTCCAACCAGCCGGCCCCGATCCCAAAAATGTGGCGCCCGCCCGTAAGCCACTGGAGCGAGGCAGCCATTTTGGCCGTCAACGCCGGGTTGCGATAGGACTGGCAATAGACCAGACTGCCCCAGTCATAGCTCGGATAGCGGGCAGCGAAATAGGCCAGCGTCGTCACCACTTCGGTGGCAGGCGTATCTCTCGGTACAAAAGTCCCCCACGGATGCACATGATCGTCCACCCAAACCGAAGTCAAATGGCCGTCCATCAACTGAAGATGTGTATGCATCTGCTCCAGAAAAGTGTCGGCATTGCTTCCGTCCGTTGGAAAGGATGGCGCGTGCCAGCCGAAGTCCACTGATTGCATATCGTTAGCTCCTTATGTCGAGTCGGCCGCTTGCCAGCCTTCCACCGCTTTGGAGGAATTAAACCCGGGGGCAATGATGGGTGCGTTGCAGTCCGCTGTCAGCAGCGAGGTTCGACAAGCCGATTGGATGCTGGTTTGTCGGTAAGTCTGGAGTGATCCGGTCATGCAAGTATAGCTGTCCCTGACACCGGTCGCAACTCACTCGCCATCGTTACCCCTCCCGCTCGCCCGCATCCGCCAAAAGGAATCATCCCCTCTGTTTTCGATTTCCGGGGCGTGTTATACTCCCTACATAGTGCCGTCCAGTGCGCTTGCTATCTGCCTGTGAACACGACGTGAATACCGCCAACCGTTTCTTTCCCCGCATTCAGTGGATATTCCTGCGGCTGGCCCTTTTCCTGTCCGTCGCTCTGGCCGCAGCCTGCGAACCCTCCCCAACTGTGAATGTGCTCGGTTACATGCTCGAGCAGCGCCTGGGAGGCCCGGTTGAACCTGACCCCTCGGTCGCCAGGGGCAGTCTGTCCGGTCACGTGCTGTATGCGGGTGAACCCGTGGAAGGCGCCTCCGTAATCGTCGCCACGCGTACAGGTACACCCTATGCCGCGCGCACCGGCGAATCCGGGCGCTATCGCATCGACAACATTCCTCCCGGTCGATACGTGCCGGCGGCCGTCGCCCCCGGATTTGAAGAGACTGCCCTCAGCGGCGCATTCGACCTCCCTTATCCTGTCACAGTGCAGGCCGGCGAAACGACGCAAGTACCCGCGCTCAACCTGCGCCGTCACCGGCCCCGCCCATTACCCGCCCCCTTGCCGGAGGCCGCAGATCTCTGGTCGAGTGAACCAGTCACCAGGACGGCTCCATTTCCCGCGGGGGCAATCGCCTGGGAACGCGCGTATGCCTTCACACGCGATGGCGCTCGAATCATTTCCCTTCGGCTCTACCGGCCCTTCCCAGATTCCGGCGTGAAGCTGCCTTTGTTATTCTGTCTCTTCCCCGGCTGGGTCGACGACTGGGCGCCGGTAAACGTCGCCCTGGCTGATGCAGGTTACACTGTCCTGGCGCTGTCACCTACCGGCGCGTGGGGATTGGACGTGGCCGCCCACGCCGAGGACGCCCGCCTCGCGCTGGCACTAGCCCGCGGCGGTCACTTAGGCGTTGATCTGGCCGACGTGCCAGCGGTGGCCTTAGGGGGAAGCTTCAGCAGCGCTATGGTCAACCGGCTACTGCGAGATGAGCGGGATCAGTTCGCCGCCTGGCTGACCCTGGGGGGTGTCAGCAATGCTTTCACGGGCAGTGCAGACTTCTATGCCAAACGCCTGACCTTTCCCGAAAGATTTCAATACTTAATCCCTGCAATGGGCCCGGCAAACCTCTATCCCCTGCCCTTTCTCTACTTCTCGCCGGTCTACACCGCCTCCGCCTTGCCGCCTACAATGATCATTCACACCGACGTGGACCGCATCATTCCCATCACTCAGGCCTACGAACTGGAAAAGGAGCTGCGGGACGCAGGGGTATACGTGGAGGTGTTGTACTATGAGGATGTCAGCCACTATCTTCAGATTGGCGATGACCTGACCGAGTCCGGCAAAGAGATGTTTTGGCAGGTGCTGAAGTTCCTGGAGGCCCAGACGGCGCAGAATGGGGAGTGAAGCCAGAGGCGTACCATATGGAGGATCCGATGAGTGATCTGACTGCTGTTTCAGTTAAGGAGAAAGAATACCAGGCGCTCGCGTCCGGAGCAGCCCTGCAGCTGCGGCCCCAGTTCGGTATTCTGCTGCTGGGGGAACGCGACCGCGCCGATTTTCTCCAGAGAATGACGACCAATGACATCGCCCGCCTCCAACCCGGCCAGGCCGCATTGACCATTCTCACCAGCCCCGTGGCGCGCATCGACGCCGTCTTTTCCGTCCTCGGCCGTCAGGATGACCTCATGCTTCTGGCGTCCGACGGGCAGGCGGATGCCTTGCGCCAGCACCTGCAGAGTCAAATCTTCTTCATGGATAAAGTGACCGTCATCGACGAGAGCGCCAACTTGGGCAGGCTGCGCCTGCTTGGTCCGGCGGCGGGCGAGCTGCTGCAGGCGGCCGGTCTGCCCCAACCGGCGTCCGATGACCATTTCCTTGAAGAGGAGAGCGTTATCGTCCTGCGGCAAGAGCGCTATGACATTCCCGGCTATGAAGTCATCAGCTGCGTTAACACGATGGACGCGCTCCAGGAGAGGCTGACTGACGCGGGCGCCGTCCTGCTCGCCGGCGCCGACAGTTATGAAGCTCGCCGCGTCGAGTTGGGCCGCCCCCGGCCTGGAAAGGAGCTGACTGACGCCTTTTCGCCGCTGGAGACAGGCATGGCCTGGGTCTGCGCCGAAGATAAGGGATGCTACACCGGCCAGGAGATAATCGCACGTCAACTCACTTACGACAAGGTAACGCGAACACTGGTACGCCTTCACAGCGAGCTGCCACTGTCGGAGGGCGCCGCCGTCAGCTTCGATGGCCGCGCAGTCGGTACAGTGACGAGCAGTGCCGTCAGTCCGACAACCGGGCCGGCGGCGCTGGCAGTGCTGAAACGGCCTCACAATACCGAAGGCGTCGAGGTCACGGTAGAGGGCGGCGCCGCTCACGTCGAACAGATTCTCCCTCCCGGGCGTTGAACTGCACCGGCCGGTCTTTGACTGCCTGCCTCCAAGCGGTCTCCGGATCTGCATGCGTCGCGGGCAGCTGGTTGCCAGCCAATTGCATCTGCCGTCTCTTTATGTCATCCCCACTCTGGCGTCTTATCATCGAGGACGCGCCGCGCTCAGGCGCGGCCAATATGGCGGTTGACGAGGCCATTGCCGAGGCCGCGGCGGCGGGCGCCGTCCCTCCCACGCTGCGCTTCTACCGCTGGCAACTGCCCACTGTCAGCATCGGGCGTTTTCAAAAGCTTGCCGACGTCGACGAAACCGGGATCGCCGCGCTTGGGTACGACCTCGTGCGTCGCGCCACCGGCGGCAGGGCGATCCTGCACGTCGACGAATTGACCTATTCGGTTGCCGGTCCAATCGCAGAGCCGCACATGTCCGGAGGTGTGATGGACGCCTACATGCGATTCAGCAACGCGCTGTTGTCCGGTCTGACATCATTAGGGCTCAGGGCTGAAAAGGCCGGGGCCCGCGCTCGCGTCGGACGCGAGCTGTCGGCCGCCTGTTTCGAAATGCCCAGCGCTTACGAAATCACCGCCGGAGGCCGCAAACTGATGGGAAGCGCTCAGAGCCGGCGCAAGGGCTATGTATTACAGCATGGCAGCTTACCGCTTTGGGGGGACGTCACGCGGCTGGTGGAGGTTCTCTCCCTCACGTTCGACGCGAAGGAGCGTCTGCGCCGGCAACTCCGCCGACAGGCAATCACGCTTGCGGAAGCGCTCAAGCTGCCACCGGATTCGGAGCGACTGGATTTCCTCCGTGTTGCCGCGGCGATGGCAGACGGGTTTGCATCAGCGCTGGATCAAAGCCTCGAACCGGGGGCGCTCTCCGCCGACGAACTTCGCCGCAGCGCAAAACTGATCCGTATTCGCTACGCAGATCCCGCCTGGACTCGACAGCGGTAACTTGATATGGCCATCGGGCATCTGACCCTCGAACTTTATCTGCCCCTGACGAGTTCGCTCAAAGAGAAGCGGGGCATCGTCAAGCCACTGATTGCCCGGTTGCGGCGCGACTACAATGTATCGGTCTGTGAAGCCGAAGGGCAGGACACGCTGAGCAGAGCTGTGCTTGAGGTAGTCTGTGTCAGCCAGAACGGCGCCTTGGCATACAGGCAACTCGAAAAGATCGCCACACGCGTCGAAAACTGGCGTCTCGACGCCGAAGTCGTTGATTACCTGATTGAAATGGTTGCCTGAATTGTGAATGAATTTCAGCCGGCGTGCGCGGCGAGCGGAACGCCCGGCGAGGGATTGTGTCTGCTCAGCGCGAAAAGGGACTCTTCTCGATTGTCCTGGGCCGACCAGCCGTAGTGGCGTACAACGAGCAGGGCAATGCTGATAGCAACGCTGATGATTGCGATCCACTGGGCGGTCGCCAGTTCCCCCATCACCCACGCGTCCGGGCGGAAGTACTCGACCCAGAAGCGGCCCAACGGGTAGGCGATGAAATACATGAGCGCCCCATCGCCCCGGCGCAGCCTGTGGCCGAACTGCCAGTAGATGAAATAAAGCAGGCCAAACAGCAGGAGGCTCCAACCGGCTTCATAGAAAAAGGTCGGGTGGAAGCCGTTGCCGGCATACCAGTCCAGGGCGGCCTGTGGGACGTCGGCAACACCACAAGGCGGCGCGCCTTCAGGGCGCTGGCAGGGATGCACGGGGTTTATGTGGAACGCCCAGGGCAGGTCCGTGGCCTGCCCATACAGTTCCTGGTTTGCGAAGTTTCCCATTCGCCCGATCGCTTGGGCGACCAGCACGTTGGGACCGATGTAGTCCAGATAGCTCAGAAAGCTCAGCCCGTTGCGCCTGGTATAAAGGACGATGGCGATGACGCCGCCAATCAGCCCGCCGTAAATGCCCAAACCTGTGAATCCGAACCCTCCCTTTCCGCCGCCCCACAGTCTGATGATTTCGAACGGGTTTTCGCGATAGAAGGCCCATCCGGGTCCGTCGGCCGGTGTGCTGAACACGTGATACAGCCGGGCGCCTACGATGCCCAGGAGCAGCGTCCAGGCCAGAAGGTTCCATATGTGGTCGGGGTTTTCGCCGGCTCGCCGGGAAAGACGCGCCGACAGCCAAGCGGCAACGACAGCTCCGCCGACAATGAACAGGCCATACCACCCCGGAGCAAAGACTCTGCCGAAGATTTCGAGTTCAAAAATAGTCGGACCCATACCGTTATCGTAGCCTTGTCATTGAAAACGCACCGTTACATTTATTCCCAAGTATAGAAGATCCTTGTACTTTCATAAAAAACTCGCGGGACTGGCGTCTCGCTTCCGTCCCGCGCGAACTCATGATCGCTATGGCCCCGGAGCGCCGTTTTCCAGCCACACTTCCAGCGTGGCGCCTACCCGTTCAAAACTCTCCACCCCCAACTTGTCCGGCGTGTCCTCGACCGTGTGCCAGTAAGGGTAGGTAAAGTCGATAATGTCGATGGCGGTGTAGCCAGCCTCGATAAATGGTGTGTGGTCGTCGAGCAGCGGTGTGCCCGGCGCGAGCCGGAACCATTCGCCGTACCCCAACTGCGCCGCAACAGACCAGATTGCCTCGGTCAGACGGCGGTCTGAATTCGGTTCCCACAGCAGCTGCTGATCGGCGTCGCCGATCATGTCTACGATGACGGTGTAGCGCGGCGACTGGCACTCACCGAGCGCCTCGAGATTTTCGACGAAATAGCGGCTGCCCAGGATCCAGTCCCAGCCGGGGATGCGCCCGTTGTCTTCGGCGTCAAAAAAGACCAGGCAGATCGTGTGATTTGTGCTATCCACGTCCAGCGTGCGGGCCATTTCCAGCAGCACCGCCACGCCGGAGGCTCCGTCATTGGCGCCGGGCACCGGTTTCTCACGGTTGGCAGGATCGGGGTCTTCGTCAGAAAGGATGCGCGTATCGTAATGCGCGCCCAATATGATCACCGGCCCCGATCCCTTGTAGGCAATGAAGTTGCGCGCTTCCACTTCCGGCAGCGGGCGGAAAGGCTGGATCAGCACATCCCATCCATTTGCATTCAACTCCTGCACCATCCAATCGCCCATCTCGCGATGGGCCTGTGTGCCGGTTATGCGGGGACCAAAGGCCATCTGCTCCTCTACGTAGACCATCGCCTGTTCAGCCGAAAAGGATACAGGGGAGACCGGCAGCTCGAGCAGTCCATAGCCCAGATATCCGAAAAAGCCCGCAGATGCCGCCAGAGCAACCAGCAGCGTGATTTCGGTTCGAAAGGTCTTTGTCGTATTCATAATTCGCCGCCAGTTTGCCAGAGACATGGGAAGTGTAAGAGGTCAGATGCTTGGGCAGATGTGCCTTCAAATGCATTTCAGGAGCGGGCGCGCAGACGAATTCGGATGGGCGTGCCGACAAATGGGTAGTACCGCCGCAGTTGATTTTCCAGATAACGAAGGTAACTGAAGTGGGCCAACTCCGGATCGTTGACGAACAGAATGAAAGTAGGCGGCTCAACGCCGGCCTGGGTTGCGTAATAGATGCGCAGAGGCCGCTGCTGTTTTGTTGCCGGCGGCGAACGGTGATAGGCATCCTGAATGAGGCCGTTCAGCTCCGCCGTTGGGATGCGATGCCGCCTTTCCGCCGCCACCGTGAGCGCCGTGGGCAGAACCTTCTGTACACGCTGCTTCGTCAACGCGCTGATGAAGAGGACCGGCACGTAGTCAAGAAACTGCAGATCCGCGCGTACCTGCCGCGTGTATTCTACCATTGTCTGTGTGTTTTTTTCGACAATGTCCCACTTGTTCACAAGGACAACGACGCTCTTGTGCGCCTCCAGCACGTGGCCGGCGACGTGGGCATCTTGCGCGGTCACGCCCTCAACTCCGTCTACGAGAAGCATTGCCACGTCGGCGCGGTCGATGCTGCGCATGCTGCGAAGTACGCTGTATTTCTCGATCCCCGGCTCCACCCGCCCGCGCCGTCGGATTCCCGCCGTGTCGATCAAGGAGATCTTCTGCCCGTGATAGACTATCTCAGTGTCAATGGGATCGCGTGTCGTGCCGGCGATTTCGCTTACGATCGCCCTTTCCCGCCCCAGCAAGGTGTTGAGCAGACTGCTCTTGCCTACATTGGGCCTCCCCACAAGCGCGATGGCAACGACATCCTCTTCCCTTTCATCGCCAACCAGGCTGTCGGAAAGTTCGGCCGCGATCAGGTCGAGCAGGTCGCCAACGCCTATACCGTGGAAGGCGCTGATCGCGATCGGTTCACCGACTCCCAGCGCCCAGAACTCCGCCGCGTCAAGTTGCCTCTGTTCGCTTTCGGCCTTGTTTACCGCAAGAAAGACAGGTTTGGTCGTCTGCTGCAAAAACTCGGCCAGGTCCTCGTCAGCTGCGGTCAGTCCATCTTTTCCGTCCACCACCAATACGATCAGATCGGCCTCGTCAACCGCGATCCGGGCCTGGTTCGTGATTTCGGTCACGTAGCGGGCGGAGTCACGCGCGAGGGGGGCTACGCCCGGCCGCGCAGCACGGTACTCGGCCGTCTTCTGCGCTTCCAGGCCCCCCGTGTCTATCACGACGAAGGAAACTCCGCTCCACTCCGCCTCCCCGTATATACGGTCCCGGGTTGTACCGGGCAGGTCCTCCACGATCGCTGTCCTGGCGCCGATGAGTCGGTTGAAAAGGGTCGACTTGCCCACATTGGGCCGGCCCACAAGAGCGACCACTGCTTTACGTTGCGTCATGTCAGTTCAATTGGACGTCGCGGGCGTTTCCGTCGGCGCCGGCTCAGTCTGGTCCGGCGCCGGCACGGGCGAAGGTTGCACAGTCACTTCTGCCGGCGGGGGCGGGGTCTCGGTCGTCTCTGGCCCGGGCTCGGTCGTGGAATCCGCCGGTTCCGGGACCGGAGTGGCCGGCGCCTCGACCGGCTCAGGCGTCGCCGTGGCGGTTGGGGTGATCAAGGACTCAATCAACACTTCGATCGCTTCGGGGATCACTCCCTGCTCAACGATTCCTTCAGGCACCACGACCGCCGGTTCGACCAGGTGGCTGCCGGGCAACAGTCCCGTAAGGTCCAAGAGGACGCGTACCTCTTCAGGGCCCAGCAGCTCCAATCGCGGCAGCGGACCGCTGACGATCACCTCGACCTCTTCCAGAGAAACGGTGATACGCATGTCATCGCCCGCGCCCTGAACGACCGGGTGGCGAGTGACGGTCAGGCTGCTCTCCAGAGGGGCGACGCCAACCGTTACGAGGACGCTGTCCTGCAGGGTGGAGACATTTTCCGGCAGAATCAGGGCAAGGCGATCGCGTACGTCGTCAGTCGCGCCCTCTATGTCAAGTGTCGTCGTTTCCACAAATCCGGGAATATCACGCAGGGCGCTCGGGCTACCGGACAAGACAACTGTCTGCGGCTCGACGTTCACTCCCGTCAAGCGGTAATTTGGCGAAGGCAGTCCCTTCACATCGGCGCGCACGACCACCTCCTTGAATCCCGGCGGCTGCACGACAGGCACGACGATCCGCGCCGTGCCCGGTTCAACGTCTACCCTTTCCACCTCCAGATTTTGGGCGTTGCGGGCGATGAGGGGCCGAACCTGCTCCACCTGGCTCTTGGCATTGCGCAGAAAGACGGTTGCAATCACCGACCGTACCTGCGTGACAAGTGTCCGCGGGCCGGATATCTCTACCTCCGCCGGCTCCGACAACGGCTCCTGCCAGTCGTACCCGAACGCCGCGCTGTCCATTACTTCCACTTCGACCGGAACGAACCGGGAAATTACAGGTTCCAGTTGAACGCGCAGCTGCCGCGGTTCAAGCGCGATAACTTCGACGTCGGGATTCAGAGCCGTTATCTCGACCTCCACCTCGTGGCTGCCCGCCGTCAGATTTGCCAAGTCTATGATGGCGAAGAAGTCTTCCACGTGCAGTGACTCCAACGTGCGCTGGGGCGCCCGCAGTGTCAGAACCGCGGTGCGATTCGTTAAGTCTTGCACACTTTGCAATCCCGGCCCCATGTTTCGCACTTCGATCAGAATCGGCTCTGCATACTCCTCCCGAATCATCGGGTTTTCCTGATCGATGGCTATAAACCAAACGACAAACGCCAAGAGAACCGACAGAAGCACTGTCGTCGTCGGTTTCATGGAACGACCGTATCGCCGAATTTCATTAAACCTCAGCAAGAAATTCTCCGGTCTCTGCATTGCCCATTATCGGCCGCGGATCATAGAATTCGGTCAGTCTGCGCCGTAACTCGTTCGCTTCCAAACGCCGGGCCATGCGCCCGCCCGTCGCAATCGAGATCGCGCCCGTCTCCTCGGAAACAACCACACTCATGGCATCCGTCAATTCGGTAATCCCTATGGCGGCCCGGTGTCGCGTGCCCAGCTGGTGGTCGGCGATATTGCGGTTTGTCAGGGGCAAAATACAGGAGGCTGCCGCTACTCTTCCGTCCTGGACGATTATGGCCCCGTCGTGGAGCGGCGTTCCGGGGAAAAAAACCGTCAGCAGAAGCTCATCAGTCAGTTCGCCGTCGATCTTGACCCCACGGTCGATATACTCCATCAACCCGCCGCTCCCTTCCAACACCAGCAAAGTGCCGTGGCGTCGCGCCGACAGCTGCTCGCAGGCGCGGACGATTTCGTTGATCAGCGGTTCCGCCCCCCCATTGGCGCGGCGTAAGAAGAACGGCGTCCTCCGCCCCACCTGTTCCAGAACGCGGCGGATCTCCGGCTGAAAGATTACGGGGATCGCCACAAAAACGACCAGGGAGCTGTTGCGCAACAGCCAGCTGAAAGCGGTTAACTCGACTGTACGGACAAGAACAAAAACCAAGATGCCGATAATCAAAATGCCAAGTAAAAGCTGTGCGGCCTGCGTTCCCCGCAGCAGATGCAACAACGCATAGAAAACCAGCATGAGCAGGAAAAGATCTACAACGTTTCGCCAGTCGGTCAGGCGACTGAGAATGGCCACAATGTCAGTCATGATATCTTCTCCACACAGGAGGAATCCTCATCGGATCCGTTCCCCCCTCAAGACGGCAACGCCACGCCTCCCAGCAGATGCGCAAGTACCGCTTTCTGCGCGTGCAGCCGGTTGTGGGCCTGCGGAAAGACCCGGCTGCGGTCACCGTCGGCCACTGCGTCGGAAATCTCTTCGCCGCGGTGGGCGGGCAGACAGTGCATGACAAGGAGTTCCTCGTTCTCCGCGCGTTGAACCAACTCCGAGTTGACCTGGTACGGCGGCAAGACAGCCATCCTCTCTTCCCGCTCTTCTTCATCTCCCATGCTGACCCAGACATCCGTATACAGGACATCCGCTCCCCTCACGCCGTCCAGGTCGTCCGTAACATCGACCTCCGCCTCCGCCGCCGTCAGCACATCCCCGGCGGGAACGTACCCGCGCGGCGACACTACGCGCACGTTGAGCCCGACCTTGCCGGCGGCCATCAGCAGGCTGGTCGCAACATTGTTTGCGCCGTCGCCCACGTAGACGAGCGTCCTGTCCTCTACCGAGCCGAACTGCTCCCAGATCGTGAAGACGTCGGCCAGGGCCTGGCAAGGGTGGCTGAAGTCGCTCAAGCCGTTGATGATAGGCACGCTCCCCCACTCCACCATCTCCTCGATATGGCGGTGTGTGAAAACGCGCGCCATGACGCCGTCCACATAACCTCCCAATACCCGGATCACGTCTGCCGGGCTTTCGCGCGTACCCAGGCCAACCTCCGCCGGACTGAGATAGAAGGCATAGCCCCCCAGATGCTGCATGCCCATTTCAAAGCTGACACGCGTGCGCAGCGACGGCTTCTCAAAGAGCATCGCCAGGGACTTTCCCGCCAGGATCGGGTCGTTACGGCCGCACTGCATCAACTCATCTTTCAATTGCCTGGCCAATTTCAGGAGACCCCAGAACTGGTCGCCGGTCAGAGAATCAATACCTGTAAAATGGTCGAGAGGCGTAACGCTCACAATCTTCTCCTGCCTGAAGGTGGATGTATCCGGGTATTAAGACGACCCACTTACTTGCGAAGTTCCGATCTCGGCCGATCTTGCCAGACCCGGTGCTGGCAGACCTGTGCCGCCGTCAAAAAACCGTCTGCGTCATTGCCGCCGCGCTGACCAGCAGAGCCGCCGTCCATGAGGCTTGAACGTTCTGAAGAGGCTGGCCGCGATAGACCGCCACCCAGGTGGCCAGCCACAAAATACAGAGCACCGCCAAAGACAGAGGCGCCTGGCCGAATATCAGCAGCAGGGCGATACCGGCCTGAGCCACTGCCATGCCCGCGAGTCCACGCAGCGCGCCCGGGTTGTCCAGGCTGCTGTTTGCGCCCCAAACATGCAATGTCCACAGCAGTATCAGCGCCCAGCGAAGACCGCTCCAGGGATCGAGGCCGAAAAGCGTGAGGCCCATGAACCAGGGCGCCGCGACGACAACAAGACTGTGAAGCACGGAGGCGGGAACCAGCGCTACATAGCGTTGAAGCCAGGCGGTCACCGCGAGGCCAAGCACAACCAGTGTCGCCCATACTGCCGGCATGCCAATTGCAGCAGCGGCAGCAAGGGCGACTGCTACACCCGGCAGCCATGCCCGCGCGGAAATCGCGAGAACGCCGGGACCGTGCATTCCCAGGACGCGTGCAGCAGGCGACCCCATGACCAGATACGGCAACCAGGGGCGCCTGTGTTGTACGGTAAGCGTTATATGGGGCAGGGTCTCCGGAGTTGCAAGCCCGCCCCAAATGTTCCCCCACAAAGGGTCGACCAGCAGGAAGAGAAGTACAAGCGTCTGCGGGGAGACTGATTGGCTTACTTCGCCAATTCCAACAACGAGAGCCGCGGCGGCCAGCGACCAGGCCGCAGAGATCCGCCACGGGGAAAGCTCCGACCAAAGACGGGCATCCAGCAACGCGCTGCTGGACGTCGCTGAAACGTTCACCGGAGCTAACTCTTGTTCGGCGTTCGCATCTGGCGCATCATTTGGCGTGCGCTTCTCTCTCATCTCTGCTGCAGCCGCGCCGAACCTCTCTGATGTTGTCAAAGTCTTCCTGTACTCCTTCGCGCTACTGGCAGGACTGATTAGCCCTCGGATCACCGGAGCCGATCGAAGTCAGTAAAGCGACCACAAGGTGGTGGGGTTGTGTGCCAGTCCGCCTCGGTAAGTATACCAGAAGGCGTTTCAACGGGGAATTTTATACGATTACTTGAAGACGACCGGGCTGCACTTCGACGGTCAGTTTTTCGATTCCGTGCGACAAGACCTCGCCGTCGGTATGCACCGGAACAGGCTGCCGGACCGTGATATGGGCGGAACGCAGCCGGCCGAATGTCACGGATTTCTGGCCGTGCAGACCTGTCGGGGTCATCGCTCTCGGCAACAGTTTCAGAATCCCAAACTGTGACAGCGCGCCGGCAAAGGCCAGGTCGAGCAGACCGTCGTCCATGACCGCATCAGGCGTAAGGTAGAAGGCCCCGCCGGTGCGTCGAGTGTTGCCGATGCTGACCAGCAACATCGGCTTGGCGGTCTCATGGCGATTGCCGTCGCCGTCGGTCCAATTTATTTCGAAGAATGGCTGGTCATAGGCTCGCAGCGCTCGCAAGGTCGCCCACAGATAGATTGTGAAACCGCGCAGCCGCTTGACCTTACGGCTCTCGACAGTCACCTGCGCCTCAAAACCCATGCCCAGATTGTTGTCAAAGTAACGCCGCAAAGTGTCGCGTCCGTCATACGCCTCGACCAGCCCCAGATCGACGGACCGCGTGTTGCCCACCCGAATCGCATGTACGGCCTCATCAAAGTCTCGGGGCGCCCCGGCGACGTCGGAAAAGTCGTTGCCGCTGCCCGCGGGCAAAACCGCCAACCCCTCAACCGTCCTGTCTTCCGGCGTCGCCTCCGCCAAGCCGTTCACGACTTCATGGACGGTTCCGTCCCCGCCGGCGGCAGCTACGATGGCGTAGCCGTCCAGCCGGGCGCGGCGCGCCAGCGAAGCGGCCTCCCCCGGCCCACCCGTTTCCTCGATTTCAAAGGGGACATTGCCCCGGCGAAACGCGGTCTCGATTTCAGCCGCGACCCGGCCTCCTTGACCTCGCCCTGCGTATGGATTCAGGATGACCTTTACGGTTTCCATTTCTGCCCTGCCCAGATGAGGGGGACTAATCCGAATCCGTCCCTTCAAGGATGAGTGTCTCTCTTGGCGGAATCGCCAGGTCCCAAAGTATGCCGTTGCGTGCACGATGCAGTTTGCCGCTGGCCTCCGGCGGCCAGATCGTCCGAAAAACCGGCTGCGCCGAAGCCAGTTTTTCTTCGTCCTCCTGGCCCTCGCCGGCAAGTGGAACCGCCAACCGCGCCGTTGACTTGGCGCGGTTGAACAGCACGATCAACTGATCCTCCTGCGCGCGGGCCTCTTCCGTTCCCTGACCGGCTGGGGGTACATCGCGGCACAGCGAACGGCTGAAACCGAAGATCTCGCCGGCAGCGACCAGGGTCCTGTATGCACCTGTACGCAACGCGGGGCGGCTGTGCCGCAGCGCGATCGCCTGCCGGTAGGTTTCGAGCAACTCCCCATTCCAACTCTGGCGCTCCTCCCAAGGGAAAGCCCCCCGGCAGCCCGGGTCGGGTCCTCCGTTCATGCCGATCTCTTCACCGTAATAGACGCAAGGCGCGCCCGGCAGCGTCATCTGCAGCAGCAGGCAGAGCTTTACGGCGCTGGCATCGCCGTCCAGGGCCCACAGGTTACGCGCGGTATCGTGGCTGTTCAAGAGGTTGAACTGGGCGGTCACGACCTGCCAGTCGTAACGCTCCAGCATTCTTTCGATGGCGGCCGCAAAGGCCGGCGTATCCAGCCTCTCGATCGTATAGCCGCCGGGCCGGTAGTCGCGAGGCACCGTCTCCGCGCCGAAATAGCCATAGGCAGCGCGGCTCAGGACGTAGTTCATTACGCCGTCAAAGCGGTCCCCCTGCAGCCACTCGTCGGCTTCATGCCATATCTCCCCCACCGCATAGGCGTCTGGGTTGGTCTCCTTCACCACCTGCCGGAACTCCTGCCAGAAGAGCGGGTCCTCTATCTCTTCTGGCACGTCCAGCCGCCAGCCGTCGGCGCCGAACGCGATCCAGTGGCGGGCCACCTCAAGCAGATACCGCCTCATGCCGGGATTGCCGATGTTCAACTGGGGCAGGGCAGGCAGATTCCACCAGGCGGCATAGTTATGGGGCTGTTGCTCGTTGCTGTGATAGGGGCGCAGCGGCAAGCCTTTCACGCGAAACCAGTCGAAGTAAGGGGATCTTTTCCCGGTTTCAAGGATATGATGGAAAGGCCAGAAGCCGCGGCCGCAATGGTTGAAAACGCCGTCGATTATGACCCTCATGCCGCGCGCGTGCGCCCGGTCCAGCAACTCACGAAAGGCGGCGTCCCCACCCAACAGCGGGTCTACCTTCATGTAGTCGAAAGTATGGTAACGGTGGTTCGAGGCCGAGCTGAAGATCGGGTTGAGATAGAGCGCGTTGACACCCAACTCCTCCAGATAGTCCAGGCGATCAACAATACCGAGGAGATCACCACCCTGGAAGCCCTGCTCCGACGGCGGCGCGCCCCAGGGCTTGAACCGGATGCCGGGCGCGTGCTCCAGACGGGGGCTGCGGCGAAATCGATCCGGAAAGATCTGATAGAAGACTGCGTGCTTTACCCAATCAGGTGTTTTTACGCCCATCGCCATTCCAACGCTGAGAGTGAAAAGGCCGAAACTGTGTTTGATCTTTTTACCGTGGCCCCGATTCGATTGTTGCATAGGCCCCGGCGGTTGTCAATGCGAACGGCAGTGGTTAGCAGGGCAGGTGCAAAGGTGAGGAGAGAGTGGAGAGGGGTGGGGAGCGAGGGCAGGCACAAGGCCTGCCCCTACCGTAGTTTGTGGGGGTGGGTGGGGGTGTAATATAAACAAAAAAACCAGCCCCCCCAAATAAACGGTTTGGAAAACGTGGTCGGCCGATAAAT
>VXMH01000026.1 GCA_009841235.1 Caldilineaceae bacterium SB0661_bin_32 | reverse complement strand
CCCCCCCTGCGCCGCCAGCTCGCCCCCGCCCCCGACCACCAGCGTGCCCGCACGCAGCCCCGTGGCCTCTGCCGCCTGCGCCGAGATCGTGCCCGTCACCTGTGTGCCTTCGTGTGTGAGAGGCAGAAACTGCGGCGGAATCTCGAGCGCGGCCAGAACCGTCGGCGACCAGTCCCGCGTCGCCAGCTCCAGCAGCGACGTGCCGCCGGCGCCCGCCTTGTCGGTGGCGAAGTCGCCGGTCAGCTTGTAGCGCACGAAGTCTTTGGGCAGGAGAATCTGACGGACGCGGCTGTAGATCTCCGGCTCGTTCTCCTTCACCCACAGAATCTTGGGGGCGGTGAAGCCGGCCAGCGCGTCGTTGCCCGTGATGCGCACCAGGTTTTCCTTGCCCAGCCACAGGCGCATGTCATCGCACTGTTTGCCGGTGCGCTGGTCGTTCCAGAGGATGGCCGGCCGCAGCGGCTCGCCGTCCTCGTCCAACAGCACCAGCCCGTGCATCTGTCCGCTCACACCGACCGCGCCGACCTCCGCCGGATCGATACCGGACTGGTCAAGCGCCGCGCGCATACTTTGCACCGTGCCGTCCCACCACAGGTCGGGGTGCTGTTCGCTCCACAGCGGCTGGGGCGTCTCGAACGGGTACTCAGCCGCACCGACGGCGACGATTTCGCCGTCCGCGTCGATGATCAGAGACTTCGTGGCCGTGGTAGAGGAGTCAATGCCAATCAAGTACATTTTTCCAGCACCCCTTCTATCGCAATATGTAGGGGCAACCCTTGTGGTTGCCCTTATGGTTGCCCCTGGCTGGCAATGGTTTCACTACGAACTAAAAACAGCAGTTCATACTCCGAGCAACAGTTCAACCACCAGTTGGTCCAGCTGCTCATAGGGCTTGCCGCGCCGGCCCAGTTCGTCGCGGTCAAAGGGATGCGCCTTGAGGCTGGCCGCCTTCTGGGAAGAGTACTTGCCTCGGAAACCGTCCATCGAGCCGTCGTCGGCCGAAATCTGCGCCAGCAACGCCTGGATCTGTTCGTGCTCGCGCAGCTGCTCCGCCTTCTCCTTGAGGATCAGGTAGGTGCGCATGCAGCCGCTGGCGAAGGCCTTCACGTCCTCGTAGTCGGACGAGCGGTAGGCATGAGCATCGAAGTGCCGCGGGTTGTCGTAGCCGACGTCTTCCAGGAATTTGACCAGGAAGAACGCCTGCTTGATGTTGTGACTGCCGAAACGGAAGTCCTGATCGTAGCGCCCCAGATTCTGGTCGTTGAGGTCGATGTGGAAGAGCTTGCCCGCGTTCCACGCCTGCGCCACCGCATGCGTAAAGTTCAGGCCCGCCATATGCTCGTGGGCCACCTCCGGATTTACGCCGATCATGTCAGGATGGTCGAGCGTCTCGATAAATGCCAGCATGTGCCCGACCGTGGCCAGGTAAAGGTCTCCTCGCGGCTCGTTCGGCTTCGGTTCCAGCGCAAAGCGCAGATCATAGCCCTGGTCCATCACGTATTCACACAGGAAGTTCAGCGCCTCCTGGAACCATTTGCCTGTATCGGCCGGGCTCTTGCTGGCATCCGTTTCCGTGCCTTCCCGCCCACCCCAGAAGACGTACGTGCTGGCGCCGCACTCAACCCCCAGGTCGATGGCCGCCATCGTCTTTTGCAGCGCGTAGGCCCGCACCTCCGGGTCGGTGCTGGTGAAAGCGCCGTCGCGAAAGGCCGGGTGGGTAAAGAGGTTGGTCGTCGCCATCGGCACGACGAGGCCGTTCTCGTCCAGGGCCTTCTTGAAGTCGCGCACGATCCGGTCGCGTTCGCCCGCAGTCGCGTCGATCGGGACCAGGTCGTTGTCATGGAAGTTGACGCCCCAAGCGCCGACCTCCCCCAGAAGCTGCACCAACTGTACCGGTGAGCGCACCTCCCGCACAGGGTCGCCGAAGGGGTCGCGTCCAATGTTGCCGACGGTCCAGAGACCGAAGCTGAATTTGTTTTCCGGTTTGGGTGTATAGGCCATCAGTTGCTCCTCGCAGTGGCGTTACGTTTATTTCTCTATATCTCTAGTGACGGCGTTTCTGGCAAACGCAAAGATGCACTGAAAACCAAGAACTGACTACGAAAAACTGACTACGAAAGACTGCCGTCAAATCTCAAGCCTGTAAAAGCGCGCCCCGTTGTCGTGCATGATCTTCTGCTGATCCGCCGCGCTCAAGTGGCTGATGCTGTCCTGGACAATGTCAAACCAGGTGACATAGTCCGCGGCCATATCGACCACCGGCCAGTCGGAGCCGAAAACCACGCGGTCCGGCCCGAAACAGTCGAGCACGTGCTCGATGTACGGCCGCAGCTCATCCCGGTTCCAGTTCTCGTGGTCCGCCTCCGTCGTCACGCCGGAGAGTTTGCAGTGGATGTCCGGCCGGCCGGCCAGCTCGCGCAGCTGGTCCTTCCACGGCTGCATGATACCGTCCGCGATGCCCGGTTTGCCGATATGATCGAGCAGGAAGGAGACATCCGGGCACTGCGCCACCAGTTCCAGCACATCCCCCATCTGTGGGTGGTAGATGCACAGGTCGAAACTGAATCCGTATTCGGGCAGCAGCTGCACGCCGCGCACAAAATCGGGCGCGGTGCAGAAGCCCAGCGGCTCGTCCTGGATCAGGCGGCGAATGCCCTTGACCAGCGGCAGCTCGGACAGCGCATGCAGATGGGGCCGGGCGCCTTCACCGTCCTGCAACGGCGCGCTCGCAACGATGCCGCGAATGCGCGGTTCCTCCTGCGCCAGCTCGGTGATCCATTCCGCCTCCCGCAGCGCGTGCGCCGGCAGGCAGTCGGCCTCCTCGAAAACGATCGCGGCCAGCTCCAGCGAGACACCGGCGCGCGCCCGTTCCAGGTCTGCCGGCAGATGGGGATGGGCGATTGCCGACGCACCTTCCAGCCACGGATAGTCGATCACCGAACCGTCCCAGAAATGCACGTGGGTATCCACATAGCGCCTGCGCTCAGTCATGATGGAACACCTCCTCCATCTCCGCCCAGCGCTCGCCTTCAGCCGCGCTCTCCACCGGCTCCTGGCAGGGGTCGGTCAGCTTCCACCACGCCTGTGTGACCGGGTCGGCCGCCATTTTCGCCATATCGGCCTCGTAGTCGTCCCCCACGTACTCATAATAGGCGAACAGATAGCCGTCCCGCATGAAGATCGTGTAGTTGCGCATATTGCAGTCGCTGATCTTCTGCAGGACTTCAGGCCAGGTGTTGGCGTGCAGATGTACGTAGGCGTCCTCCAACTCCGGCCTGACGCGAATGACCATACCGTATCGTTTCATCGGTCTTCCCCTCTCTTGGTGGCCGGCTCCCCGTGCCCGCCGCCTCTACAGCAGCGGCAGGTTCACCGTCTTCCCGCTGCGCCGGCTGCGATGGACCGCCTCGGTGAACTCCATGTACTTCACGCCGGTGGCGAAATCGGTGTGCGTGATCACTTCGTGCCCGCGGATTGCGCTGATGAACTCCTCCTCCACGCGCCATCCTCCCGCCTCGTGGGCCGGCACTTCGATTTCACTCAGGCCGCTGTCGCCGCGCTGTCCGCCCGTCAGGACATCGCCGCTGAAGTGCAGCGTACCTTCGCTGCCATAGATCGTCGCCGAGGGCGGATCACCGAATCCTGTCACGTTGCTGACCTGAATGTGGGCCTGACCGCCGTTCGCCAGGTCGGCGATGATGTCGATATGATCGGGGATGCGTACGCCCATCATGCGGCCCTCTTCATCCTGGCGCACCGGCGTAAAGGTCTTCCCCTTGGCGACTACGCTGGTGGCCTCGCCGACCCAGCGCAGCATCGCCTCATACCAGATGCCCATTGTCATCACGTTCAGCCCGCTGTAGTCCATATTGTGGCGCCAGTGCATCTCAACGTCCTTGTCGATGAAGGCGCCGCCGGCGCGGATGTCCACCACCAGCACATCACCCAGCCAGCCGTCGCGGATCAGCCGCTGGATCGTGCGGTCCACGCGCAGGCTGAAGGGTGACGGCACGATCTGCGCCACCAGATGCGGCCGGCTGCGCAGCGCGTTATACATACAGTGGGCCTCCGACGCGTTCATCGCCATGCGCGCCTCGCACATTACGTGCTTATCCGCCTCCAGCGCGGCCACCGTGAGGAGACGGTGCATGTACGGCCACGTGCCGATCACCACGGCGTCCACGTCCTTGGCCTGCACGACATCTTGCCAGTTCGTGCACACCTGTTCGATGCCGAAACGCTGCGCGACCCGTTCGCCCGACTCCTGGCTACGATTGCAGACCGCGACGATTTCAACGCCTTCAATGGCCTGCAGGCCCGGAATATGCCGGTCACGCGTGTTGGCGCCTGCGCCGACAACGCCGACGCGGATGGTATCCTGAGTCATTCCTTCCTCCTGAATTGGGATGTTGTGGCTAATCTATGGGAGTGAAACCGTGCTCGACAAAATCGCGGTCATAAGCAAATATTGCACTGACTCGCTTCCTACGAGCTACCTCAAAACTAACGCAGTCGACAATGCTAAGACCACGGCGGTTCGCGGCCATTAGCGCTGATATAGCCACTTCATGGATTTCGGGCTGCACCCATTCGATAGACAGCCAAGGAATCAGATCCTGCAACAGGCGACGCACCGCAGCTAATCCGAGGCGCCTCTGAACGAGTGCAATTGCTTCCACAACTACATAATTTGTACAAATTACCGGCTCATCTTGCAAGACAAGACGCCTCCAGACCAGAGTTGCGTCGTCATGATACCGGTCTTCTCTATCAAGTAATGCCAACAAAGCAGAGGTATCGACCAATACCATCACTCATCGCCGTCTTCGTTGGCATATGCTTCAGCCAGGTACTGATCATGATTGATCGAGAGATCGTCGACACCGCTGGAGAACGCCCCAACAACGGAAAGGGCGCGTCGCCTACGCTCCTCTCGATCGGCATCGATCTGTTTGCCGCCACCAATATCCGTTCGGTGTCGAATCATGTCATCGATACTTTGGCGGATCAGTTCAGTTACGGTTGTTTCCTTTTCCGCGGCGATCTGCTCCAGGACTCGTGCCTGAATCTCTGTCAGTAGTATCTGTGTAGGCACCATCTTCGACCCCCGTTCTTTTCTCCAATTTGGCAGAACTTGCCTGTGAGTCCCCTAGCTCAGTATGGAAAGGTCCTAATCATCCAAGCGGGATTTCCCGCATTTTAACATATGTACGGCGAACATACACGACATCTGTCGCTCCCTCTGATTTCTGATTCCTGCGCCTATCTGGCTTCACAGACTGCTTAAGGGCTGCGTCTGCTAAAGCCTCCGGCCCATTGTAGACCGGATCGCCAGATGCTGGTATGATCCCACCGTAAACGACACCAACTCCACAGAGGAAGCGAGAGAAAAAATGACCGTTGCCCCTTCCATCTCCGAACTCGACGTTCGCGCCCTCTGGCATCCCCTCACCCAGCACAAACCGCTGACCGACAGCCCGCCTCCCCTCATCGTGCGCGGGGAAGGCTGCTACCTGGAAGATGAGCAGGGCCGCCGCTACCTCGACGCGATGGCCGGCCTCTGGTGCGTGAACATCGGCTACGGGCGCAGCGAACTGGCGGCAACCGCCGCCGCGCAGATGACCGAGCTCGCCTATCTCGCGCCCACCATGACCCACCCGCCCGGCGCGCAGCTGGCCGACAAGATACTGGAGCTGCTCGGCTGGCCCGGCCGCGTCTACTTCTCCTCCAGCGGCTCCGAAGCCAACGAGGTCGCCTTCAAAGTGGCCCGCCAATACCATCTGCAGTCAGGCAAGCCGGGCGGCGCCACCCGCTACAAGATCATCTCCCGCCATCGCGCCTACCACGGCAACACGCTGGGCGCGATGAGCGCCACCGGCCAGGCCGAGCGCAAGATCGGTTACGGGCCGATGGCGCCCGGCTTTATCCATGTCCCGCCCCCCTATCCCTACCGCGCTCATCCCAAACTCACCCCGGCCGAGCACGGCATCGCCTGCGCGCAGGCGATTGAGGAGACGATCATCTACGAGGGGCCCGAGACGGTCGCCGCGGTTCTGATGGAGCCGATCATCTCCGGCGGCGGCGTGCTCGTCCCGCCGGACGAGTACCTGCCGCGCGTGCGCGAAATCTGCGACGAGTACGGCGTACTGCTCATCTTCGACGAGGTTGTCTCCGGCTACGGCCGCACCGGCGAAATGTTCGGCCACGACCACTGGGAGGTAAAGCCGGACATCATAACCATGGCGAAAGGGCTTTCGAGCGGCTACATGCCCCTCGCCGCGACCGCCGTGCAGGGGTATATCTTCGACGCCTTCATGGGCGAGGCCGGCGACCTGAGCCACTTCCGCCACATCAACACCTTTGGCGGGCACCCGGTCAGCACCGCGGTCGGGCTGCACAATCTGCAGATCGTGGAGGAAGAGGGCCTGGTGGAGAAAGCCCGCAGCGTGGGGGACTACGCGCTGGCGCAACTGAAGAACCTGTCGTCGCACCCGTGGGTGGGCGAAGCGCGCGGGCGGGGACTGCTTCTGGGGGTCGAACTGGTGGCGGACAAGGAGACCAAACAGCCCCTCGACGACACCGAGGTGCTGGCGGTGCTGGGGCGTTGCAAACAGGCCGGCGTCATCCTCGGCCGCAACGGCAACACCGTTCCCGGCTTGGGGAACATCCTGATCATGGCCCCGCCGCTCGTGGCGACCGAGTCCGATGTCGATCTCCTCATCGAGGCGCTGGTCTTCGCCCTGGGAGAAAAGTGACGTAGGCAGCCGCTGCGAGCACCGCCGGGCGGCCTTATCACAACAGCAACTATCCCCGAATATCCAGCCTCTCCCGCTGCCGCCACAGGCTGACCGAGTTGCGCTCCGAAACGCCCGGATGCGGATCGCCCGGGCTGTCCACGTACGCGCCCTCCGGCGCCGGCACCGGTCCCCGCAGCAGGGGGTCATCGGTGCGCTCCATCCATGACGCGAGCCGGGCGCGCATCTCCGCCAGCGCTTCGGCGTAATCCGGGTCGTTCACCAGGTTACAGGCCTCGTTCGGATCATAGATCAGATCGTAGAGGGCCTCCGCGTGGACTTTGCGCCCGGCCAGACCGTTGTCCATCAGATACTGCTTGCTTGGCCCGTTGTCGATATTGGGCATCGTCGTCGTCGCCCACGCATCGAAACGCCGGATATACTTCCAGCGCTGCGTGCGCACCGCCCGTTTCGGTTCATAGCCGGCGTGATAGCTCACCTCCCCGAAGATTTCCTCGTTGATCTCATCCACCGTGCCCGCCACCAGCGGCACAACAGATCGTCCTTGCAGCCATGCCGGCGGCTCGACATCCAGCAGCTCGCACAGCGTCGGGTAGATGTCGATCTGCGAGACCATCCCGTCCACCACCTTGCCGCCGCTAAACCCCTGCGGCCCGCGCATGATCAGCGAAACGCCGAAGCCGTGGTCGGTCAGCGTGCACTTCATGCCGGGGAAGGCCAGCCCGTGGTCGGTCGTGTAGATGAACAGCGTGTCCCCGGCCAACCCCGCCTCCTCCAGCGCGTTCAAGACGATCCCGACCTGGTCGTCCAGGATCTTTGCCATGCGCTTGTAGGAGGCCATGTCGTAGCGGGTCTCCGGCGTATCGGGCAGCGGCGCCGGCGGCAGCGTATAGCGCACGTCCTCCTCGTCGCTCGGCTCCGGAAAGACGCGATGCGTCTCCGAGTAGCCCACCGCCAGGAAAAAGGGCCGGTCGTGCTCCCGGTTGATAAACTCGACCGCAGCCTCCGTTCTGTACTCCGGACCCCCGGACCCAGGCGGATCGGCTTCGGCGATCCATTCGTATCCCAGCGTACGGGTGTCGAGCGCCAGGTGTTGAAAGCCGCACAGGGCCGTGCGGTAGCCGTGCCCGCGCAGAAAGTTCGCCAAGTGCCGTTCGGGATGCTGCAGGAAGAAGTCCCGGTTGGCCAGCCCCAACTGTCCGCAGGAGTGCGAGCTCTGGCCCGTGAGCAGACAGGCCCGGCTCGGCGAGCAGGTCGGCGCCGCGCTGAACGCCCGCCGGAAGAGAACGCCCTCCTCCGCCAGCCGCTGCAGATTGGGCGCAGGGACGGCATGGCCGTAGGGTTGCAGGTACCGGCCTGTGTCGTGCGAATGCAGGTAGATAATGTTCATTTGAGGATTCCTCAGTACCGTGTGTGCGGGAAGGGCTTAGCCGACGGCGGCGCGGCCTCCAATCCACTTGAACAGTCTGATTGAGAGAGTTAAGTCATCATGGCACGGTTCATATCAGCGGCGCAAATCGATGTCCCCAGCCACTACCCACTATCCACTGCAGTTCCCGCCGACTCGCGTCCAAAGACCGTCAACAGAACGAACGCTGCCAGCGTACAGACGGCCGACACCGGGCCCAGCCCCCAAACGCCGAACTGCGTGTACATCCACGGCCCCGTAAATCCGGTGAGGGTCATCCCCACCAGATTGATCGCCACCGCCAGCGACATCACTTTGCCCCGCCGGTCCGGCGCCTGTTCGCTGACCAGAGCGACGGCGCTGACGAGGCCGTATTCGAATGTAAATCGCATCAGCAGCAATGCCGCGACGACCGGCAACAGCCCGGTATTGACAATGGGGAGAGAGAGGTAGACCAGCGCTGAACCGAGAAGGCCTGCCTGAAATGATCGCTTCTTGCCGACCCGGTCCGTGATCAGGGAGACGAGAACAGCCCCCGCCAGGTCCGCCGCACCCTGCAGCAGGGCCACCAGGCCCAGGGCGGCTGCCGTCAAGCCGTATTCGGTCTGCAGCCAGACGCCGTGAGTAATGAGGACGTGGCCCTGGCTGAAAAGAAAGAGACAGTTCGCGCCGATTACCATGTAGGCCGAGAGCCGGTTTGGGCCGAGATCGAATAGACCGGCGATATGCTGCGCCGCGCCGGAAACGAGTCGTGAGAGGTGAAGAGTAAGAGTGGACGTGCCCCTCTTCTCAAGACTCTCCTTCGTACCGCCTTCTTCACCTGCAACGGCGACCTGCTCCGGTCCGTTCTGTGCGCCGGCGCCCGCCAGTGAAGGATCTGCGCCTCTCGGTACTTTCGGCAGAAAGCCAAGCAGGGCCCAGCCGGCCAGTATAGCAACGCCCAAAACGATAAAGGGGAGCTGCCAGCTGAAACGGTCGAAAAGCAACCCCATCAGCGAAAGGCCCAGTATCCCCGCCAGGGCCCAGGAATACTCCAGGATACCGAGGCCGCGCGCCCGCTGCGCAAAGGGCAGCTGCGCGCTGATGTAAGCCTGGACGGTCGGCAAAAAGCCGGTCAACCCCACACCCGACAGGACCATCCCGGCCGCCACCGACCAGAACCCGGCGCCGCTGCCCAGCAAAAAGGTGCCGGCCGCGGCCAAAACCAGGGCCAGGCGCATCACGCGCAGGTAGCCGTAGCGGTCCGCCGCGCTGCCGAACAGCGGCGCGCTCAGCCCCACCGCGCTGCGCAGGCTCATCAGACGGCCCAGAACGACAACATCCAGGGCCATCCCCAGCGCAATGATTGGTAAGAAGGAGTAGAAGAGTTGGACAGTTGTGTCGACGACCAGCCGGGTAGCCACACAGGCGGCCAGGATATGGCGGAAGCGGGAGAAGCCGCGCGGCGCCTCCGCACGCGGTTTCCGGTCAGCCTTGGATGAGGCCCATGTTCGCGCCCGGAAACGGGAAGAAAACAGTTGCCACACAGTCACTCGCCCCGGCAATTCATCTGGCCGCCATTCTGATTCCGTCGAAGCGGACCTCACCCTCGGTCGCGAACAGGCCCAGCGCGCCCCCGCGCCGGTCATAGATGCGGCCGGAGAGGGCGACCCGGCCATCGATATAGATGACCAGAGCCGTGCCGTCGACAAGCAGTTGCACTTTCAGCGGTCTGTCCGGCTCCAGAACGACCCTGCGTTCGAGCATAAGGGGCGGGTTCGTCGTGGTGATGCTGAACTGCGGCGTCCAGCGGTCCAGCACGACCCTGTTTTTGGCCGGCTCCAGACGTACCTGGTAGTAGGACTCCAGATCATCGCTGGCGCGCAGGAGCAGGCCGAAGTTGGTCAGCCCCCCGGCAAAAGTGACGGTTGTCTCGATCAGGCACTCATCGGGCATCTCCCCCAGCGTCATCAGCGCGTAGCGGCCTTCCGCCGAAGTCCGGGCGCTCTCCCCCTCAGCCTCCCAGCTGCCGAGCACCGGTTGCGGCAGCAGCGGCGCCGGCTTGTCAAAGGCGCGTGCGACCGTCTCAGGTATGCGTACCGTCAGCGAGCCGTCCGGCTGCGGCACAACCTCGTGCACGACCAAGTTGCCGCCCCATAGCCATTCGCCGTCGTCCGATTCGTCCGCGCGCGTTGGCAGCCAGCCAAAGGAATAGCGCTGCGACCCGTCTTCCGCCGTCTTGGCGGCGCCGTAGGCAAGACCATCGAACATGTCATCGTCCGCAGAGGTCCACGGCCCCTCCAAACTGTGCGCCATCCGGTAATGGGTTGCTATCCACTCCCTGGAGACCGAGTAGACCAGGTACCACAGCTCGCCATGATGGAACAGGTCCGGACAGGGATGCGCCCAGACCTCATCCGGCGCCCACAGCGGCGGCCGCCCCTCCCACGTCACCAGGTCCGAGCTGGCGGCCAGGCCGATACAGCCGCGGTTGCGCACCGGTCCACGATCCGTGCGCGCCGTCATCAGCATCCAGTACTCCCCGGCCGCCTCGTTCCAGAAGACAAAGGGATCGCGCCAGTCGTCCAGCTCATACCCAAGCTCTATAGGCGCGAAGAACTTGAAGTCCGGGTCCTTGTGCCAGGTACGCAGGTCCGTGCTGGTGGCGCGCATCACCACCTGCGCCGCCTTGCCGGCGCTGGCGAAAGATGGGTTGATGCCCGTATAGTAGATGTAGAAGATGCCGTTGCCCGCGATCACTGAGCCTGTGCCGACATCGACGTCCTGCTCATCAGGGGCTCCATGCGTGATCGCCTCACCCCAATCCTCGAAGTTGACAAAGTCGCGCGTCACGAGGTGATACCAGGGCCGGCCCGGGCCATGTCCGGCCTCAGCCCCGTATTCCTTGATGTAGAAGAGGTGGTAGTCGCCTTCCCAGAAGAAGGGGATGAAATCACCCGCTACGCCGTCGTCAGGTCGGTAGAGAATTGACATGGTTTGCCCCCTGTTTTATACGGCATTGAGAGTCGTCAGGCCGACTCGCGTCCCCAAACCGTCAAGAGCACAAACGCCGTCAACGTACCCATCGCCGCCACCGGCCCCAGTCCCCACACGCCGAAGCGGGTATACATCCACGGACCGGTAAATCCGCTGAAGGTGGAGCCCAGCAGATTGAGCGCCACCGAGAGCGAGATGATCTTGCCCCGCCGGTCCGGCGCCTGCTCGCTGATCAGGGCGATGGCGCTGACGATCCCGTACTCGAACACGAAGCGCAGCAGCACCAGCGCGGCAATGACCGGCGCCAGTCCCACATTGATCAACGGCATGGAGAGGTAGACCAGCAGCGATCCCAGCATGCCGAGCTGCATGGCCCGCTTCTTGCCGATCCGGTCGGTAATCAGGGAGACGAGCACACTGCCGCACAGATCCGCGGCGCCCTGCGCAAATGCCACCAGCCCCAAGGTTTCCGGGACCAGGCCGTACTCGGTTTCCAGCCAGGCGCCGTGGGCGATCAGGATGTGGACCTGGCTGAAATAGAAGAGGGCGTTGGCGCTGATGACGGCCAGCGCGGCACGCCAGTTGGGCCCGAGATCGAAAAGTCCGGCGACTGTCTGCGCACGCAGAGGGGGGAGGGATACAAGGAGGGGAGTGAAAGAGCGGCTCCTCAGCCTCTTCCGGGCCGCCTCCCGACGCCGCGCCCTTTCGGGATCCACAACCGGTACGCCGGCCGTCGCTTCCGGCAAGAGCCCTATTAAAACCCAGCCTGCCAGCATCGCCCCGCCCAGCACGAAGAACGGGATTTGCCAGCTGAAGCGGCCAAAGAGAAAGCCCATCAGCGGCAGACCGACAATGCCTGCCAGTGCCCAGGAGTACTCCAATACCCCAATGCCCCGCGCCCGCTGCGCAAAGGGCAACCGCGCGCTGATGTAGGCCTGGCAGGTCGGCAGGAAGCCGGTCAACCCCGCCCCCGACACGATCATGCCAACGACGACCGACCAGATGCCGGCGCCGCTGCCCAGCAGAAACATGCCCGCCGCCGTCAACAGCAGCGACAGGCGCATGATGCGGCGATAGCCGTAGCTGTCCGCCGCCGTGCCGAACAGGGGCGCGCTCAACCCCGCCAGACTGCGCAGGCTGACGAGACGGCCCAGGACAACGATATCCATCCCCAGCCCCAGTGCAACCGTTTGCAGGAAGGGAAAGAATAGCTGTGTCGTTGTATCGACTGCCAGGCGGGTGGCGATACAGGCCGCCAGGATATTGCGAAAACGGGCAAAACCCCGCGGCATCTCTGCGCGCGCGTCCGCGCGCGGGGGCGCGTTATTCACCGATCCGGCGCACGGTCGCGCCCGGTGGAGGGAAAAAGACAAATGTCCGCGGATCGATCTTTTCATCGAACTTGATGAAGTCGAACCGCATACGGAAGCCGGTATCTCCTTCGATGGCCAGGGGATAGTAGGTACTCCTGTCCAGCCAGACGGTCAACTGCTCCCCCGCCTCTTCCAGTGGACTCTGCCCCGGCGGCAGCAGCACCTGCACCCGCAGCGCATTCCGGCCGGCCACCGCCTCTTCGCCCACAATCTGCAACTCACCAGCGCGCAGCGCGGCCAGCACATCATCCGGCATCGTTTCCAGCAGCGACGTACCGAAGCGCGAGCCTGCCGCCGGGGCGCCTTCCGACCGGTCGGTCACGGTAGCCAGGTTCAGCACCGGGTCATACGTCCACGCCTCTTCCTCGTTGAACGTCATAATATAGACGGCCTTGCGGTCCAGTCCTTCCAGTTCCGCCTCCGCCCGCAGATGCCGCGGCCGCTGAACCCACAGCTCGTATTCGACCGTCTGGTCATCTTTCCCCAGATGCAGCCGCCCCTGCACAGTCTTCAACTGTTCAAGCCCCGCCGCGGCCTTACCCGGCAGGCTGTCGGCGTTCGGGACACGGGTGGTGAAGGTGAGGATAGTCAGCCCGACACCGGCCGCAAGGGCCAGCCCGACAAGAATTGCGGCGATCCGTTTGCGATCCATCGTATTCTATTTGGGCAATCAGTTCTTAGCTGTAAGGGGTCCGTTGGAACCTCTGAGGACACAATCCAATCTGACAAAGATTGATACATCATTTCCAACAAGTGGGCAACTTGACAACCCCTGCCCCTGGGCTACCGCGTCCGCTCCATGAAGTCGTGCAGCACCGGCAGCATCCGCCCCGGTGCTTCCTCGGCCAGGAAGTGCCCGCAGTCCCTGAGCTCGTGCAACTCAAAGTCCGCCAACTCCGTCTTCCACCGGTTGAGTTCCTTTTCGCGAAAGGCGATGTCTTTGAATCCCCAGAATATCAGCGCCGGCTTCGCCGTGAACGCGGCCCGGTCATCCCAGATCGACCGCAGCCAGTCGCCCGCGCCGACGATGTACCCCGGAAAGGCCGCGCATGCGGCCCGCGCCTCCGGCGTCGGTTGCGCATTGCGATAGTGCGCCATCACTTCCGGCGTCAGAATCTCCTTTGACGCGACCGCCATCGGCAGCACCCTGTTCACGAAAAAATTGCGGCGCTTGATAAGGTACTGACCCAACCAGCTGGACATGAAAAAACTGAACATCACATAGTGCGGATCGCGCCCGACCGGCCAGCACCAGGTGTTCGTAACTACAAGCCGCTTGACCCGCTCCGGATGCTTGCGAGCAAAGTCCAACCCAATCGGGCCGCCCCAATCCACCAGGTACAGGGTGGCGTCCTGCACGTTGAGATGCTTGAGCAAAGCCGCAGTCGCATCAGCATGGGCTTCAGGCCGGTAGTCGGCGGAACGCCGGCTGCGCGCCGACAGGCCGAAACCGATTTGGTCGGGCGCGATACACCGGTATTGGGACCGAAGATCCCGGATCAGATGCCGAAATTCGAAAGACCAGGTGGGATTGCCATGCAGAAAAACAACCGGCTCCCCCGCGCCTTCGTCGATGTAGTGCATCTCATGGCCGGATGGAGTCGTGAAGAAACTGCTCTCGAAGGGGTAGATTTCGTCAGACAACCATGCGGGGCGCGCGGGGGATCCGCTCTGTCTCATCGGGCGTTCTCCTGTTGTGGACTTAAAGTAGCGCTACATCCAGATCCGGGGCGGGGCGTCGTCCTTCTCAGGAGGCGGCGGCAACCCGGCCTGCCCACTATCGACGGACCCACTGTTGACGGACCCATTGCCGCTGGTTCCACCGTTGACGACCCCACTGTCATGATCGGGGGGTGGAGAAGCGGCAAGCGGTGGGGGGACTCCCTCCCCGCGCTCCTTGTCACTCTTTTCTGCGGTTTTCAGATAGACCTCCCGCCCCTGGCTCCGGCCCCGGTCCGGCCCCAGAATGCCGGCTGCTTCAAGCTGCTCCACCAGACGGCAGGCACGGTTGTAGCCGACCCGCAGCTTCCGCTGCAAAATCGTCACCGAGCCGCGGCCAGCCTCCGACACGACCTGTACCGCTTCGTCGAACAGTCCGTCCCGGCCTTCGCCGTCCTGCGTCTGATCATGCAGGGGGCTCTGGCCGTCATCCTGTTCGAGGCGTTGGAGAGACTCCCCGTCGCTTCCCGGCAGCGTACCCTCCGTTGCCGGCGCTTCTCGCTTTTCAACAGGCGAGGAAAGAGAGTCAGGCGTGAAGAGCGGGAACTGTTCGCTCTCTTCTCGCCCCGGTCCCTTCCCCTCCTGCTCCTGGATGTAAGTTTCCAAACTGTGGAAGTTCTGCCAGTAGCGGACGATGCGATGTGTCTCCGCATCATCCAGGAACGCGCCCTGCAGCCGTTCCAGCTTGCTCGCATCCGGCGCCATAAACAGCATGTCGCCCCGTCCCAGCAGATTCTCGGCGCCCGGCACATCCAGCACCACCCGGCTGTCTATCTGGCTGGTCACGGCGAAGGCGATGCGGGCCGGGAAGTTGGCCTTGATCAGGCCGGTGATGACATCGACCGAGGGCCGCTGGGTCGCGATGATCATATGAATGCCCACCGCCCGCGCCATCTGCGCCAGGCGGATCACATGTTTCTCCACTTCTTCCGGCGCGGCCATCATCAGATCGGCCATCTCGTCGATGATGACGACGACGTATGGCAGGATCTCCTCGCCCAGTTTACGCAGATAGGCGTTGAAGCGTTCCAGATCGCGTACGCCCGCCTTGTTGAGCAGCTGATAGCGCCGCTCCATCTCTTTGATGCACCAGAACAGCACGCCTGAGGCCCGGTCCACGTCGGTCACCACCGGGCTGAGAAGATGGGGCGTGCCGTTGTAGACGGTCAGCTCGACCATCTTCGGATCGATCATCAGCAGGCGCAGCGTTTCCGGCGTGTGGGTCAGGAGCAGGCAGCCGATGATCGAATTGATGCAGACCGACTTGCCCGTCCCGGTGGCGCCGGCAATCAGAAGATGGGGCATCCGCGCCAGGTCGGTGACCACCGGCTTGCCGCGCACGTCCTCGCCCAGCGCGATGGGCAGGCGGCCCCCGGCCTGTAAGGTATCGAACGCCTCGCTCTCCATCAACTCCTTCAGGCCGACATTGTTGCTTTCCGTATTCGGCACTTCGATGCCGACGTAGCTCGTCCCCGGGATCGGGGCCTCAATCCGCACCGTGCGCGCGGCAAGCGCAAGCGCCAGATCGTTGCTCAGGCTGGCGATCTTGCTGACCTTCACCTTGGTGCGCTTCGTCTCTCCGCGCACAGTGCGCTCGGTATAGCCTGGACGGATCAGATATTGGGTGACGGTCGGGCCGGCGTTGACCCCTTCAAAATCAGCGGGAACGCCAAACAGCGCCAGGGTCTCCTCCAGCAGCCGGCCCCGGTAGCGGATAAGATCGTCGCTGTCGATCGACCGGTCCCAGAAGTCCAACATATCGCTCAGCTGCGGAAGTTCCCACGCCGGTTCAACTTTCCCGTTTCCGTCTTTCAGGTGTCGATCGGCGCTCATCCCTGACAACTGGCTATCAGAACCGCCAAACTCTTCCGCCTGCATCGGCGGCGTATCTTCGGCAGCGCGGCCGGCCTGCCGCAAGGGGGATAGCGGAGTGGAGTCAGGAACGGGAGCGTGTGTCTCGTTTCGCTCCCTTCCGGCCTGTGTCCTGGTTCTGAAGAGATCTTTGCGTCGTTCTTCCCGCCACAGCTTTTGCAGCACGTCCCGGATTTCCTGGCTCACGGTACCGCCCCCAACCCAGAGGCCGTTCCACAACCGGCGGCCGGTCAGCAGCGTCAGTCCTGACAGCGCGACCAGAAGAATGACCGCCCAACCGCCCCAGCCGGGCAGCCCATCCGCCAGTGTATTGGCAAAAAAGTGACCGAGCGCGCCGCCCGCCCCACCGTCGAGGAGGCGCGCCGCCCGTGTCATCGGAGGCAGCGCCAGCGTGATGGCGGCAATGTATGCCAGAAAGATCAGCAACAGACCGCTCGGCGCCCGCCAGGGCAGAATCGGCAACTCACTGCCCGACCCGCTTCCGTCGCCAGACGGGGAGCTCCGGCGTTTCGGCCCTTCGATGGCGCGCAAGACCAGCCACAAGCCAAGGAATCCGGTCAGCAAGGGTACACCGGCCACGCCGTCACCGGTGGCGTAGCGCAGGAAATCGATCCACAGCCCTGTGACACTGCCGCGCGAACCGGTCAGCAGGCTCAGCAGCGTAAAGACCGAGATCAACACGAGACTGAGGCCGACAACCTCCACGCGGGCGACCGCCGCCAACCCGTCCCAAAGCTGTTTTTGCGGAGTTGCTTTCTTCTTCGTTCGCCTCTTGGTTACCATATCAGCAGTGGCAAGGAGGTCGCGGCTCGCGACGGGCAATCGCAACGGCCGCTGGAGTCCAATAGTTCATTACATGACAGGCCAGGAAAGAACAAACGTTCCCAGCACAGTATACCAATGAACCCGGATTTCACCAATCAGTTCTTAATGTTTAATCGCTCTGAAACCCAACGTTTTGCCCGCGCTTTGCAACCGAATGGTGGGCGTCTTCCTATCGCGGCGGGATTCGGCGCGAGCGCGCCTTCGTTTCCAAAAGGGCCGGCCGCGCGCCGCCGCCTATACCTGAATCACCACGGGCAGGATCATCGGCCGCCGTCCCATCTCATTGCTGCAGAAGCTGGCCAGAGCGTTGCGAACGCGGCGGGAGAGTGCCGTGGGCGCCACCTTGCCTTTGACCTCGTTGCGCACGATCTCCTCCGCCCGCAGAATCAACCCCTCGTTGTCCCGTATATAGACAAAGCCCCGGCTGATGATCTCCGGACCGTAGAGGATCGAGCCATCGAATTCGTCCAACGCGACGATACAGACGAGGAAGCCGTCGCTCCCCAAATGGCGCCGGTCGCGCAGGACGACGCTGCCAATGTCGCCCACGCCCAACCCGTCGACAAAGACGTGGTTGGCGCTGACATGTTCGCCCAACCGCGCCTCGGTCTCATCCTCGAAATGGCCGAATTCGACCACCTGCCCGTCTTCGACGACGTAGACGTTCTCAGGCGCAATGCCGACCTCCTCAGCCAGCTCACCATGCAGGACAAGATGCCGGTAAGCCCCATGCACGGGGATGAAATAGCGCGGCCGCACCAGCTCCAGCATGCGGCGGTAGTCCTCCTTGCCGCCATGTCCGCTCACGTGTACATCGTCGGACAGCTCATGATAGAAGACCCGGGCCCCGCGGCGGTACAGATTGTCCACAGTGCGGTTGAACAGCTCCTCGTTGCCGGGGATCGGTGTCGCGCTCAGCACCACCGTGTCTCCCTTGCGCAGGCTGATCTGACGCTGGTCCCCGATGCTCATGCGCACCATCGCGCTGGTCGGTTCTCCCTGGCTGCCGGTGGCGATGATCGTCACCTGGTGGGAGGGCAGCTCCTCCATCTCTCTGGCGGTCAACAGCTCGTCCTGCCGGATATCGAGGTAGCCCAGTCCGATTGCTATCTTTGCGTTGTTGATCATCGAGCGCCCGATCATCCCGACCCGCCGTCCATGCTTGCGGGAAATTGTGATGATCTGCTGCACGCGGCTGATGTTGCTGGCAAAGGTTGCCAGAATCACCCGTCCATTCACCTGCGAAAAGATGCTGTCAAGGGTCTCCTCGACCTTGGTTTCGCTGGGCGTGCTGCCTTCCGTTTCAACGTTCGTGCTGTCCGCCAGCAGCAGCAGCACACCCTCATCGCCCCAGCGTTCCAGTTTGTCAACCTCGGTCAGCTTGCCGTCGACCGGCGTATCATCAAATTTGTAGTCGCTCGTGAAGATCACCCGGCCGGCCGGCGTGGAAACGGTGACCCCCACACTGTCCGGGAAGCTGTGGCAGGTATGAAAAAACTCCACTGTGAACGGTTCCAGCGGGATGACGTCATCTTCCGTTACCGTATGCAGCTCCGTCTGGGCCAGCAAACCATGTTCCGACAACTTGCCCTGAAGCAGGCCCTTTGTCAGCGCGGTGGCGTAGACGGGCGCGTCCAACCCCTGATCGATCAGATAGGGCAGCGCGCCGATATGGTCCTCGTGTCCGTGCGTAAGCACGATGCCGCGAATCCAGTCCAGCCGGTCCAGCAGATACTCGGTCTCCGGGATCACGACATCCACGCCGTGCATATCGCTGTCCGGGAACATCAGGCCGGCGTCAATGATGAGAATACTTTCGCCGGACTCCAGAAGCATCATGTTTTTTCCGATTCCACCGAGGCCTCCGAGCGGGATCACCCGCAGCTGCGCCGTGCCGGCGTCGTCCTCCGGCGGACGGTCCGTTTCAACAGGGGCTATTTTCGTTTGGTTCATTCGATCTCTCCTTTGTAAAGCGATACAGACGAAACGCCTGCATCGCCGGACGTTTTGTCTAATACAAAAACGCCGGGCAGCAGCAGCTCCCAGCGCGAAAAGAATCTCCTATGTAAAAAGTTCAACATATGCGCGCAAGGCAAGCAGAGGATGAATTAAGGGGGGGGCCCAATCATCCTCCGGCCGCGGCCAATTTCACAAACCTCGGGGCCAGTGGCCAGGCTCGCTCCTTGGATTCAGTTATTCCCTTTCATTGTACCTTTGAACGGCCTGTTTGTCCACTTTCTTCGCCGATGGGTGCAGTCCAGATTTTTATGAGGTCGTTGTCTGAGTCAGGATTAGAGGCGAGGAGAGAGTGGAGAGGCGTGAGTGGCGCGGGGCGGCGCGCGGCGGGGGGAGCGCTGAAGGACTTTTACAGGTTTTGTCAGGTTTTTTGGGGGGAGTCCCCCGTTCGATTCAACGGCTCAATCGTTAATGCTCTGAAGGAATTTGGCAGATTTAGCGCGTTTTGGCAGGTTTTGTCATGTTTTTGGGGGGGACCCCCCCCCTTTTTTTCTCAACGGCTCGCCGGTGAAAGCGCTGAAGGATGTTGTCAGGTTTGAACAGGTTTTGTCAAGTTTTTTGGGGGACCCCAGTTCATCCTGTCGATGGCTGAGGGGCGGTCAGTCCGCGATGCGGCGGCGGTGGCGCTGCCGGGGATTGGAACGGGAGCTGACGGCGGTCTGGTTGCTTTCAGAGGTGTACGACCGGCCGCTAATACACGCCCAGATAGCGGTCCAGCTCCCACTGCGTTACAAAATTGCGATAGCTGTCCCACTCCAGGTTTTTCGCCTCGACGTAGCGTTCGAAAACGTGCTGGCCCAGGGCGTCCTGCACCACTTCGTCCTGGCGCAACGCCTCCAGCGCTTCGCCCAGGTTGCCCGGCAGCGTCTCCAGGCCGGTGCGGTCGCCGTTCATCTGGTACAGGTCCTCCTCGGCCGGCATCGGCGGGTCCAGCTTGCGCTCGATGCCGTCGAGGCCCGCGGCCAGCATGACCGCGAAGGCGAGGTAGGGATTTGCGCTCGGGTCGGGGCAGCGAAGTTCGCAGCGCGTACTCTGCGTCCGGTTGGGATTGATGCGGGGGATGCGGATCAGCGCGCTGCGGTTTGTACGGCCCCAGGAGACATAGACCGGCGCCTCATAGCCGGGCACCAGCCGCTTGTAGCTGTTCACGAGCGGCGCGATGATGGGAGTGATGGCGGCCGCGTGCGCGAGCTGGCCCGCGATAAAGTGCAGCGCCGTCTTGCTCAGACCATACTCATCGTCGGGGTCGTACATGCAGGTTTCTTCCTCGCCAAAACGCCACAGGCTCTGATGAACGTGCATGCCGGAGCCGTTTACCCCGGTGATCGGCTTGGGCATAAAAGTACAGTGAAGCCCGTTCTTCTGCGCGATCGCCTTGAGCGTTGTCCGCAAAGTGATCGTATTGTCCGCCGCGGCCAGGGCAGGACCGTACTGGAAGTCGATCTCATTCTGCCCGCTGGCAACCTCATGATGGGATGCCTCGACTTTGATGCCCAGGGCGTTAAGCGCATCGACCATCTGGCGGCGCACACCATGCGCCGAATCGGAGCTTACGTCGAAATAGCCTGCTTCGTCGTGCGGGGTCAGAGGGTAGAGGCTGTTATCCGGGTGGCGCCGGAAGAGGAAGAACTCCAGCTCCGGACCGACGAGAAAATCAAAGCCCAGTTCCTGGGCCCGTTTCAACTGCCGGCGCAGAATATAACGGGGATCGCCGGCAAAGGGATCTCCGTTCGGGGTGAAGACATCACAGACAACGCGGGCGGTGGACAGCTCCATCTCCCAGGGGATCGGCATGAATGTATCGAGGTCGGGCACCAGGTACATATCGCTCTCAGCGACGCGCGCGAATCCCTCAATCGAACTGCCGTCGAACCAGACACCGTTTTCGACTGCGCGATCCCAGAGTTCAATCGGGATCGTTACCTGCTTGACGATGCCCACGATATCGCTGAACTGAAGACGCACAAAGCGCACGTTGTGTCTCTTGATCGTATCGTCGATCTTTTCCAGCGTCTCCATCAGTTTTTCGTCTGCAAATGCATCCAAGAGCATATGTGCCTTCCCCTTTCAGATAGTCTTCAGCGGTCAGCTCTAATCGCCAACGTGAGCGAACATGAAAAACCAGAGCCTGAACTACTGAAGACTGTACAACCGTCGGTATGAAAGAACAAGGGGGCAGACACAATAGAACGCGCCGCCCCCTTGTTGTTAAGATCTATCGGTCCAACGCTAAATTCCGTAGTACATCACGAATTCCTGCGGATGCGGGCGCAGCCGTACGGCATCCACTTCTTCCAGCCGCTTGTACTCGATGTACGCCTCCAGCAGGTCCGGCGTGAAGACGCCGCCTGCGAGCAGGTAGTCGTTGTCTTCCTCGAGCGCGTCCAGAACCTCGCCGAGGCTGCCCTTCACCATCTCCACCTCTTTGAGGACATCCTCTTCGTACAGGTCAATCTCGGCCGGGTCGCCGGGATCGATCTGGTTCTTGATGCCGTCCATGCCGGCCATCACCATGGCGGCGAAGGCCAGGTATGGGTTCGCGCCGGGGTCGGGGCAGCGGAACTCGATGCGCTTGCTGTTCGGTGACTGGCTGTACATCGGGATGCGGCAGGCGGCAGAGCGGTTGCGGGCGGAGTAGGCCACAACCACCGGGGCCTCATAGCCGGGAACCAGGCGGCGGTAGCTGTTGGTCAGGGGGGCGCAGAAGGCCAGCAGCGAGTTGATGTGCTTCAGCAGGCCGCCGGTAAAGTGCAGGGCCATTTCGCTGAGGCCGGCGTACTGGTCACCGGCGAAAAGCGGCGTGCCGTCTTTCCAAAAGCTCAGGTGCGTGTGCATTCCGGAGCCGTTATCCTCAAACAGCGGCTTGGGCATGAAGGTGACCGTCTTGTCGTTCGCCTTGGCGACGTTCTTGATGATGTATTTGTACAGCTGCACCTGATCGGCCATCTGCAGGAGCGGCTTGAACTTCATATCGATTTCAGCCTGGCCGGCTGTGCCCACCTCGTGGTGATGCACTTCGATATCGATGCCGGCATCGATCATCTTGCGCGTCATCTCGGAGCGGACGTCCTGCAGTGTATCAAAGGGAGAAACCGGGAAGTAGCCCCTCTTGAGGCCGACCGAATGGCCGCCGCCCAGCTCGCCCGAGTTCCACGGCGCTTCCACACTGTCCACGTAGTAGCCGGCCGTGTGGCGGCCCGCCTCATAGGAAACACCGTCAAAGATGAAAAACTCGGCTTCCGGGCCGACATAGACCGTGTCGGCAATGCCATCGGATTCGACGTAGCTGACCGCTTTGCCGGCGACGTTGCGGGGGTCGCGGCTGTAGGCTTCGCCCGTGAGCGGGTCATGGACGTTACAGATCGCGCTCAGCGTGGGCATGGCGCAGATCGGGTCGATGACCGCGGTCGAGGGATCCAACCGCAGCACCATGTCGCTGTTCTCGATGCTCTGGAAGCCGCGAATCGACGAGCCGTCAAAGCCCATCCCTTCATTGACCGCCTCATCCGCATCGAACTCTTCGACCGGCATTGTGAAGTGATGCCACTGGCCGAACAGATCAGTGAATTTGACATCCACCATCAGAACGTTATTGTCCTGAATGGCACTGTTCAGATCGGCAATTGAGCTTACGTTGAGTTTCATTCCTCACTTAATCCTTTCAGAAATGGCGTGGGGTCCTTTTGACCTGAAAATAAGACGATAGAACGATAACTACAGTAGTATACCCTGCCACTGACGGCCCACTCATGGACAATCCGAATAACGATTGTCCATATTTGTTTGTGCAGATTGCATGATCGCCGGAAATGGCGCTCTCCCATCCCCCAATGCCCGCATTCCCTGCACCGCGCCCGCTGTACGCTGCGCAACCCGTCTATCATATCCATCCGGGCCGTCACAGGCCAATTTCGCCCTGCACGATTTCACTGCTACACTGATGCCCCAACAGCAGCAGTTCGACGCCGGGCGTAACGAGCTGCCCGACCAGTTCATGAGCCGATACTAAGCTGATACTAAGCCGATACCATGTCGAAACTCGCCCTCTATGAAAAAAATCCGTCCGTCCGCATCGTAACCGGCGCCTGCCCGCACGACTGCCCGGATACATGCAGCTGGCAGATTGCCGTGGACCGCACAGGGGAGCGGGCGCTGGATATCTGGGGACACGCCGATCATCCGGTCACGCAGGGCGCGTTGTGCGGCAAGGTCGACCGCTATCTCGAGCGGGTCTATCATGCCGAAAGGCTGACCAGCCCGCTGCGCCGTGCGGGCCCGAAGGGCAGCGGCCGCTTCGAGCCGGTCTCCTGGCGCGAGGCGCTGGACGAGATAGCAAGGCGTCTGCAAGGCGTCATCAACGAATGGGGGCCGGAGGCGGTCCTGCCCTACGCCTACGCCGGCACCATGGGCTGGCTGCAGCAACACGGCATCTCCAACCGTTTTTTTCAGCAGATGGGGGCCAGCCGCCTCGCATACACGATCTGCTCCGAGGCCGGGTTTGAAGGCTATCTCTACACGATCGGCTCAACCATCGGTATTGAGCCGGAGGATTACGCGCACGCCCGCCTGATCCTGATCTGGGGCAGCAACACCCTTACGAGCAACCTGCACCTCTGGCCCTTCATCCAGGACGCGCGTAAACAGGGGGCCCGCGTCATCGTCATCGACCCGGCCCGCACGCGCACCGCCAAGGCCGCGGACGAGTGGCTGCCGATCCGACCCGGGACCGACGGCGCGCTCGCGCTGGGCATGATGCACGAGATCGTCAACGCCGACCTGCACGACAAGGCGTACGTGGCGGCCCATACGGTCGGTTTCGAGCAGCTGACCGAACGTCTGCAGGAATGGCCGCCCCAGCGTGCGGCCCGGATCACCGGCATCCCGGCCGCACGAATTCGCGAGCTGGCGCGGGACTATGCCGCGACGCGACCTGCGGCCATCCGGGTCAACTACGGCATGCAGCGCCACTACGGCGGCGGCATGGCGATGCGCAACATCACCTGTCTGCCCGCGCTGGTCGGGGCATGGCGGGAACAGGGCGGCGGCATCCAGCTCAGCGTGAGCGGACAGCTGCGCCACCTCGAAAAGAGCGGCCTGGAGCGGCCCGACCTCCTGGCCGGACGCATCCCGCGCACCATCAACATGAACCGCCTGGGAGACGCGCTCAGTCTCGACCGGACCCGCCTCGCCGCGGCCCACTATGCGCCGCGGCCCGTGGACCGCAAGCCGGCGCCCGACGAGGCCGGCCCGCCCGTGAAGGCCCTGATCGTCTACAACAGCAACCCCGCCGCGGTCGCGCCCGACCAGTCAGCGGTCCAGGCCGGGCTGGCGCGCGAGGACCTCTTCACCGTCGTCCTGGAGCAGTTCCAGACCGACACCGCCGACTACGCCGACTATCTTCTGCCCGCCACCACGCAGGCCGAGCACTGGGACCTGCAACGGATGTACGGCCACCATTTCGCGGCGCTCAACCGGCCCGCGATCCCGCCGGTCGGGGAAGCGCGGCCCAACAGCGCCATCTTCCGCGGGCTCGCCCAGGCCATGGGCTACACCGACAGCGGCTTCTACGAGGATGACGAGACCGTTCTGCGCAACTTCATTGAGGCGCAGCATCATCCGCTCTACGAAACGGTCACATGGGAGGCCCTGCTGGAGAAAGGCTTCGTGCGCCTCAACCTGCCCCAGCCCTATCTGCCCTTCGCCGAGGGCAACTTCCCCACACCGAGCGGCAAATGCGAATTCTTCAGCGAACGCATGGCCCGGGACGGCTACGACCCGCTGCCCACCTACACGCCGCCGAAGAGCGAGGAGAGAGGGGCGAGGCGTGAGGAGAGAGAGAACGGCAGCGCCCTGGCGGACCAGGACCCGCGTTCACTGGCCTGTATTTCGCCGCCGGCGCATTCCTTCCTCAACTCCTCCTTCTCCCATCTGGAGCGTTTCCGCGGCCGCGAGCGGGAACCCCTGCTCTGGATCCATCCGCACGACGCCTCCGCCCGCCGCATCGAGGAAGGCGCGTGGCTGCGCGTCTGGAACGAGCTGGGGGAAGTCGAGCTGACCGCCCGCGTCACCGAAGAGATCATGGCCGGCACAGTGCTCGCCCCCGGCATCTGGTGGAACAAACACAGCGCGGACGGCCGCAACGTGAACCAGCTCACCCCGCAGGACGAGACCGACATGGGCGCCTCAGCCAGCTTCTACGACGTGCGCGTGTTTGTGGAGCCGGCGTAGGGGGTGGTGGGTGGCAGACTGGCGGCCAAAGTACAGAGTCGTTAATTCCCGCTGTACAGATTATCATGCAGCGCGCTTGCATAGCGGTCAATGTTCCGCTCGCGGCGCCGGCCGCCGCTCTCATCCAGCATCCGGTTGCGCGCAGCCTGCGCCGGCGCACCGGGCACCTGTGTCGCGCCCACGCCCGGTACATCCACACGGTAGGACGCGGGGGCGTCGGCCTGCCGCAGCTTCAGAATACTGTCAGCCAGGGCCGCGCCGGCTTGTTCCCGCTGCTTCAAGGCGGTGCTCCCGATCAGGTTCTTCACCTGTGTGATGATGCCCAGCAGGTCGTGCGTCGGCTTCGTCCCCGCCCCAATCATCAGCCCCGTAACCAGAATGTCCCACATATCCGGGACCTGGACCAGAAAACCGGGCAGCGACTGGCCCAGATAGGCCATCAGACGCATACCGCTGTAGTTGGAGACCACGACGCCGAGGAAAATGCCCGCCAGCAGGCTGGTGCTGCGTTTGAACGCGATATAGCCGGGTGACTTGAGATCGCTTGGCCGCCAGCCCAAAAAACGGAGCGCGCCCCACTCCAGGTAGTGCCAGCCCAGCTCCATCAAGCGCTCAATCCCCGCGGCCGCCCCCAGCAACGGAACCATCGCCGGCATCACCGTCGTGATCTCCGTCCCGACCGACTGCTCCGTCCCTGCGGCCAGCGTCAACTTCGGCAGCGCGCCCGCCAGAAACAGACCGCCGAAAACACCCCAACCCAACCGTCGCACCATTTTCATCCGCATACCTGTCTCTCCTGCAGTTCTACTATCTTCAGTCCCGGCTTCCGGTTCCCGGCGCTCGTCCTCCCGGCTACATGCAACGGCCATTCAGGAGGCGGCCGCGTACCGTTCCGCCAGCTCGACCAGCAGCCGGACGCCGTATCCGGTCGCGCCCTTGGGCGTCTCCGCATTGATCCGGCTGTCGGCCAGCACCATGTTGGCGATGTCCAGGTGGGCCCAGGGATAGCCTTCAGTGAAATGCTCAATAAACTTCGCGCTGCTGCTCACGCCGGCCCGCCCGGCGCTGTTCTTGACCTCGGCCATGTCGCTTTTGATCGGCTTCTCGTACGCCGCATCCATCGGAAAGGGCCATAATCCCTCCCCGCAGTGGTCGGCCGCGGCCATCAGCTTTTCCTCCAGAGAGCTGTCGTTGCTGAAGAGCCCGGCGCGAATATGCATTCCAAGCGCCGTGCCGATCGCGCCCGTCAGCGTCGCCAGGTCCACAACGGCGACCGGGTCGAAACGGGCCGCGTATGCCAGCGCGTCCGCCAGAATCAGCCGTCCCTCGGCGTCCGTGCTGATAATCTCCGCCGTCTTGCCGGTCATGCCGGTGACGATATCGCCAGGCCGGAACGCTTCGCCGTCCGGCATATTCTCAACACACGGCGCGATCCCGATCACCCGCCGCGGGACGCCAAGCCGGCCTATCGCCTCCATTGCGCCGAGCACCGCCGCCGCGCCGCCCATATCGTCCTTCATCGCCCACATGCCGCCGGTGCGCTTGAGGCTGATACCGCCCGTGTCGAATGTGATGCCCTTGCCCACAAATATCAGCGGCGCCTCCGTATCTCCCTCCGGCGCATGTTCCAATATGACAAACCGGGCCGGATTCGCGCTGCCCCGGCTCACCGCCAGCAGAATCCCCATACCCTCTTCCTTCATCGCAGCCTCATCCAGCACCGTGCATTTCAAGCCGACGCCGGCCGCCATCGCCTGGGCGCGGGCCGCCATCTCCGCCGGCGTCAGAAGATTGGCCGGCTCGTTGACAAGATCGCGCGCGCTGCACACCGCGCGGCCGATCGCCTCCCCTCGGGCTACGCCGCGTTCAACGTCCTCCAGCTTGGCCGCGCTGTACTCCACCACCGTACAACTCGCCAATCCCGCGTCCTCTTCCTTACGTCCATATCGTCTGGGCTGGTAGCTGGCCAGCAGCGTTCCCAGCGCCACCTCCTGCGCCGCCGCGTCTGCGTCATGGCCGGCGATTCCGGCGCCGTGAACGATGGTCGCCATCGTCCTGACGCCCTTCAGCCTGGCTGCAGCCTGAGCCGCCACCGCCGCCACCCGCCTGATCTGGCCGAGCCCAAACCGCTCGCTGCCGCCCAAACCGACGATCAGCACGCGCGGCGCGCTCAGCCCGCCCTCGTCAGCCTCTTCATCCCCGGCCGCGCCGCCGTTCGCGCGTGCGTACAGCAGCGCGGTCGTCTCGGCCTCGCCGCTGAAATCCCCCTGCGCGATCAGCCGGCTGATGGCGCCGTTGAGCGCGCGGTCGATCGCCCCGGTCGCGCCGCCGGGCGCGGTGACGCCCGCGAACAGGTTGATGACGATCAGATCGACGTCGCTCTCAGCGATATTCCCCTGCTCTACCCGTAGTTCCATGTCCAATGTCCTGTGGTCGGTGTCCAACAGTCAGCATCCAGCGGTCAGTGCAGCCACTGGCCGTGAGACACTGTACGCCGGCTGTGGGGAGTTACAGATTTGTGCGCAGTCGCGTCGCCGCGGCTTCCAGAATCGCATCGGTCTTGCAGAAGCAGAAGCGGGCGACATTGGTTGCCAGATGGATGTGTTCGGGGTTGTAAAATGCAGAGGGCGGGATCGCGGTCACGCCGACCTCCTTCGTCAGCCAGCGGCAGATCTGCACGTCACGCGGGTCGTCCGTGGGCGTGGGCGCGTCCAGGTCGGTCGTATCCACCAGAATGAAATAGCTGCCGTGGGGCGTCACCGGCGGCAGTCCGACATCGTTGAGGGCCGACAGCAGGATTTCCCGTTTGTCCTGGTACATGACGCTCAGCTCATGCAGGTAGTTGCGCTCCTCCACCTGCTCAAAGGCCGCGCCCACCGCTTCCTGCAGGGGCGTGGTAACGGCGAAAGGGATCCACTGGTGCGCCATCAGCACCGCGTGCGCCAGCGGCTCGGGCGCAATCGCCCAGCCGATCTTCCAGCCGGTCACGGAAAAGGTCTTGCCCGCGCTGCCCAGCGTAACCGTGCGCTCCCACATGCCCGGCAGAGTCGCGATGCGCACGTGCGGCGTGCCGTCGTAGGTCATCCACTCGTAGACCTCATCGCTCAGGACCAGCAGATCATGCTCCTGCGCGATCTGCGCCAGCGCCAGCAGCTCCTCGCGGCTGTACATCTTGCCCACGGGGTTGAGAGGCGTATTGATAATAATCAGCTTGGTCCGCGGGCTGATCGCGGCCCGGAGATCGTCCATATCGATGCGCCAGTCGGCCGCGCTGGCGGCGCCGGGTTTGGGCCGCAGGGGAACATAGACCGGTGTCCCCCCCGCCATGATCACCGACGGCGGGTAGCTGTCGTAGAACGGCTCGATCAGGATCACCTCGTCGCCCGGGTCCACCAGCCCCTGCACCGTGGCGTAGATGCCCTCGGTTGCGCCGGTGGTCACAACGATCTGCGTCAGCGGATCCAGATCGCGCTCGAAGACCGGGCTGTACACCGCCGCCAGCGCATTCACCAGCCGCGGATGGCCGGCGCTGCGCGCGTACTGATTGTAGCCGGAGGCCAGCGCGGTGCGGGCCGCCTCAATCACAAAGTCGGGCGCGGGAAAATCGGGGAAGCCCTGCCCCAGGTTGATGGCATCGTATTCAAGTGACAGGGCGGAATACTCGGCGAAGACGGTCGTGCCGAAGGACTGGACCCGGACTGCTGCTGGCGTTGACACGGTGGCGCGTTCCTTAAAACCGGTGGTCCAAGAGCCTTGCGTACGCACCTGCTGCGCCCCCGCAAAAGCCCCGGTTTGTGGATGGAGATTTGTATACGGTTCCGCTGGCCGCGCACTGCTCGACAACCGGCAACCGTTAATGGACAGTTACAAAAATGGACGATTATAAAGAATGATAGCACAGGGGGGGCCGAAAGTCATCTACAAACGCGCGCACAACGGCTGGACTACTGCCCCGGCGCGCAATGGCATCAGGCGCCGCTCAGACAGTGTCGTTTGCTGAAGGAGCCACCGCTGTGGTATCGTTCTCTGTGCGTCAGGCCCCCGTAGCTCAGTGGATAGAGCATCGGCCTCCGGAGCCGGGAGCACAGGTTCGAATCCTGTCGGGGGTACCATCAGGAGGAGCGGGACTCTCTCGCTCCTCTTTGTTTTTCACTCCGCGCTTCACCGAAACAGGTCCTTCTCCGGCGGCCGCTGGATCGAACGCGCCGGCGCGTCGGCGGCGTCCGGCCGCCTGTAGCCGCGAATGATCGCCGCGGGACGGCCCTCGCTGCTCTGGCCCATCACCAGCGTCGCCGCGGCGCACAGCTCATCGATGATACACTCTTCGCTGGCGACCAGCTCATATCCGTAGAGGTCGGTCAGCCCGCGCTGGTCCCACAGCGCCGGCAGACCGGCACAGCCGATACAGACGCCAACCGTACCCATCTTCCACGGCCGCCCGTGGCTGTCGCTGATCAGGACCGCCACCGCCGCCCCGGTCTCCTCCAGGATCCGGTTGCGTAGCGCCGCTGCGCTGGCATCCGCGTCCGCCGGCAGCAGCGCCACCGTCTCTTCCTCCTCCGGCGCCACATTCGAATGGTCCAGCCCGGCGTGCGCGCACACCCAGCCGCCGCTCTGCTCGACGATCAGGACACCCTCCCGGGCGCGGACGACAGCGTTACTGTCGTCCAGCACCGCCTGCACCACGCGCGCGTCTTTACCCGTCTCCTGCGCCAGGCGCAGCGCCTCCTCGCCCGGCGTCACATCCGCCAGACGCACCAGCCGCCCTTCCGCCTTGCTGACGATCTTCTGCGCCAACACCAGAATGTCCCCCGACAGCAGGGAAAGCCCCGCGGCCCCGGCCGCTTCCACAATCAGCGCCGCCAGGTCATCGCCCGGCCGCACCAGCGGTATGCCCGGAACCGGAAGGATCCGGATGCCCTCCTGATCGGGAGGGCTCTGGGAGAGGCTGCCGTCCATCAGAACCCCAACTCTTCGGTCACGCTGTCGTCGCTGCGGCCAAAGTGCCAGTGCAGAAACGCCTCCAACACGCCGCCGCCCACAGCCAGCGACTTGTCCGAAATGCGGAACGCATGCGCGGGCTCGCCGCGGGGGTCGATGTCGCCGATCTTGCGCCCCGGCTCCAGCAAAACGCTCTCGTGGATCAGGCCGCGCAGCACGCCGCTGAACGGCGCCAGCAGCGTCGTCTTCTCGCCCGAAGGCTGCACAACTGCGCCGTAAGGCGCCCCCGCCTCCACGCGGTCGCCGATGCAGGCCAGTGCCCGGAAGCGGCCCGCTGCAGGGGCGCGCAGCACGCGCGCCGCCGTCAGGTCCTCTGCCGGGCCGCCATCACCGCCTTCCGCGGATTCCCGGCCGGCTGGCGGCGTCCTTATGGCGCCCGGCGTGCCGGTATCGGCTTCAGCCCCGCCTTCCCAGATTGCCCGGCCCAGGTTCGGGCCGCGATTTGTTTCGATCACCGCGTGGCAGTCAACGCCGGCCTCGAAGCCCGGCCCCAGGGCCGCCACGAACGCCGCGCTCGCCAGCGTCGTGCCCGTATTGACCTTCGCCACCACCGCGTCGACCACGACCGACGGCGCCAGCTCGTCGATCGCCTCCATCTCGGGATCGACCACGACCGGGATCTCCCCGGCATCCAGCACATCCGGCACATCCGCGGCCAGCGCCTTGCGCGCGGTGACGTCTTCCACCTCGTGCTCTTCATCGTACACGGCCTGGGCAAAGGCGACCGCCCGCCGCACCGTCAGCGGACGGGGCAGTTCGGTCATCACCACCGGGATGCCGCAGCGGTGCAGCCGCCAGGCCGCGCCGGTCGCCAGGTCGCCGGCGCCCTTGATCAGCACCAGCAGATCTTCAAATGGGTGTTCGTCTTTCATATTGCAGTGATTGTTGACGTACTCTCAAGCCATCAGTAGTATACACAGGGCACTGTAAAGTATACACAGCGCACAGTAAAGCAAAAACTGTTGCGCAGCCATTGCAGAGGGCGCAGATAGGCCCGCATCGCAAAGGCCCGCGCATCGAGATCCACCATCCGGAGCGGAGCAGAGCCGATGACAGTCGTGATCGCGGCCGACCAACCCGGCGCGCTCGAACAGGCCGCCGCCGCCGTGGAGCAGGGCGCCGTAGTCGGCGCGCCGACCGATACCGTCTACGGCCTTGTCTGCCTCTGCAGCGACGCCGCCGCCATCGACCGGCTCTTCGCCGTCAAGGCGCGCCCGGACCACAAGGCGCTGCCCGTCCTTCTGGGCGACGCAGAGCAGGCCACTGCGGTTGTGCGCCCGCCGGTAGATGCCGGGGCCCAGGCGCTCATCGACCGTTACTGGCCGGGCCCGCTCACGCTGGTACTCCCCGCGCGCAGCCACCTGCCCCCAGCCCTCACCGCCGGCGGCGACACCGTCGGCGTGCGCCTGCCCGCGCATCCTTTTCTGCGCGCGCTCGCCCGTCGCGTCGGCCCGCTGGCCTCCTCCAGCGCCAACCACAGCGGCGCGCCCCCCTGCGCCACAGCCGCAGCCGTCCTCGACCAGTTGAAAGGCCGCATCCCCCTCCTCATCGACGCCGGCCCCGCGCCCCTCGCCCAGTCCAGCACCGTCCTGGAGATGAGCGGACCGCAGCCGCAACTGCTGCGGGAGGGACCGATCGGGCCGGAGGAACTGGCCGCGGCCGGGATACAGGCCGGAGCGCTCAATGAGAAGTGAAACAGAGGGAGCAGGGGAGGTTCTCACTTCTCGCTCCTCTTCACTCTCTCCTCTCCACATCGGCATCGACGCCTCCCGCAGCCTGCGGGCCGAGCCCACCGGCACCGAGTTCTATTCCCGCCAGATCATCGGCCACATGCTGGCCGCGCCCAACGATCGCTCTGCCTTCCGCCTCTATGCGCCTGAAACACCGACCGCGGAAGCGATGCGCGGCGCGGCCCCGCCCCCGCACGACCGGCGCGCCGTCACCGTTCGCACGCTGCCGGGCAAGCGTCTCTGGACGCACCGCGCACTCGCCTGGGAGCTCTGCCGGCGTCCGCCGCACGCGCTCTTCGTGCCCGCCCACGTCGTCCCCTTTCTGCCGCCGCCGCTGCTGCCGCCCACCGTCGTGACCCTGCACGACGCCGGCTACCGCTACTTCCCCCGCTCCCATACCGCCCTGCAGCGCCTCTACCTGGAGCTTTCCACCCGCTGGAGCGCAGCCGCCGCACAGCGCATCATAGCAGTCAGCCGCCACACCGCCGACGACCTGCAGCGCTTTTACGGCGTGCCCGAGGCCAAAATCCGCGTCATCCACGAGGCGCCGGTGCCGCGGGCACCCGAACCCGGCCGGGACGCGGCGACCGCGCCGGTCTACGAACGGCCCTATGCGCTCTATGTCGGCACCATCCAGCCGCGCAAAAATCTGCTGCGCCTGATCGACGCCTTCGCGCACCTCACCCAGCAGCAGGAGATCGGCTGGGACCTCGTGCTGGTCGGGCGCCGGGGCTGGCTGAGCGAGGCGTACGAAAGACACGCCGCCGCCCGCGGGCTAACCGGCCGCGTCCACTTCCCCGGCTACCTGCCCGACGGCGTCGTGGCCGCGCTGATGAAAAAGGCCCTTTTTTTCGCCTTTCCATCCCTATTCGAGGGCTTCGGCCTGCCCGTACTCGAAGCCCAAACCACAGGAGCTGCCGTTATGTGCGCCAAAAACTCCGCTTTGCCCGAGATCGCCGGCGACGCCGCGCTGCTCGTCGACCCGGAGGACGTTGACGACATCGCCGCGGCCATGCTGCGCCTCAGCCGCGACGAGGCCCTGCGGCAGGAGCTGATCGCCAAAGGCTATGAAAACGTCAAACGTTTTTCCTGGGAAAAGGCAGCCAGGGAGACGCTGGCCGTGCTCGAAGAGGCCGCCGCCAAAAAATGAGCTCACCGCGGGAGCAGGAGCGGGCATCAGTACAGATTCTGGGCGTGCGCGTCGACTGCGTCGATTTCCAGCAGACTCTTGACATCATCAGCGGCTGGATTGCGCAAGCGCGAACGCAGGCCGAGGAGAGCGAGAACGCCGTCTCTCACGCCTCAACCCTCACTCCTCAACCCTCGCCGTTTCGCTCCCCGCCGTTCCCCCGCCAGGTCTGCACCGTCAACCCCGAATTCATCATGACCGCGCGCCGGCAGCCGGCCTTCGCACAGGCGCTGGCGGCCGCCGATCTCTGTACGCCCGACGGCGTCGGCGTGCTCTGGGCCGCACGCCTGGCCGGAATCCACCTGGCCGAACGCGTAACCGGCTCCGACGGTATTCACCTCATCTGTGAACGGGCCGCCGCGCGGGGATGGCGCGTCTTCTTCCTCGGCGCGGCCCCCGGCATCGCCGAGCGCGCTGCGGTTGAACTGGCCCGCCTCTATCCCGGCCTGCGCGTCGCCGGTACCTACGCCGGCTCGCCCGCCGACACCGACTGGCCGCAAATCCGCCGGCGTCTGACCGCGGCGCACCCCGATCTGCTCTTTGTCGCCTACGGACATCCGCGCCAGGACATCTGGATTCACCAGCACAGAGAGGCGTTGCCGGTCGCCGTCGCGCTCGGCGTCGGCGGCGCCTTCGACTTCGTCGCCGGCGTTACCCCGCGCGCGCCGCTCTGGCTGCGCCGCCTGGGCCTGGAGTGGCTATACCGCCTCGTCCGCCAGCCCTGGCGCTGGCGCCGCATGGCTGCCCTGCCGCTCTTCGCGCTGCTGGTCCTGCTGGCATGGGCGCGCCGGCGGCCGGTAAACGAGTGAGCCTGTACCTGTGAACGAGGTATCCTTCCAGCAATGGCATCTGCCAAGTGATGGTTTATCCCCGCGTGGGGACACCCCTGATGGACGGCCACCTTTGCGGCGAACAGAGTCCGATCCCCCCAAGCCCCTTATTCGAACTCCTCCGGGAGCGCTCTCAAACTGCCGCCCATTTCAGGCGGGATCTCACCTGTAAACCGGTTGCCGGTGAGATCAAACATTGTCAGATTGGGCAGCTTTCCCAGACAGGCCGGTATCTCTCCGGTCAACCGGTTATCGGCCAGAAACAGATTTTCCAGATTGGTGAGGTTGCACAGTTCAGATGGCAACTCTCCATCCAGACGGTTGTCAGACAGATCCAACAAAACCAGGTTGGTAAGTTCGCCCAGTGCAGGCGGGATGGCTCCCGAAAGCTCGTTGTTGAAGAAACTCAAGAGGTACAGGTTGGACAGCCGGCCAAGATCCGGAGGTATCGCGCCCGTCAATCCGTTGGCTCCAATATCCAGTTCGCAAAGCATGGAGAGCCGGCCTAACGACGGCGGTATTATCCCTGTCAGGCTGTTGGCGTTGAGGCGCAGGCTTTCCAGATTCCTGAGTCGACCTAAGGCCGGGGGTATGATTCCGGTAAGGTCGTTGCTGGCGAGATCCAACCAGTGCAGCTTGGAGAGTCTTGCCAGTTCAGCGGGAATTCTCCCTGTCAGCCCCTGCCAGGCCAGGGTCAAACCAATAACGCGCAGTATTTTCGCGTCCGGGTCGGTGGCTACGCCTTCCCATTCACTGACGGGCAGTGCTTCATCCCAGTTCAACGCCCCGTCACTGTCCAGAGTGTCCCTTACTTTGAGGAGGATTGCGAAGTCCCCTGTCGGCCTGGGGTGCGTTCCTTTGTTCTGCACTTGCTTACGTCTCCGTTCAAGCATGAACCTGCTTGCCCCTGCTTCAGGTCATTTGCCGCAGTGTTCACCTGTCTGCGCTCATTGTGTCCCTTCCTGTTTGGCGCTCAGATAGTCGATCACCTGCGCCGCAATCTCTCTTTTCGGTTTGGCCGGCGCCGCGGCCGCTTCGGCCGCCTGCATGGCCGCGGCCGCCGTAGGATAGTTCCTGCCCTGCCCTTTCTCCTGCCCTTGCAGGGTGCGTACAACGAATGCCCACAGGCCGGACCGCTCCAACGACACAACGGCCGCCCGCGTCCGGTTCGCAAGCCCGCTGTTGATATAGTCCCCGCGCCGCGTCAACCGCCATCCCCGCACTGTTCCCCCCTTGTGCTTGCCGACGCGGGCCTGTTGCCGCGTCTGCGTTTTTTTCTGTTAGTCCGTGAAACCCTCCGCTTGTTTCAAACCCGTTACGGGGATTCGTTCTTTATCTGACGTGAAGTGTATTTTACCCGATTGGACGGTGTAGCAGTAAGTTTCAATCCTCTCACGGGGATGGGTGCATCCCAGACTTATGTGAGGTCAAGGGCGAGGAGAGAGGCGTGAGGAGTGAGTGGCGGGGGGACTCCCCCGTTCCATTCAACGGCTCAATAGTTAATGCTCTGAAGGATTTTGGCAGGTTTTGTCATGTTTTTGGGGGGATGTATTATATTTTATATTATTGTTTATCAAGTGGGGCCGAACTGTTGCTTGGGCTGAAATCACCGCTGTTTGCGTGATCACTGCAAAAAATCCGGGATGAACTCGTTCTTTTCTGACTGCGAATCCTGCGGCGCACACAACCATCAACCCCACCCTGAAGTTTCAATCCCCTCACGGGGATTCGTTCTTTTCTGACATGGGGACGTGGAATGCGGACAAGGGGTAAAAATGGCATGTTTCAATCCCCTCACGGGGATTCGTTCTTTTCTGACCTTACGTGGAGTCGATGAGTCGCGGCAAAGAGGAAAAGGTTTCAATCCCCTCACGGGGATTCGTTCTTTTCTGACGCGTCGGTGCCGTCCGTGCCGTCGGTTCCATTCGTGCCGTGTTTCAATCCCCTCACGGGGATTCGTTCTTTTCTGACCGATCAGGTGGAAATTGTCCATACGGATCGGTATGGCAAGTTTCAATCCCCTCACGGGGATTCGTTCTTTTCTGACATGGGGACGTGGAATGCGGACAAGGGGTAAAAATGGCATGTTTCAATCCCCTCACGGGGATTCGTTCTTTTCTGACGACAAGACCGGGCGCACGCTTGCCGCCGGTGACATTGAGTTTCAATCCCCTCACGGGGATTCGTTCTTTTCTGACGTCTGGGCCGCCAGGGCCGGCCGGTTCGGGCACAAACATAGTTTCAATCCCCTCACGGGGATTCGTTCTTTTCTGACCCATGCTCGCGGATGCGCTTGCGGAGAGGGCTGGAAGGGGTTTCAATCCCCCCACTGAGATTGACAGTAGACACGGCAGCCCGAGGTTTCAATCCCCTCACGGGGATTCGTTCTTTTCTGACAGTGTGAAGCGCATCGCCGATCCCGAGCTTTCATCCGGTGGTTTCAATCCCCTCACGGGGATTCGTTCTTTTCTGACGACCGTTTGCAGCGTCGCGATATCGATCCTGTTTGATCCGCCGTGTTTCAATCCCCTCACGGGGATTCGTTCTTTTCTGACATCGATCCCGCAAGCTGCCCTTCTCGGCGCTATGCCGTTTCAATCCCCTCACGGGGATTCGTTCTTTTCTGACGTCTGACAGCCATCACGATACGTGGAACTGATTATGCGGCGTTTCAATCCCCTCACGGGGATTCGTTCTTTTCTGACCAAGAGGAGATTGCTGAAATCAAAAAGGCCAGAGCAAAGGTTTCAATCCCCTCACGGGGATTCGTTCTTTTCTGACTGATTTTCCCCATTTACGATATGTTTCCCCCCATTGAATGTTTCAATCCCCTCACGGGGATTCGTTCTTTTCTGACCAACATATTCAGGAGAGGCGGAGACTATGATTAGCCAGATGTTTCAATCCCCTCACGGGGATTCGTTCTTTTCTGACAACTGGCAGAAGCGCAGGACGCGCTGGATGAAGCGAACGTGTTTCAATCCCCTCACGGGGATTCGTTCTTTTCTGACGTGAGGCTAGGCACAAGCTACGCCAACCCCCTGACCGTGTTTCAATCCCCTCACGGGGATTCGTTCTTTTCTGACCAGAGCAAAAGCGGCTACGTGTATATAGATATACACGATAGGTTTCAATCCCCTCACGGGGATTCGTTCTTTTCTGACGGTTCTGATGGATATACGATGGGTAGAACGACGATCTGACGTTTCAATCCCCTCACGGGGATTCGTTCTTTTCTGACGAGGAAAAACCATACACAAGCGCCGCCGAAGCCAAACAGTTTCAATCCCCTCACGGGGATTCGTTCTTTTCTGACAACATCCATAATCCATGGAGGTGCCCGTGGCGCTGACGTTTCAATCCCCTCACGGGGATTCGTTCTTTTCTGACAATGGTCACACAGCCCGGAGAGGGCGCCCTGAAGCAGGGCAGTTTCAATCCCCTCACGGGGATTCGTTCTTTTCTGACACCATGGGGGGCATAGACCTTGATCCCTGCTCCACAGAGGTTTCAATCCCCTCACGGGGATTCGTTCTTTTCTGACTGCGGTCTAATTGATAGAATCAGTGCAAACTATCAGTCATCTGTTTCAATCCCCTCACGGGGATTCGTTCTTTTCTGACGCGCCGCCAGTACAGCAGGCTACTACAGCGCCGCCAGCAGCAGTTTCAATCCCCTCACGGGGATTCGTTCTTTTCTGACTCTTCACAAAGTTAGCTCGACCGGATGATTGACTCAAACTGTTTCAATCCCCTCACGGGGATTCGTTCTTTTCTGACAAGTTTGTGTTTGAAGAGTTCATCAATGACGCAAATATACGTTTCAATCCCCTCACGGGGATTCGTTCTTTTCTGACACCAGCGGCGAACGCGGCCCCCGTGCCCTACTCTCCGTTTCAATCCCCTCACGGGGATTCGTTCTTTTCTGACCTGGACGTGACTTCTGCGGACGACCCGCCCAACCCCTTGGTTTCAATCCCCTCACGGGGATTCGTTCTTTTCTGACGCCAACCGCAACGGGTTCTCACCTGAAGCTGCTGCTGGTTTCAATCCCCTCACGGGGATTCGTTCTTTTCTGACTCCGCAGGTAGCTGATTATACAAGCGTGTTCAGTCATTTGTTTCAATCCCCTCACGGGGATTCGTTCTTTTCTGACAATCGGGATATGTCTATATAGACATACACGACACTGTCGGCAGAGTGGTTTCAATCCCCTCACGGGGATTCGTTCTTTTCTGACCCGAATGTTTCTTGGTAGATAGGGACGCCATACGCATCCGTTTCAATCCCCTCACGGGGATTCGTTCTTTTCTGACGCAGTCAAGCTAGGTAGAATGCCCGAATCGAGTGATCTGTTTCAATCCCCTCACGGGGATTCGTTCTTTTCTGACCCGTAGTGATGGCTGCCGGGGAGGCAGCGGATGCAGCCGGTTTCAATCCCCTCACGGGGATTCGTTCTTTTCTGACATTTCAGCCAGTTCCAGCATACTGATACCCTTGCGAAACGCGTTTCAATCCCCTCACGGGGATTCGTTCTTTTCTGACCTGGCGCGCTTGACGCAGATCGCGCTGACCGCGCAAAACGGTTTCAATCCCCTCACGGGGATTCGTTCTTTTCTGACTCAATTTGATAGGCATAGGCCAAACACACACGAGGAGATGAGGTTTCAATCCCCTCACGGGGATTCGTTCTTTTCTGACTTCACAATTCGAGAGTCGAGGTCGTTGAAAATTTCGCATTGTTTCAATCCCCTCACGGGGATTCGTTCTTTTCTGACGCAGAGATGGAATCCCGCGACTGGAATATGTCACTTGCGTTTCAATCCCCTCACGGGGATTCGTTCTTTTCTGACACCGACAAGGTCGAGATCGTCGTCAACCCAGCGACGGGTTTCAATCCCCTCACGGGGATTCGTTCTTTTCTGACTTCTAAGCGGATTCTTCGGAGAACAGGGACAGTGCAGCGGTTTCAATCCCCTCACGGGGATTCGTTCTTTTCTGACATGCGCCCGCAACGCTCGGCCCACTCCCCGGACCCGTCCGTTTCAATCCCCTCACGGGGATTCGTTCTTTTCTGACTCAACCAACCTGCCGGCATCCCCCGCCGGCTAACCACGTTTCAATCCCCTCACGGGGATTCGTTCTTTTCTGACGGAGTCACAGCAGACGCTCCTCTCCACCAGGGCGGTCGTTTCAATCCCCTCACGGGGATTCGTTCTTTTCTGACTTCGACCCGGTCAGCGGCACGTGGCTTTTCCGCACCGTCGTTTCAATCCCCTCACGGGGATTCGTTCTTTTCTGACATGAGGTCGAGCAGTGGGACAAGAAGAACAAGGAGATGAGTTTCAATCCCCTCACGGGGATTCGTTCTTTTCTGACCTAACCTGTCCAACCTGGTCGAGGCCCTCTGCGAACGGCTGTTTCAATCCCCTCACGGGGATTCGTTCTTTTCTGACACCGAGACGGAATTCCTTTGAGTGCCCGCCGCAACAGCCGGTTTCAATCCCCTCACGGGGATTCGTTCTTTTCTGACGCCGGGCTACACAATGCACATGCGTAGCTACGCTGATCAGGTTTCAATCCCCTCACGGGGATTCGTTCTTTTCTGACATCCCAGGACACGAAAGCTACACCAATGCCTATGAAAGTTTCAATCCCCTCACGGGGATTCGTTCTTTTCTGACTGTCATGCAGGTTATCAATAACGATCTTGGTGAGGTAGATGTTTCAATCCCCTCACGGGGATTCGTTCTTTTCTGACTCGTCCTCGTAACCGCAACGATAGGCAATGCGCAGGCGGTTTCAATCCCCTCACGGGGATTCGTTCTTTTCTGACGTGCCCTCAGTGGCAGGTGTCTGGGGAAACGGCACAAGCCGTTTCAATCCCCTCACGGGGATTCGTTCTTTTCTGACTAATGGTTGGGGAAGCTCATCTCGTCACCTTCCCCACCTGTTTCAATCCCCTCACGGGGATTCGTTCTTTTCTGACTATGGAAGTGTGCAACGCCAACAGGACATTACGGATGTTTCAATCCCCTCACGGGGATTCGTTCTTTTCTGACGAAGCCGCCGACCATGTTTCCGATGAAGTCGAACCACGTTTCAATCCCCTCACGGGGATTCGTTCTTTTCTGACCAATGGTTGAATAGGGTAAATCTGCATATGACCATTAACGTTTCAATCCCCTCACGGGGATTCGTTCTTTTCTGACGCGCATGGGTGGAGATTGATCTGTCTGGCTCATACTATGAGGTTTCAATCCCCTCACGGGGATTCGTTCTTTTCTGACGACACCGGCGAAACCGTTCATGGAAAAACGACAACAATAGCGTTTCAATCCCCTCACGGGGATTCGTTCTTTTCTGACTACGCCCTGATCGGTGCAGAGAGGCAGTTTACAGTTACGTGTTTCAATCCCCTCACGGGGATTCGTTCTTTTCTGACTTTAATATTTCTTCGTACAGCTGTTTCACGCCTGACGGTTTCAATCCCCTCACGGGGATTCGTTCTTTTCTGACGCGGTCGAAAAGCGCGTAGCGGTCGCTCTTACCAACGAAGTTTCAATCCCCTCACGGGGATTCGTTCTTTTCTGACCCGCGCATCATCGCCCGATACGACACCGAGGCCCAGGCGTTTCAATCCCCTCACGGGGATTCGTTCTTTTCTGAC
>VXMH01000030.1 GCA_009841235.1 Caldilineaceae bacterium SB0661_bin_32 | reverse complement strand
CGGTGCCCCAGCCCCCTCCGTGTCTCCGTGGACAAAGGTTATAGGGCTCGTTGACGTTTGGCTAAACAGCGATATGCGGGAGCAAAGTGACGTCACCGCCCTACAATGTGGGGAAGGACTACGACAAGGATATGAGCGTGGAGGAGTACCGCCGCTTCCTCAGGGAGGTTTGGGAAGAGCCCTGCCGCGTGCTCGCGCACGGCGGCAGGGCGTGCATCAACGTCGCCAACGTCGGCCGCAGACCCTATCTGCCGTTGAGCGCTCTCATTACCGCGGACATGACTGACGTCGGCTTTCTGATGCGGGGTCAGATCATCTGGAGTAGGCAGGCCAGCGCGGGCTCTTCTTGTGCCTCGGGCAGCTGGCGCTCGCCCTCAAATCCCGTACTCAGGGATGTTCATGAGTACATCCTGGTCTTCTGCAAAGGGAGCTTCGCCCGCCGGAAACCGGAGTGCGGTCACAAGGAAGCAACGATCGGCCGGGCCAGTTTTCTTGAGTGGACAAAAAGTGTATGGGAGTTCCCCGCCGGGTCGGCGAAGAAAGCAAAGCACCCGGCGCCATTCCCTGTGGAGCTGCCGGCTCGCTGCATCCAACTCTACACCTACGCCAATGATGTCGTGTTGGACCCGCTCTGAGTCGACCGACCTCTACTAACCCCTGGCCCCTGAAGTTCACCGCGGGCTGAGATGGGCCTGCCCGTCGGCGTGGTAGCTGCTGCGTACGAGGGGACCGCACTCCATCCAGCGGAACCCTCGCCGCTCGCCCTCCTCGCGCAGGCGGTCGAACTGTTCGGGCCTGTAGTAACCGACGATCGGCAGGTGGAACCGGCTGGGCTGCAGGTACTGGCCGATCGTCATGATGTCGACGTCGTGCGCCCGTAGATCGTCCATGACCACCAGGATCTCCTCCCAGCTCTCCCCCAGTCCGATCATGATCCCCGATTTCGTCAAGGCCTGCGAATCCATGCGCTTGGCCCGCTGCAGAAGCTCCAGCGAGCGGTGGTAGCGGGCCTGGGGACGGACCGTCTTGTAGAGGCGGTCGACCGTCTCTGTATTGTGATTGAGGATCTCCGGCTTGGCCTCCATCACGGTCTGCAGGGCGGCCCAGTCTCCCTTGAAGTCGGGAATCAGGACCTCCACCGTGCATCCCGGCTGCAGGCGCCGGATCCAATGTATGCTCTCGGCGAAGACCCAGGCGCCGCCGTCCGGCTGCTCGTCGCGATTGACGCTCGTCAGCACGGCGTGCTGCAGATTCATGGCCTGGACGCTCTCGCCAATGCGCCGCGGCTCGTCCGGGTCGAGCAGGTCGGGGCGGCCGGTCTTGATCTTGCAGAAGCCGCAGGAGCGCGTGCACGTGTCCCCCATTAGCAGGAAGGTCGCAGTTCCCCGGCCCCAGCATTCGCCGATGTTGGGGCACATCGCCTCCTCGCAGACAGTATTGAGACTCTTGCCCCGGAACAGCTGTTTAAGCTCGCGGAATCTGGGCGTATCGGCTGAACGCACGCGCAGCCAGTGCGGCCGCCGCCCGCGAGTAAGTTGGCCGGGGCCCTTGCCGTCGACCGCGGCGGGCAGCGGATGAAGGTCCAAAGAAAAGCTTGCTGATCCGGCGGTCGCACCGGACTGCTCAACCGGTATCGGATCGACACGGACCTTGCCCATCTCATTCACTTCGCTGTGCAGACCTGTTTTTGCTTCTTTCATACAATCTATGTGACTGCTAAGTCCTTTCCAGATGGCGCTAATGACTAGGAGAGAAAGTTTTCCTCTCTCCTATCTTCTCTACCCTCTCTCCTCGCATTTGGGCGCCTTCTCTTTCAACCAGAATGGTCGCCACGGTCAGGCCGACAAACATCCAGAACAGAACCGTCATGTGGGGATAGGTCAGGTTGAACCAGTAGTGATCGGCGAACCCGCTGACGAGGGCGCCCAGGACCGCGCCGCCGAAACCGAGGAGCAGAGGCTCCCGTTGGGGCGCCGCGCCGGCCCGCCAGGCAGCGATGAACATGCCCATAAAGCCGGTCATCACGGCAAGAAAGATGACCAGGCCGATGATGCCCATGTTTTCGGCGACGGTCAGGTAAAACATACTGACGCCGAGATAGATGTCGATGTCGGGCACGCCTGAAAAGCCGACGCCGAAGAGCGGGTAGCGGCGAATCAGGATCAGGGCGTCCTTGTACTCGCCGAAGCGCATCTGTGTGGCCACGTCCTCGCCGGCCAGCCCCTCCAACAGCCGGGCAACGTAGTCCTGGGTCTGCGGCAGCAGAAACAGGAGCAGGCCCAGCACGATTCCGACGGGCAGGAGGCGCCGGTACTTTAGCGCTGCGGGCACAGAGAGCGCTGCGACCATACCGAAGAGAGCGGAGCGGCTGAAGGTCCAGTAGAGCGCCAGCGCAATGGTGGCGAAGATCAAGACGATCAGCCAGCGGGGGAAGAGCGGGCGCGGCGAAATGAGCTGCGGCCCGACCATCGCCGCGGCCAGGATCATCATGCCCCCCAGGACATTGGGGTCGACCGCCGTCCCTATCGCCCGCATCGTGCCGTCGGGATCATCTTCGATCCAGCGCAGCGCGCCAAAGCCGCCAGGGTAATCGAATCGCGTCAGCATATCCAGCGCCCGCACGGTCCATGCTTCGGGAATGACGTAGAACGCGACCGCAATCGAGGCGGAGGCCCAGGCCGCCAGGAACAACCAGCGCGTCACCCACGCCAGTTCTCTGTGCGTGCGCACCGTATTGATGACGACGAAAAAGAGGCCGATGCCCAGCAGAATTTCGCCGAAGCGGCGGATAACGGTGCTGGTAGGCCGGCTGTGTGTCATGCCGTAGATGAAGCTGAAGACCGCCATCAGCATGAACAGCGCAATGAGCAGCCCGATGGGTGAAATCAGAAACTGCCGGGCCTGGGATACCTTGGCGCTTCGAGCCGGGGAAGAAAAGGAGAGTCCCGGCCCGCCGGCCACCAGTTTGAGGGCCCAGACGAAGACGAGCGCGCCGAGCGCAGCATCCAGGAAGGTCGGTTTGAAGCCGAGACGAAAGGGCAAGCTGGCGAAAGGCAGAATGAAGACAACCCCAACCAGGGCCACATAGCCCCAGTGCGTATCCATAAGGATGAGTGTGCCCCCGACGACCGCCGCGGCCAGAATGAGCGCGACCAACGGCCCCGCGACGCCGATGAGAAGGGCGATAACGGTTGCGCCGGCGGCCGCCAGCAGGCCGATTGCGCCGCGCCGCACCAGCGGTCGGGGCGAAAGTACGGTCTCGGCAAAGTGTGAATATGCGGTCTGAATCATCCACGCAAGTATACCACAGCGTCTCCTGTGTTCGGCCCGTTTTGTGATGGTGGATCAGGACAATCGCATCTTATCGCGTTAATCTCTTGGAAGGCTGCCCGAAACGCATGGCCCGGCCGAGCCCCTGCCCCCCATGCATACCGCACTCTCCACCTTCCCCCTCAAACTCCGGTAGGGGCAGGCCTTGTGCCTGCCCTCGCACGCCGCCCGCAACCCGCCCATCCGCCCCCTCCCTCAAACCCCGGTACGGGCAGGCCTCGTGCCTGCCCTCGCGTAGGCGCTAAGTCTGTTCCTTGAGAATGCCCTTCGTGGACCCTCTGACTACCTTCGGCAATGTTGGCAAACCAAATTAGATGCAATCGCCCTGACCCCATCCTGGCCTGGCGTTGACGCAAGGGGCGCAAAGCGGTAGAATCTGCGTGACCCCATCTCTAATGGGCCTCAATCGCAAGCAAAGCCTAAGAGCAGGCAGCTATGACGTCCAGTGCCGATACACCGCAGCTGCATGCGGCTGCATCCGATAACGGACATAGCCCGGGGAGGAGTAGTCGAGCCTCGCCTCAACCTGTCAACGGAAGGCAGAGCCCCTCCCCTGCACGTCCAGTGATCGACTGTGACATCCACAACGAGGTGTCGTCAGTCAAGCAGTTGATGCCCTACCTGGCAGACTACTGGCAGGACTATATTCGCGGCTCAGCCTTCGTCGGCCCGCACGCCAATGACTATCCTCGCGGAGCGCCTACTTCGGCTCGACCGGGAAGCATGCCTGCAGAGGGCGGCCAGGCCGGCTCCAACCTGCAACTGGTCCGTGAACAGGCGCTGACCCCCTGGAACACTGAAATCGGAATCCTGAACTGTTCCTACCGCGTGCAAAGCATCAAACAGGAAGATCTGGCCGCAGACCTGGCAACCGCGGCCAATCGCTGGCAGATCGACGAGTGGCTGGAGCCCGAACCCAGGCTGCGGGGATCTCTGGTCGTGCCGAGCCAGACACCGGCCCGCGCCGCGGAGGAGATCCATCGCTTCGGCAACCACCCCAAGTTTGTCCAGGTGGTCCTCCCGGTGCGCTCCTATATCCCCTACGGCAACCGCTATTACGACCCGCTGTACGCCGCCGCGGTCGAGCATGAACTGGTGGTCGGCATCAATTTCGGCGGGGCCCCCGGACATCCGCCCACCCCTGTAGGCTGGCCTTCGACCTATCTGGAAGAGTACGCCGGCATGGCGCAGGTATTTCAGTCCCAGGTCATCAGCATCATCGCCGAAGGTGTATTCGACCGTTTCCCTGATCTTCGTATCGCGCTCATTGAAGGAGGATTCGCCTGGATGCCTTCTCTGATGTGGCGGCTGGACAAGGAGTGGAAAGGGCTCCGTTCCAATACCCCGTGGGTGAGGCGGGCGCCCTCCGACTACATCCGCCATCATATGCGCCTGACTGTGCAGCCGGTAGGCGCGCCCCCCGACCCCCGCTACATCCTGCAGACTATCGAACAGCTGGAGTCCGACACGCTGCTCATGTTCGCAACCGACTACCCGCATTGGCACTATGATAAAGACAGTGAAGCCTGGCCGGTTAAGCTGCCGGAACCGCTCAACGCAAACATCTGGTCGGAAAACGCCCGCTCCTTCTACCGACTTCAGGGAGAACTGCCATGACGCCGGATCTTGAGGTAATCGAACAGCCGCAGAGCGCTGCGAAAACCAAACTGGCGGTGATCGATACCGACATTCACAACTTTGATGTCTATGACGACCCCTTATTTGACCAGATCATCACCAATTATCTGGCTTCGGAATGGCAAGAGCATCACAAGATGATCGGAATGCGTGGGCACTACGGCGTCGGCTACCCCCGCCATCAACCCAACGCTGCCCGCACCGATGCCTGGCCGCCGAGTGGCCGGCCCCCAGGTACAGACCTGGACTTCATGCGCGAGCAGCTGCTCGATGCCTTCGACATGGACTACGGCATCCTGAATCCGCTGGCCGGCGCAGGCGGCCAGGTGAACCGGGAGTACGGCGCACAGCTTGCTCGAGCGATAAACGACTACCAGATCGCAGAGTGGCTCGAACTTGAACCCCGGCTGCGGGCATCGATCCTCGTCAACTACGAGGACGCGGAACTCGCCGCCGAGGAGATCCACCGCCTGGGCGGCCACAAAGGCTTTGTGCAAGTGATCCTGGTAACCCGGACCCAGGAACCGCTTGGCCGGCGCAAATACTGGAAGATGTACGAGGCCGCGCTGGAGTATGACCTGCCCATCGGCATTCATTTCGGCGGCAACGCCGGTCATCCCCTGACCGGGGGCGGATGGCCTTCCTACTACATCGAAGATCACACCGGTATGGCCCAGTCCTTCCAGGCCCAGGTCGCCAGTCTCGTCTGCGAGGGTGTCTTTGAGCATTTCCCCGAGCTGCGCATCGTGATTATCGAAGGCGGATTCGCGTGGATGCCTTCGCTGGCATGGAGGCTGGACCAGAGCTGGAAGCGGCTGCGAAGGGAGACGCCCTATCTCAAAAAGGCGCCGTCCGAGTACATGCAGGAACACTTCTGGCTGTCCACACAGCCGATGGAGGAGCCCAGGCAAAACGGGCATTTCGAGCAACTCCTGGAACAGATGGACAATGGACGGAAACTGATGTTCGCCACGGACTATCCGCACTGGGACTTCGACTCTCCTGACCGGGCGCTGCCGGCAACCCTTCCGCTGGAAACGCGGCGCAACATCATGGCCGAGAACGCCCGCCAGTTCTACAAGCTCGCTTAGCATCGACCCGGACGGACGGTATGGGCGATATCATTCGCTTCCTGAATACCCCGGTAACAACCGTCCAGGGATCGTCCCTGACGCCGATCGACCTGCTGATAACGGTTGGAACTGTCCTGCTGTTCTACATTCTGGCCCGTGCGGGCGCGCGCCAGTTTCAGAACCGCCTGGAAGACCGGCTCAAACTTACGGCGACCAACCGGCGCCTGATCCGCACCTTTGTGTTCCTGTCAATTCTGTTTGCCGGCATTTACACTTCTTTGTCCTCCTTGGGCATAGATCTGTCCATCTTCCTGGTCCCGCTCGGCGCTCTGAGCATCGGTTTGGGGCTGGGTCTTCAGACTCTCGCCAGCAACTACATCGCCGGGCTGGTCCTGATGACCGAAGGAACGATCCGTGACGGAGATGTAATCGAGGTCGACGGAATCCGCGGCGCCGTCCAGGAGATGAGTCTGCGTACCACCGTTGTCAAGACCTTCAGCAACACCGAAGTGATCGTGCCAAACTCTCTGATGGTCTCACAACGGCTTGACAACTGGACGAAGTCGGACCAGATCCTGCGCATCGAATCCCAGATCGGTGTCGCCTACGGCGCCGACATTGGTGCAGTGCACGAAATCCTTCATTCCCACATCGCGGCCCATGCGGCTGTGCTGGCCGACCCGGAGCCGCGTACGTTTTTGGTTGAGTTCGCAGATTCGGCGCTACTGTTTCGGATTCAGTACTGGATCGATGACCCGGCGCAGCGGCTTTCTTCGCTAAGCGAGATCCTCGAGTCGATCTACCACGGTCTGCAAGAGCGGGGAATCTCGATTCCTTTCCCGCAGAGGGATGTGTGGCTGAAGGGGGATCCCTTCGGCCAAGACGTATGCCTGGCCGCAGCCGAATCCGATTCGTGAACGCCTGGCTTGCAGTAGACCTGAACTATCAGACAGCGCGCAAGGAGATCTTTCCATGACCAAGTTAGGGGCAGCCCCCATCTCAGCGCCAGGGTGGACCGCGCAACCCAAGGAAGGCATCAAGATCGTGGACTGCGATGTTCACCATAATTTTGAACGTCCCGAGCAGCTGTTGCCCTACCTGTCCAGATTCTGGCAGAACCATCTGATAGACCAGGGGCTGCACCTGCCCAGCGCCGGCTATTCAAATGTGCCCTTCCGCACCAATCGCCCTGATCTGAAAGACCCGGCTTTGAAGGAGCGCGACTTCAACTTCTCACTGGAGTTTCTGCAGCGCGAGCACCTTGACCCATGGAACGTCGACTACGCGCTCTTGACCGGGCCGCCCCCCTTTTACGGCTACACCGGCCTGCCGGACCCCGACTGGGCCGCGGCGCTGTGCCGCGCCTTCAACGACTGGACAATCGAGCACTGGCTGGAAAAGGACGACCGGGTTGTCAACGCAATCCTTATCTCACCGTCCGACCCGCCACAGGCCGTCAGCGAAATCAACCGACTGGCAGATCGCAAAGATACCGTTGCCGTGATGGTTCCCATGGGCACAAGTATGCCGTTCGGTAACCGCTTCTACCACCCGATCTGGGAGGCATGCGAAGAGCACGGCCTGCCGGTCGTCGCCCATATCGGCGGCGGCGGCGGGGCGGCCCGGACCACACCTACCCCGGTAGGCTTTCCCACCTACTACATGGAATCGCGCATGAGCCGCCCGTTCGTTGCAAGCACGCACGCCTCTTCACTGATCTGCGAAGGCGTCTTCGAAAAGTTCCCCAATCTGAAGTTTGCGCTTACCGAGGCGCAACAGCTGTGGGCCGTGGCCGTTATGTGGCACATGGATTCCGATTGGAAAGCCATTCGCGATCAGACACCCTGGCTGAAACGGCTGCCGAGCGAGTATTTCCGCGAGCACATTCGCGTTGGGTCCCAGCCGCTGCACGAAGCGGAAACGACCGAGCAACTGTACCAGTTTCTCGAAATGCTCCACGCCGACGAAACGCTCGTCTACTGCTCGGACTTCCCCCATTTCGACTGGAACGACCCCGTAACAACCTTTCCCAAGCTCGAGCCGGAGGCACAGCAGCGCATCTTCGCTGACAACGCACTGGAGATGCTGCGCATCGGAGACGACTGGATATGACAAGAGTCGTCATCGCCAAGGTCTGGGAGATTCCCCCAGGCGACCGCAAGATCGTCGTGCCCTTTCGCGGCCGGGCCGGCATCGGCGTCTTCAATGTAAACGGCGAACTGTACGCGCTGCGCAACATCTGCCCGCACAAGCGAGGTCCCCTCTGTACCGGCGAGCTGACCGGCCGCATTGCCGCGGCCGCGCCTCCCTCCGCCTGTCAAGCCGAACTGACGGTCGAAGGAGACGGCGAAGTCCTGCGATGCCCTTGGCATCAGTGGCCGTTCGAGATCGCAACCGGCCGCTGCCTGGTCGATCCGGACGTGCGAGTAAAGACCTACCCAGTTCAGGTTGATGGCAACGATATCGTAGTTGATCTTGATGACTGAACGTTCGAAAGGGAGAATCGGTCTATTCCGGACCGAACAGGAGAAGAGATGACCACCAGTGCTTTGATGGACCGCCGAGATCATCTGCTCGGCGCGGGGGCGCCGATCTTCTACGAAAGACCGGTCAATATCGTACGCGGCGAAGGCGTATGGCTCTACGACGACGGCGGCAGACGCTACCTCGACATGTACAATAACGTGCCCTGCGTCGGTCACTGCCACCCCCATGTCGTCGAGACGATGCACAACCAGTCGCAGACCCTCAACGTTCACAGCCGTTATCTGAACGAAGGCGTTCTCGACTATGCCGAACGGCTGGCAGACCTGCACGCAGACCACTTGACCAGCGTTGTCTTCACCTGCACGGGCACCGAAGCCAACGAGGTGGCGCTGGGCATCGCCCGCGCCGTCACCGGAGGACAGGGCTTCATCTGCAGCGACGCCGCCTATCACGGCAACAGCGCAGAAGTAGGTAAGTTTACCCGTGTCGGACAGCTGGCCGGGGAAGACAAGGCGAAGGAGATACGCGCTTTCCCGTTTCCACAGAGCTACCGCCCGCTCCAGGAGAGCGTGTCCGGCGCAGCGCTGACCGAGCTCTATCTGGCGGAGGTGGAGAGCGCGATCGACAGTTTGCATGCTGACAGTATTCCTCTGGCAGGGATGCTTGTCTGTTCAATTTTCGCCAACGAAGGCCTGCCCGCTATCCCCGACGGCTTCATGCCGCGGGCGGCCGAGATCGTCCGTGCGGCCGGAGGCCTGGTCATAGCAGACGAAGTGCAGGCAGGATTCTGCCGGACAGGCCGCTGGTGGGGCTACGAAGCGACTGAATTCGCGCCGGATATCGTAACCATGGGAAAACCGATGGGCAACGGTATGCCGGTTGCGGCCGCAGCGGCCTCAAGCGAGCTTGTAGATGAGTTTCGAAGAAACAAGCGCTACTTCAATACCTTCGCGGCCAGCCCCTTGCAGGCCGCCGCAGGGATGGCCGTGATCGACGTGATTGAGGACGAGGAGCTGGCAAGCAATGTCGACCAGGTCGGCGTATACTTGCGCGGCGAACTTCGCAAGCTGCAGGCCAATTGCGAGCAGCTCGCCGACGTTCGCGGCCGCGGGATGTTCATCGGCATGGAGTGGGTGCAAGATCGCGCTTCGAAAAGGCCGGATGCCGAAGGCGCCACCGCAGTCGTTAACCGGCTGCGCGACAGGGGGTTTCTGATCGGCAGCTCCGGCCCAATGAGCAATATCCTGAAGATCAGGCCGCCGCTCGTCTTCAAACGCAAACATGCCGACCAGTTCTTGACCGCGTTTGAAGACAGCATTCGCGAAGGTGTGATCGCCTGAAGAGAAGGAGGACGAAGCCATCGGAAGACAAAGGTATGAATGACCTGAATGAGAAGGCGTTACTCTCCTCCGCCGCACGGGCAATAGAGGCTTGGGACCTGTGCGTTACTGATATTTCCCTCGTTTCCCATTCCGAAAACATCGTTTTCCGTGTCGATTCAGAAAGCGGTCAGGCATATGTTTTTCGCTTTCACCGGCCCGGATACCATACGCTGTCTGAGCTGCATGGAGAGCTTCAATGGACAGCAGCCCTGAACAGTTCAGGAATCGGCGCGCCTGTGCACCGCTATACGAGAGACGGAAACGCATTCATCAACGTCTACTTGCCGGAACTCTCGCAGAGCCGATACGTGAGTCTCATGGAGTGGGTTGAAGGGAACGCGATGGCAACGATGATCGAGCAGGATGCAGATGAGTCCAACCTCGTGAGATGCTTCCACAAAGCGGGGCAGCTTGCGGCCCGCATTCACAACCAGGCCAGGGCCTGGCGCCTTCCTCCCGGCTTTGAGCGTCACGCGTTTGATGCCGAGGGGCTGATGGGCGAAAAACCTTTTTGGGGGCCGTTCTGGCAACATTCGGAGCTAACCGCCGCCGAGCGCGCCCAGATTATCCACGCCCGCAACCAGATCTACGGTATCCTGACCGAATACGGCAAAGAGCGAGGTACCTACAGTCTCATCCACGCCGATTTACATCCCGGCAACTTGATTGTTACAGGCGACCACGTGCACATTATCGATTTTGACGACTCCGGCTTCGGATGGCATCAATACGAATTGGCGGTGGCAATCTCCTACTATCAGGACACGCCATATTTCGACTCAATACGGGAAGCAATCATTGCAGGCTACCTCACCGAAAGGCCCCTTCAGGAAGCGGATATCGAGCTCTTGCCGGTCTTTGTGCTGATCCGAAGCATGGTATCCCTGGGCTGGATCGAGCAACGCCCCGAGCTGGACAGCAGTCACAAGCTGCCCACCTTGATTGAAAGGTCTTGCGAGCAGTCGAAAGCACTCTTTGGCAGTGTCTGACACGACAATGCGGAGGGTCAGTTGTGAGACGAGTTCGATATAACTGCGCAATGAGTTTAGACGGCTACATTGCGGACCCATACGACGGTTTCGACTGGATTGACATCGACCCTGACATCGACTTCGAGGAACTTTCCTCGCAGTTCGACACCTATCTGATGGGGCGCCGAACGTTTGAGGTGGTCGGATGGCAAGGCCCTCCGTCGTCCGAGATCCGGAACTACGTCTTCTCGAACACCCTGAAACAAAGTGATCATGGAAATCTGCGGATAATCTCTGAAGACTGGGTTGAGGCAGTGCGGGCCCTGCGCGCGGAGCCGGGCAAAGACATCTGGCTGTTTGGCGGCGGTGTGCTGTTCGGAACTCTATGCAATGAAGGGCTCGTTGACACGCTGGAGGTTGCCGTTGTTCCCGTCCTGCTTGGCGGCGGCGTACCCCTGGTGGCGGGCCTGTCGAGACAGGTCAATCTGATCTTGAAGGAGCATAAAGTGTACAAGAAGACGGGAACAGCGTTACTCCTGTATGACATTGACAAGGCCCACTCTACGGGAAAGTGTTAGCTTGAATCTGGGTCCTGCTCCGACTCTTGTACTGCCCTGGTGCCTGAAAGCTTTTTCTCCCGCAATGGGACCGGAAACTGAAGCCTGCGGATTCTATGTAACCGCCGCGCAACAAAGTAGAATGGGATCTGCTTTCGGTTTCAATGGCTTTTGAATCGCCAAATTCACATACCAAATCAGCCAGGGATTATATGTCCACAAAAGATACTGATGGTCGAGACAACGAAACTACACACTCTCGCACCTCCACTGGAATCGTCGACCTCGACGAAAACGTCAACCCACTAGACCTGGTCGAGCCAGAGAACGCTCTGCCCGACATTTCGCTCTCAGAACTCCCGACGGTAGCGCAAGAAGCGGCCGCCAAAGCCGGCTGGACCCAACTGATGCCGGTGCAGGCCAAGGCAATTCCATATCTTCTGGCCGGTCGGGACTTGATGGTCCAGTCACGCACGGGGAGCGGCAAGACCGGCGCATTTCTGCTTCCCATTTTTCACCAGATTCAACGGGACAAGCGCGTCTGCCAAGCCCTGGTCCTGGTACCGACGCGTGAGCTGGCACTGCAGGTCTCAAAAGAGGCCGCGCTTCTGGGAGAGGCAACCGGCGTGCGCAGCGTTGCGGTCTACGGCGGCGTGAAGTACGGCCCCCAGACGTCAGCGCTCCGCGCAGGCGCGCAGCTGGTGATCGGCACGCCGGGACGCATCCTCGATCACCTGCTGCAGCGCAATTTGCGCCTGGATGATCTGCATCAGCTCGTGTTCGACGAGGCCGATCGAATGCTCTCGATGGGCTTCTACCCGGACATGGTGCAGGTGAAGACTTTCCTGCCTTCAGGGCGAATCCACGGATCGATGTTTTCGGCAACATTTCCCGCACATGTCCTGCGGCTGGCACAGCAGTTTCTAACCGAGCCGGAGTTTCTCAGCCTGAGCCGCGATCGCGTCCACGTAGCCGAGGCCGAACATGTCCTCTACGCCGACCCGGGCATGAAGAAGGACCGGGCCCTTGTGCGGCTGATCGAAGTGGAGAACCCGGCAGCCGCGATCGTGTTTTGCAACACGCGCCGGACGGTGGACTATGTGACAATCGTACTGCAGAGATTCGGTTACGACGCCGACAAAATCAGCTCCGACCTCAGTCAGCAGGAGCGTGAGCGCGTAATGCGTCGTGTACGGGAGGGAAAGCTGAGACTATTGGTAGCGACCGACGTGGCGGCCCGGGGCATTGACATTCCCGAGCTTTCCCATGTCTTCCAGTATGAGCCGCCGGAAGATCCCGAGTCCTACATTCACCGCGCAGGGCGCACCGCACGCGCCGGCTCCTCCGGGGCCGCAATCTCCCTGACGGCTTCGTTCGACGAACGCATGCAGATGGAGCGCATCGCAAAACGGTACAGCATTCCTCTGGAGGAGCGCAAGCTGCCCACGGATGAAGAGGTGGCCGCCACCGTCTCCGAGCGCGTCACCTCATTGCTGGAGTCCAAGCTGCGCGCTCGCGATAATCTGCAAAGCGAACGCATGCAAAGGTTTCGGCCGTTGATAGACGAGTGGATGGAATCCGACGAGGGCCAGACATTGCTGGCGATGCTTGTCGACGATTTCTATCAGGACTCCCTGCACGCGCCGCCGGCGCTTCCCGAAGAGAAGCTCGCAGAACGGCCCGCTTCACAAGAACGAAAGAGACGTCGCCGAAGCCGGCCCCGCCGGCCGCGAAATCGCCGCAGCTAAAGCCACATCCCCGCGGTCCCGAGTGTTCCGGCTTGACTAGCCCGCGGTGATTTTGAAGGGCAGTTTGGACAGCTGTCGAGTAGTTGTCCGAGTCTTCAACGAGGGGCCTGTCCGCTCAACAAAGTAATGTCCGCCGTTGCACGTCCTTTTCAAGGGTCCCCAGACTCGAACGGATGCCGCTCTCAGTCCGGAACACTTTGACGTAGCTCGGCCAGCCAGGCTGCTGCGGAGGCGTCGCTGGGGGCGCGCCAGTCTCCTCGCGGACTGAGAGACCCGCCGCTGCCCACCTTGGGGCCGTTGGGAACGGCCGTCCGCTTGAACTGGCTTATCTGGAAGAAGCGGAAAAGGAACAGCTCCAGCCACTTTCTGATTTCCGGTAGATCGTACTGATTTCGCTTGTGGTCCGGCAGGAATTCAGGCCACATGCCCTGGCGGCGGTCTCCCCAGGCCTGTAACGCCAGGAAGGCAACTTTGCTGGGCCGGAAGCCATAGCGCGAGATGTAGTAGAGGAAAAAGTCCTGCAACTCGTAGGGCCCGATCTTGGCTTCGGTAGACTGCGAAGGTCCGCCGGCGGACCCGTCTCCCGGCACCAGTTCCGGTGAGATCTCAGTATCCAACACGGACTGGAGTACCGTGCTGGCGGCGTCGTCGAACTGCGAAGTGGCGATAACCCAGCGGATCAGATGCTGAATCAGGGTCTTGGGCACGGATGCGTTGACATTATAGTGGCTCATCTGGTCGCCCACGCCGTAGGTGGCCCAACCCAACGCCAGTTCGCTCAGGTCGCCGGTACCCAGGACGAGCGCGTCATTGTAGTTGGCGAGCCGGAACAGGTGGCTGGTCCGTTCCCCGGCTTGCACATTTTCGAAAGTGATGTCGTAATCCGGATCCTCTTCCGCGAAGGGATGGCCGATGTCTCGGAACATCTGCATCGCCGAGGGCCGGATGTCGAGCTCGTGCCCGCTGACGCCGAATGCGTCCATGAGGCGGTGGGCGTTGGTTCGTGTGTTCGAGCTGGTCGCAAACCCCGGCATCGTGTAGGCGAGTACGTTTGCGCGCGGCAGCTTCAGTCGATCCATCGTGCGGGCCGCGACGATAAGCGCTTGGGTCGAGTCCAGGCCGCCGGAGATGCCGACGACAACCTTTTCAATGCCAGTGGCCCTGAGACGCTGCATCAGGCCATGCACCTGAATGTTGTATGCCTCGTAGGCCTGCTCATCGCGCCGCACAGCGTCGCTGGGGACGAAAGGAAAGCGCTCGATCTTGCGTTGGAGACGGTCGAGCCGGCGCGAGCAGGCATTCGAATCTCTGCCCGCAGCATCCGTGACCAGGCACGGCGTCTGAAAATCGAAGCTTACGGTTCGAGCTGCCTCCAGCTGAGGCCGGTGCAGCGCCGCGGCGTCATTGAAGCTGGTCTGCCTCATGCGGCTTTGCGCCAGGCGTTCGGTGTCGATATCGGCGATGATGATCTGCTCGCCGTCGGCGAATCTTTCCGATTCGGCCAGCAGCTCGCCGTCTTCGTAGATAAGCGCATGCCCATCCCACGCCAAATCTGTGGTCGATTCTCCCGGACCCGCCGCCGAGTAGAGGTAGGCGGCAATACACTTACCCGACTGGCTGGCGCACAGCTCCTTGCGGTAGAGGGACTTGCCGATTGTAATGTTGGAAGCCGACAGGTTTGCCAGGATTGTGGCTCCGGCCAGCGCGGCGTAAGAGCTGGGAGGGATCGGCGTCCAAACGTCTTCACAAATCTCTACGTGCAGGACAAATCTACCGTCAGCGCTGCCGGCCGGCTCCTGTACGGATTGGGGCCGGCCGTCCTGGTCTTCCGTCGCGTCTTCCACTGCGCTCGATACGGCTCTGAACAGAAGATCGTTGCCAAAGGGCACGGTTTTGCCGAGGAACTGAACCTCGCGTCCGACGGCATGGCGAGCTGCGCTGAACTGGCGCGTTTCATAGAATTCGCGGTAGCTGGGTAGATAGGTCTTCGGGACGATACCCAGCACTTGGCCGCGGTAAATGACGACGGCGCAGTTGAACAGCCGGTTCTCGAATCGGAGCGGCGCGCCGACCAGCAGCGCCGGCGTCAGTTGCCTGCTTTCCTCAACAATCCGGCCAATGCCGGCCTGGACGCCTTCCAATAAGGCTTCCTGCTGCAGCAGGTCGTCGATCGCATAGGAAGAGATTCCCAGTTCGGGAAAGAGGGCAACGGCTGCGCCGGCATCCGATGCGCGGGCAGCCAGGCCCGACGTGTGCTCAGTGTTGAACTCCGGATCTGCTACCCGGACATTGGGCACACACACGGCTACGCGGACGAAGCCATGACTGTAGAATGAGTTGAAGTTGCCGGCCATCTTGGTTAAGATCGAATTCAAAGCTCAACGTTGCCGCTGGCAAATGCTTTCTCCAGCGTATTATCTTGGATTCCGGCAGCCGGTGCAAAGCCCGATTGACATGCTTTCCGCAGTTTTGAGATAATTGCTGGAAACAAGTGGGGCTGGGACGGGCGCCGTCTCGCGGGCTTGGCTGGCAATGCTCTCCTTACCTGGGACACCCTTTGCGCCCATCCCATTACCATGCCGTCTGAAGTTAGGCGCGGAGCAGTCTGAATTCAGTGGCGAAGCCCGTAAATCGCCGACATCAAGCACTGATGGGGATCAGAGGCAAAGATGACTTGGAAAGTTGCTGGCATAAACTTCGACCATTCGCACATGGGGGATCTCCTGCGCCAGTGCCATGAACACGACGACGTAGAGATCGTCGGCATCTGTCATACCGACAGAGAGAAGATGGCGTCCACAATCGACAACTTTGCCATTCCCGCGCAGCGGGTCTTTAGCGACTACCGCGTGTGCCTGGAGAGAACGCAGCCGGACATCGTAATACTGTGTCCGTCCACGGCGGCCCACGCCGAATGGGTGCTCAAGGTTGCCCCCTTCGACGTTCATGTGCTGCTGGAAAAGCCGTTTGCCTCTGATTTGGCCGCTGCCGACAAGATGATCGCGGCGATGGCTGAAACGGCGAAGCAGTTTGTCATCAACTGGCCGTTGCGCTGGTATCCCTGTCACGTGACGTCCAAACGGCTTCTGGAAGAAGGGACAGTCGGCGAGTTGTTGGAGGTCCACTACTATGACGGCAATCGCGGCCCGCTCTTCCACGTTGCCGACAAGGAGGAGACCGACGAAGAGTACAGGCAGAGAAAGAGCGAGAGCTGGTTCTATCAGAAGGCCGAAGGGGGTGGCTCACTCCTGGATTACCTGGGCTATGGGGTTACGCTGGGGACGTGGTTTCTGGACGGTAGAGCGCCTCTTGAGGTGACGACCGTGGTCGACGAGCCGCCCGGCCTTGAAGTCGATGAACACAGCATCACCATCTGCAAATATCCGTTCGGGCTGTCCAAGTTTGAGACGCGTTGGGGCACGTTCACAGACCCGTGGACTCTGCAGCCTCAGCCCAAATGCGGCTTTGTGCTCAAGGGGAGCGAGGGAACGATCAGCAGCTACGATTACGAAGACACCGTACGCGTTCAGACTCCTTCGTGTCCCGAGGGCTACGACCAGCCGGTTGACAGGCTGACGCCACCGAATCAAAACGTTATCCAGTACTTCGTCCACTGCCTGGAGACCGGAAGGGCGCCTGAAGGCCCCCTGTCGCCCGCGATCTGTCGGATCGGCCAGCAGATCGTCGATTCGGCAATCCTCAGTGCGCGTGAGCGACGGACGATCCCCCTTCTTACCTAGCGCAACTCGGAAACAGTAAGGCGCCAGCCTTCTCGACCGGCGCCTGTATCTGCTCTTGCTCTCTTCCAAATTCGAAGATCCGAAATTCGGCGTGTTTGAGTGGGCGGTGACGGACTCGAACCGCCGACCTATTCCTTGTAAGGGAATCGCTCTAACCAGCTGAGCTAACCGCCCAATCAGGGCCATAGTATATATCACCACCAGGAGAACAAGAAATGTACAACCTTGAGGGCAAGGTTGCGCTCGTCACCGGTGCCGCTCTCTCTATTCCAGTCACAGGAGGGTCACTGATGAGGTAGGGCTATCTGCAATCGATCCGGCGTTACAAGTAGTCATTTTGCCGATGTGAGTTGCAGTAATCAGTCTGCAGCACCGTTGCTTGAAAGCATAAGCGGCAACGCCACAGAGCAGGGGGGTAAGCTAAGACTCAACTGAGCGCCAAGAACGCACCTTCACGGTCCTCGTGAAATTCCTTTAGATCCGCAAATCGATCGCGGAGGAGCGACTCTATCTCCGATGTTGAGCAGTTTCCGCTTTGAATCCATACGACTTTGGGAGGTTGCCCGAGCGCGAAACTCAACTGACGAAAGTCGGAATCTTTCGAAATAATCGTAAGCCCGTGCCCTTTTGCATATTCCCAGAGCGCGAGATCCTCAGCGGCAGCAAGACCGACATCTCTGACGTGGAGGGACCCCGGAAACAAGCCCTCCAATTTTCTTTTGAGTCGAGGAGAAAGGTTCTGGTCGAAGAGAAGCCTCATAAGGGGGGCAGCGATACGAGGCGACGCTCGCGGTCAGCGGCAAATGCGAGGCAAGCTCTAATGTCTTCAGACCGCAGGTCGGGAAAGTCGGCGAGAATCTCGACTTCCGACATCCCGGCAGCCAAGTAGTCCAACACGTCATAGACCGTGATTCGCAGCCCGCGAATACAGGGCTTGCCCCCCCGCTTTCCAGGTTCAATGGTGATGATTTCAGAGTAGCTCGCCTTCATTCTTGATCTTCCTCCACAGGTTTCGTGCCTCCATAGATTTCGTGATAGTGCGAGGCAACATTTAGTGTCTTCACAAGATTGGGCTACTTAAGAATACGCTGATCGCTCAGATCCTTGCCGCCGATGGTCTGCGTAACAACTGCGCCGCGATACTCGAGGATCTCCAGGCCGGCTAGGCAGTTGACGATGTTGTACTGGGTGGGCATGTCCTCCCACCTGGCGCAGTGCCACGCGACTTCTCCCTGACCTCTCCAAATGCCCAGGACGCGGCGATTGGGCGTATGCGCGGGTGTCAGGACGGCGTATTCGGCGTCGACGGTACCCCACTCGCCCGTTCTCGGAATGTACTTGTAGTGAAGAGTTCCGTCGCCGCCTCCCTTTGCAGACTGCGCTGCGACCTCCTCCTCCGACAGTTCGGTCATGTCGTGAATGCGCAGGTCGAGGAACCGGTAGCCGAGCCAACTGCCGATGCATTGGGAACTGCCATTGAATACAACAGGCTCGGGCAGTTCACAGTAGATCTTGGAAAAACCCAGTTCTTCCCGGCCCGTCAAGATCGGATCGGTCAGGTTTTCCCACAGCACGAGCAGAAGACTGCCAGTCACACTGTCCACCTGACCGGTATAGCAAACCGGAAGCGAAGCCCCCAGCGTGTTATAGCCCCTCCCCGCCAGCCAGTCGATCTCCTTCATGTAAGTTGCGCTGATTGTCGCCACGGGCTCCCCGTTCAGAGCAAAGCCGGGCGGCAAGAGCGCCTCCGCGGCTGCGGCGTGCGTGAGATAGCTGACGGAGTAGGAGATGCTCTTGGGGCTGTTTACGCAGTCGAAACCTCGCCCGTCAGGCCCGCGACGGGGACCTGTCCGGGGGCCAAAGTGGGTCGGCATGCGGTACATCGCATTGGGCTGGAAGGAGTAGGGCATGTCGTGTGCTCCTGATTCGTCTGTAAGTGACTTGGCTGGCTCTTAAGGTCCGCGGGCAGTTCAGGCCGGCGGCCGGACATTGGGAGAGGCACTGTCCGGGATCCGGATTCAAGCCCGTTCGAGCGTTTCGTTTTCCTCTCCGGACCCGGCGCCGGCCTTCGCCAATACCGTCCGGCTCTGGCCGCCAGCCGGTTCTGCGCTGACAAGGCCTCTCGATTCGAGCAGCTTGACCAGCCGCGCCGCACGAGGATAGCCGATCTTAAGTTCTCGCTGCACAAAACTGGCGCTGATCGTCTTTTCCCCGCGAATGGCGTCGATGGCCTCCGCCAGCAGTTCCTCCTCGTCATCCAGGCGGTCCAGAAGGCCGATCCAGGGGGCAACCTTTGCCGCAGGGCCTTTGGGATTCTCCAGGAGGTCGCGGTCCTGCCACCAGTCGACCACGCGCTTGATTTCCGAGTCGTTGACGTAGCTGCCCTGCACGCGTTCGATCTTCGCCTTGTCCGGCCGCATAAAGAGCATATCACCCTGGCCAAGCAGTTTTTCAGCCCCTGGCGTATCCAGGATGACGCGGCTGTCGACCTGACTCGTGACTGCGAAGGCGATGCGTGAAGGAAAGTTAGCTTTTATCAGGCCGGTCACGACGTCGGTGCTGGGCCGCTGTGTGGCGAGGACAAGGTGTATGCCGGTGGCGCGTGCCATTTGTGCAAGGCGAACCAGCTGCTTTTCGATTTCCTCGGGCGCGGTCATCATCAGGTCGGCCAGTTCGTCTACTATGAGGACGATATGGGGCAGCGGTTCCAGCTTCTTCCTGCGCCGGGCCAGCCTGTTGTAGGATTCAATGTCTCGCACCTTGTTCTCTTGAAATAGAACGTAGCGATCATCCATCTGCAGAAGAAGCCAGGTCAGTGCGCCGTGGACGTCCTCCAGGTCAGTGATAACCTTTCCAATCATGTGGGGGATGCGGTTGTAGCCCGGCAGTTCCACCAACTTTGGGTCGACCATAATGAAACGGAGGCTTTCAGGTCCGTGGTACATCAGCAGGCTGACAATCACTCCGTTGATGCAGGCCGACTTGCCGGACCCGGTGGCGCCGGCGATCAGCAGATGCGGGGCACGCGCCAGGTCTGAAACAATTGGCGTCCCCGAGGTGTCCCTGCCGAGGGCCAGCGGCAGTCTTCCTCCCTGTTTCGCCACCTGTTTGCCCTGCAAAATGCTCTTCAGACCCACCATCGTCTTCTCAGGGTTCGGCACTTCGATGCCGACATAAGGTTGGCCGGGAACCGGCGCTTCAATGCGGACGGCCGGCGCGGCGAGCGCCAGCGCCAGGTCGTCGGCCGCGGAAACAATACGGCTGACCCTTATTTTGCGCCTTTGACCCGCCCGCTCAATGTACAGGGGCTGAACTCCGAACTGGGTGACGGTCGGCCCGGTCTCGACATTGACGACCTCGACCGGAATGTCGAAATCCCACAGGGTCTCTTGAATTGTCTCGCCCATGCCCTCGATGTCCCACGCCAGCTGCCCGTCATCATCTTCCAACAGTTCGGCAGGAGGCAACTCTTCCTCATTGCGCAAGGGCTTCAACGGACGCCCGGCCGTACTGCCGGATTTTGGTCTGCGCTTGGAAGGCGCAGCCGTAGCCACAGGCAGTTCCGCCTTTATTGGGCGGCCCGATTCCGGTAGCTTCGTCAACTCCGGTGATGGCCGTTCAGGGATAGGATCGTCCAGGGCAGCGGCAGGTTGCAGCTCACTGCCGTTTTCCGGATGCCGTGAAGATGGCGCCGTCTCAATGTCGTCCGCGTCGGAAAACTCTTCCAAATCCACAGAGGGCGGCTCGTCCGATTCGGCCATTGGTTCGGCCAGCTCCTGGCGCAACTGGCCGATATATCCGAACAGGTAAATCAGAGGCGTATGGCGAAAAAGCAAATAGGTACTCAGAAGCGCGAGCAGGCCCGCGGCGAAGGCTGCCGGTAACTGTCCCAGCAGGCTGATCAGCAGGTTGCCGGCGCCCCAGCCGATGAGGCCGGCGCTCTGGCCGAAGGCTGGCAGCGACCAGTCAGGAAAGCGGTTGCTGCCAATGTAGTCCAGTGCGGCCAAGGACAACAGGAGGAGCTCGGCGCCGACCAGCCCTTCCGGATGCCAGTAGCCGGAGCGGCGCCCCAGCATCATCACGGCGCCGGTTACCAACAGACTGAACACGAGCGGCCAAGCCATTCTGCCCGCCAGCCAAACTGTCCACGATTCCTGGCCGGAAACGATGAGAGTAAAGCCCAGGTAGGCGCCGAAAATAAGAACCGCGAACCCCAAGAGCTCTTTGGTATAAGTGGCAAACACTTTCCGGGCCTTCGCCTGCATTCCGGCCGTGGGACCGGTATTCTGAAATTTTCGCCGCCTCTTCCTTTTGGCAGCCATGTAGAGTAACCTTGGCGCACCTGCGGCGGACTCGGCGTCGCGTCGCCGAGAATTCGCCTGCCTCACTTTGCTTTCTCGATAAACTCCGCGTTTTCTACTTCCTGCAAGTTTTCTACTTCCTGCAATTTGAGAAGGGCGTCCCAGTCGCTCTGCTCCATTTCCGTCAAGACCTTCGCAACCTGGCCGATCGCGACCCGCTGCTTGCGATACAGGTCACTCTCGCTGATGGCCAAGCGACCGGCAATATCTCGAATTTTGCGCCCCTGAATGAAGCGCATCTCGAGGATATTGTAGAGCATCCATTCGGGTGTACTCAGGTCCTGTTTGCCGCCCGGGCGCAGGTTGCGGATAGCGCGCCCCAGTACCAGGCGCAGAGCCTTGCCGGGGTTGCCGTCCGCTTCTTCGACGACCCGGTCGACAACTCGCAACTGCATCAAAGGGCTTCGAGTCAGCTTCGGCCCCCCCCAATAGTGACTGAGCGCGTCTTTCACCCAGCTTTCGAACTCCGGATTGTGAATCGGGCTCGGTTCGAGCAGTTCGGCCGGGGGCACTTCCGTGTTTTCCGACACATACGGAACGATCCCTCGCATCTGCTGAATGCGGTCGATGTCGGGAATGATTCGCCGCAGAGCCACCATGACCTGCATCTGCATCTTGCGGTCTAACAGTGCCTTTGCGACGCTGTCGATCTGCTGTGCCAGAAGGGCGTGTTCCTCGGAGCTGATAAGTGGTGAACTGTCGCGGGCGCGCACCCCCAACATGCCCAGCACGATTTCTCCTTTTCGCTCCCCTGCCGGTTCCAGAACGGGCCAGAGCCAGTATCCTCCGAATTCGGCCGGCTGAGACGCCATCTGCCGGGGCGATCTCCTGCCGTTTTCCGTCGAATTGGCCCCTCCATCGACTACCTGCACGTTCCTCGACAGATGAGACCTGCCGTTCTTTCGGGCATGGCTCAGTGCCTCGGTCATGGCGTCGCTCCAATCCTTATCATCCAGGATCTCCTGCCGCGTTCCCTCCGGTCCGACAGTCGCCTCCAGGATCAGGTCGGTGCCGATCGCCGCAGCCACAAATCCGGACGGGACCCGGAGCAATTCGCACAGCACAGTCAGGTGGTTCTCGAGAAACTGGCGCAGATCGGTTGTTGTCAGCAGTCGTCTGTCCAGCTCGCGCAGCCAGGCGATCTCTTGCCTGTCTTCTCCATAGACGAGACGGTCCGTTAACTCTTTGGAAATGCTGAGAATTACCTGTGCCGCGACGATTACTCCTGTAATGACGCTGAAGAGTACGATATTGCGCGGCAGACCGAGTATGAGCTCTACGGTTGGGATCGTCTGAATTGCCAGGATGACAAAGATGGCAACAACCGGTCCCCGTGCAAAGTAGCGAATCAACCGGTAACGTACGACTCTGTCCGGCGTGTAAACGCCGAAGAAGGCGACCGTATAGCTTAGTCCAATCAGCATGGCGCCGATCGCGCAGTTACCCACGATGGACAGACTGAGTATCCACTCCGGCGAAAGCAAACCAGCTGAGGACTTGCCCAAGGCGATCAGATAGGGAAAGGTGCCGATACCGGGGGCCGCTGATGCCAGTAGAAGATAGGTCATCCTCTTGCGGCTCTCTGCGGTCAGGCAGCGCTGGCGCGCCTTCCAGATGTTCAGGTGAGAAAGAATTACAACGCCGGTGAAGAACGCAGCAAACGGCCAGAATAAGATGCCGGGTTGGAGGAAGCTGAGAAGCGGGTCGAACTCAACATCGTCTACCAGCAAGGTGGAAAAGAAAGCAAGCAGCGCGCTGGCGATGGAAAGAAGGCCAATGGCATAATTGATCAGTCTGCGGCGGTCCGTGTGGTAATTCGTCGTGCGCAGCACAGCGTAGGAAAAGGCGAAGTAGGCCCCGGGCAAGAGAGCAATGCCCAACCATTCGAACCGCAGCCATTTGGACGCGGAATCGGCGCTGACAACTTGTGTCAGGGCAACCTCCGACGCGTAGGTCACCATAACCAAACCCAAAAGATAGGCAAATCGACGCGCCACCGGATGGCGGAAATTGTAAGTTAAGGTGTAGGCCAGAAGCGAGAAGGCAAGAATCACTATTACCGACGCGACAAGGGTATTCGAAAAGTCCAAAGCGTCGGCGAGAGTCAACGTCAGTTCGTTCATAGGCTCCTGTCGCGGGAAAGGCTTGGCCAACACTGCTGAATGGGAGTTTGGACCTGGCAGCGAACCGGCGGCACGCATTCTCTCTGGCTGCCGGATGGAGCGGTCTGCCGGCCGTGCTGTCTAACGACGGGGGTTGGCAAAAGCATGCTAAGGCGCCCAGTTGACCTGCTCGCCAACCACGACCCACATATCATTTCGTTTCTCCAACTGTACGTTGAAGTTCCCGCCTACGGTTGGCGTCCTCTGAATCAGCAGATTGACGCTGGCGCGATCGACCGACTCGAACCGCACCGAATCCATCTGGATGATCGGCCCCTGGACCGGCATCGTTTCTTCGAGATTTTCCAACCATACCGTCGGTCCGTCGAAGCCCAATTCACCAAGTTGCTCGGCGGGATGTCGAATAAGCCGCAGTTGGGCTACCATGCCGTCGGCGCCCGGTTCGAGATGCCGGCGCTGTCCCAGCTTGTGAATCAGCGCGGTCCGGCGAATACGCATACTGTCCGGCTCTTGGGTATCGGTGCTCTGGTAGTAATGAGCCAGTGCGTAGATCGGGCCAAATGCACGCTGGGATGAGAGCAGGCCCAGGAGCTCCTCGCGTACACGGTTCCACATCGATCGCCACTGTGGCGCCGTTATCTGGTCTCCGTGTTCCAGTAGCAGCAGAGTCGTATCCGAACCGAGCCGATTGACTATCGATGCCGGCGTCAGATAAGTCGGGTCTTGCTTCAGTCGGGCCAGGAGGATTTCCGGTGTGGCTTCGGCCTCCTGGAAAGCGTGAAAGCGGTAGCGTGTGTTCAGCGTAAAAAAGACGCCGAGTATAACTGCTCCGGTCAGGAGCAGTACCAGCGTCCATGACAACGGGTCCATCGATTCAAGAATCTGTTGGTAGGTCGGCAGGGCATCCAAACCGAGCCGGCTCAGCAACTCCTCAAACAGGTTTGCGTTTTCCGACATGCAGAATCAACCAGACTGTACAGACGGCAGAGTGGCTCCAACCTTGCAACTCGTGAGTACCGATTGGGGCCGAAGGTCGGCGACTTTGCCTGCTTCGTTTGCGAAACTGCTCTGCACTCCGGACGATATTCGACATCAGTCCAGGGACTTTCCTATCCTGCCTTATTGTATCATATCTTGACTTGCGAACGATGCCCCTATTCTCGCGGTTCCAGCCAGGTCAGGAGTCCAAAGAGGCCGCACCGGCCCTTTTCGGCCCTGTGACTAAAAAACTCATGCGTATTGCGCGCGGTGTCGATCCCCGATAGCTCAATTTGCTCCTCCGGGACACCAGCCGCTGTCAACTGGTCGATGTTTGCCTTCCAGAGGTCGAAACAGGGGTTGGACTGATCGCCGTTTTGCCTGCAGAAGTATTGTTCGCCGCCGGAAAGGGTCGAAATCGCCTTCCCGATTACCTCCTCGCCTACTTCATAGCTCTCCGGCCCGATACTGGGACCTATTCCCACGCGTACTTCGGCGGCGACGGTTCCGAAAGCCACCGTCATCGCCTCCAGTGCCGCCGTCGCAACTCCGTCGATGGTGCCGCGCCAACCTGCGTGGCAGGCTCCGAGCGCATGGCCTATTGGATCGTAGAGTATGAGTGGGACGCAGTCAGCGAAGACAAGAAATAGGGGCAGCCCTACCGCATCCGTGATGAGGGCATCGCAGCTTTCCTGGCGGGCGCCGGCCTCTGTCCAGCCAACCCGGGCAACCCTTGTACTGTGGACCTGGTGCGTGCGGACAGGGTGGGCGGGGTCTCTCCCAAGCGCAGCGCAGAAGCGAGCGAAGTTTTCAAGGACACGGCTGGGCTTATCGCCGCGGCTATAGCTGAAATTCAGACTGCGCCATGGCTCTGGTGATACGCCGCCGTGACGTGCACTTACATGGGCCTGCAAAGGAAGAGAAGCGAAACTTTCGAAGGCATAGGCCACTACGCCGTTGTTGTAGCAAATGCGGTGCATAAGTAAAGGAAGCTTGCTTTAGTCTTGATATTGGTTGAAGAAGGACGCCTGACCAGATGGGCTACTTCCGATTTCCTTCTCCTACGGAATTCAAAAGAGAAGCAGTGGCAACCCTTCCTGTATCCGAAAAGAGGTTTGTCCTTATGCGTGTTGGTCTTTCTTTTCCCGAATCTATTTGGTCCAATGCCAAATTTTGGCCGATATAGGAATTGACTGTACTCGCCAGCTAGCCTTTGCCTTCAGTTTTGGGAACGACAAGCGAACTCGGAATGCTTCTCCTCTTGAAGGTGCGTTTCTGCCTGCAAGCCAGATTCCGTCCACTGCGTTGGGATTATATCGCTCCTGCAATAGCCCATTGGGCAGGGCAGCAATCGTAACGCCGTCCAGAGCGTACGACTTAGGGGTCAGTTCAGAATAGTTGTACTTTACAAAAACTGTCGTCGTAATGTAGTCCTCGTCGCGTAAGCTCAACACAGAGGGTAGGGTTCCGGGAATCTGAAGAGATTGCCCGGAACGAATCTGTCTGACCTCCATAGAGAACTGGGAAGTCTGCAATGTGGCTGTTTTCATGCCACTGCTCTTTTCCGCTTTTGAGTCAACGAAGAGGGCCTGCCTTACAGCGTACTCGGGGTGGAACAAATAGCGGGCCTGCTTGTAATCCATTTTGCCGAACAGCCTCTGGTCAATACGCGACATTCCCATACTATCCAGCGCTTCGCGAGTGATGTCCTCACCTATATCGGCCACCAAGTCGCTTTCCTCTCGAAAAATCTCTTCTGCGCTCTCTCTAAAGTCAAATATGGCTTGTACTATCATCCGCAAGGACGCCTTTTCGATTTGCTCAAGTTGCTCTAATTCTGAGCTCAGGGAGTATGGATCGATTAGCATTCTGTGTTCACTTTCAAGCTCTATTGATATCAGTCGATTTCGAAGTCAGGATTCGCGTGGTAATTGGACTGTGATTCAATTAGGCGGATCGTCTGCTTGGCAACCGCTCTACGAGCTAACTGAACGTAACCCGCATCCAATTCTATGCCAATGAAGTGTCGTTTTTCGCGAATTGACGCAATTGCAGTGGTCCCGCTGCCCACAAAGCAGTCAAGGACGATATCGCCGGGATCTGTCAACAATCTTATTGCTCTGGTAGGCAGCTCGATAGGGAACTTGGCTTCGTGGTCGTCATTGCTCCGAACAGAGGGGAATTGCCAGACACCGCGCGATCCCCACTCCTTCCACTCAGTTCCCGTCAGGCGGCTTCGATCGATTCTCGTGATACCGGGTTTCCAGTAGATGTAAAGGTATTCAAACTCGTCTACTGATCGATATGAGAGGCTGGCCCAGCGTGAGTTTTCCCAGGCGGGGTCCTTAACCCATATGCGCCGATCATATGGATAAAAGCCCGCATCCAATGCCCAGTCCTCGACAAGCCCGCCCACGATTTTGACCCGAGTCTGAGCAACTGACTTGCCACCTCGTATGTTGTTGCCGTTCAGGCGACGGTCAATCGTCTGCTCGCTACATCCTAGGAGTTCCGCCAACTGATAGCGATTGAAATCGGGATGCTTCTGCATCGCTTGCAATACGTCTTTTCTCGAAACTGAAGAACGTTGGCGCCCGACAACCTCGGCCTGGATTCGAGGCATTTCATGGTCCCGAAAGACTAATATGTCGGCTATGTTGATAGCCAAAAAACCGCCCGGTTTGATGATTGGAAAATGGAGCGAAATAACTCCACGCAGCAATTCCTGCCATTCGCGAAATTCCAGATGGGCCTCATAATCCTTGCCAACAAAATAGGGAGGAGACCAGACGCTAAGAGAAACGCTGTTCGATTCAAGTTTGGGCAAGAGTTCAAGCGCGTCTCCATGATGAATTGTGTCCACTTCCAAGTTTGAGCAAGAAGAAACTTCCTTATCGTAAAGGGGTTGGAGTTGGGTCCGCAATAGTGGAGGCAAACGACTAAAGTTCAGTTCAGATTTCTCATTCTTGGACACTCGACATTTCCTCACTTTTCTTGTCCCTGCTGTCGACATAGCTGGACAAGCATCTTCCATGAGCTCTCTCTATGGAGATGGCTTTACTTCAGTGGAATGGGCTCTATAGTGACATGGCCCAGACCGGTATCATGTTGCTGAGCCTTGAGCTTTGTCCAGGGAAGCCAGTCCTGGGCCCGCCAAGCCCCGCCTTTGGCAGCCGGGAGCGGGCGGTTCTCATTGGCGCCGTACCGAAAGGCCCAGTCGTCGTCACACGCCTGGCAGGTGAGGCAGCCTGCGGTGTCGGGAGGGCAGGAAAGACCGGTTCGCTCCTGGTTAGCCAAGCGCAACTCGTAGTGAAAATAGCTCTCTGTGACGCCGCTCTGCACGATATCCCATGGTAGAGGGCTGCCCACTTTCCACTTGCCCAGATAGTGCTCCTTCTCCAGCCCAAGTTTCTCCATGGTACGGAAGAACAGGCGCGTGTTCAGCTGGCCCGGTGGAATCGCCAGCAGCACATCGGCCAGGGCACGGTCTCCCCGGCTCAACACAGCCTGCACTTCAGCCCATTCCGGGGAATCTGCCCGCACCTCGACGCCGTGCCGCGCCAGCGCTCTGTTTATCGTGCGCTGACGCCGTTTCAACTCTGCGGCCGGCATCATTGCTTCCCACTGGAATGGGGTATGCGCTTTAGGAACGAAGGGTGTGGCGTTTATGGCCAGCCGCCGCCTGAAAATCTGTCGCGCCTTGAGCGTAAAATCGATCAGCTCCTGGATGTCTTCGTCGGTCTCGGTTGGATGGCCGGTCATGAAGTATAGTTTGAGCTGGGGAAAGTCCAATTCAGCCGCCAACCCCACGGCTCGCATCATCTGCTCTTCGGTCTGCGTCTTGTTGATCACGTTTCGCAGCCGTTCGCTTCCTGCTTCCGGCGCGACTGTCAGAGTTTGCGCGCCGCCTGCGGCCATCGCCTGGATCAACGGAACGCTGATCGGGTCCATCCGCATTGAGCTGGCGCTTATCGACGCGCCCATATTTGCAAGTCCGGTCGCGAGTTCGTCTATCTGCGTATGGTCACTGACCGCGGCGCTGACCAGTCCAATGCGGTCGCGCCCATTCGCCATGGCTGTTTCTGCCCAACCCAGCAGCGTCTCCAAGGGCTGCTCGCGCGGCGGCCGGTAGACATAGCCAGCCAGGCAGAAGCGGCAGCCCCGCCCACAACCGCGCGCAATCTCCATAAGGTGCATTCCGCTGAATTCCGTGTCCGGCGTATAGAGGACGGACTGTGTCTCATACTCGGGCAAATCGCGAACCCACAGACGTTCCACCGGTCGAAAGTCGGCGTGATCACGGTTCGATGGGCGAAGATGCGGAATGTAGAAGCCGGGCTGTCGATCAAGTGTCTGAAATAGCCCCTCTCGATCATCGTGGAGCGCGTCGCGGCAGATGTCAATGAACTTGGGGACCGCCTCCTCGCCTTCGCCGATGAGAACGGCATCGAAAAAGGGCGCCATTGGCTCCGGATTCATGGTGATGCCGGGACCGCCGGCGATGATAAGAGGCCAAGGGGACCCATCCCAACGGCTGCTGTTGCGGCGCTCCTGTGAGAGAGTTGGAATACCCGCCTGGCGCAGCATCTCTACGACGTTGAAGTAGTCCATCTCCCAAGAGATGGTAAAGGCCCAAATGTCGAACTCGCTGGCTGGACGACCGTTTTCAAGTGAGAGCAGGGGCCGGTCTGCCGCGGCCGCGCCTTTTTCCCAAAAGATGCGCTCGCAGACAACGTCCTGTTCACTGTTCAGCCAGCGATAGAGCAGCTGAAATGCGAGACTGCTCATGCCGACGTAGTAACTGTTGGGAAAGGTCAGCGCGATTGGGAGGCGGCCTCCCCAGTCCTTGACGATCGCGCCTTCCTCCGCCAACTGGCGGCGGCCCGACCAGCCGGGATCAGCTTTCCTCTGTTGATTCGAGCGTCTTCGGTGCTTAGCCATTTCTGGAATTGAATGTTCTGTTCATGCAGGTAGCCGGAAAGCCGTCCCGGCCTCAATGACAAGGATGTGACGACAGCCGCACTCTCGAAACGCCTTCACTTGCGGCAGTGGGGCGAATTCAGGATATGCTGGGCCTATTCTAACACCTGGTCTTCATCCTTGTGAAAGCAAGGCACGTGCCTCTTCCCATTCGGTAGGCGTGTTTACGTTGGTGAAAGTGCGCAGATCAGGGTCTAAGGCGCGCAAAGGGTCCGCCGGAATCATACGTACTCGCACTTCATTCCAGAAACTGTCCATGCGGCGCAGACCTGCAGACAGGGCCCTTTCGACTGCTGGCAGGCAGCGCCGGCTGTAGAGTGCATGAAGCGGTTGGGATTGCCCTTCCAGGACCGGCACAACCGCATCGCATCCGCTGTCTGACCTGCGAATCAAATAGCGGCAGGTTGCCGCCGACAGAAACGGCATGTCACCGGCTACTGTCAGTGCCCAGCCGTCGAGCCGGCGCAGACCGGTTGCAAGGCCGCCGAGTGGACCGCCGCCCGGCGCATCGTCGGGAAGGCAGCTCACAAGCTTGCGGGCCTGAACCCCGTCCTGTTCGCGTTCAATATCATCCAGACCAATTTCGCGGACTGCAGCGCAGACGTCCGGATCGTTGGCAACTACCACAACCTTGGTTGCCAGCGGCAGGAGTAGCTCCGCGACGTGCCGAACCAGAGGGATTCCCTTAGGCGGCACAGGTAGCAACAGTTTGTCGTCGCCCATTCGGCGGCTGTTGCCTCCGGCGATAATCAGCAAAGTTACTTCTGCATCACTACAGGAACGGGACGCCACTACTCCTGCTCCCTCCACACTCTATTTCGCCAATTAGAAAGAGCGAGTTGCATACACAACTCGCTCCGGATATACAGGCTGTGCACAACAGACAACTCAGACCGCCTGTGCCTCGAGATGCCTCACGACATCGCCGACCGTCTCGATTTCCTGGGCTTGTTCATCGCTGATCTCGCCGCCAAACTCCTCTTCGAAGGACATTATCAACTCAACCAGGTCCAAACTGTCAGCATCCAAATCCTCTTTGAACTTGGCATTTTCGGTTACTTCATCGGGATCGACATCCAGCTGATCCACTATGATATCACGAACCTGCTCAAAAGTTGTTGACATACTCGTACCCCCTTTGGTCGACCTGCCTTATCAGAATTTAATGCGAATGTCTTGCATTATAAATCATATAACACTAGAATCGAAAGAGAGTTACGAAATTCAGTACTGAGTTGCTTATTCCGCTCCGTGGAGCGGCCAGAGGGAGGCCTTGATTGTCCACTGCAGGTCGAAAAGACGACCACATACGCATAAATCTGGAGGAGGATGTCGAGTTCAGGCAGTTGACAACAGGTTTCGAGCATTACCAATTCATCCACCAGGCCCTCCCTGAGATCCACCTTGAAGCTGTAGACGCCAGTGTCGTCCTCTTTGGCAAGCGCCTTTGCGCGCCCATCCTGGTCAGTTCCATGACCGGAGGCACTGCGCGAGCCGGACTCATTAACCGCCGTCTGGCAGAGGCGGTGCAGTCGAAGCGCCTGGCCATGGGTGTTGGCAGCCAGCGCGCTGCCCTCGAAGACAGCGAAGCAGAAGCCTCCTTCTCCGTCCGAACGTATGCGCCGGACGCGCTGGTCTTTGCCAATCTTGGCGCAGTGCAACTCAATTACGGTTACACAGTAGATCAATGCCGCCGCGCCGTGGAAATAGTAGAAGCCGATGCATTGATCCTCCATCTGAACCCCTTGCAAGAGGTACTGCAGCCTGAAGGTGACAGTCGTTGGGGTGGGCTGCTCTCCCGAATTGAAGAGGTCTGTGCACTGGTCGGCGTCCCCGTTATCGCGAAGGAAGTAGGCTGGGGCGTCAGCGAGCAGGCTGCGCGCGGCTTGATCGACGCAGGCATCAGTGCCATCGACGTGGCCGGCGCCGGAGGTACCTCCTGGAGCGAAGTGGAAAAGCACCGGGCCCCGACTGACCGTCAGCGCAGGCTGGCCGCGGCCTTTCGCGAGTGGGGCATCCCTACAGCCATGAGCCTCGCACTGGTTAAGGCTGCCCGCGAAGAGGCCGGCCGTCCGGACCTGCCGGTCTTTGCGAGCGGAGGCATTCGAAGCGGTCAGGATATCGCCAAAGCAGCGGCACTCGGCGCAGATCTGGTAGGCTTGGCGGCGCCGTTTCTACGGAAGGCGGTTGAATCTGCGGAAGCAGTGGTAGAAGAGATCGACCTGCTGGTCGAGGAACTCCGAATCGCGATGTTTGCCAGCGGCTCCCGCAATATCGAGGAGCTGCGCCGGCCAGGTGTGCTGGTTTCCAAGACCGAACTGACTCAAGGCATAACCCCCTCGTCGTATCAATCTGTTCGAACCGATCTGTCAGGAAGCGAGAAAGGGCACAGTCAAGATAGGCCGGCCTACGCCTCAGCTGGCCCTGTTCCTGCGATCTCCGGAGCCTCGGCGAGCTCGAATGCAAAAGCCTTAGACGAATTTGCCTCACTGTGGCTGCCGCGCATTGAGGAAGAGATGCGGGCAGTTCTGGCGACCCGCCATCCTTTGCTGGCGTACCATTACGAGATGATGCACTATCACATGGGGTGGGCAGACGAGGCACTGCGCCCCATCGCTCTTGCCGCAGGAAAACGTATTCGCCCTCTTCTCTGTCTGATGTCCTGTGCCGCGGTCGGAGGAGACCCAACCTGCGCCTTGCCCGCTGCAGCGGCGGTTGAAATCCTGCACAATTTTTCTCTGGTCCACGATGATATCCAGGATGGGGACGATACCCGCCGCCACCGGCCAACGTTGTGGGCGCTGTGGGGCGTGCCCCAGGCGATCAATGTGGGCGATGGCATGTTCGCGCTCGCGTATGCCGCCCTGTTGAGGTCAAAGGAAAACAGCTCAACTGACGTCTTGTCGGCTTCAGCAGACGGCAGCGGTTGGGCGCTCACGGCTTTCGACCGCTTTATCGAGATCTGTATCTGCCTGACGGAGGGCCAGCACCTCGACCTGAGCTTTGAGGAACGAGAAGAAGTGACCGTCGCCGAATACCTGCGCATGATTGAAGGCAAGACAGCCGCCTTGATTGCCGGGTCGCTGGCACTGGGGGCGCTGTTCGGCGGCGCTGGACTTCGCAAGTCAGAATGTCTGCATCAGTTCGGTCACAACATCGGAATGGCGTTTCAGATCCAGGATGACATTCTGGGAATCTGGGGCGATCCTGAAGTGACGGGCAAGCCGGCCGGCAACGACATCCTGAGACGCAAAAAGAGTCTGCCCCTGCTTTATGGTCTGGAGCATCCGACACTCGGCGGGAGAATCAGGTCTCTGTGGAGACGCGGCGTCAAGGAGGAAGATTTGCCGGATGCGATAGCGTTACTGGACAGGGCCGGTGCGAAGAGCTGGTCGGAAGAGCAAGTTCGTCGCTACCACAGCGAGGGAACGCAGGCTCTTCAAGAGGAGTTGGACGCCAAAACCGACAGTTCCCTGCTACTGGGACTGGCCAGTCAACTCTTGCAGCGCCAGAGTTGAATCGGCTGCAGAAATGATGGTCCCTGCTACCTGGACCGATTGAAGAGCCCCTCCAAAGACAAGCAGAGCCGCACGCGTTTTTCCACAGAAAACAGCTGGGCTAGGTCGATTCCGGCCATTCCTCTATTTCACGTTTGACAGCCCCGCAAAAGGCGTCGGCGCTGGCCCCGTCCAGGACGCGGTGATCATAGCTGAGGGCCAAATCCATCATCGGTCGAAAGGCGAGGTAGTCGTCCACACTTGCTTCGTATGGTTTGCTGCTGCTTACGACCACCGGCCTCTTTTCAATTGCACCCGTCCCAAGAATCGCGACCTGTGGCTGCAGTATCACCGGCGTCTGGAAAAGGCTCCCTGAAGTTCCATAGTTTGTCAATGTAAATGTGCCGCCCTGGGTTTCCGAAGGCGTGAGCTTATTCTCCCGAGCGCGGGCCGCCAAGTCGGCTACCTGGCGGGCGATTCCGAGCAGATTCATGTCGCCGGCGTCGCGAATGACGGGCACGATCAGTCCCCCAACTCCAGTTTCGTCGGCGGGAAGAGCCACCGCCATGCCGATGTTGTACATATGCTTGAGTTTCAGCCCCTCCTCCGTCCATTCGGCGTTGGCGGCCGGCACTGCCTTCAGGCCCTTCACGACGGCGGCGACGATGTAAGCGGTCAAGGTCAGCCGTACACCTTGCTGGGCGAATTCAGCCTTATGGACTTGGTAATGACCGGTCACAGTACCCATGTCCACACTATGCACCGTTGTGACGTGGGGCGCCGTGAAGGCACTCTGTACCATGTTCCTCGCGATGATCTGGCGCATCCGGCTGTGGGGTACAAGCGTTTCGTTCACTGCTTCCTGCCCGGGAGCGGCATCCCCTCTGGCTGCCTGATCCGGATCAGCAGGCCTGTCCCTGTAGGGTATGGGCGACTGCTTGGGGGCATGGTCGATCGTCGCGGCGGTCAGGTGGGACAGCCCTTTATGTTCTCGCGCATATTCGATCAGCTCGCGCCTTGTCAGGGCACCGACGGGCCGCCCACCTGAAGCCTCTCGCAGATCGATGTCGTAGGTCGCGGCCAGTCGACGCAGCTCAAGGGAGGCAACCGAGTCGTCGGGGGGCTGAGAATCTCCTTGATTGTCCGTCCCGCCTGCGGCCCCGGCATCAGGATCCTGACGGCCGGGATTGCTTGTTTCTCTCAGGTATGCCTCAACGTCACTTTTTGAAATCTGCTCGCCTTCGCGCCCGGGAATGGCAGACAGAGGAATGCCTGCTTCCGCCGCAATCCTTTGGGCGACAGGTGTGGCCCAGACTTCCTTGCCCCTGGAGTCCTGCACGCTGCCCGATTGGGTATGTGTAAGGTTGGCCCCCGAACCTGTCGCGGCAGCCTGGTCCGATCCGGTGACAGCTGGCGCAGGACCAGATTGCACCGGCGCCGGGATACTCTCCGCCGTCGCCTCGCCGATGACCGCAATGACCGCCTTCAGATCGACGATCTCTCCCTCGCCAAAACGAATTGACAGAAGGGTTCCGCTCGCGGGCGCCGGAATCTCTGTGTCCACCTTGTCGGTTGCAATCTCCAGGAGGGGGTCTCCGGCACTGACCTGCTGGCCTTCCTTCACGAGCCAGCGACTGATGGTCACGTCCTCAACTTCCTCTCCCATATCAGGCAGAGTAACTTCTGTAGCCATTGATGTGCCTTTCTAGCGCCGCTCCATATCCAGAACAGTAGCAATGATTTCGTCTTTCCACGGCAGGGCCTCCTCTTCCAGGACGCGAGAAACCGGGATCGACACGGGCGCCATGCCCAGGCGGCGGGCAGGCGCGCGCAGCAGGTTTGGCGCCTCTTCGTATGCCCGGGCCACGAGTTCTGCGCCGACGCCGCAGTTCGCATAGGATTCGTGAACGGCCAGCAGACGCCCGGTCTTGGCTACCGATTCCCATATCGTTTCCGTGTCCAGCGGTTCGACCGTGCGCAGGTCAACAACCTCGCAACTGATGCCGTGTTCATCCTTGAGCGTCTCCGCGGCTTCAAGGGCCTGTAACAGGCAGAAGCTGAAGGTAGCAATTGTCAGATCTTTTCCAACCCGCTTCACATCGGCCTTTCCGATTGGAATCAGGTACTCTTCTTCCGGCGGCGGCGCCTCCCCACGTGTGAAGTAGAGCATCTTGTGCTCCAGGAAGGCGACCGGATTGTCGTCTCGGATGGCTGTCTTGAGCAGGCCTTTGGCGTCATAAGGCGTTGCAGGGGCGACAACTCTGATTCCGGGAAAGTGGGCATACAGACTGTCAACCGACTGGCTATGCTGAGAGCCGTAACGTTTGCCTCCGCCCTGCTGGCCCCGGATCACCAGAGGGACCTTCAGCAAGCCGCCGGTCATGTACCTGTACTTTGCTATCTGATTGAAGATCTGGTCGGCGGCAACTAATGTGAAGTCCATATACATCAGCTCGACGATGGGACGCATACCCACCGTTGCCGCACCCAGTGCCATTCCCATGAAAGCCTGTTCGCTGATAGGCGTGTCGAGCACCCTCTTCTCGCCAAACTCGTCCAGAAGGTTGCGAGTTACGCGGAACAGCCCGCCGTAGTGGCCGACGTCCTCACCGATGAGAAAGACATCTTCGTCCCGCTGCATCTCTTCTCTGAGCGCTTCGTTTATGGCTTGTATATAAGTCGTTCTTCGCATAATCTGTTATCGCGTTCTGATCGTGTCTGCCGGGTCAGCCGTAGGCTTGAAAGGCTCAGCTCTCAAGCGCCACCGGATGCGGAGCCGGCAAAGACGTCCAGATATGTCTCCGATGTGTCGGGCCACGGGCTATTCTCCGCGAACGCCACGGCCTCGTCTATCTTCTCGTCGACCTCCTCGTCGATTTCGGCGATCTGGTCCTCATCGACGCCCCTGGCGCGCAGCTTCCGGCGCAAGACCGTCAGGGGTTCGTAGGTCTGCTGCCTCTCGACCTCCTCGGGCGGGCGGTAGGTCTCCAGATCGCCTGCCATGTGTCCTGCCAGGCGGTAGGTGATGCCCTCGATGAAGGTGGGCCCGGAGCCGGTTCTTGCACGCTCTGCAGCTTCGCTTACGGCGGCGTGGACGACCTCCACGTCGTTGCCGTCGATCTGCACGGTCGCCATGCCGTAGGCGCGCGGGAACAGGAAGATGTCTTCGATCGACGAGGTGCGCCATATGGGCGTCATCTCCGAGTAGCGGTTGTTCTCGCAGTAGAATATAAGCGGCAGCTTCCACTTTGAAGCCATGTTAAATGTCTCGTGCATCACCCCCTGGAACAGCGCGCCGTCACCGAAAAAGGTGATGGCCACCCGTTCCTCGCCTCGCAAGTAGCTGGCCAGGGCCAGGCCGGCCGCGTGGGGCACCTGTGCGGCGACGATGCCGTTCGCGCCCATCATGCCGAGCTCTGGAGAAACGAAGTGCATCGAGCCTCCTTTGCCCTTGGCGAAGCCGTCGCTGCGGCCCATGACTTCCGCAATGGCCCGCCCGGGATCCATGCCCCATGCCAGGCCATGGTGATGGCCGCGGTAGGTACAGGTAACGTAGTCACCCGGACGCAGCGCGTAGGCGGCTCCGATTGCATTGGCCTCGTGACCGATGGCAGTGTGCATCGCGCCGCCGATCTGTCCCTCCTCCGCCGCCGCCAGCAATGCCTCTTCCATGAGCCGGATCGTCACCGCCTTTCGGTACATTTCCAGGAGCAAGTCGGTCGGAAGGGCAGGAACAACGAGCTCCGAAGCCGAGTCCGACGGCAAGACGTCCGTGGTGATCGACGCCGGATTCCGGAGGCCGTCCGACCTCGGCTCGGCCGTCGCCGGCAAGGCGGCTTCATCAGTGGTCGCTGCTTCAGGGGCGTGGTCGGCCGGCTTCATTCTCTATGGTCCTTGTCCAATACAGTACGGTCGGGTCTGCTTTTCTCGAGCGAATCGTCGCGGATTCGCCCTGCCCACAAAACAAACGGAGTGCGTCGCCGCACCCCGTTACGTAACGTTCTTCGTCTGGAAACGCGATTCTCGGCAAGGAGACTCTATCTTGATCTCCAATTCCTCGCGCGTGTTCTGAGAAACCGCTTCAACGCTGGAGCAGACATCATCTAGCGAATTCCTGCCATTTCCTGCAATAGATGCCAGTTCGCAAGCCGGTCGGCCTGGGCTGCCATCAGGACCTCAGACGGGTTGCCCTCCTTGTCGAACTGCTTGGAGAACCGGCCTTCCGAACGGGCGAAGGTGATAAAGTCGATCGTTTCTCCGGTCTTCTTGATCGTGTACCAGTCTTCCTTTACCGCCGGGTTTCCCTGAAGGCTGAGACGATCGCGAATCGTATCGCCCTTGCGCGGGTCATAGACAAACATCGGGAAGGCGCGGCTGTCTACGGCCAGCTTTGCCTGGTGGCGCGCCATGTTGTCGGCAACGCCGTGTTCAGGCTGGCAGGTTGTAAACACGTTGACGATGGCGGGGCCTTCGAACTCTGCGGCTTCCAGGATCGACTTGTAGAAGTGATTGGGTACGGACTGAACGGTCTGAGAGACATAGGTGTGCGGGTGCATCATGGCGATGCGGCCCAACTCTTTGCGCATCTCCTGTTTGCCGGCCAGAACCTTGCCATGCGAGTACATCTTGGAGTCCTGGCCCGTGAAGGATGCCGTGCTGGTCTGGCCGCCTGTGTTCGAATAGACCTGCGTATCCAGCACGAGCACTTTAATGTTCATGCCGCTGGCCAGCATCCGGCTGAGCGCCTGAAAGCCGATGTCGAGCATGGCGCCGTCGCCGCCCATTACCCAAAGCTGCTTGTCCTGCCAGCCAAGCTGGTCCCAGCGCATGCGGAGGCCCATCGCGAATGTGGGGCCGTCTTCAAAGAGCGAGTTGCTCCAGGGTACGATGTAGGGGTTGTAAGGGTAGGTGCTGCCGTATACCGTGTTGCAGCCGGTGCTTGCAGCGATGCCGATATTTTCCGATCCGTACTTGTAGCCAAGAGCGGCCAGCCACATGCGGATTGCGGTGGCTTCTCCGCAACCGGCGCAGGAACCGGCCCCGCCGACGTACAGCATGCTCTGCTCGGCCAGCATCATGTCGACGGCCACGCGTTCGTTGATGAACTCCTGCGGCGTCGGGGGCAGCTTGCGGAAGAAATCGATGCTCTTCTGGTAGATGGGAACGGTCGTGTCTTCCTTCTCAATCATCTTCAGAGCATGGTAGCCGAGGTCATCGCACGCCTCGACACATTCGGCGCATCCCTTGCATTTGGTGGGATCGATAAAGATACCGAACTTTCCGGGCGTCTTCTTTCTCTTGGCCGGCACTTTGTAGAACTTATTCGTTTCGGCGAACTGCCCGGACATGAAACTGCGTTCGGCGTCGTCTTCGATGTCGCCCAACGCTTCACCGAGCACGTCGTCTGTCACGACCTTGCCCAGAATGGCGGTGTCCGGGCACTGGGTGACGCAGCTCATGCATCCTGTGCAGTTCTCCTGGATGTACTCGGGAATCTCCGGCGCAATGTAGCTGAAATCGCGATAGGCGCCGGTGCCGGCGGGGATGACCGAGCGGGCAACGCCAATGTCGGCCTCGAGCGAATCCGGGCCCGGACCTTCGTTGTACTCCTGAACGACCCTTTCGAAAAAGTCGTGGGCATCAATGATCGACGCTTCAAAGCCGCTGTCATACCCATTTCCGCCTTCAACCGTTGGGTCGGCGACATCAACGGATTGATCGCTTGAACTGTGACCGTTTGACGTTCGCGTCAGGTTTCGGATATCGAAGGTATTTACCGTAACACCCATAGGAGTTGCCGCCTTTCAAGTAGGATGAGCACCAGTGCCCCTGATGCCGTCGATCGACTAGGAAAACAGCGTAATCTCTGCGCCGGGCACAAGTACCGGCGAGGTAATATCCTGCGCGATAATCTCCGACGGAATCTCGAAGGCCTCTTCGTAGCCTCGTCTTACACAGCGCATATTTGCCTGAACTACAGCTTCGCCGCGCTTACCGAAGTACTTGCGCAGCGCCTGCTCGGAGCGTTCCATAACATCCTCATCGTCGAGATTTGCATCAGCCGCAAACGGCGTCACCTGCAGGAAGATACCCAGCAGGACGATACCCTGCATTCGCACTTCCAGGTCGGCCACCGGGGCCTCTTCTCGGGCGATCTTTGCCCCGTCCGCGGCCACGACCCGCAGATTCTTCTCCCGGATCAGGTCCTTGGACTTGGGGGGGACATTGGCCCACACATCTTCCGGCGTTGACTTGTTCGTCTGCACGAAAAGCGTGCCGCCAGGCTGAATCCCAGCCAGCGGATTGCTGGTAAAGAAGGCGTTGATGTCGTTCATGGGCACGAACTCGACGTTGTTGAGCTCGCAATGGGTTAGAATCGGCTCGTCCGCCACCGTCAAGTAATAGGTTGTGGGCAGCCCTTTCTTCTCCGAGCCATACTTGGGATATGCCTGAACCTTCTTGCCAAAGATGTCGCCTGCGATCGTGGCAATAACCTTGTTCGTCGTAACCGAGCCGAAGCCTCCGACTGAATGGCCGCGCATTGAGAATGCGCCCTTGGGACGGACGTCCGGATCCCCATTCATCGGCAGAGCGAGGTCATGCTTGATTCCGACAACGAAGAAGCGCGGCCCTTCCTCCACCATGTTGCGGGCGATGGAGATAAAGTGGCCCGGCCGCACATCGCGGCTGCCCAGGCCGGCCGACCCGCTGAAGATCTTGGGGATATCGTCGATGGCCGGGAACCCCTGGCTGCCGGTATATGCGTCCGCAAATGCGGCCTTAATGTCGTTCGTTACGGGGTTGTTCGGCGCAATCGGGTCGTCCATCCGCTCCAGGACGGTGAACCCGCGCAGGTGCTTGAGCGTCTCCACAATCTCCTGGCTGGGGAACGGCCGGTAGCAGGTGATATGGACGACGCCAACGTTGATGCCTTCTTCCTGCCGGATGTAGTCGGCCGTCGCTTTTGCCGTCTCAATCATACAGCCCATTCCGACAATGGCGTACTCTGCATCTTCCATGCCGTAGGTGTCGAGCATCCGGTAGCGGCGGCCCGTAAGCTGGTAGAATTCGTCCATCGCGTTCTGCACGGCGTCGCCCACTTGCGAGTAGTAGTCGCGCTGCGCGATTTTCCCTTTCATGTAGCTGTCCTGGTTCTGGACAACACCGGTCATCACCGGATTATAAGGGTTGAAGAGGTTGACCAGCTTGTCTTCGGGCTTGCCGATGTAGTCCTTCATCATCTCCGGTTCGCAGAGCAGGACGTCTTCGACCGTGTGCGTAGTAAGGAATCCATCCTGGACGTTGAAGAAAGGGGTCCTGCTGTCTTCGGCGGCGCGGCGGGCGATCAGCGCCAGGTCGCCCGACTCCTGGGCCGTCCGTCCGAAAAGGATGCCCCATCCGGAATCGGACACCGACATGACGTCGTCGTGGCCGGCGTGAACGTTCAGACTGTGACTTGTCAAAGCGCGTGCGCCAATGTGAAAGACGACCGGCAGTCGCTTGCCCGAAATCGTATACAGGACCTCGTGCATCAGAATGAGGCCCTGGCCGGACGTGTAGTTGCTGACACGTCCGCCGGCGACGGCGAAACCTTCGCAAGCCGCCGCGGCACTGTGTTCGGACTCCGGCTCCAGGAACATCAACTGGTCGCCCCAAAGATTGCGAGCGCCGTTGGCAACCGCCGCACCGTAGCCTCCACCCATCGTTGTCGATGAAGTGATGGGATAAGCGCAAGCGGCCTGCGTTATGTGTGTCTCGGCCCAGACGACGGAGCCGGCTCCATCGGTCGTTGTAGGGATACCCGGGTACGGCACATGCCCGTTCAGGTTGTCTGAGAGTGTCCCAGAAGAACCGGAAAGGTTATTTGTGTCTGCCATGGTCATCCTCCTGGTGCCAAAATGGCGTGCGTAATAGGGGCGGATTCAAGAACTGCGACAGTCTAATCCGTCCATTTGGCTATAGTGTACCACAGATCAACATCAGGGATCAACCCTGAGCTGTGCCAATTGCCACAAAATTTGGGAACAGGGGTTGGGCATTGCGGTCAAATCTGTATTTCAAACCCGAAAGTGTACGTTCAGCCCCCTATCCGGGCAATTCCGATCCATCGGCAGCGCCGAAGAGATCCGCGATGCCAAGCAGAACAGGTACAATTATGCCGTCTGAGATCTCCGATTCTGGCAGGTTTTGTCCAGTTTTTGGGGGGAGCCCGGTTCATCCTGTCGATGGCTGAGGGGCGGTTTTCGGCGCTGCGGGGG